>JBATOT010000030.1:0-17733 GCA_049291095.1 Ignavibacteriaceae bacterium | reverse complement strand
AGTAATGGCAATTTATTTTCAGGCTGCATTGAACCTGATACATCAATCAGAAAAACTAAATTGCTTGGTCCAGCCTGATCGCGTTTTAATTCTTTCCCTTTTATTCCAATGTGAACAAGTAGATTATCTTTATTCCATGGACATTTAGAAAGCTCAGTGTAAATTTTTACCGGCTCATTTTCTGGTGATGGATAATCATAATCAAAGTAATTTATAAATTCTTCAACACGCACAGCATCTTTTGGTGGAATCTGCATTGCAGTTAAATATCTTCTAACGTTTGTATATGATGCAGCATCAACATCAACTGCAAAAGTTGAAAGCGGAGTTTTAAATGATTCTTTAAATACATTCTCATCAACTTTTTCATATTCTTCCGTGTTAGGTTTTATGTAGCTGTAGCACGCCTCATATCCTGCTACTTGTACAGGAACTCCTTCAACATAGTAACCGGTTTCATCGCTTCTTGCGCCCCTCACAAAAATATTTTTATCTTGAACAACAACTCCCGATTGGAGAGGAATTAAATTGTCTATCCCTCTTACCGGTAAATTTTTAATTTCATCAGAACTAATTACTTTACAAGTGTTAGTTGATTTTTGTTCAAAATATTTTTTGTCAACAACAACTATTTCTTGAAGTATGAAATCACTTTCAAGTTCAAAGTTTAATTCAACTACTTGAAAGTTTTTTAAAACTACATCTTTGTGTTCAAAGGATTCATATCCAACGTAGGATGCTTTGATTGTATAAGTTCCTGCGGGAATGTTTTTGATTTCATATAATCCATCAATATCTGTTGCTGCACCAGTTTGTAAAGATTGGATCACAACATTAGCTCCGATTAAAGCTTCTGTTGTAGCTTTGTCTGTAACTTTTCCTTTAATGCTTCCGCCACCAGCAAATAAGGGAAAGGAAATTAAAAGTAACACAAAAAATTTTGTAAAGAATGACATTTGGACCTCCCGTGATTGGTTGATTGGGTTTCACAAGCCATTCTAACTTTTTATAAAAGCTATTTCAAACTACTTTTTGAGTTTTTTAGGGTATTAAATCAGTGTTATTATTGTGAAGAAAATATTTGATAAAGATGAACCTTAAACAAAACCTAGATAAACATTACAAATCTTTTGATAGAACAAAACTTGAACCTGATCCACTTCAGTTTCTTCATATGTTTAAAGATGAAAAAGATATTGAAGTCGTTGGATTGATCGCTTCAATCTTTGCATATGGTAATGTTAAACAGATTGAAAATACATTGAAGAAATTTATAGTTGTGTTTGAAGGAAATCCTTATTCATTCATCAAAAATATTTCTTTAGGTAAAGACTCAAAAAAAATCTTTGGAATTAAACATCGTTTTTATACTGAAGATGATATATTAAAACTGTTTATTATCCTGAACAAAGAGATTAAAAAGCATAAATCTATAAAGCAAATATTCTTACAAGGTTACAATATTTCTGATGAAAATGTAAAAAACGGAATATCAAACTTTTCAAATCACTTTATAAACTCGTTTATTGAAACATTTGGAGAAGGCTCTGCTGGCATAAAATTTATGTTTCCTTTACCGGAAAAGGGAAGTGCCTGCAAACGAATGAATTTGTTTCTCCGCTGGATGGTTAGAAAAGATGAACTCGATTTTGGCTGGTGGAAAGAAATTCCGACTTCTAAACTTGTTATACCTGTTGATACTCATATAGCCAGAATAAGCAGAGATCTAAAGTTAACAAACCGAAAAAATGCAGATTGGAAAATGGCTGAAGAGATAACTCGTAACCTGAGAAAGTTTGATTCAAGAGATCCCATAAAATATGATTTTGCCATTTGCCATATTGGAATAAGAAAATTAAAGTTTTAAGTTTAATTGTAATTATTGGATATAATATAAAATGAATAACATTACAGAAGATAGGTTTCCGTTTAAGTATTTAATCTACTTTATTGTAGTTGCAATCACGATATCTGTGGCTGGTTTTCTATATTACCTGGATAGAAAAAATGCTATTGAAGATGAACTTTATAGACACGTTGCAACCATTAAAGAAATTAAACTTGCTCAGATTGAGAAGGAACAGGCTCAGAGAAAGCGAGCAATTCAATCATTTCTTTTGCTTCCAAATGTTGAGTTAGATTTAAAAAATTTATTTGCAGGTAAAGGATCCAAAGATTTACAACAAAGGGTAAGTTCGTGGTCTAATGAGATCAAAAATGATTTTGAGTTCGTAAGCATAAATATATTCAATAAAAAAGCTGATCTGCTTTATTCAACCGACAGCACGAAAAGTATTTACAATAATTTTCTTAAACACGAGCTAACCGTTCTATTGCAAAAAGAAACATCAGATCTATCAAATCTTTATTTTGGTGAAAACAAAAATCTTATTCAAGCAATAATAACACCGGTAAAAATATCAAATATAATCATCGGATACATATGGACAGAAGTTTCTTTTTATGAGTATCTGCATCCAATCATTACTTACACCAAGCAAGAGACTGATGATGTTGAATATATCTTACTTAAAAAACAAAGTGATCTTGGTTTTATTCTAAGAGATATTGAGGAAAATGGCGAGTATAAGATCAGAACAATCCCAATAAGTAAAAGTGATAAAAATGAACTTGAATCTTTTATAAGAGGCAAAGAATTTTTTAAGGACGCAAAATTTAAAGGATCAAAAATATTTGCTTCAATAAATGATATACCAAATACCGATTGGATTTTACTTGCAAAAATCAATCAGGATAAAGTTACTCAATCAACAAAAAATGCTGCACTACTAGTTTCAATCGTATCTGTATTGTTGATTGTACTTTCTGCGAGTATAACATACGCAATATGGAAAAGAAGTCGATTACATTTTTTAACAAAAACTTTAACGCTTAGAAAAGAAAAAGATGCGTTAAGTGAGAGATACACTTCGCTAACAAAATATGCCAACGATGTAATTTTAAGTATTGATAAAAATGGAATTATTCTTGAAGCAAATCAAAAAGCGTTTGATTTATACGGTTATAATCAAAAAGAATTAATTGGAATGGATTTGCTGCATTTAAGTCAAGATAGAAATAAAGATATTAAAGTTATATTTTCATCTGTTAACAATCCTGAAGGAATTTTATACGAAACAAATCAGCGTAGAAAGAATGGAACAATTGTTCCTGTTGAGATAAGTGCAAAACTCATAAAGCAAGCTGATGAAGAAATATTATTGGCCATAATTCGTGACAATACCGAGCGTAAAAAACTTGAATTAGATTTAATACTTGCAAAAGATAGAGCTGAAGAAATGGATAGGTTGAAGACTACATTTCTCGCCAATATGAGTCACGAACTAAATACCCCAATGAGCGGAATTATAGGATTTTCAGAATTACTTTTATCTGAGATGGATAATAAAAATCATCGTGAGATGGCTAAAATTATTCATAAAAGCAGTAAAAGATTAAATGAAACACTAAATTCAATACTCGATCTTTCAAAAATTGAATCTCAAAAATTGCTATTAAAATTTAATAGTTTTGATCTGGTAACGATGATTCAGGAATGTAAATATGCTTTTGCGGATGCTGCAAATAAAAAGGGAATTAAATTTGATGCAACATTTGAACAGCCAAAAATTCTTATTCATTCTGATGTGACTATAATTCATAAAGTATTGTGTAATGTTATTGATAATTCTATTAAGTACACTGAAAAAGGAGAAGTTAGTGTTCAGCTTAGTGAAACATCAGATCAGGCTTTGATAAAAGTTGTGGATACAGGTATAGGAATTCCCCAGGAAAATATTGATCAGATCTTTGAGCCATTCAGACAGGGCAGTGAAGGACTTAACAGAAGATATGAAGGAATGGGACTTGGTTTGACAATCACAAAAAAGTATGTTGAACTTTTAGGTGGAAAACTAAATATCGAAAGTGCAGAAGGTGAAGGGACTAAGGTTACGATCTTACTGCCTAAAAAGTAAATATCAATTTATGAGTTGATTTTATAATATTTTAATACCAAAAATAAAACAAAAAAGTGTTGAGAATGATACACTTTCCTGCTTAAATTTAGCCCACTATTTTTAGAGGACGTGTGGCTCTAACCACAATAATAATTGCTCAGTAATAGGAGAAAAAAAATGGCAGAGCAAAAAAAATTTGTTCCCTTTGTCTCACCTGAAACCAATATGGCAGAATTTACAATCCGTGCATTAATTATCGGGTTGGTACTTGCTGTTGTACTTGGTGCTGCTAATGCTTACTTAGGACTAAAAGCCGGAATGACAATCGCTGCAACATATCCCGCAGCGGTTATTGGAATGGCTTTAATCAAATTAATGAAAGGTACAATCTTAGAAGAAAACTTTACGAGAACAGTTGGTTCAATTGGTGAATCAATTGCTGCTGGAGCTATCTTTACATTACCTGCATTTTTTATTGCAGGAATCTGGAACCCTTTCTTTACTCCAGGAAATTATATGATATCTGCTGCAATTATGGTTGCAGGCGGTATTCTTGGAATTATGTTTGTTGCTTTACTCAGAAGAGTAATGGTTGAAGATGTTGAATTACCTTTTCCGGAATCAGTAGCTGCTGCAGAAATTCATAAAGCCGGAAGACACGGCGGCGGCGGTTCAAAATTTTTATTTAGCGCAATGGGTATTGGTGCCTTGATTCAATCTTTAGGTCAATTCAAATTATTTGCAACTTCGTGGGATAAATTAATTCCACTTGGCAAAGGTAGCTTACTTTTCAAATCCCCTGATGTAAGTCCTGCTTACATGGGAGTTGGATATATTATTGGTCCACGATTGGCAGCGCTAAACTTTTCTGGCGGTGTGCTTGCATGGGGATTGTTAACTCCCATGATTGCTTACTTTAAATATTATGGTCAGGAATTACCAGCGGATTTTAGCTGGGCAGATACAATGGTTCAGGTTTGGAAAGATTATGTAAGACCAATCGCTATAGGTGGAATGCTGGTAGGTGCAGGATTTACATTATTTAAAATGCGAAAAAGTCTTGCTACAGGTATTGCCCGTTCAATTGGTGATGTAAAAAAAGCCGCATCTGGTGAGCATAGTGAAATTAGAACCGAAAAAGATATTAGCTTTAAATGGATTATGATTGGAATTTTTTCTACTGCTGTTGCTACATTTTTTATTTACAATTACTTTGCACAAAATGTTGTTGCGGCTTTAGTTGCAACTATTGTAATGATAATTGCAGGATTTTTCTTTGCTGCGGTTTCCGGTTATTTAGTTGGAATTATAGGATCAAGCAATAATCCAATAAGCGGATTAACATTATCTACATTGGTAGTAGCTGCAATTCTTATGGTTGCACTAGGAATGAAAGGTATGCAAGGTGTTGCCGCTGTTCTTGGTGTTGCTGCTGTTGTTTGCGTAGCCGCTGCTGTAGCTGGTGAAATGTTACAGGATTTAAAAGCCGGACATTTTCTTGGTGGTACTCCCTGGAAGATGCAAGTCGGTGATATAATAGGTGTAGTTGTTTCTGCTGCAATAATGTTTATTCCACTTTTAGTATTGCACGAAGGCGATATTAAGTCTGGCGGAACAGGCTTCGGAGGTGATGCACTTCCGGCTCCTCAAGCAAGCTTAATGGCAATCCTTTCAAAAGGAATTGTTGCTGGTGACATGGAATGGATTTTAATTTTTGTTGGGATGTTGATGGGTGTGGCTTTTATTATGATGAATGTAAAAAGTCCAATGCTTGTTAGTGTTGGAATGTATCTTCCTTTAGGTACCACATTTGCAATTTTTATTGGTGGTATGATTAAAGGAATTGTTGAGCGAGTTAATGCTAAAAAAGGTTTTAATGATGCACAGAAATCAAGAGTAGAAAATAATGGAGTATTGCTTGCGGCAGGATTGATTGCAGGTGAGGCGCTCATTGGGCTTCTATTTGCGGGTCTTAAGTTTGCTGAAATAGATTTATTTGAAATCTCTGCAAATCCATCATTTATTATTAGTTTAATTGTTTTTGCGATAATTGCGTGGTTGCTTGTTCAGATTCCGGTTAAAAATGCTGGTAAACCTGATGATCCGGCACCACCACAAGTATCAATGTAATGTTTTGAATTGTGTCTTTTACAAGACACAGTTATTTGTTTGTAATATTCTAAAGTCATCTTGAGCGAAGTCGAAAGATGATCGTTAGCAATTTATTTCAATTAAGTGTCACACTTCGACTTCGCTCAGTGTGACATTGATTTTTTTAAGGCAAGTTCTATAGCTTTATGTCATTATCATTTAACGAACGAAAAAAAATATTAAAGAGTGCTAACACTCTTGAAATGACACCATTCAAAATTTATTCGGATGAAAAAAATGATGATGAGTTAGTTACTGTTATAATACCTAAGTTTAAAAATAAAATTGCAGTTAAATTGTTTTCACCAAGACTTAAAAGTGATCACTTTAAAGTTAAACTTGATAAATTTGGTTCTGCCGTTTGGGAAAAAATTAATGGCAAATTAAAAGTAGATCACATTATTAAAGATGTTAAGAAAAATTTTGGTGATGAACTTCAACAAGAAGAAGAAAGAATTACAAAATTTATATTTCAGTTATATACACAAGGATTTATTTCATTTAAAGAATTAAAATAAAAGGAGATTTATTATGGGATCAGTATTAGGTCATTTAAAACCGGAGTTAGTTTGGTATCACTTCGAAGAAATTTGTAAGTATCCTCGCCCATCTAAAAAGGAAGAAAAGATTGCTGAGTATGTTGTATCAGTTGGTAAGCGGTTAGGATTACAAGTTGAAAAGGATAAGTTTGGAAATATTGTAATTCGCAAACCAGCAACTCCAGGAAAAGAAAATCTGAAAACTGTTGTGCTTCAGGGACACATTGATATGGTTTGTGAAAAGAACAGAGATGTTGAACATGATTTTGATAACGATCCTATTTATCCATATATAGATGGAGATTGGGTAAAAGCTAAAGGAACGACGCTTGGTGCTGATAATGGTATCGGTGTTGCTTGTGCTCTTGCAGTTCTTGAAGCCAAAGATGTTGAACACGGACCGCTAGAGTGTTTATTTACTCTTGATGAAGAAACTGGTTTGACAGGTGCATCAAGTTTAAAGAAGAACTGGCTTAAAGCTGATATTCTTATCAATATGGATTCTGAAGATCTAGGCACAATATTTATCGGATGTTCAGGTGGAAAAAATACTGCTGCAACATTTAAATCTAAGTTAGAAAAATCTCCAAGAAACTATTCAACATTTGAATTAAAAGTTGCTGGACTAAAAGGCGGACACTCTGGCCTTGAAATTCATGTTGGAAGAGGTAATGCTGTAAAAATTCTTAACAGAGCTATCTGGATTTATTCTCAAGATAATAATATTAGGCTTGCAGAGATAAACGGCGGAAATAAACACAACGCTATACCACGTGAAGCATTTGCAGTTGTTCTTGTTCCAAAGAATGATGAAAAGAAATTGAAAAAATTTGTTGCAAAATATAATGATACGGTAAAAGCGGAGTATATTTCTGTTGAACCTGATTTAATGGTTTCTATGGAAAAACATTCAACTCCTGAAAAATTGATTGATGAAAAAACACAAAAACATTTATTAAATGCTTTGTATGCGATTCCTCATGGCGTAATAAAAATGTCAAACGATATTCCTGGGTTAGTTGAGACATCAACTAATCTTGCTGTTGTAGAAACCAAAGGAAGGAATATCAACATTGTTACAAGTCAACGTAGCCCTGTTGCATCAGAGAATGTTGATATAACAAATATGGTATCAGCTGTATTAAAACTTGCAGGTGCCGAAATAACTTATGGCGATGGATATCCTGGTTGGGCGCCTGATATTCATTCAGATATTCTAAAGGTTTTCAAATCAACTTTTACAAGAATGTATGGTAAAGAACCAGAAGTTACAGCAATTCATGCTGGACTTGAATGTGGAATTATAAAAGAAAAATATCCGGATATGGATATGATTTCTTTTGGTCCAACAATGCGTGATGTACATTCACCAGCAGAAAAATTGCAAATATCTACAGTGCCGGAATTTTATAGTCAACTTAAAACTGTATTAAGTAATATCCCAGTTAAATAGGATATTTGTCGTATTTACAATTAAAGCAGATACCTTTATAAAGGTACCTGCTTTTTTTATTTTATGCAGGTTAATTAAAATGTTATGTTGTTTCCAGCATAACTTTCCAAGTAAACCAATCACGATAAATTAGTGATTGAAAAAAGCAGAGAAAAAAATATGGAAGAAACTTTAAATCAAAAACCTCAGCCATCATCGTTTTTAAGATGGAGCGCATTATTGTTAATTAGCTTAGCAATGTTTGGTAACTATTATATTTACGACAGTATAAGTCCTTTAGCATATTTATTGAAATCACAATTAGGATTTTCGGACCAGAACATTGGGCTGCTAAATGCAATGTATAGTTTCCCAAACATTATTATGGTTTTAGTCGGTGGTTTAATCATTGATCGTATCGGAACCAGAAAATCTGTTCTCATTTTTACATTTTTAATAATGATTGGTTCTATAATAACAGCACTTTCAGGAAACATTGCATTGATGGCAACTGGTAGATTTATTTTTGGATTAGGTGCTGAATCAATGATAGTAGCAATTACAACGATTGTTGCTAGATGGTTTAAAGGTAAACAGCTCTCTTTAGCTTTCGGTCTTAATCTGACGATTGCTAGAGCTGGATCATTTATGGCTTTAAACTCTGCTACTTGGGGTTCATCTTTTTTTGATTCATGGCAAACACCACTATTCATTTCAATTGCTGGTGGTGTTTTTGCATTTATATGTATTTTAATTTACTATTTTTTAGATCAGTATACTTCGATTCACTACTCGATGGTACAAGATGGACAACAAGATGAGATCAAACTCTCTGAAATATTACATGTAAAAAATAAGAAAAGATGGATTTATCTAGCATTTATATTAATAGCTATATCCATTTTAGTGCTTAACTATAGCGATCAATGGTCGTTATTTTTAATTACTTTTATATTAGCCTGGTTAGTCTTGTTTTTAAAACCAGAATCATTTTCAAAATCCTTTTGGTACATCACTGCACTTTGCGTAACCTTTTATTCTGCGATGTTTCCCTTCCAAACTTTTGCCGTAAAATTCTTTCAAGAAGCACACGGAACATCTGCTAGTGTTGGTGGAAATCTCTCTAGTATATTGACTCTTACAGCAATGATATTTACGCCTTTATTTGGTTTACTTTCAGATAAGATAGGAAAAAGATCATTACTTATGATGATAGGGTCACTATTAATAATTCCGGTTTATTTAATTATGGCTTATCAAATTGATTTAGCAACCCCTATTGGACTTCAAGGTTCACTTGGTATTCATATCAACTTTTTAGATATACATTCTGAAATTCCATACTATTTAATAGTTCCAATTGCAATGATGGGAATCGCATTTTCATTAGTTCCGGCAGTTATGTGGCCTTCCGTTGCACTTATTGTTGATTCATCAAAACTCGGAACAGCTTATGGATTGATGACAATGATTCAAAATATCGGGTTGTTTGGATTCAACTTGCTTATCGGATATGCAAACGATTTTTCTGGTGCCAGTGCTTCAAATCCTGGCGGATATAATCTAGGAATGTGGATCTTTTCTACACTCGGATTTTTGGGATTGACTTTTGCATTCTTACTCAGAAAATCTGAATCAGGACCAAATGGACATGGACTTGAGCAAGGAATGAAAAAATAAATTTAGTTAAATGTTACAGGGGATGAATATCAATTCATCAATGGAGAAAAAATGAAAAAAATTTCTATTGTTTTTTTTGTGTTCGTGATGTTCTTTAATTCATCATTTAATCATGCTCAATCTGCTTGCTGTGGATTGGATATGATAGGCGGAATGCTTCTTGAATCAGGGATTTATGGCGGTTATGGTGTGCAGCAGTTTTCTGCAACAGGTTTTAATGATTATATAAAAGTTTATAATCAAAACCGTCCTTTGTTAACAAAGCAAATGGATGAGTTTGGTATGGCACAGGGATGGAGAGTCGGTGCAAATGTACTTCAAATTCAAGATGATAATATATTATATGGATTCAATATATTTTATCAGCAAACTCAAGAAAAACATGATGCTACTGCAACTTTAACAAATAATATTTCGGCTAAACGGGAATATGCATTAACTCTTTTCTCTTATGGGATCGGTATGTCTTTTTCCTATATTTTAAGTAATAGTTTTGATTTTAAAATAGCTGATGTTAAAATAAACTGGAATAAAGCGAAGCTTGTAAATAAATATACAGAAGGTACAAATCCTTCTACAGAACAAGTTTTAAAGAATCCAGAGGCAAATATTGGGGGACAAATTAGTACAGGTATCGTTTATTATCCTTTTCCTCCATACGTTTCTCTTGAAGCAAACGTGGGATATTCTTACTTTACAATAGACGAAATGCAATTTGAATCAGGTGGTCAATATTTATCGCAAAATGAAAATAGCGGTGAGTTGATGGATAATTTTATTGACGGCGGTGGATTTTTTGCATTTGCTCATTTAAATATTGCAATACCAATTTTTCAATAATGGTTTGAATGCTTATACTATTTAAAAATATTTTTTTTCTTCTGATAATCTATTCGTCGGTTTCATCAGCCCAATCATTTGGTTTTGGTTGTTTAGGATTTGTAGGTGGATTCGGTGGTTATAATTATCAACAATACAAACCTACCGGATTAAACCAGTATGTTACTAACTTTAATAACACTCGTTCAGAATATTTAGAAAATAGTATGAGTGAGTTTAGTAAAGCTACAGGCTACAGAGTTGGCGTTAATTTCTTTCGAGCTAATCTTACTAACTTTTTTATTACAGCTAAGGGTTATTATCAGCAATCTCATGAGGAGCACAGTGCTCTTGTTTTTCAAACTGCGTTTGGAATTGATTATGAATATGATCTCAAGATAAAAAGCTGGGGAATTGGTGTTGATCTTGGTATCCCTTTATTTAATAATCTTAGCTGGAAGATAATAGATGGAAGTATACTTATAAATAGTGCACGATTTACTGAGACAACAAATTCATCACAAGGTACTTCGATAGTAAAATATGATAATGAAAAAACTGAGATTGGATATTCTGTAGGCACCGGATTTATTTTTGACATAGTAAAAAATTATATCAGCATTGAAGGAGTTGCTGGCTATACATATATTTCAATCGAAAAAATGATTAGTGACGATGGTGTTGAACTTATCTATGACGCAACTACTTCTATGAATTCTGAAAAATTTATTGACTCTGGCGGATTTAACGCTGTTGTTCAACTCAATTTAGGTTTTCCACTTTAATCAGAGGAGATTATGAAAAAACTTACAAAGCTTGATTCGGCTTCTACAATTGCCATTCGCGATTGTATGGGTGCAAAAAAGAATGAAAAAATTCTTGTAATCACGGATGAATTAAAAAGAGAAATTGGATTATCACTTCACGAGAATGCAATTAGATTGGGCTATCAATCATTACTTGTTGAAATGAAATCAGGAAAAATAAATGGTGAAGAACCTTCTGATGAAATTTCAGAACTAATGCAAAAGTTTGATGTAGTTTTTTGTCCAACAGCAAAATCTTTAACCCATACAGATGCAAGAAGAAATGCTTCTGCAAATGGTATTCGCATTGCAACATTTCCGGGAATAACAAAAGAAGTTATGATTCGTGGAATGAATGCGGATTATAAAAAAATCTCAGCTCTTACTGTAAGACTTCAAAAGATTTTAGAAACTGGAAAAGAAATTAGAGTAACTGCACCGGCAGGAACAGATATTACTTTTTCTATTGCTGGTCGAAAAGCATATGCAAGTAAAGGATTATTTCATGCAAAAGGAGAAAGTGGCAATCTTCCCACAGGCGAAGCTTTTTTAGCGCCTGTTGAAGGCACTTCAAATGGAGTTTTTGTGGTAGATGGATCAATGGCTGGCTTAGGCTTGATGAAAAATGCAAACATTAAAATTGAAGTTGAAAATGGATTCGCAACCAAAATTACAGGAGGAGTTCTTGCAAAAAAATTAAAAGTTATGTTGGATAAAGTTGGTAAAGATGCAAGAAATATTGCTGAGTTTGGAATCGGAACAAATGATTCTGCAAAACTTAGCGGAGTTTTACTTGAAGATGAAAAAGTAATGGGCACAATTCATATCGCACTTGGAAATAATGTTTCAATGGGTGGAAGTGTAAACGTTCCAATTCATCTTGACGGTGTTGTAAAAAAACCTACTGTTTGGATGGATTCCAAAATGGTTATGAAAGATGGAAAACTTTTTGTTTAATGATTAATGTTCAGTGATAAATGCTGAATGAATTGTTTCATAAATTTGTTTCATTGGAAAATGAGCATTGAACATTTAGCATTTTATAAATCTCTTTTCTATAGAAATTGCTTTAATTATCTTTACAACAATCAAAAAAAACTTTAAGGATAAAGGATCGATGGCAATTTTACCCATCACTGTTTGTGGTGATAAAATTCTTAGAAAAAAAGTAGCAAGAGTAAGTACAATCAATAATGAGATTATACGCTTGATTACTGATATGTTTGAAACAATGCATAATGCTAACGGTATCGGACTTGCAGCAAATCAGGTCGGTTTAAATAAACAAATTTTTGTCGTAGATATTTCAATGGTTGAAGGATATGAAGATAGTAAACCAATTGCTCTTATAAATCCTAAAATTATTGCAAAATCCGAAGAACTTAGCGTTTATGAAGAAGGATGTTTAAGTATTCCTGATCAGCATGAAGAAGTAAAGCGACCAAAAAAAATAACAATAGAATTCTATGATACTGATTTTAATAAACACACTATTGAGGCTGATGGATTATTAGCTCGTGTTATGCAGCATGAATTTGATCATTTACAAGGAATTTTGTTTACTGATCTTGTTGATGAGGAAACAAAAAAGAAATTAAAAAAATCTTTAAGTAAGATTAAAAAAAGAAAAATTGAAGTTTCATATCCAATAAGTTCTTCTTCAGATTACCAATTATTGTAAATTAGTTTTAGGTGAGTGATGAAAATTGTTTTTATGGGCACTCCTGATTTTGCGATCCCTTCTTTAAAAATCCTTATTGAAAATAATCATGAAATTCTTGCAGTTGTAACTACACCGGATAAAGAAAGGGGAAGAGGACAAAAAGTTACTTTTACTGCAGTTAAGCAATTCGCAATTGAGAACAGCATTCCAGTTTACCAGCCAGAAAAACTAAAAGGTAATTTTGAATTTGTTGAGCAAATGAAAAGTCTCAATCCAGATTTATTTGTTGTTGTTGCATTTAGAATACTTCCCAAAGAAGTCTTTGAAATTCCAAAGTCCGGTTCTTTTAATTTACATGGTTCATATCTTCCAAAGTATCGTGGTGCAGCACCAATACAATGGGCATTAATCAATGGTGATACTGAAACTGGCTTAACAACATTTAAACTCGCAGAAAAAGTTGATACCGGAAATATCTACTTACAGAAAAAAATTAAAATTAATCCTGATGATAATTTTGAATCTTTACACGATAGAATGAGTTTGATTGGTGCTGAAATAGTTTTACAGACTGTTAATTTAATTGAATCTGGTAATTTCGAATTACAGCAGCAAAATGATTCACTTGCTTCGCCAGCACCAAAGATCACAAAAGAAACCTGTTTAATTGATTGGAATAAACCAGCCAAAGAAATTCATAATCTTGTAAGAGGATTATCCCCACATCCTGTTGCTTACTTTTTGCACAACAAAAAAGTTATGAAGATATATAAATCTGAAGTTGTTAAAGAATTAAATTTAAAACCTGCTGAATTTCGCCAAACAAATACTGAATTACTTATTGGCTGTGGAATTGACGCTTTGCGTATTCTCGAAATCCAGCAGGAAGGTAAAAAGCGAATGAACACAGAAGAGTTTTTAAGAGGATTTAGTTTTAAGTAATATATTTTATCTAGATTTTTAACAATAGTGTTGATTGAATTAATTTAATTTGTTCTGCTGTAACCTTAGCTTCTTTCGCAAAATCTTTCCATCTCGCAACTACATCAATAATAGTATCAATTTTCTGACTAGCCTTTTTGATATTCATATTCTTTGCTAAAGTAATTATATCATTTCTGTCTATATCATCAAATTTCCCATTTATACTCATCTGATGTGATTTCATCCATTTGTTTTTTGGATCATAAGCAAAGGTAACATCGTAAGCCGGAGCTAATGACCATTTACCATTTTTATCCATAAGAAAAGAAATATTTTTTGTATGATCATCCTGGTTTCTTGCAATAACATTAAATACCATCCTTAAAAAAAGCTGTTCTGTGTTTTCATAAGAAAGTTTTAATTGTCTTATAACCTGGAAAGCCTGTTCGTAAGAATATGATGATGGATAATTATAATCATAATGAGCGATTGCACATAAAGTCTGCATATGTAATTTATTATTATCTATTCTATCGAATCGTTTTGTCATAAAATGAGCATGCTTATCTTCAAATAATATTTTGCACTCATTCATCTTAACACCACACTCTTTTGCCATTAAGTAATAGGCATACTCAATTCTTCCGTAACCTTGCGGATCTCCAAGTTTCTTATCAGATACGCCATCAAATTTTATTATCCAGTATTCGTAATTATCTAAATTATCAATTTGTCCTGAACGAACATCTTTAGTTTTAGTATTGTATGCAATTATTGCTTTAGCCCTGGCTCCGCCTGCAGAAGTGCCAATGCGTAAAATATCTAAAAGGGAACTTTCATTTTTTTTACTAAGGTGAGTTTTAAAGTTATATCTCTCATCAAGAATATTTTTTGCAAGCTTAACTAATTCGCTTAATTCTAATTGTGTTGATGATTGATCGAATGGAGTTAAAATCGGTTCAAACTCTAATGCTCCCATTCCACGCTTACCAATGTAGCATAGTCTTTCAACAGGATTAAATGAATCAGAACTTCTTCCTTGCTGAGCTAACCAAACATCAATTAAACGATTACCAAATCTATCTGGCAAACTATCAGCTAACATTCCTGGTAAACCTTTGTAAGTTTCTTTATTCAGATTTGGAAAGGAGAAAATCCTTTTCCCATTTTTAGCTTCAGCAATCGGCATTCTTAAAGGCGCAATATCAATATCTTTTTTTATAAATGATTCTTCAAACTCAAAAGTTGCATAGTCTTTTGATTCATCCCACACTACGGCACCTACCATTTCATTCCAGATATTTACTTTTGCTATTGTATTCATAAATTATTTTATCAGTTCTCTTATTTCTTCCTCGGTGAAGCTTTTTGTCGTTGGTTTTCTTTTTGTTTCAACTGTTGAATCGGGCTGATTTCAGGTTCAGTTATAAAAGCATTAAGAACTTCCAGTTTATCCAAAGCTCTTAATACTTGAATTACTGTTAACATTGTTGCAGCTCTCCCTGCTTCTAATCTGCTGATTGTAACTCTATTTAAACCAGAATGATTTGCTAACTCTTCTTGCGAAATATTTTTGTTTAATCTTAGTTGTTTAATATTGCTGCAAATCTCTTGTACAATTGCAGGATCACTCATTGCTGACCAGTTTTTTGTGTTGTTCATAGGCGTTTATTATTTAGTAAAACCTTATTCAATGTAACTTCTTAGTCGCAAATATAAGAATGTATATTAAAAATCCAAATAAAATGTAGCTTAAATGTTACAATAAGGCTTAATAATTGATCTATTGTAGCTTTTAAGCTACAATAAAAACGTACTCTGTTGGTTATGGAAAGATGCTATTAAGATTCTTTAAATCCAGCAAGAAGGGAAAAAGCGAATGAACACAGAAGAGTTTTTAAGAGGATTTAGAGTTTAGCTTTCTTGGGAATGGACAAATTATTTATTGAGCCTTAAACAAGTTAATTGTATAATCAAGTAACTTTTTGTCTCCATATTCTCCGTGACCTGGAATAATAATTTTAACATCAGGATATTCCTTTTTAACTTTTTCTACAGTAGCTGACCAATCCGCAACGTTAGCATCGCCTAAATAACCTTTACTTGCATTAATTTCTTTTATTAAACAACCTCCGAACATAACATTTTCAATTGGAAAATATCCAACAATATTGTCTCTTGTGTGTCCTTCTCCGAAAAATTTTACAATAACATTCTCATCACCGACTTTTAAAGTAAGTGAATCTCTAAACCCATTTTCGGGAACAACTAAATTGTTTTCTTTTGCAAGTTCAATCGTTTTGAAATATGCGTAAGAGGGAATATCATTATTGTGAAATGCTTTTAGTCCACCCAAACAATCATCGTGGAAGTGGCCCGGTATAATTGCGTTTACTTTGCACTTAAGAGTTTCTTTTATCCAGTTGATCAACTCTTCCGAATTTTTATCATTGGTTGGTGTATCGAAAATAATTGCTTCATTATTGTTTCTAACGATCAATCCATTGCAGGGAACGTTTCCAAAATCATTTGTTTGTAAAAATGAAGTATGTACAAAAGAATTTTCTGCGATTTGTGTTACAATTAAATCACTGGATTTGTAAACCTCTTTAGGTTTGAATTCGATTTGTTTTTGAGAACTGCAATTTATAATTGTTAATGAGATTACAATTATTAATAACATATTTAAAATGATTTTCATTTTGATTTCGCTTTTATAATTTCCGCAAGCCGAAGTAAACCGACTAATAATGTTAGGAATACGCAATTGAGATTATCTATTATTTAATCTCAATACGGCAAAGTTTCATGGTTAGCAGGATTTTCTACTTCTAAAATTTCTGTAACTATATAATTACTATTGCCTCGCCAGGGAATTGCATTTAAATATTCTTTATATCGCAACTCAACAAACTTTCCGCTATGCCGCTCGAGCACTTGAGCGATGCTATCATCAGCAATACTGAACTCAAACTCGTTACTCTGCATTTGATTTGGTGTTGGTGTTTTAAATCCTTCTTGGATCAATCTGCCTTCCCAGGTTTTAAAAACATAACCTTTCTTTACCACAAAATTTAAGTTTCCGGCTTTTACGCCTTCACCAAAAACAAAATAATATCTCCACCAGAAAACAACGGCGAGAATAATTATTAAAATCGGGATTCCTATCTTTAAAAACTTTTTCATATGATATCAACCTAAATTATTTCTTATCACTTTTAGAATCGTCTTTTTTATTCTCATCTCCTTTAAGATAAGAAGGTAAATTTAAACCTGCCATATTAAACAGATCATTCAAAGGTGGAACAGATTTCATTAATCCAGAAACAAAATTGGCAGTTGTTGTGTTCCCATTATTTTCTGTTCCAATTCCGGAATCCCAAACAGTAATTTTATCAATTTTAAGATTCTTAATTGCCTCTACCTGTGTTTTAACTAATTCAGGTAATTTTTCTAACAAGAGCAATTGGAAAGCATTAGTAGAGTCGCCACCAGCAGCTTTTACAACCTGACCGTATCCATCAGCTTGCTTGGTTAGAATTTCAAATAAACCTTTCGCTTCAGCTTCCATCTTTGCAAAAATTGCATCTGCTTCGCCTTTGGCTTTTAATCTGATTTTCTCTGCTTCCGCCTGAGCCTCAATTATAGCTCTTTGTTTTGCAATTTCTGCTGGAATGATAATGTTGGCAATCTGTGTAGATCTTTCTCTTTCAGATCTTGCGGTTTCAGCTTTTTGTTCGGCGACATATGATTCCTGCAA
>JBATOT010000029.1:0-65024 GCA_049291095.1 Ignavibacteriaceae bacterium | reverse complement strand
GGTCTCACCTTTATAAAACGAGTAATCAATAATTACAACTTAAAACTAATGTAATTTTTGGAGATGTTCAATCAACGAACAGCAACAAAAAATTTAGCACAGATTGTTATAATTGTTTTTAAGTCATTATTCGGTTAATTTTGAGGTGAAATTAACAAAGGTACTTGTGGCAGATACAGAACAAAATAAACCCGCTCAGACAGAAAAAAGCGAATCAGGACAATCACAAAATAAATTCCACAAAGGTGGAAGACGATATTATCCTAAAAAACGATATTACAAACCACAAAGAGCTCCTGGCGAACAGCAAGCTCCACCAACAAGAGTTAGTTTCCAGAAAATCTCTTTAGTAGTTCCGCTTCTTAATGAAGAAGAATCAATTCTTCCACTTATTAATGAAATTAGAAAAGCAATTAAACCTCTTAATAAACCTTACGAAGTTATTTTTGTTGATGACGGAAGTACCGATGGTTCTTTAAAGATTATTAAAGATGCGGCAAAAACAGATAACAGATTAAAGTTTATAAGTTTTAGAAAAAATTATGGTAAGTCCGCAGCTTTGCAAGTTGGATTTAAAGCCGCAACCGGCGATGCTATCATTACAATGGATGCTGATTTACAGGATGATCCGCACGAAATTCCAAATCTTCTAAAAAAACTTGATGAAGGATTTGATCTTTGTTCAGGCTGGAAGAAAGAAAGATTTGATCCGTTTATAAAAAAATATTCTTCACGATTTTTTAATCTTGCAACAAGAATTATAAGTGGAATAAAGATTCACGATTTTAATTGCGGATTAAAAGCTTACAGAAGAGAAGTAGTGCAAAACCTAAATGTTTATGGTGAGTTACATCGTTACGTTCCTGTTTTAGCAAAGTGGCAAGGATTTACTGTTACAGAAATTCCTGTTAAACACCACAAACGCAGATACGGCAAAACAAAATTTGGAATGTCAAGATTCTTCAAAGGTTTTATTGATCTCATCACTGTTACATTTGTTGGAAGATATGTAAAACGTCCTATGCACTTTTTCGGATTCTTTGGTGCGTTGTCATTTTTAATCGGTCTTGTTGTTAATGGTTATTTATCTATTGAATGGTTAAGCGGAAAACCATTAAGCAATAGACCAATGTTATTTCTCGGTATGTTATTGATAATTGTTGGTGTGCAGTTTTTCTCCGTTGGTTTACTAGGTGAAATGCTTGTTCATCAAAATAAAGATGACAGAGAATATGTAATTAAGGATAGGAATTAATATTTCTTAAGATTTTATTCCAATAAATAGTTGGACTTTCCGTAATTTTCACATCGTTAGTAAAATTTATAATCAAACAGAATAATTTGTGAAGAAGATTATTATAATTGGTCCTGCATATCCTTACAGAGGCGGAAACTCGCTTTTTGTTTCGCACGTTTATGATATACTTAAAGACAAGTTTGAAGTAAAAATTTATAACTATAAGTTACTTTATCCATCAATACTTTTCCCGGGTAAAACTCAGTTTGATGAGAGCGGCAAAACAATAAAACAAGCACCAAACAAAAGATTAGTGAATTCAATCAATCCATTTAATTGGTTTAAAGTTGCTTCGCTTATAAAAGATGAAAATGCTGATCTTGTTGTGTTTGATTGGTGGCATCCGTTCTTTTCGTTTTGCCATTTTGCAATATCAAAACTAATTAAATCAAAGTATAAGAATAAAATTTTATTTATTACAGAAAATGTTATTTCTCACGAAGCAAATGTTATCGATAAAAGTTTAACAAAAATTGGATTATCAAATGCTACTGCCTTTCTTTCATTATCAGAAAAGGTTGAGAAAGATTTGGAGTTTGTAGCTGATGATAGAAAAGTTTATCGTTCTGAACTGCCAGTTTATGATTGCTATAATTTTGATGAACAGAAAAAGATTACAAGCACAAAAAAAGATTTTGGATTTGATGAAAATTCAAAACTACTTTTGTTTTTTGGTTATGTTAGAAAGTATAAAGGATTAGATTTACTAATCGATGCTCTTGCAGAATTAGTGAAGAGAGATAGCACTTATAAGCTGCTTGCCGCCGGTGAGTTTTATGATGATGAAAAATATTATCGCGATAAAGTTGAATCATTAAACCTTGTTAACAGTGTAAAACTGTTAAATGAATTTATCCCGAATGAAGAAGTTGCAAAGTACTTTCAGCCTTCGGATTTAGTTGTTCTTCCTTATAGAAGTGCAACGCAAAGTGGAATATTAAATCTTGCTTATGGATTTTATAAACCTGTTCTGGTTACAAATGTCGGCGGATTAGCTGAGTTTGTTGATGATGGCAAAACAGGTTATGTAATTAAACCCGATTCTCAAAAAGATTTGATTGACGGTATTATTAACTTTTTTAATCAGCGAGAAAAAATTAATTTTGAAGAAAATATTAAAAAACGAGTTTCACGAAATGCTTTTAATAATTTACCAGAATTGTTCGATAAAATAATTGCAGATACAGAATTATGATTTTAAAAACAGACTGCAAACATTTTCCTGGCAACAAACCTTGTATACCCTCAAAAACTGAAGGGAAAAAGTGTGATGACTGCGATCACTACAAATCTATTGATTTCAAAATATTAATAATCAAGTTAGATGCTACAGGAGATGTACTTCGCACAACATCAATCCTTCCAGCGCTTAAACGTGATTATCCAAAATCTCATATTACCTGGATTACAAAAAGAAATGCAAAAGATCTTTTTACAAACAATCCACTTGTTGATGAATTATTTTTCATTGAAGATAATGATACAATTTCTCGTTTATTGGTAGAAAAATTTAACATTCTAATTCACCCCGATGCCTCACCAGTAAGTGCATCTCTTGCCTCAATTGCAAATGCAGAAATAAAAAAGGGTTTTGTGCTTGATGAAAAAGGTAAAGTAATCCCTGTAAATGAAGATGCAGTTGAATGGCTTGAAATGGGTGCTTTTGATGATTTAAAAAAGAAAAATCAAAAAACATATCAGGAGATAATTCATACTATTGCTGGATTGAAATATCAGAAAGATGAAATCCAGGTTCATTTAAATCAGAAAGAAATTGATTTTAAAAATCATTTTTATTCTGATAACAATCTTAAGAGATTTAAATATCTTGTTGGATTAAATACTGGTGCTGGAACCAGATGGCAATACAAACAATGGCAGCTTGAGGGATACATTGAGTTGATTAAAAAACTAAATACTAAAAAAGAAATTGGCATTCTCTTGTACGGCGGTCCGGATGAGATAGAAAGAAACAAAAACCTCAAAGATAAATTCCCTGATGTAATTGATACAGGAATTGACAATTCTTTGCGACAATTTTTTTCACTTTTAGATTTATGTGATGTTTTGGTAACGTCAGATACAATGGCTTTACATGCTGCTGCGGCGCTTAGAAAGAAAATAATTTGTCTGTTCGGCCCGACTTCTAACACTGAAATAGAAGATTATGGAAGAATCGAAAAGATAATTCCGGATTTAGAATGTTTGGTTTGTTATAAAACCAGATGTGATTTTGCAATAACGTGTATGGGTTCAATAACTTCTGATATGGTTTATAAAAGTGTTTTACAACAAATACAAAACCTTAGTCCATTAATTAGTAATTAAATTAAACGTGATTCTGAACTTAAACTTTTAATATATGCATTACGATCCCGTTAAAAATATTTTTGCAGGTGTTATAAAAAAACTACCATTCCTAAGAATTTTATTTTATAAAATTCTTGATTTAATGTTTCTTCGTTCCTGGTATGTAAGAAGAGAATTAAAAAAACTGAGGAAGAATTTTGGGGAAAGAAGAATTAATATTTATGATGCCGGATCTGGTTATGGACAGTATTCTTACTTTATGTCAAAAAATTTACAGCCTTGTGATATTTATTCTATTGATGTAAAGGAAGATTGGATAAAAGACTGTAGAGATTTCTTTAAATCTCAAAATATAAATAATGTTAATTTTGCTGTTGAAGATTTAACCAACATAAATCACAATGATAGATTTGATTTAATTGTTTGTGTTGATGTTATGGAGCATATTCCTGAAGATGTTAAAGTCTTTAAAAATTATTTTCTTTCCTTAAAGAATGGTGGTTATCTATTGATAAATACTCCATCAATCTATGGCGGCAGTGATGTGCATGATGATGATGATGAGAGTTTTGTAGGTGAACATGCCAGAGATGGTTACTCAAAAGAAGATCTTGAATCAAAACTTCATCCTCTTGGATTTGCAACACATCAATCAAAATATACCTATGGTTTTTGGGGAGATAAAGCCTGGAGACTTGGAATTAAATATCCAATAATGATGGTAAATATTTCCAGGTTACTTTTGCTTATACTTCCTTTATATTATTTAATAACATTTCCGTTTACCTTCTTTATGATGTTGATAGATTATAATTCAAATAATAAAGTAGGTTCTGGAATTAACTTTATTGCTAAGAAATAAAATATAACTTTTCTCAGTTGGAGATTTAATGGCAGCAAAAGAAAAAAAGATTGTAAAATCTGAAAAGAAAAATCAGCAAACATTTTTTAATAGTTTTTCTTTGGATAAAATTATTCCACCTAAATTTCAAACATTGTCATTTCTTTTATTAATTCTGTTAATATTTCTGCTGTTTTACTCACCACTTTATTTTGGCGGAAAAACTTTTCAATCAGGTGATATTATCACCAGTGAAAGTTCTAGAACATATGTCGAAAATCATCAAGGTGGATATACATTATGGAACCCGTATATATTTACTGGAATGCCAGCGTATGCACTTGCTACAGGATATAAATGGTTTAACATAATTTATGTTGTTACAAACTCTGTTAGAAGTGTTTTTAGTGCTCCGTTTACGACCGAATATGCTATGTGGACTTTTTATCTTTTTGCTCTTGCTTATTCTATGTTCTTCTTTATGCTAAACCGAACACAAAACCGATTGGTAAGTTTATTTTCTGCATTAACAGTTTCATTTAGTACTGGTATTGTGGTCTTTCTTTATATTGGCCACGTAACAAAACTTACTGCAATATTTGTTTTTCCTGTGTTGCTATTACTGCTTCTAAATTTCCAGAAAAAGATAAAACTTCTTGATGTAATGCTTCTTATGTTTTTTATGCCTGTAATGTTCCTGGGATGGCACGTGCAAATTATCTTTTACATTTTCTTTGCGGTAATGATTTATTTTATTTATTTCATTTCAAGATCTCTAATAACAAAAGACAATTTTCTTTTTAAGCAATTATTAAAATCAGCAGCTATTTTTCTTTTTGCTGTGTTGGTAGGATTAGGAATACAATCGGATAATTTTACTCAAGTTTGGGAATATACTCCATACTCAACTCGCGGTACAGAAAGTATAGCTGATAAAGTAAGCGGCCCATCACAAAAAACAGAAACCGATTTTTATGAATATGCAACTAATTGGTCTTTTTCACCTGGAGAAGTATTAACATGGATTGTGCCTTCATATTATGGATTTGGGAAGTCAACATACAATGGACCTTTATCTCAGAATAGAGATGTTGAGGTTAACACTTACTTTGGGCAAATGATGTTTGTTGATGTTGCAATGTATATGGGTGTTATTGTTTTTTTTCTTTCAATCTTTTCTATGATTATAAATTGGAAAGATCCGTTTGTTAGATATCTTACAATACTAGTTTCTATTGCAACATTAATTTCATTCGGAAGAACTTTCCCAATTGTGTACGATTTAATGTTCCATTACTTTCCATTCTTTGATAAGTTTAGAGTACCATCTATGATTTTGGTGCTGGTCCAATTGAGCTTGCCTATTCTTGCAGGACTTGGAATTGCAAAAATTATTTCGCTAAAAAATGAAAATGATAAAAAGTATGATAACCTTTTTAGAAATACTTTTTTTGCAGTAAGCGGAATTTTCGTTTTAACAATTTTATTAGCATCCCCAATTAAAAGCTGGTTTGTACAAAGAGTAATGGAATCAGGAGAGAAGGGAACGCAGCTCCAGCAAATTCACGATTATATGTCTGAAATGTTTCTTAACGATGTAAGATTAGCATTCTTTTTTACTGCTGCTGTGTTTGGATTGATCTTTGCTTACTTAAAATCTTTTGTCAGCAGAGATTTAATGATTGCAGTTATCATAGTTTTTTCTTTGATTGATATTTTTAGAATAAATCATCGCGGGGAAACATATCAGGAAACAAAAGATATTGATCAACTTTTTGAAAAACCGGAATACGTTTCCGCTATACAATCACTAAATGATAAATCTACTTTTAGAATTTTAAATCTTAAAAAAGATGGATTAGGAACAATATCTCAGAACTCAAATTTTAATGCTTATTTTTTGCTGCAAGATTTATATGGCTACTCCGGTATAAAACCACGCGCTTATCAAGATTATATGGATGTATTGGGAAGTCCTGCAAATCAAACATTGTGGAGAATGGCCAATGTAAAATATTTAGTTATTGATAATCCAGTTAACGTAGCAGGTTTGGTCCCAATTTATTCAGGCGATAAAACTTATGTGTATGAAAATCAAAACGTTTTGCCTCGTGCATACTTTGTAAACTCAGTGCAGCAAGCAACTGCTATGGAAATACTAAATAAAGTAAAAAACAATCTGTTTGATCCAAAGGAAATTGCATTTGTTGAAGACGCAAATATTAAAGTTGATAAACCAGACAGCACATCATATGTTAATATTGAAAATTATGGTGATGAAAATATTTTCCTGAATGTTAAAGCAAGTGGAAATAACTTTTTATTTCTTGGTGATACATATGTCGGTAAAGGCTGGCAAGCTTTTGTTGATGAAACAGAAACCAAGATTTATAGAACCAATCATAATTTTAGAGGAATTGTTGTTCCAGCAGGAAATCACAAAGTGCACTTTGAATATTTACCCGAATCTTTTGTGATAACAAAAAATATGGCCTTGGTTTTAAGCTCATTTGTAGTTTTAGGTTTGTTTGTATCTATTGGATTGAACTTTAGAAAGAAAAAGAAGTAAGCGAGTAAAAGAAATCTTTGCAGGACGACAAAAAAATAGAAACAAAAATTAACTTCGGTTCGGAATCTTTTAAGAAATATTTTGCTAATACTTCCTGGTTGTTATTTGAAAAGATTGCCAGACTAGTTTTAAACTTTTTTGTTACAGTTGCAGTAATAAGATATTTAGGACCAAATGAGTTTGGTATTTACAGTTACGCAATAAGTTTTTATGGTTTGTTTGTAGCTTTTATTACCCTGGGAATGGAAAGCATTTCCATTCGGGAACTAATTAAACATCCAGAAAAAAGAGATGAAATTCTGGGTTCTGTGTTTTACTCACAGTTACTTGGAGCAATATTAGCAATATCTTTAATTGCATTAACTTTATTTATATCAAACGAAGATATAAATACCTCATTCTTAATCTTAATAATTTCTATCTCGTCGTTTTTTCAAACTTTCAGTGTTGTTGATTATTATTTCCGTTCAAAGATTAATGCTAAGTATTCAGTTTACGTATTATCAACTTCAGTATTATTAGTCGCACTAATTAAGTTTACATTAATATTTCTCGAAGCACCGTTATTATATTTCCTTATAGCTTATGCCTGTGAGTTTTTATTCAATGCAATTGGTTACACATTTATTTATCATTCACAAAAACTTAAAATTAGCAGATGGAACTTTGATAAAAAATTAGCTTTAACTTTGTTAAAAGATAGCTGGCCGCTAATATTATCTGGTGTAGTTGTATCTATTTATGTTAAAGTTGATCAAGTTTTAATTAAAAATATGTTAACATCAAGAGATGTTGGGATTTATGCTGCGGCTGTTAGATTAAGTGAATCATGGTATTTTATTCCAATAGCTATTAGTAATGCATTATTTCCGGCAATAGTAAATGCTAAATCAATTGGGGCAGAACTTTATTTAAGCAGATTGCAAAAACTTTATGATTTACTTGCGTGGATTGCAATTGGAATTTCGATTCCTGTCAGTTTTTTATCTGGTGAAATAATTCAAGTTCTTTATGGATCGAAATATTTAGCATCAGCACCAATTTTAACAATTTATATCTGGGCAGGTATTTCTGTATTTTTAGGAGTTGCAAGCAGTCAATATTTGGTTACAGAAAATTATACAAAAGTATCATTTTTTAGAACATTGCTTGGTATGATTACAAATGTTGTTTTGAATTTGATGTTTATTCCGAAATTTGGAATAATTGGTTCAGCGTATGCAACTTTAATCTCATATACAATAGCAACATTTTCAATTGTTTTCTTTAAAGGAACTTCTTCTCAATTTATTATGATGTTAAAATCAATTCTATTTTTCAATTTATTTACATCGATTAAAAATTTATGGCGTTTACAGTTTCACAAAAAATAAAAACTATTTTAAAGTTAATTAGTGAACCGAAAATACTAACTGCACTTCTATCACAAAGAAGTTTTGGATACCTTAATGAAGTGGGCTGGTTTGAATCATTTCTGTTACTTCAATCTGTAGATAAAAACAAAAATCCTATACCATGGTTTTCCTATCCATTCATAGATTTTTTAACTCCTCGCCTAACAAAGGATTTAGTCTTGTTTGAATTTGGAAGTGGGAATTCAACTTTATTTTTTGCAAAAAGGGTTAAAGAAGTTATTTCAGTTGAGCATAATAAAGAGTGGTATCAGATAGTAAACAGTACAAAACCTTCCAATGTTAAACTGATTCAGACTGAATCAGATTCAGTTACTGATTATGTAGGGTATTTTAGTAGTCTAAAAGAAAAAGTTGATATAATAATTGTTGATGGGCTTCACAGAAATGAATGCCTTATAAATTCAATTAATAAATTATCTGAAAATGGTGTAATAATTCTTGATGATTCGGAAAGATCGGAATATTGCAATGGAATTAATTTTATTCTTGGTAATGGATTTAAAAGTTTAGAATTTTGGGGTATTGCTCCTACTGTTTTATTTAAAAAGTGCACAACTATTTTTTATAAAGATAAAAACTGTTTAAATATTTAAGTTTTATGGATAAGTAATTGTTTAGAAAGATAAAAAATAAATGGAAGATAATTTTATGGACATTAGTTCCTCTATTGTTATTGATATCGGTTATTTTAATAAGGTCTCTAGACAAACCAAACGATCCTATCGATTCAAAGAATGTTAGAGTTTATGATACTATTGATTCTCTTTCACACCATTTTAATAAAAATGAGATAGTTGAACATAATAAAATCATTATTTCAACTTTGCAAGAACGTGAAGTGACACGAGATAATGCAATATTTTCAAGGGAAAATAATCTAAGGGAGATTCGTACAATTTATGTCGCTTTACTGGGAATAATACTGGCAATTGTTTTCAACCAGAAGAACAATAAAAAATGGGTCATTTTTTTGCTCCTGTTACTTATTGGTGGTATATATTCCATTGAGGTACATGTCAAAGATTTGCTAGACAGAGGACAAGGTTGTTGTACAGTAGTACATCGTTCTGTTGAAGAAATTGTCAATTCTGATAAAATTTATAGTGAATATTTTGTTATCAATTTTGATAAACTACTCAACCAACAATATGAAGCACATAATTACAGGTATAGTAGAAAGCTATGGAAAGCTGTTCACCCAGATTGGGAACAGATTGTACTATATGTGTTCCCATGTGCATTAATTTATATTTGGCTACTAGTAGCAATGGTAGTTAAACAAGATTCTTCAGAGATTGGTTAAAATTTAGAACAATGTATAAAATGTTTAAACAATTTGTTTATAGAAGATTAATTCCTTACATCAGACTTTGGAAAAAATTGAACTGGCTGATCTATCTTAAAACTCACAAAGATATTAAGATTGTTGTTGGAGCTGGTCCAACTAAATTTAGAGGATGGTTCTCAACTGATATTGTAACCTTAGATGTAACTAAAGAATCTGACTTTAAAAAGTATTTTAGTAAAAAGAAAATACACAAAGTATTAGCTGAACATGTTTTGGAACATTTAACTAATTCAGATTTGGATTTAATGGCAGCAAATCTATTTAAATATTCAGAAGAAAATGTAAACATTAGGATTGCAGTTCCGGATGGATTTCATTCTAATTTAGATTATATAAATATTGTTAAACCCGGTGGTACAGGTGAGGGAGCTGAAGATCATAAAAATCTTTTCACAGTTATTTCACTTTCTAAAATTTTTGAAAGATCAGGATTCAAGTCTCATCCTGTAGAGTACTGGGACAAGGACGGAAAATTTCATCAAGGTTATAAAAACGATGTAAACGGTTACGTTATTAGATCTTTTCTTAATGATAAGCGAAATCAAAATGGAAAACCTGTTTATACTTCATTGATTATCGATTTTAAGAAAAATTAAAATTCATCGGACATTAGTTGGTACTTATTAAATAATTTCACTTTGACATTATCAATAGAATTTTTGTACTTTTAACTAGTAAAACATTTTATTAAGGGGATCTTATGAAAAATTACTTCCTTCAATTAGTTAGTGTTGCTGCAATTTTAGCTTTCTCTTGCACTAGTGAAATTACAAATCCGACTGCTAACGATTCTGGAAAATTAATTCTTAAAATTGATAAGCAGAATGCTCCGGCTAATGTTGTATTTGTAAAAGCTTATCTTACTAGAGAGAACTATCAACCTATTTTCGCTTCACTAAACTTATTATCCGATACAACCGCTGAATTATTACTTGATGAAGTGGATGCAGGCAATTGGCATTTAAAAGTTGATGCTGAAAATGATAGTAGTTTAGTTCTCTACACTGGAGAAACAAATGTTGAAGTTTTTGCAGGATTTACAAGTCAGGTTTATTTAACTCTTCAACCAACAGGTGCAGGTACCGGTTCTATTTATATTCATGTTACTTGGGGCGTTCCTGTAAACCACAATTGGATCGATTACCAATACAATCCTTTATTATCTAGTTCAAATCAATACTTCGATGAATTTGGAATTGCTCAACCACAAATTATATTTTCCAACGGAATTTATAGAATGTATTATCTCGGTATAGCAGCAGCAGCAAGTAAATATGTTTTATATGCTGAATCAAATGACGGAATAAATTGGAATAAACCAATTTCAAATCCTATTCTATTTCCTGGGAATTATGGAACTTGGGATTCGTGGGCTGTGCATCCGGGCGCGGTATTTAAAGACAACGATGGATACTATAAAATGTATTACTGTGGTTATTCTGATCAATACGATCAATGGCATATAGGTTTAGCCACATCAATTGATGGAATAAATTGGGAAAAATATCCACAACCAATTCTTTATGGAACAAGTGGATGGGAATATCAAATTGGATCATCATCTATAATTAAAAAAGATGGAGTTTATTATCTTTATTATTATGGTAGAACTCTGCCAACTTATGCAATTGCTGTTGCTACATCAACGGATGGCATCAATTTTACTAAATATTCAGGGAATCCAATTCTTACTAATCAACAATCCTGGGAATTGAATGGTGTTTTATATCCAAGTGTTATTGAAGAAAATACACAGTTAAAAATGGTCTATATGAATTCAAATGGATCAGGTTTTGGTATAGCAACTTCTTCTGATGGTTTTAACTGGACGAAAGCAAATAATAATCCGTTTTTTACCAATCTAAATACAGCAAATAGTTGGGCAGCTAGTAAAATTGCTTATCCTTCCTGGCTAAGTCTGTCGAATGAAACAAGGATATATTACAGTGGAATATCAAATTATAATGATGAATTTAAAATTGGTATGATGAGAAAATCAGGAAATTAATAGATTCAATCCTTCATAAGTTTTACCCTATGCACTATCTTGCATAGGGTTTTTATTTTTAAAAGATTTTAGGATAAATGAGTTTAGCACCAATAATATTATTTGTTTATAACAGACCAGAGCATACACAAAAAACTGTTGAGGCTCTACAGTTAAATAATTTTGCATCTGAAAGTATCTTGTTTGTTTTTTCAGATGGAAATAAAAATGGAAATGATAAAAAAAACGTAGATGAAGTAAGAAATTACATTTCTAGTATCTCTGGTTTTAAAGAGGTTAACATAGTTTTAAGAGAGGAGAATTTAGGTTTGGCAGAATCTGTAATTTCAGGTGTTACAGAAATAATTAACAAATTTGGGAAAGCAATAGTTATTGAAGATGATATAGTAACTTCTAAATATTTCCTAAAGTTTATGAATGAGGCGTTAGAATTTTATAAAGCACAAAAAAATATTTATTCAATATCAGGTTATAATTTTCCAGTAAAAATTCCTCGGTCATACAAACACAAAGTCTATGTATCGCCCCGTCCTTCTTCTTGGGGTTGGGCCACATGGAAAGACAGATGGGAAAAAGCAATTTGGAAACCTGAGAATGTACTGGATATTAAAAATCTTAATCAATTGAATATTCTAGTTGATAAAGTTGGAAAAGATATCGCTCCGATGCTTCTTAAATCAATCGAGGGTAGAACTAACTCATGGGCAGTGAAATGGGTCTTTACTCATATTAAATACAGTGGTCTTACGATCTTTCCAGTTAAGTCATTTGTTAAAAATATTGGAGCTGATGCGAGTGGGACTAATTTTATTAGATCGACAAAAAAATATGATGTCAGTTTAGATAATGAATCTCAGCAATTTGAATTTGTAGATAACCTGGAAGTTAACGAAGAGTTATTCTCACAAATAAAGAAAATAGTAAGACCAGGATTACTAAGTTTTATTAAATATAGATTATTTAAAATTTATTAGTATTACTTGTAAATGTTTTATAAACATTATTAAAAGATTCAAAATAATTCTTTTCTCCTAGTTCTCTCATCCTTTTTTCAGAATTTTTAATATTTTCGTTTCTTAGAATATCATCTTCGAGCATTTTTAGAATAAGATTACTTAACTCATCAACATCTTTTGGATTAAAAATAAAATTTTCAGCACCAATAGTTTCAGGCAATGAAGTTGTATTTGCACAAATAACAGGCACGTTATATCGCATTGCTTCGTACAATGGCCCACTGCCAGCTTCATACAAAGTTGGAATAACTACAAGTTCTGAGTTTTTGTATAATCCAATTAAATCTTCTTCTGGAACGATGCCTAAAAACTTTATTGAATCTGTCAATCTATAGTCTTTGATATAATTTTCAATTTTAGAATAAAAATCAGTTTTATTTCCTGTGCAAATCAAGTTTAGTTCAATTTCAAGTTTTTTAATTTTGTCTAAAGCAGTAATAAGGTTAATATGGTTTTTATGAGGCCAGGTTGCTGCAGGATAAAGTAAATATTTCTTTGAAATTGAATACTTTGTTTGCAATACTTTCCAATCAGTCTCTTTTTTTGTACTGAACCAATCATCTGCAAATGGCGGTGGACAAACAGAAATCTTTTTATCAGCAACGGAATAAAATTTAATTAAATCATTTTTGATATGCGAAAATGAAACAATAATGTGATCCGATTCTGAAACTGATTTTAGGTTATTAATTGCTCTGTGTAATCTTTCTGATGCACTAAAGAATTCTGGAAAGTGAAATTCTTGAACATCATGCATTGTAGTAATAACTGGAACAATAGTTTTATAAATCGGAGAATACTGAATAGGAACATGTAGTAATTCAATTTTACTTCGTTCAATCAATCTTCTGAATGGATTGAGAAAATTAGAAAAATCTTTTAGCCAAAATAATATTTTACTTTTTGGAAAATAATGTCGGTATATGATGTAGGTATCATATGAAAAGTAAGAAAGAAATAACCTGGCTTTGTTTAAAGTTGATTCACGATTCAATAATTGAAATTCAATTTTTGTGCTATCAACAAAACTTTCTAAAGCAAGTTTTACTTCAGGCGTGGTAACTATAACTAACGTTTCAATTTCAGTTTGATTAAGAAGTAATTTTAATATTCCGATTGAGTAAGTAAAAATACCACCAGCTTTAAGCATTGAGTGATGAATGTAAAAACCAATTCTCATATGTTAAATTATCTTGTAATAAATAAGATGGCCGATTCTTGCATCAACACCATCGTGAATAAAACCAAAACTTTCATAAATGTTTTTTGCAATAATATTTTCAGGATGGACTTTAAGTATAAGTTTTTTGACATTATTTATTTTGCAAAAAGAAATAGCATGCTGTAATGTAAGTTTTGAAATACCTTTTGAGGAATAATCCTTTGAAATCCAAACTCCGTATGATGGAATATCATAACCTTCATCAAACCCGCGCAGCATATAAAACCCCACCAGATTGTTTTCTATAAAAATTCCATAGTACTGATCTTTAATTGCATTACCAAATATTCCCTTTATTGTATCATAATCAAATTGAAATGGTACAAAATATTGCGAGTAATCTTCATCAGCACTTTGTAAAAGATCAGCCAACTCTTTTGAATGCTGGATATTAAGTTTTTGTATTTCTAATGATTTAGGATTCACTTATAAAATTCTTTAATCTTGTTACAAATAAAATCTATATCAGATTCGGTTAGCTCTGGATAGCTTGGGAGGTTGATTCCTCTGCTTCCAAGATTTTCAGCAATTGGGTAATTTAATCCTGTTTCAAAATACATTGGCATTAAATGGACAGGATGAAATGTTGGACGGGTTTCAATTCCATTTTCTTTTAAAAATAATCGTATTGCATTTCGTTCTTCAGAATCTTTAAGCAAAATTGAAACCATCCAATAAGAATGCTTAACATTACCATATTGAGAATGAAAAGTAACTGGCAAATTTTTTAGCTTTTGTTCATACCAATTAGCTAATAATATTTTTTTTTCAATTAGTTCATTCGCTCTTTCGAGCTGTGCACTTCCGATAGCTGCACAAATGTTTGTCATCCGATAATTATAGCCAATAATATCATGATAGTATTCTCTATCTTTGGCTAATCCTTGACCTTTTAAATGTACAACTTTATCATGCAATTCAGGATTATTAGTCACAACCATTCCACCTTCGCCAGTTGTAATTGTTTTGTTCCCAAAAAAACTGAATGTAGAAATATCACCAAATGTTCCAACGTGTTTACCATTGTATAAACTTCCAAATGCTTCTGCGCAATCTTCAACAACAAATAGTTTATGTTTTTTTGCTATTGATAAAATTACATCCATTTCACAGGGTTGACCATAAAGATGAACAGCCATAATTGCCTTTGTTCGTCTTGTAATCTTGTCTTCAGTCTTAGTGTGATCAATTTGCCAGGTTTTAAAATCTGAATCTACAAAGACTGGTTTAGCGCCAGTGTATTTAATAGCATTTACAGAAGCGATGTAAGTAAATGTAGGAACTATTACCTCATCATTTTCACCAATTCCTAAAGCTAATAATGTAGCATGAATTGCAACTGTTCCATTTGATACTGATGCTGAATGTTTAATGCCTGTAAATTCTGAAAATGAATTTTCAAATTGAGTTATGAATTTTCCTTTGGATGAAATCCAGGTTGAATCTAAACATTCTAAAACATTTTCTTTTTCTTTTTTACCAAGCGATGGCTGGTAGACGGGATATTTGTAACTCATTTATCTTTCCTAATTGTGATACCAATAACTGCGGAATCTTTAATATGATCGAAAGAATTAAATTTCTTAAAATATTTTGAAATGTAATAAGGATCTTTAACAGTTTCGCTTAATCCGTTTTTCTTCCATCGTTCAGAATAGGATTGGTAGAAACCTGACTCACTTTCTCCAAAAATTTCCTTACTCAAAATAGTAAAGTCTGTGATTTTATTTAATAGTCTATTCTTGATTGATGTTTCATCATAAATACGTTGAAAGAAAAATTTTTCTTTTACTTTTTCAACTTTTAATCCGTATGTGTCTTTGTCTGAAAATTCTTCTTCAAAAGTTTTTGCCACTGGGAATGTGAGAATTAAAATTCCGTTTGGTTTTAAAACTCTCCACATTTCTTTAATAGCCTCGCTGTCTCCATTCCCATTTATATGTTCAATAACGCTGATTGAAATTATATGTGAAAAGGAATTATTTGAAAATGTTAATTTAGTTGCATCAGCTGAATCAGAGGTGTATTTCATCTTAAATTTAAAATTGGATGAATACTTTTTAACTAAAAAAAGATCATTACTATCCGGATTTCTATATTCATAGGTACCTTCAAATGTGTTTGACAAGTAAAATCCAAATAGATAAGGTGATGAAATGTCTAGAACTACATTATTTGATAATTTATAATCTGAAAAGTTTCGCAGTGCAAAATCATACTCAAAATAACGTACTATAGAAACAGGGTTTAAAAGTAGTTTAGGTGAAAAATTCATTTTTTTTAATAACTGTACCCCTAATGCTTTTCCATAAAAGAAAAATATTTTACCTGGAAAATTAGATTTATTTGCTTTAGACCAATAAAAATTTCTTTTCGCTATTAAGTAAGGGAATAAAATAAGTTGTACTAAGTATCTCAAATTATCAGCTAATTGTTTGTAAAAATTCAGTGATTAAAAATAACTTATTGTAGCTAATATTCCTTGATACTTGTCAAGGTTTATCACTAATTTCCATCAGGAATATTTAATGAATAATTCTTTTATATTTCTATATAAATTTAATGATATTTCAGCGGGAGATATTATGAAGTATTTAGCTTGGATATTTTTGCTAACCAACCTTTTTTTTAATACAGCATTTCCTCAATGGATTCCACAAAATTCCAATACTAATCAGCGGCTATTAACCACTTTTTTCTTAAATGAAAATTTAGGATGGGCTGGAGGGAACGAAGGTTGTATAATCAAAACAACTAACGGTGGATTAGATTGGAATTACTATTCGATCGGAACGAAATATACTGTACATGCAATTCATTTTGTAGATTCATTACATGGCTGGGCTGCTCTGTACACATTTGATCTTGATAGAGCCGGGTATATAATTGCAACCACCGATGGCGGTACTAACTGGTATTATCAATATTATATCGCTGGAGTTACTCTTCACAATGTATATTTTTATGATCAGTATTTTGGCTGGGCTGTTGGCAGCAGTGGAGTATTTCTAAGAACTGTAAATGGCGGAGCAACGTGGCAGGAAGATTTTGCTAGTCCACAATGGGCTTGGAGCTTATGTTTCTTGAGTCCAAATCTTGGTTGGGTTGGTGATGGATTTTCGGGTTATATGAGAAAAACTACAGATGGGGGATTTACCTGGCAGTATAAATCTGTTCCATCTTATTCAAGAATGATGGATATATTTTTCTTAAATCAAAATCTGGGCTGGGCTGTTGGTAATTATGGACACATCCTTAAAACTACTGATGGTGGAGAAACCTGGAATCATCAGAATAGCGGTGTAACACAAGAGTTAAACGATGTAGAATTCATTGATGAGAATATTGGTTGGGCTGTGGGTATGAATGGAGTTGTTCTGCATTCAACCAATGGCGGCACAACTTGGTTTTATCAGGGAAATCAGGTAGAGAATGATTTATATGGTCTATCTTGTAAATCTTCGCAGTTAGGTTGGATTGCTGGTTCAAATGGAATTGTACTTTTTACGGATAATGGTGGCGGCGATCCATTACCAGTTGAATTAATTTCCTTTAAAGCAGATTATTTTGAAAACATAGTTAATCTTTCCTGGGCAACTGCAAGTGAACTAAATAATTTAGGCTTTGAAGTTGAAAGAAAATCTAAATCCGAAAAATGGGATAAAATTGCCTTTATTTTCGGAAATGGAACAACCACAGAAACAAAACATTATTCTTATAAAGATGATTTAAAAGATGTAGTTGTAACTAAAGTTTATTATAGATTAAAACAGATTGATTTGAATGGTGAATTTGAGTATTCAAATGAAATAGAAATAGATATAAATGTACCGATTAAATTTCAACTTAATCAAAATTATCCTAATCCTTTTAATCCAACAACAATAATAAAATTTCAAGTCCCAATTAAATCAAATGTTTCAATTAAGATTTTTGATGTTCTCGGTAGAGAAGTAGAAGTTTTAGTTGATGAAGTTAAAGAGGCTGGATTTTATAATGTTTTATTTGATGCTTCAAAACTTGCAAGCGGAGTTTATTTGTATTCAATACAAACTGAAAATTATTCAAATACAAAAAAACTAATTTTGATAAAATAAGTTTTTAATAATCATATAAAATTTCTTACTTATTTCAGCCCGATCATATTGTTTTATTAAATAATGATCGGGTTGTGTTTTATAATCTATATTTAAAATTTCTCCCGCACTTTCATCATATCCAAACATCATTCCAGCTTTTGCATCTTTAATTATTTTTTTAACTTCTTCATTGTTATTTCCAAAGGCTACTATTGGATTAACGGTTCGCATTGCTTCAAATAATTTTCCAGGCACATGGCGAGGTTCTGATGCACAAACTAGCAATAAATCGGCCTCCAAAATTTGTCTGATCATCTCGGGGTAGGGAATAAAACCAGTCAGCTCTATTTCATTTTTTAACCCAATTTCATCCAAATAATCTAAAACTTGTTTATCTACTGAACCAATGAATTTTATTTTAAACTTATTTCCATTATCAATTTTAGTTTTTATTTGTTTCCAGAAGTTTTTCGGATTTTGATAAGCAAATAAATTCCCTGCATGAACAATTAACTTCTCATCACTGTTTTTTTTCTGAAATATTACATTGTTAAAATCTTCTTCATCAAAGCCCCAGTAAAGCACATTCGATTTATTTTGAACGAAACTATATTTATTTATAAAATCCTCTTCGGTTGATTTTGTAACAAACACAATTTGCTTTGCATTTTTTAAGACAATTTTTTCAAAATGATTGTCAATCAATTTTGTAAGCGAGCTTCTTTTTAGATTTTTGTAATAGATAATATCTACCCAAGGATCAATCAAAACCGGTATATGTGGTATTAAAAATTTCTTGCTTAGTTTTAATCCTATTAAATGTGAGCTGTGCGGTGGTCCTATAGAAACAATAGCATCAATATGATTTTGTTTAATATAATTTTTTGCTGTCTTTATTGCTGTAAAATTCCATCCAACTCTCGCATCAGGAATGAATAGATTAAGCCTTATCCATAATGAAATTCTGTGTGTTAAACTTTTATTATCCAATGAAATAGTTTCTGAAGAGGTTAGTTTTTCATTTCCCTTTTTACCAATGAATTTTCTGTAAATGTTAAAAGGTTCGAGTGCCTTAGATTTTAAAATTATCCAATTTGGATCGACCTTTTTTAATAAGCTTTCATCTTTTTGTGTAAATGATTCATCCTCAACAGTTAGAATTATAGGTTCAATTTCATCTTTAGGTAAATGACGGATTATATCTAATGGCCAGTGCAGAGAAGCTTTTCCCGATGGCGGCCAAAAATATGAGATGAATAATATTTTTTTCATTTAAATTTTTGTCCCGAGAAATCTTATAACATCTGCTTTCCCCCTGTGATGCTCACCTTCTTCAAGATTTATTGATCGAGATTCAAATAGGTTAATCACTGATTTATTTGTTATTGTGGAAAAATCATTTTCAGAATAAAGTAGATCAACAGATTTAGGTCCACCGGATGAATTGTTAATTTGATCCTTGCTAAATGCCTCAATTATTATTTTACCACTCGGTTGCAACGAATTGAATGACGAGTTAAAAATTTTTTCTCTTATATCAGTTGGAAGATGGAGAAAAATCATAACGACTAAATCATAATAATTCTTCTTAAAATCATACTCATTAAGATCACAAACCTCATAATTCACTTTTACATTATTCAATTTTGCCAATCTCAGTGCTTTGACTTTAGCTGAAGAACTAAAATCAACTGCATCAACTTGCCATTTAAGTTGAGCTGCATAAATGGCATTTCTTCCTTCTCCTTCACCTAAAAATAAGACTTTGCCAGGTTCTAAATTTTTAATATGTTCTTCAAAAAAAATATTTGGTTTGATTCCGTATGCAAAATCTTGTTCAGAATATCTTTTATTCCAGAAATCTTTGCTCATCTGTATATTTATAAAGTTATTATTAATTCAAATTTATCAAATAAACTTTTCATTAAAAAAGTTAATTAAGTTTGTATTGATTATTTTTAGATCTAAAAAACAGAAATGATATGAATGTAAACATAAAAAACCTGCAAAAATTTATTGTTGTTGGCGATAGAGTTTTAATTAGACCGCAAGAAGATACGAACAAAACGAATAGTGGTTTGTACTTACCTGCTGGAGTATCTGAAAAAGAAAAAATTCAAAGTGGATATGTTATAAAAGTTGGTCCGGGATATGCAACATCTGCTCAGAATGAGGATGAATCATGGAAGGGAAATACAGAACAAGTAAAATATATTCCTCTTCAAGCAAAAGAGAGTGATCTGGCAATATTTTTAAGAAAGGAAGCTTTTGAAATTGAGTTTGATAAAGAAAAATTATTGATCGTACCCAACTCGGCAATTTTATTGCTAATAAGAAACGATGATTATTGAGTTCCTTTTTTAGAAAATCAAAACTGCTACTGCAAATAGAAATGAAGATGCGATAACTAATTTCATAATTACTGAAAAATCATTTTTTCTTTCTATCGCAAAAACTCTTCCGTAGTTAAAATCGCATGAAGCTGTTGTGCTTGTGGTGGTTTGTTTCATAATATTTATCATTTAATTGCTTAGTATTTTTTGGTATTGTCACTTAATTAAAACCAATAACTCATATCATGATGCAATTAGTATGCTAAATAATCATTTGAAAAAGTATTGTGAATTTTGATTGAAAAAGCAGGTTATTTAGTTCGTAATGTTGATAATTTTAATAGGCGACAAATTATGAGTTGTGATTGTCAACAAGCGCAAATCTTGTCTTATTCTTCTCTTATTTTTTTTAGTTTCCTTTGCAATGTTCTTTCACTTACTCCAAGAATCGAAGCAGCTTTTCTGACATTGTTATTCAAAATTCCCATAACATTTATAATGTGTTTTTTTTCAGCTTCCTCAAACGAAACCAACAACTCAGATTTATTTATTTCATTTTCAATGCTTTCACTTGCTCTGGGTATTTCAACACTATTTAGTCTTTGATTATCATCAGCTTGTACTACTGAATTGAAAATTATATTTTCAAGTTCTCTAACGTTACCAGGAAATGGGTAATTTCTTAATTGCGCAATAGCCTCACGTGTGAGACCTAAAATATTTTTACCATAAGTTTTATTAGCAATTTTTATTAAATGATTTGAAAGCAATAAAACATCGTTACCTCTTTTGCGTAATGGCGGTAAACTTATATGTCCACGGTTTAATCTATAATAAAGATCAGCACGGAAACTACCTTTATTAACTGCGTCGGCAAGATCTCTATTCGTAGCCGCAATAATTCTGATGTCTAGCTTAACTGGACTTGAACTGCCAATCTTAAAAATCTCGTTGTACTGGATTGCTCGCAGCAGTTTCCCTTGCAACTCTTTTGGAAGCTCTCCAATCTCATCAAGAAATATTGTCCCACCATTTGCAGATTCAAAATATCCTGTCTTATCTGAAGTAGAGCCTGTAAATGAACCTTTTATATTTCCGAATAATTCACTTTCAAATAGTGAAGGTGAGATTGATGCGAGGTTTACTGCAACATACGGTTTGGTTTTTCTAGGTGATAAATCATGAATTTTTTTTGCGATAAGATCTTTTCCAGTACCTGTTTCACCAACAATAAGTATAGTTTCATTTGTGGGAGAAAAGATTTCTACAAGATTAAAAACTTTACGCATAGTATCAGAATCAGTGATAATATTTGAAAACTTATTATCATCGATTTTTGAAATTAGAGATTCACCTCTTAATACATCTCTTTCTTTTTCAAGTAACTTGTAACCAATCGCTCTTCGTATTGTTAAAAGTAAACGATCAGTGTCTGGAGGTTTGATGATAAACTCATAAGCCCCAAATTTTATTGCTTCAAGAGCAATTTCTTTATCATCTACTGCGGTTACAATAATTACGGGTATGTTAGGATATTCTGGAGTAATTTGTTCAAGAAGCTGCAGCCCATTCATTTGGGGCATGTAAATATCTAATAAGATTAGATCAATCCTCTGTGAACTTAAAATACCCGGAACATTTAATGGATTAGATTCCGTGATAACGTTTGAATAACCTTCTTGCTGTAAAATACTTTTAAGTAGTTCCAGATAAGAAAGTTCATCATCTACTAATAAAATTGTCTCTTTCAAATTAATCGCCTTGTCATTTCCCTAAATGTAAACAGAAACAGATGAATATTCCAGAAAAGTTTCAAGAAAAAATTTCCTTAGCCCCTTGAATATAATTTATTCGAACCAGGAAACTATTTCAAATCCACCAGTCCCTGGAAAGAATGGGGGAGAAGCTAACATAAAACGATCATCATATTTATATCTTTTAGCAAAACCATGATTGATAGTCGATCCGCTAAATGTACCAACAGCTTTTCTGGTATTTTGAATTATTCCGCCTAGTAGATTAATATTGCCGCTAACAGGTCTAGTATCATAATAGTCTGCACCAAATCCACCTTTTTCAGAATATACAGAAGCATGAATGTTGACATCAGAATTATTTGCAGTATTTTTTGTAATCAATACGCTATTTTCAGCACAAATACCAAGCATATCTGTAGAATTTGGAACTTGTCGAGGATCTTCGTTATAAACTATATCGTCATCAATATATACGGTGCCTTTGCCTGTTGTAGTGTTGTTACACGCTACTGTATATTGTCCTTTAACTGTACCCTTTAATCGTACTATTGAATTCTTTGCGAAAATCATTCCATTCGGAGATGCATCAGGAAGATAAACTGTTGAATATGATGCACTGTAAGAATACTTATATTTAAGCGAGTCATTAACAAAATACATATATACGGTATCTTTATTTGTAAACTTTAATCCGCCAACGTCAGCAGCAGATTCCATATTATCAACCGCGTCTGTAGGCATTGGCAAGCTAACTCCTGATTCATACCCACCAAGAAAATATGGTTTACTAGCACTTTTATTATTGTTGTAATAAACTAGACTTTTTAAGCTTGAAGCTTTGCCATAAAATACAGGATGATATGCGGCTCTTAAATAATCCTGGGTGTGAAATGGACCCCAAACTGTGTCACTTCCAGTCCACCAGATTGTTCCACCTTCGCTAACTGAATAGTAAGCGAATTTTGAAAACTTGCTTGGTGATAGTGTGACTTTTACCGTGCTTGTAAGACCGTGATAAGTCCCTATTGAAGTGATTTGCCTTATATTTTTGTAAGCATCAATAACCTGAATATTAACATTCAAAATTCCTCCGGAAAAATTCTCATCTGAATAACCATCATCCCAGGTTGGGTCAACAAATATCTGATTAGATGCAAGATTAGCACCGCTAACAGCTATATTATGAGCAATCATTTCACTGTAATACCCAACCATGTTTCCAACAGAATCAGTTGAGATACGACCAAAATTTTTGATTGCTATCATAAATAATAAAGTAAAACCTATTATAGTAAGGAATGTTGCTTTACCTGCCATTTTAAACCTACCTATTCCTTAAATTTCTGGAAACCATTCTTATCTGGCGCCAGAATGCTTTTGAATATTTTTGATCATATGCTTCTGTATTTTCAACAGTTAAATTAATTTCGATTGAAACGATTCCACCGTTAATACCTATTGGCGGAGTTAATGTATCGCCTAGTGCATCAAAGAATACTAAATAAAATTGTGTGATTCCAAGATTTGAACTTTTATGCGGCTCGCCATTTAATACTCTATATAACATTCGATCTCTTGGATTAGCAGTTCCAGTAAGTTCTGAAGTTGTTCCTAGGTAGTAATGCATCGAATCAACATCACCATCTGAATCTATATCTGTATAAAATTTTATTTCTGATGTATCAGCATAAAGAAGTGCTTTTGTTGGATCAGGAATCAAATTCCAGTTTGCACAGTAGCCAATTTTTCTAAAATCATATTCGATTATTTGAGCGGCAGTTGCAAGATTTTGTTGTATTGTAAGTTCACCATTGTTATTATAAGTTTTTTCAGTCATCGTATCACTTAAGCGATATGCAATAGTCATCATAACTCCACCAATAATAACAGAACCCATAATATCTAATAAAGTTGAAAAGCCCATATTAATTCCTTATCTAAAGTGCCAATAGCTGTAAATTGTAGACATTTTAACTGTATCAGTCATTGATTTACTAGTTACTGTTATTTCCATTTTCTTATGCCAGGTTTTATATCCAACTTTTACTTCAGGATTTGTCGCTTCTACATAGTAAACAGTGGCATATAAATCATATTCTGCTGATGGCAGGTAATTATAATGAAAGTGATAGTCTTCATAATCATCAAAGTCATTGAAAGTAATACTTGAATCTTCAATTTCACCAACACCGCGTCCTAAAGGATAGTTAGTTAAATTTGACACTGAGGTTACTTCATTTGCAACTGTATTTGCATCAAATGCTTTTTTGCTGGCTTCTTCTATAAGAGATGTGGCTAATGAGACTGCTAAGATGCCAAGTTTGGAGTCTTGCATTACAGTATCATTTGCAAGTATGAAATTGTTCATTTTTAGAACAGTTAAAGAAAGTATAAGTAACGCCCCAATACTAAATAATGATTGACCTGTGTTCATATTATTCTTTTTAATATTTGATGTCTTATAATCAACAATCGTACAAATATTTTTCTACGAATGATACATCAAAATTATTTTTAATTAAATGATTTTGCATTGAGGATAGAATTTGAGATAAACTTTACCGAAAAAAGGAATTATTTACTTATGTGTTTTTAATCTGTCAAATATTTAGGCGACAAATATTTCGCCTAAAATTGTTACATTGGATTAAATGTGAATAATAAAACTCTAATTTCTTATCTTTGTTCACAAAAAATAATTACATAATTAAAAGGTAAAATCATGACAGCTAATTATGATATGATCAAAAAAGTTTACTCCAATTACAAAGATCGATTAAACGAAATACGAAAAGTTGTTAATCGTCCATTGACTTATGCTGAAAAGGTTCTGTATACACATCTTTACGATAAAGCGACTAAAGAATTTAAAGGCGGAAAAGATTATGTAGATTTAGCCCCAGATCGAGTTGCGATGCAGGATGCAACAGCACAAATGGCACTCTTACAATTTATGTCTGCTGGTAGAAAAACAACAGCAGTTCCTTCAACTGTTCATTGTGATCACTTAATTCAAGCTCAAATTGGTGCTGTTGAAGATCTCAATCGTGCAAACTCTGAGAACAAAGAAGTTTACGATTTTCTTGAAAGTATTTCACAAAAGTACGGAGTTGGATTCTGGAAACCCGGTGCGGGAATTATTCATCAGGTTGTTTTAGAAAATTATGCTTTCCCTGGTGGAATGATGATCGGAACAGATTCACACACTCCTAATGCTGGTGGACTTGGAATGATTGCAATTGGTGTTGGTGGTGCTGATGCTGTGGATGTTATGGCAGGAATGCCATGGGAATTAAAATGGCCAAAACTTATTGGTGTTAAGTTAACAGGAAAATTAAATGGATGGACTTCAGCAAAAGATGTTATACTTAAACTAGCAGGCATCTTAACCGTTAAAGGGGGAACAGGCGCAATCGTAGAATATTTTGGTGATGGGACAAATTCAATTTCCTGCACAGGCAAAGGAACTATCTGTAATATGGGTGCTGAGATTGGCGCAACAACTTCTGTTTTTCCGTTCGATGAAAAAATGGCTTCATATCTTAGAATCACAAAACGTGTTGATGTTGCGGCTCTCGCCGAAGGATTGGCCGATGAACTTTGTGCTGATAAAGAAGTATTTGCAAATCCGGAAAAATATTATGATCAGGTAATTGAAATTAATCTTAGCGAACTTGAGCCACATCTTAACGGCCCATTTACTCCGGATAAAGCATGGCCAATCTCTAAAATGAAAGAAGCAGTAAAGAGTGAAAACTTTCCTGATAAAGTTTCTGTTGGTTTGATAGGAAGTTGTACAAATTCCAGTTATGAAGATATTGATCGATCTGCGAGCATTGCAAAACAAGCACTTGCTAAAGGTATAAAAGCAAAAGGGCAGTACACAATTACTCCGGGCTCTGAACAAGTTAGAGCAACAATTGAACGTGACGGACAATTAAAAGCACTTACAGATATCGGCGGAGTTATTCTTGCAAATGCTTGTGGCCCTTGCATTGGAATGTGGAAGCGTATGGATATAAAAACCGGTGAAAGAAATACAATTGTAACATCCTTCAATAGAAATTTTGCAAAGCGTAATGATGGAAATCCTGAAACACTTGCGTTTGTTGCTTCCCCTGAAATCACAACTGCACTTGCAATTGCAGGCAGCCTATCTTTCAATCCAATTACCGATGAACTTGAAAATGAAAAAGGTGAGAAAGTAAAACTTGATGCCCCTAGTGGAGAAGAACTACCTCCACATGGATTTGACGAAGGTGCTGCTGGATTTGTTGCTCCTGCTGAAGATGGAAGTAAAGTTGAAGTTAAAGTTGATCCAAAGAGTGAAAGATTACAATTGCTTACATCATTTAGGCCGTGGGATGGTAAAGATATTTTAGATATGCCAATCCTACTAAAAGCTTTTGGTAAATGCACGACTGATCATATTTCAATGGCTGGACCCTGGCTGAAATATCGCGGACATCTTGATAACATTTCAAACAATATGTTTATCGGAGCTATAAACGCTTACACTAAAGAACCTGGAAAAGTTAAGAATCTTTTTACAGGAGAAACTAAATCTGTTCCTGAAGTTGCAAGAGAATATAAAAAACACGGACATAACTGGATTGTTGTTGGCGATGAAAATTATGGCGAAGGCTCATCACGAGAACATGCAGCAATGGAACCAAGATTTCTTGGCGGCAGAGCAATCATTGTGAAAAGTTTTGCTCGCATCCACGAAACAAACTTAAAAAAACAGGGAATGCTGCCGCTTACTTTTGCTGATCCGAAAGATTATGATAAAATAAAAGAAGATGATAAAGTTGATATTCTTATTTCAACATTAGTTCCGGAAAAACAAGTTAAGATGATTGTAAAACATAGTGATGGAAGTAAAGATGAAGTGATGTTAAATCAAACATTTAATGCGGCACAGATAGAATGGTTTAAGGCAGGCAGTGCGTTAAATCTTATTGCAAGTAAACAGAAGTAAAGAGAATTAATTTAGGTGATACAAGGCGATTCAATTGAGTCGCCTTTTTTATTATTCTTCATGTCCTTTGCGTGAATAAAATCCTGAAGAATTTCTCGCAAAGATCGCCAAGTTAGATCGACGCAAAGTTCGCAAAGAAAAAGTAATTACTTAACTTCTACACCATAAACTTTTTCCAGTAAATCAGAAAGAATTTTCTTTTCTGTATTTGAGAGTGTGGAAGATATGTAACTTCCCAAAGCCTGAATTTCCGGATGTGCTTTATCTAAAAGTTTTATTCCTTTTTCAGTTATTCGAGTCATAGATAGTCTTTTATCTTCAGTTGAACTGAATCTTTCAGCTAACTTTTCTTTCATCAATCTATCAATTATTCTTGTTACATCCGGTGCAGGTTCAATCATTCTGGAAATAATATCACAACGCGGATGACCATTTGGATAAACTCCCTTAAGAATACGAAGCACATTATATTGTGGGAAAGTTAATCCATACTTACTCATAACTTCATCGTGTTTGGTACGCAGAAAATAAGATGTTACAAAAATATTTAATGCAACTTCCTGATCTAAGCTTTCAAACTTTGTTTGTTTTAGCCATTGTTTTAGTATTTCGCTCATTGTATCAATTCTAATTTATTGTGTTATGACACCAAAATTATGTTTTTGAAATACTAAATCAAAGTTAGATTTAACTGCTCATAATTGGCATAGTATTCTCAAATCATTATTACTATTTTTTAATCAATAAAAATGGACATTATTCTATAGTATGATTTTTCTTAATCCTGCAATTTTATTCGGATTGCTAGCTGCATCAATTCCAGTAATTATTCACTTATTCAATCTTAGAAAACTTAAAAAGATTGAATTTAGTACGCTTACCTTTTTAAAGGAATTACAGAAAAATAAAATTCGCAAAATAAAATTAAAGCAATGGATTCTACTAGCACTTAGAGTTTTAATCATCCTTTTTGTTGTGATGGCTTTTGCTCGTCCTGCATTGCAATCAATGCAAATTGGCGGAACAACTTCTGCAGCAAAAACTACCGCAATATTTATTCTTGATGATACTTTTAGCATGTCTGTTGTTGATCAGAAAGGATCATATTTTAATCAGGCAAAAGAAATTATTAAACAAGTTCTTTCGCAATTACAAGAAGGTGATGAAGTTGGTTTGATACTTGTTTCGAGCACAAAAGCAGAAAGTAAACTTACATCAAACTTATCCGAGTTTATTAAAAATGTTGATCAAATTGAATTATCATTTGCATCAGCAGATTTAAATTCATCAATTACCAAAGCATCTCAAATAATTTCTGAAAGCAAAAACTTTAATAAAGAGATTTATGTTTTATCGGATTTTCAGAAAAATAAAATCACAAAAGAAAATCTTAATAATGATTTAAGTGAATTATTAAATGAAGGCATCAGGCTTTATTCTTTTGATTTATCAGACAAAGATGTTTTTAATCTTTCCGTTGATGAATTGAAAATTAATAACCAGATTTTTGAAAAAGATAAACCTGTTAGTTTTTCTATAACAATTTCGAACAATTCAAAACAAGATGTGAAAAATGCTGTCGTCTCTTTGTTCATCAATGATGAAAGAGCATCTCAAAAAAGTTTTGATGTGAGTGCAGGACAATCAGCAATTGTTGAGATTGAAGCAATCCCAAAAACAAATGGATTTATTGATGTTGTTGCAGAAATTGAAACTGATGAAATTGAGCAGGATAATAAACGGTTTGCAAGTTTATTTATTCCGGATAAAATTTCAGTTGGGTTGTTTGCAGAAAACATGAACGATCTAACTTTTGTCGATCTTGCTTTGCAGACTGCTGGGCAGGAAAAATATCAGATTGAAAAAAAGAGTTTAAATCAATTCACATCTCAGCAGTTAAATAAATATCAAACTATAATTATTTCTTCAAATTCTATTGCATATGGAATTGAACAGGTAAAAAACTTTGTGCAAAACGGTGGCGGAGTAATTTTATTCCCATCTTCTAATCAGGATGCTGTTAGATTAAATCAACTTTATTCGCAGTTAGGATTAAGGATTAGTTCTTCTTTCGTTGGTAAAGTTAATAGTACCGATTTGAAAATTAAGTTTGATAAAACTGATTTTAATCATCCTGTTTTCCAAAATATTTTTCAGAATGATGATAAGAAAAAATATGAATCACCGGAACTTAACGCTTATTACAAAATGTCATCGACTGGAAAACAAATAATATCCTTAATTGATGGATCATCTTTCTTGAGTGAATATAAAATTGGAAAAGGAAAAATATTTGTGTTTAATTCCGCACCAATTTTAAGCTGGAGTGATTTTCCGATTAAAAGTATTTTTGCACCTTTGATGAATAAATCAGTAGCCTATCTTTCATCAAAAGAAAGAGATGAGAATATTTTCCTCGCCGGTGATGAAGTAAATATCAATTTGAAGAACACCAATGTATCACAAATTAAAATTTTAAGACCAGATAAATCTGATGAGTTTATAAATCTTAGTGAGAATTTGAGAAACGATTATTTAGCTTACTCAAATACAAATACTGCTGGTTCATACAAATTCTATTCAGGTGATAATCAGATTGAAAATATTTCAATCAATACTGATCCAACAGAATCTATAACCGAATATGCAGATGAATCAGAGTTTGAGAATTATCTTGATCAAATTAAATTTGCTGGTAAGTATGTATCTATTGATAAAGAAAGCAACATAACAGAAAAAATTATGCAGGCAAGATTTGGTTCTGAGTTGTGGAGATATTTTTTACTCATTGCAATAATTTTAGCTTTAATTGAAATGTCAATAGCAAGAAACGCAAAAAAAGAATTAGAAGGAATTACGACTTAGTGTATCTAAGTGTTCTTAGTGTCTTAGTGGTGAAAAAAGGCTTACCACTTAGACACTGAGACCACAAAGAATCAATTAGAAAGACTTATGATAGAAATAACAAAAAAAGTAGTTGAACGAGCAATGCTCGTAGCGCTTGATACCAAAGCATACAGCAAAGAAATTGTTGAAGAACATCTGGCAGAGCTTGAAGAACTTGCTAACACAGCAGGAGCAGAAACAGTTTTTAAAATCATTCAGAGCAAAGCAAGAATGGATTCTGCTTATTACATTGGTAAAGGTAAAGCAGAAGAACTTGCTCAGCTTGTTGAGTTGAATGAAATCAACATAATTATTTTTGATGATGATTTGACTCCAGTTCAGGTAAGAAATCTTTCTGATCTTTTTAAAAGAAAGGTTATTGATAGAAGCGGATTGATCCTTGATATTTTTGCTTCTCGCGCAAAAAGTAAAGAAGCAAAAACTCAGGTTGAACTTGCACAACTTCAATATTTATTGCCGCGCTTAACCCGCGCCTGGACTCACTTATCAAAACAATATGGCGGAATTGGAACCAAAGGTCCTGGTGAAACTCAGATTGAAACTGATAGACGAATCATTCGTACCAGAATTTCGCATCTTAAAGAAAAACTTACTGAAATAGAAAATCACAGAATTACACAAAGTGCAGGAAGAAAAAATTCAACAAGAATTGCAATCGCCGGATATACCAATGCAGGTAAATCTACTTTGTTTAATCTATTAACAAGTTCAGATGTTTTTGCTGAAGATAAATTATTTGCAACATTGGATTCAACAACACGTTCACTGGAGGTTCACGATACAGAAAAAATATTGATCAGCGATACTGTAGGGTTTATTCGCAAACTACCGCCGCAGCTTATTGCATCTTTTAAAAGTACGCTTAGTGAAGTGCGAGAGGCTGATATAATATTTCATGTTGTGGATGTTTCGCATACATTTTATGAGGATCATATTAGAGTTGTTGAAGATACATTAAAAGAATTTGGAAGTGTAGATAAAAAAGTAGTTAGGATTTTTAATAAGATCGATTTAATTAAAGATAAAGCTAAAATTGATTTCATCCGTAATTCTCATAAAGAAAGCATAATGATTTCTGCTATGCGGGGAATGAATATTTCGGCGTTAAAGAACTTGTTGAATGATATTATTGAAGATCAGTTTGTTGAAGCAAAAATAAAATTACAATTAACCGATTCAAAAAAAGTTTCACAGATTCACTCACTCGCAGAAGTTCTTAAAATAGATTATGATGAAAACGGAATTAAAATCCATTACAAAACAAGTAAACAAAACTCAGATAAAATAAAGAAGATAATTCATGGCTCGTAAAAAATTAGTAGTTGATGGTAAGTCTCTAACCTTAGATAAAGTAAATTTTTTCTTACAAGAAAATCCTATTGTTTCACTATCAAACGAATCAAAAAAAAATATAATTAAAGCGCGCAAGCTTATAGATAAATGGGTTGATGAAGGCAAGGTAATTTACGGAGTTACAACCGGTTTTGGTGAGTTTGCAAATGTTTCAATCTCTAAAAAGGATATTGAGAAGCTTCAGGAAAATTTAATCGTAAGTCACTCAACAGGAGTTGGTGATCCGCTTCCTCCATTTATCGTTAAGATAATGATGCTGCTTCGTGTTAATGCGCTTGCAAGCGGACATTCCGGAGTTCGATTGGAAACTCTTGAACTCCTGATAGCAATGATCAACAACAACATCATTCCTCTTATTCCATCGCAAGGTTCAGTTGGTTCAAGTGGAGATCTTGCGCCTTTATCTCATCTTGTGCTTGCAATGATTGGAAAAGGGGAAACTCAGATTTATAAAGATGTGATGAAAGATGATCAGCATAAATTTAAAGTTTTAAAATCATCTGTTGCACTAAAGAAATTTGGATTAACTCCAGTTAAACTTGCTGCTAAAGAGGGTTTAGCCTTAATTAACGGCACTCAAATGATGACAGCCTTTGCATCATACATTTGCATTGAAGCAAAACGACTTGAAAAAATTGCAGATATAGCCGGCGCATTATCACACGAAACTTTGCGCGGAACTGATAATGCTTTTGATTTAAGAATACATAAGTTAAGACCATTTTCCGGACAAATAGCCGTTGCAAAAAATATTCTTGCTATGATAAAAGGAAGTGAGATTCGAGAATCACATAGAGAAAATGATCCACGTGTTCAGGATTCATATTCGATCCGCTGCATTCCGCAAATTCATGGTGCTTCAAGAGATTCGATAGACTATGTTTGTTCGCGAGTTGAGATTGAACTTAATTCTGTAAATGATAATCCATTAATTTTCCCGGATGATGAAACTCATCTTGAAGGCGGAAATTTTCATGGGCAGCCTATCGCACTTGCAATGGATTTTATGGCAATTGGACTTTCTGAGTACGCAAGTGTTTCTGAGAGAAGAACTGAAAGAATGTTAAATGGATCGTTAAGCAGTTTGCCAAGATTTCTTGCTAAGAACGGCGGACTAAATTCAGGTTTGATGATTGCTCAATATACTTCAGCGGCGTTAGTTTCAGAAAATAAAGTTCTTGCTCATCCTGCTAGTGTGGATTCAATTCCAACTTCTGCAAACCAGGAAGATCATAATTCAATGGGATCAATCGCAGCAAGAAAATGTTTTCAGATTTTGAAAAATGTTCACGCTGTTTTAGCAATCGAGATTCTTACAGCATGCCAGGGATTAGAATTCCACAAACCAATGAAATATGGAAAAGGAACAGAAATTGTCTACAAAGAAATTAGAAAATCTGTTTCTCCATTATTAAATGATAGAATTATTTATAAGGATATTGAAGCTGTAAAAGAAATGATATTAAAAAATAATTTATTAGATGAAGTTTTGAAGAAAATAAATCTTCAATAATCAGAGGAGAGTAAAATGAACAAAACATTTTTATTAACATTTGTTCAAGGCCCAAATTATCAGGCTGATAAAAGTTATCATGACCAACCCTATTGGGAAAATCATTCACGTTTTTCAGATAAACTTTTTTTACAGGGGAAGATAACAATGTGCGGACCTCTTACAGATGCTTCAAAAACACTGGTTGTTGCTTTAGGTAAAAGCGAAAGCTCAATGCGTAATCTATTTAAAGATGATCCATTCATTAAAAATGGTGTTTTAATACTCTCTCACGTTGATGAATGGGAAATTCACTTAAATCCTGAACACGTTGAAGAGTAAACTCCGATCCTCATTGCGAACGAGTCTGCGAGTGAAGCAATCTTTTATATTTATATCTATCCTCGTGTGACTAAAGAAACCTTTTAGTTAAAAGATTGCTTCGTTCCTCGCAATGACTATCTTTTTATTTCCAATCTTATCCCTAAATTTGAACATTAAAATTTTCATCACTCGGAGGAATAATGTCAATCATTCTCGATGGATCAAATCTTACAGTAGAAAAAATAGTTAAAATTGCCCGCCACAAAGAAAAAGTAGAACTAAACAGCGAAGCACTTCAACGCATTAAAACATGCCGGGCAATGCTTGAAGAAAAAATTCAGGCACACGAAATTATGTATGGAGTCAACACAGGCATAGGCGAATTTTCTGAAGTTGTGCTTAATGATGATCAGGTAAAAGATTTTCAAAAGTATCTTATTTATAATCATTCTGCTGGAATCGGTGACCCAATGCCGATTGAACATGTTCGTGGTGCAATTGCAGGCAGAATAAATGTTCACGCTCACGGCAACTCCGGCTGCAGACCTGAAATTACATTAACCCTTGTTGAAATGTTAAACAAAGATTGCATTCCGATTGTTTGCGAAAAAGGTTCGGTTGGTGCTTGCGGAGATTTAGCGCCAATGTCTCAAATCGCGTTGTTGTTAATGGGAGAAGGCGAAGCATTTTTTAATGGAGAAAGACTTCCTGGAAATGTTGCTTTTGAAAAAGCAGAAATAAAAATTCCTGGTTTGCAAGCGCGTGATGGTCTCGCAACAATTAATGGATCAAATTTTATTACAGCAATAAGTGCGTTGCAATTATACGATATTAATCGCTGGTTGAAGCAAGCAGAAATTGCTGCTGCAATGTCTCTCGAAGCGCTTCAGGCAAATATGAAACCTTACGATGTTCGTCTTCATCAGTTGAGAGGATTTTCCGGTGCTGTCCGTAGCGCAAAGGCAATTAAAAATTGTGTTGAGGGAAGTGATCTGTTAACAGGAAAAATAAAACAAAAAGTTCAGGATGCATATTCAATGCGATCTACTCCGCAGGTTATTGGTGCGGCACACGATGCAGTTGCTTATGCAAAATTACAGATTGAAATTGAGTTAAACGGAGTTGGCGATAATCCAATTTTTATTCCTGAGGATAAAATAACTTTAACAGGTGCAAACTTTCAGGGAACCCCTGTTTCACTTCCTATGGATATGATTAGTGCCGCTGTTACTATGGTAAGTGTTCTTTCGGAAAGAAGAATGAATAGATTGAATAATCCAGCATTAAGTGTTGGCTTGCCTGCATTCTTAACTAAAGGTGCCGGAATGTTTTCTGGTTTGATGTTGAGTCAATATACTGCGGATACATTAATTGTTGAGCAGAGAATTTTATCTGCTCCTGCTTCTGTTCAATCAATTCCTGCGGCTGCGGATCAGGAAGATTTTGTTTCGATGGGAATGAATACTGTTCTTAAGAATCAACAGATTTTGGATAATGCGTACGGTATTTTGGGAATAGAATTTATGGCTGCTGCACAGGCTCTTGATTTTCGTGAACATATTCCTGGTAAAGGAGTGGCAAAGGCAAAAGAAGTTATTCGTAAGCATGTTGAGTTTTTGGATATCGATCGTCCGCTTTATGCTGATCACAACAAGATGAAAGCACTTGTTAAATCCTGGGAGATACTTGAGGAAGTTGAAAAAACAATTGGTAGTTTGGAATAAAAGAATAGAACGCGGATGACACTGATTACTCTGGTTTTCGCAGATTTGATCTGCGTAAATCCGTTTAATCCGCGTTATCCGTGTTCCATTGTGATTAAAAGATTTTAGGATTAAAAATGGAAATAACATATCTCATTTTAGGTTTAATAGTTGGATTTATAATTGCTTACTTCTTTTTAAAGAGCAAGAAAACGATTCCCATAAATGAAGCAAATAAATTAAACGAACAAATCAACTCATTAAAAGTTGATGCTGGTAAACTTGCCGAACGAATTAAATTATTTGAGGAAGATAAACTTTCACTTCAAACAGAATTAAAAAGCGAACGAGAGAAATCTGAAAAACTTAACTCAGAAAATTCTTCTCTAAAATCTGATCACGCAAATCTTCAAATAAAACTTTCTGAACAAAAATCTGAAGTAGAAAAATTGCAGGAAAAATTCACAAAGGAATTTGAAAATCTTGCAAACAAAATCTTTGAAGAAAAAGGAAATAAGTTTTCTGAACAGAATAAAGAAAAGCTGAGTGAGATATTAAATCCATTAAAAGAAAAAATTTCTGATTTTGAAAAGAAGGTTGAAGAGACAAATAAAGAAAGCATTAAAGGTCACGCATCGTTAAAAGAACAGCTTCAGATGTTAAAGGAAATGAATCAGCAAGTAACTCAGGAAGCAAAGAATTTAACAACTGCGTTAAAAGGACAAAGCAAAACTCAAGGTAATTGGGGCGAGTTTATTCTTGAAAGCATTTTAGAAAAATCAGGATTAGTAAAAGGAAGAGAATATGTTGTTCAGGAAAGTTTAACTTCGGAATCCGGCAAGCGTTTCCAACCTGATGTTATTATTAATCTTCCTGAAAATAAAAGTATAATTATAGATTCAAAGGTTTCTCTTATTGGTTACGAGAGATTTATTTCTGAAGAAGATGAGCATCAAAAGCAGCTTGGTTTAAGAGAACATATAAATTCAATTCGCTCGCACATAAAAAACTTAAGCGGAAAGAATTATCAAAATCTTTATCAGCTTGAAAGCCTGGATTTTGTGTTAATGTTTATGCCAATCGAACCAGCATTTGCTTATGCGGTTCAAAGTGATCCTTCACTTTTTAGCGATGCGTTTGAACAGAATATCGTAATTGTAAGTCCATCAACTTTGCTTGCAACACTAAGAACAATTTCAAGTATTTGGCGACAGGAAAGTCAAAATAAAAATGCTTTGGAAATCGCAAGACAAAGCGGCGAGATGCTTGATAAGTTTGCAGCTTTTGTTGATGATTTAATTTCTATAGGAAAGGGATTAGTCGGAGCAAAAGATAATTATGATAAAGCCATGAACAAACTTACTGAAGGTCGTGGTAATCTTATAAGCCGTTCAGAGAAAATAAAAAAACTTGGAGCTAAAGCAAGTAAATCACTTCCTCCAGCAATATTAAATCGTACAGATCTTACTGATGAAAATAATTTACTGGAAAACTGATGATTGTAAGATCACCACAAACTCCGGAAGAATTTGAACGATACAGAGATTTGAGATGGAGAATTCTCCGTGCTCCATGGAATCAGCCAAAGGGAAGTGAAGTTGATGATATTGAATCAAAAGCTTTTCCCATTATGGTTTGTGAAGTTGAAGGAATCCCAATTGGAGTTGGTAGAGTTCATTTCAATTCGGAAACTGAAGCGCAAATCCGTTCAATGGCCGTGGAAGCAGAATGGAGAGGAAAGGGAATTGGATCAATTGTTATTAAAGAATTAGAAAAAATTGCATTTGAAAAAGGTGCAAAAATAATAATTCTTCAAGCACGGGATAATGCAGTTAAATTCTATGAAAGAAATGGATACAAAGTTGTTAAACCTTCTCACACTTTGTTTGGAAGCATTCCGCATTTTTTGATGGTGAAAGAAGTTTAATTATTGTGGAGCTGATCGGGATCGAACCGACGACCTGTTCGTTGCGAACGAACCGCTCTCCCAACTGAGCTACAGCCCCAGAATAATTATTTTTTATTCCCCATTTTTTCGATCTCATCAAACTCATCTTTAGTTACTGGCATAACTGATAATCTGTTTCCGCGGGCAATCAGTTTCATACTTATTAGTTTTGGATTTGATTTAATTGCATCAAGTGTAACTGGATTGTTAAATTCTTTAACAAATTTAACATCAACCATCATCCATGTTGGATTTTTGAGATCGGCCTTTGGATCGTAATGATCGTTATCGGGATCAAATTGGGTATGATCAGGATAACCTTCTTTTACAACTTCACAGACTCCAACCACAGCAAGCAAATCTGAGTTACTGTGATAAAATAAAACCTGGTCACCCTTTTTCAATTCATCACGTAAAAAATTTCTTGCCTGATAATTTCTAACTCCATCCCAATAAGTTGTTTGATTTTTACTTTTCTTCAAATCTTCGATTGAAAACGCATCAGGTTCGGATTTTACAAGCCAATATTTTTTCATATCTAAACTCCAAATTTTGGTACTGATTATTCCAGCTAATTTTCTAAATTACGGTTCACTTTAAGTGTAAATATATTAAATCATAATGATTATTAAGAAAACAATATTTCTTCTAGCAATACTTTTTTATTCTGTAAATATATATTCGCAGAATGAAACAGGTTTCCAAATTGCACGTCTTAAGTACAGCGGCGGCGGCGATTGGTATAACGATCCCTCAGCAGAAGTAAACTTACTTAAGTTTGTTCAGGCAAATACAAACATTAAAGTAAATGCGGAATATAAATTTGTTGATATTTCTTCTGATGAAATTTATTCTTATCCCTTTTTGTTTTTAACCGGACATGGGAATGTTGTTCTTTCAACAGATGAATCTAAAAGATTAAAAACGTACTTAGAAAGTGGCGGATTTTTATACATTGATGATGATTACGGAATGGATAAAGCAATAAGAAGAGAAATGAAAAAAGTTTTTCCGGGAAATGATTTTATTGAAGTTCCGTTTTCCCATAAGATATTTAACATCTTTTATAAATTTGAAAACGGAATTCCAAAAACACACGAGCATGATAAAAATACTCCGCAGACATTTGGAATATTTTTAGGTGATCGATTATCAGTGCTTTACACATTCGAATCAAATCCAAGTGATGGATGGGCTGATCCGGAAGTCCACAATGATCCCAAAGATAAAAGGGAAGAAGCACTTAAGTTTGGCGCAAATATCATTATTTATGCTTTAAGCAAATAAGAAAAATGAACACAAGTTTTTACAAAGAAATAATAAGCAAATTAGAATTACTAGTTAAGAAGGAGTATTTCGCGCTTTTGTTGTTTGGATTATTTGCAGCTTTAATAATCACGATTAGCACTTTTACGGTATTCAGTCTTGTTGAGCTGATCTCTTATTTTAATTCAATATTCCGAACAGTTTTATTTTTTGTTTTCTTGCTGATTTCAATTGGAGCAATCAGTTATCTAATCATCCTTCCTTTGTTAAAATATTTTAATGTAATTGGCAGCAGAAACTACTTTTATTCAGCCAATAAAGTAGGGAAGTATTTTCCTGATATTAAGGATGATCTTCTGAATGCAATGCAGCTTGTTTCATCAGATAAAACAAAAACAATTTACTCTCCGGCTTTACTTGATGCGGCGTTTAAAAATGTTTACGAACGAGCAAAACCAATTAAGTTTGAATCAATTGTTGATCTGAGTAAAGTAAAAAAACTTGCAAAGTATTTTATTTTGTTATTTGCTTTTTGTGCATCGTTATTTGTGTTTGTTCCAGGATTACAGGCCGCATCAAATCGATTAGTTAATTTCAATCAGGAATTTATTCCACCTGCAAAATTTTATTTTGAGGTGTATCCCGGCAACGATGAAATAACTAATGGAGAAAATGTTGATTTTGTGGTTGTTATAAAAGGTGAAGTTCCGAAAAAAGTGTTTTTATTAACACGCGAAGAATCTCAAACAAATTTTGAAGAACACGAACTACAAAAAGATTCTTTGGGTGAATATAAATTTTCAATTCAACAGTTAAGATCAACTTTATTCTATTATGCTTCTGCCGAGGATATTAAGAGTGAAGAATATCAAATAAAAGTAATTGATCGCCCTGTGATTCGTTCGTTAGATGTTAAAGTTATTTCACCATCTTACGCAAACATTCCCGTTCTTGAACAAAAAGATAATGGAAATGTTTCTGCTCTAGTTGGAAGTAGTGTTGAGATAAGTTTACTTTCAAACAAAGAATTAAAATCAGCATACATAGAATTTGAAGATACTACGAGCTCGGAATTAAAAGTACAAGGTAATTTAGTTAAGGGGTCTTTCAGAATTCGTAAAGATAATTCTTACATTATTGTTCTTAATGATCTTTCCGAGAACAATAATCTTCAACCAGTTCGATATTATATCAAATCGTTATATGATTCAAATCCTGCTATAGAATTGGTTTATCCAAAACAGGATGTAAGTCTTGCTAATGATAGTCGTGTTCCTATTGAAGTAAAGGTGAACGATGATTATGGTTTTTCAAAACTAATTCTTAATTATAAACTCACTTCATCAAGATATGAACCTGTTCAAGAAAAATTTTCAACGATTGAAGTTTCTATAGATAAAAAAATAAAAGAACAGATTGTCGATCACATCTGGAATCTTACTCAACTAAATCCCGCTGTTAATGATGTTTATTCTTTCTTCCTGGAAGTTTTTGATAATGATAATGTAAGCGGACCAAAATCGGCTAAGACGCAAATAATTAATGTTCGCGTTCCTTCGCTCGATGAAATATTATCAAATGCAGATGAGACTCAGGAAAATGTTCAGGATGAAATGCAGGAAACTTTAAAGGAAGCCGAAGAACTGAAAAAAGATTTAGAAAAAATTGATAAAGATTTAAAACAGGATAAACAGCAATTAACATGGGAAGAAAAAGAAAAGATTGAACAAGCGCTGGACAAATTTGAAAAACTGCAGGACAAAATGGAAAGTGCTAGTGAGCAGCTAAAACAAATGCAGAATGAACTTCAGCAGAATAATTTACTTTCTGAAGAAACACTTGAAAAATATATGGAACTACAGAAGTTGATGGATGAGATGACAAGTGATGAGATGAAGAAAGCGATGCAGAAAATGCAGGATGCTCTTGAGAAGATGAATCGTAATCAAACTCAGGATGCAATGAACCAGATGAAAATGGATGAGGAAAAGTTTAAGAAGAGTATTGAGCGAACGATGAATTTGTTAAAGCGGATTCAGATTGAACAGAAAATGGATGAGATGATTAAGCGAACTGAAAATCTTGAGCAGAAACAAAATGAACTTAATGAGCAAACAAAAGAAAGTGATCAGAATAATCAAAAGCAATCTGATGAGTTAAGTAAGAAGCAGGAAGAGATTTCAAAAGAGTTGGATCGTTTGCAAAAAAAGATGGATGAGCTTTCAGAAAAGATGAATGAGCTTAAGGATATGCCAAAAGATGAAATGGAAAAGCTTCAAGAAGAATTTGAAAAGCAAAAGAATGAAGAATTATCTGAGGAAGCCTCAAAAGATTTAAAACAAAATCAAAAACAAAAAGCTCAGAAGAATCAGCAGCAACTATCTAAAAATATGCAGAAGATGAAAGAAAGCATGGAGCAAATGCAACAACAGATGCAGCAGGAAAATCAAATGCAGACTTTTACAGATATGATGCGTATTCTTGATAATATTTTGTCGTTATCAAAACAGCAGGAAGAATTAAAAAATAAACTTCAGAATTTTGATCCAAATTCTTCACAGTTTGAGGAGAATATGCAAAAGCAAAATGAGATCAAGAAAAATCTAAATAAACTTTTAGAACAAATGTCTGAGTTATCGCAAAAAACTTTTGCAATTTCTCCAGAGATGGGGAAAGCTCTTGGCAATGCAAATCAAAAAATGAATCAATCAATGCAATCGATGCAAAATAGAAATGGAAGTATGGCTACACTTTCCCAGGGTGACGCTATGATGCATTTGAATGAAGCCGCCAATATGATGAAGAGCTCGCTGGAATCGATGATGCAAGGCGGCAGTGGAAGCGGCGGAATGATGTCTTTGATGCAGCAACTTCAAAAAATGAGTGGGCAGCAGATGGATTTGAATAATATGACTCAGATGTTACAACAAATGCAACAGGGTCAGTTATCACCTGAGCAGCAAGGACAAATGCAACGATTATCACAGCAGCAGCAAATGATTCAGAAATCTCTTGAAGAATTAAACAAAGAGGCTAAGCAAAGCGGCGAGTCCAAAAAAATTCCAGCGGATCTTGAAAATATTGTTAACCAAATGAGAGAAGTTGTTAGCGATATGAATACTGAAAAGTTAAGTGATGATTTAATTCAGAAACAAGAAAAGATATTATCAAAACTTTTAGATGCTCAAAAATCTATTAACGAAAGAGATTTTGAAAAAGAAAGAAAATCTGAAAGCGGAAATAATTTTACTCGCAATAGTCCGGCTGAGTTAAATTTATCCAACCAAAACGGAAAAGATAAATTGAAAGATGAGTTAAATAAGTCTATACAGGAAGGCTATAATAAAGATTACGAGGAACTAATTAGAAAATATTATGAAGCTTTACAAAAAGAGAATATTAAAAATTAAAATTCTTATCTTTCCAAATCTTTAATTGATTTCCAGCCAAAATCCTGCTATTTTCAACAGCAATAATCGATAAGATTTTACACTCTTTTTAATGCTAATAAATGTTTGAAGATTTAAAGGAAGATACATCAAATACAATATCCGACGATGTTGTACAAAAGCAATTACAGAAAATTGGCGAATGGAAAGAATTGTTTCTTGGATTGTTTGATGTTTCTCGTGAGTTGATTTTTATACTTGATGACGTAGGTTATATAATTGCGATAAATAATTTTGGCGCATCAAGTCTTGATTACTCAATCGAAGAATTACAAGGTAAACATTTTAGTGATCTTATTGATCCTTCAAATCTGCAACTAGTTAACTCTTCGCTGTCATTAGCATTAAAAAATGATTATTCATTTTTTGAAACGCCATTAATAGATAAATATGAAAAAGTAAATCGATATCAGATAAGTATTAAAACCATAAAAAAAGATGATCGAATTATTGGTTTGCTGGGTATTGGAAAAAACGTAACGATGCAGCGAAAAATAGAAAATGAGTTGAATGATTTAAAGCCAAAACTTATTGAAGCAAATAGACTTATCGCTCTAGAAAGAATGCGGTCTCCAAATCAAAAAATGATGCTTGAAGAACTTAATCGTATGAAAAGCGAGTTTGTCTCTAATATTTCTCACGAGTTACGTACACCATTAGCCTCAATTGTTGGTTTTTCGGAAACAATTGCTTCTGATCCGAATATGCCGGCGGAAATGAAACTTGAATTTAATCTAATAATACTTAATGAAGGAAAAAGATTAGCTAAACTAATTAATGATGTTTTAGATATCTCTCGTATGGAAACGGGCAGAATTGCTCTAAACAGAACAAAAGTTAACATCGTTAAATTACTTAAGAAATCAATCGATAATGTAAATAAGCTAGCTTCGGAGAAGAATTTAAATATTATATACGAAGCACCACATGAAGAAATTTTTATTGAAGTTGATGAAGAAAGATTAAACCAGGCTTTTATTGCTGTGCTAGAAAATTCTATTAAATTTTCTGGTATTGGAGGCAGAATAAAAATTATATTAAATAATTTATTTAGAGAAGTAGAAATAATAATTACGGATACAGGTTTAGGTATTCCAGAAAAAGATATTCCGTATTTATTTCAAAAATTTTATAGAGTAAACAGACCCGATTCTGAAATTCCGGGTGCAGGTATGGGATTGGTTTTTGTAAAACAAATTGTAGATTTGCACAAAGGTTTAATCAGTATTCAGAGCGAACCCAACAAAGGTACATCTGTTTTAATAAAATTATTAAAGAATTATCGAGATTAGAATTATAAGGATAAAAAAGTGGATAAACTGATCTTTATTGTTGATGATGAACAAGCTATTTCAAAACTGCTTAGTTATTGGGCAAAAGATAAATGGAAATACCAAGTTGAAACTTTTTCAAATGCAGAAGATGCTTTAAAGAATCTTACTAAAAAACCGGATGTAGTTCTTTTAGATATTATGCTCCCCGGTATGGATGGAATAGAAACTCTTAAACGAATTAAACAGTTTGATGAAAACATCCCTGTAATTATGCTTTCAGCTCAAGGCAGTATCGAAGTAGCTGTGGAAGCACTTAGGTTTGGCGCTTTTGATTATTTTACAAAACCAATCGATCAACAGAAATTAGAACTTGCAATAAAAAATTCTATTCGAAATTATGATCTTACTCGTGAATTACAAAATTTAAAAGAGAATGTTAAAAAAGAATATAGTTTTGATAGCATAATATCATCTGATGGAAAAATGCAGGATGTTTTTAAATTAGTTACAAAAGTTTTGCATAATGATATTACGGTTTTAATATACGGTGAAAGTGGAACAGGTAAAGAACTTATTGCTCGTGCAATACACTATAATGGTGAAAGAAAAGATAAACCATTTGTAGTAGTTAACTGCGCTTCAATACCTCGTGAGCTCTTGGAAAGCGAATTGTTTGGTCATGAAAAAGGATCTTTTACTGGTGCTCATGCACGTAAGCTTGGTAAATTTGAAATTGCAAAAGGCGGAACTATTTTTTTGGATGAAGTAGGTGAACTGGAAATGCTTTTGCAGGCAAAGTTACTTCGCGTTATTCAACAAAAAGAATTTGAGAGAGTTGGAGGAACCGAATTAATCAAAACTGATGTAAGAATTATTTCGGCGACAAACAGAGATTTGAAAAAAGCTGTTGAGAATAAAGAATTTAGAGAAGATCTTTATTACAGATTAAATTCTTTCCCAATCTCAATACCTCCATTAAGGCATAGAAAATCAGATGTACTGGTTCTGGCAGAACATTTTATTCAAAAATTTAGTGCAAAACTTCAAAAAAACACTAAGGGATTTTCTAAACGTGCATTAAAACTTATTTATGAATATAATTGGCCTGGCAATGTAAGAGAAATTGAAAATACAATTGAAAGATGTTTGATCATAACCGATCGGGATACAATAGATGTAGAAGATCTTCCCTCACATCTGCGAACGGGAGAAACTTCTGGCGGTATAGAATATACCGGTCCGTTATTTAGTGATGAAACAGTAATTCCTTTTGAAAAATTAAAGGAAGAAGCTATTAGACACGCATTAAATATTACTAACGGTAATATTGTAGAAGCTGCTAAAAGATTACAACTGGGAAGAGCCACTATATACCGTTTGATGGATAAATATAAAATTGAAAACAGATCAACAGAATAGAGGGAAAAAATGGAATTCTTTAGAGAAGAAAAAGAAGATGTTGTTGTAATTTCAGTAAATCTAAAACGTGCTACACTTGTTGAAGCGGAAGAATTTAAGCAGGTTTTAGTAAATGATATACAACGAGGGTTCAAAAAAATAGTTGTCGATCTTTCTAGTTGTGAGTTTATCGATTCAACATTTTTGGGTAGCCTTGTTGTATCTCTAAAAAAATTAACAGGACTTGGCGGCGATCTTCGATTAGTTGGTTTTCAACCAGCTGTGCATTCAATGTTTGAATTAACAAGGATGTATCGTGTGTTTGAATCCTTCAAATCTATTGATGAAGCTGTCCAAAGTTTCAATTGATAAAACTATTAATCTAGTTTATTTAATAAGCTAAGATTCGAATAATCACTCATCGATCAGGTTTTTTATAAATGTCCGAATCTGAAAAGAGATCAGTCTTAATAATTGATGATGATAAGACAATACGTAAGCTTATCAATCATCATCTTAAATTAAACAACTTCAATCCTTTCGAAGCCGAAAACCCTTATCAGGCGTTTGAAATATTAAAAACCGAAAAAATAGATCTGGTACTCTCTGATGTAACAATGGAGGGTATGGATGGATTTGAATTTTGTCAAAAGGTTAGAGAAAATGAAAACCATAGATCACTGCCGTTTATTTTTGTAACAGCTAAAAACACTCTGGAAGATAAATATAAAGCCGTAGAATCGGGTGGTGATGACATTATTACTAAACCCTTTGATGTAAAAGAGCTTATACTTAAAACTCAGGCTTTAATTCGCAGATCAGATATCTATAGAAATTACGGAATTAAAAAAAGTTTAGAGAAATCGTTTGAAGAAGTTGCACCAAAAATACTTTTTGTTGATGATGATGCTTCGATGTCCAGGCTTTTTAAATACAATTTAGAAAAGGCTGGTTATGAATGTGCTGTCGCTAACAGTGTTGATGAAGCGATGGATCTAATAAAATATAAAATACCCGATGTAATAGTTTCTGATATAATGATGCCAAAGACAGATGGTTTTGAATTTAGAAAAATGATATTGGAAATTCCCTCTTTAAAAGACATCCCCTTTATTTTCTTAACAGCAAAAGGCAGCGAGGAAGATATACTTGAAGGATATGATCTAGGTATTACCGATTATGTGGTTAAAACTGCTGGTCCCAAGTTAGTAGTAGCTAAAGTTTCTGCAATTATTAAAAGCCTTGGCAACGAAAGAAAAAAAATAATATCTGAATTGCAAGAAGCAACAAATTCATTACGTGCAAAAGTTGTTCCAGACACTTTTCCCGAATTTGAGGGATTTTCAATTTCACATCTTCATATTCCATTTAAAGGAATTCCTGGTGGAGATTTTTTGGATTATTATAAGTTGGATGAGAACAATCTTGTTGTAATACTTGGTGACGTGATGGGGAAAAAGTGGGGTGCATGGTATTTTGCTTATGCTTATGCAGGCTACATAAGAAGTGCATTAAGAAGTGTTTTGCAAACCACTAAAGAATATTCGCCGAGTGAAATATTGCAGCAAGTCAACTCAACAGTTTATAGCGATACAAAAATATCTGAGGTTTTTGCAACTTTGTCCATAATAATTGTGAACAATAAAACCATGAAATTAAAGTATTCAGGAGCTGGTGATATTCCAATAATTTATAAAAACTCTATGGGTGAATTACTCAGAATAAAATCAAAAGGATTGCTACTCGGGTTTTCAAAAAATGGTGATTATGAAGACAACATCATACAATTAAATCCAAATGAACAAATTTTTCTTACAACTGATGGATTGATAGACTCAAGAGCAAAAACTTTAGAAAGTTTTGGAGAGCATAGATTATATGCGATTATAAAAAATATTCAAAAACACGAAAACCCTTTAGAGATTATACAGAAAGAATTTGATGATTTTACTCAATTAGAATATGATGATGATGTTAGCTTAATCTTAATCGGTGTTAATAGTTAGTCATCAAATGGGGTAAAAGTTTTATAATGTCAAATTCGATTAAACATCTAATAGTATTAATCCTTTTCCTTTCTATCCTGCCTCATGTAAAAACTTATTCCCAAAGTTTCTTAATAACAAAATATTCTACAGATTATGGCTTGCCTGATAATAGAGTTAATGATATTGCTCAGGATTCATTAGGTAGAATTTGGATCGCTATGGCTTCCGGAATAGCAATGTATGATGGCTATGAATGGACAAAAGTTGGCAAAAAAGATGGTGTGCCTGAGATAGAGTACATTAAAATTAAAATTGACAAAAAAAATATTATTTGGTTTTTACCCAAACAGATTTATGATCAATCAATAGTTTACCTGGATAATGTAAAATGGAGTAAACTTGAACTTAATTCACCTTTTAATACAAATAGTGGTTATACAAACTCGTTTGAAATAAATTATAAAAAAAATAAACTACAAATTTATATATCAAGAATAAATAGAGGATTACTTTTCTATACCAATGGAATCTGGAAAACAATAAAAAGACAGAATGGTCTTGCATGCGATACAATTTCAGGAATTAAAAATATTAATGGCAAAATTTTTGTTTCAACGTTTAATGGAATTTCAATCCTATCTGATGAGCTTGTAATTCAAAATATTTATCTGAAAAATCGGCAGGTAAACAATCAAATCATGGGATTGACAGAATTTTATTCAAGTAGTAATAAGGATACCAATGTTTTTGTTTTTGGTAGTGATTGGATAGGTAATATTTATAATAATGAAATATTATTTCTAAAAACCAACATAAGATTGCCTTCGTTAGGTTTTAATGATTATCATTTTATTACAACTGATAATGATAAACTAGTGATTTTTGGCAATTCTTCTTTACTTTATACTTTTAATGCACATCAAAATTCTGTTAACAGAATTATTCTTGAAAGTCCACAGAGTGATAGAGGAGGAAGTTCAGTTTTTGTTGATTATGAAAAGAACATTTGGGTTTCCAGTTTACGTGGAATTTATAAGCTAACTCAAAGTCCATTTGATAATTTAATTAAATCTAAAGGTCTTCCAGAAATAGAGGTAAGCGCAATCTCCCAATTTAATTCTAGTGAAATGGTTTTTGGTCATAACTATGGTGTTACTGTAATTAGAGATAACAAAATAGTCTATCATGAGATAGCCTCTACTGAAAATACAAAAACTTTAATTTCAAGAATAACTAATATTTATCACGATGAATTAAATGATCTCATGTATCTCACTTCCGTTCAAGGCGGGATATTTGTATTAAATAAAAATGGAATTATTGAACGCAAAAAAATAAAGGACGTTCGTAGATATACTTATACTTCTTCTTATGTGAAAGGAGGTTTTGTTGTTTTTACTGATAAAGGATTTTATGGATTTGGGAATGATCTGGAATATAAAATTCCAAATGCAATTCTTCTTAGAAAATCGATTCTGTATAATGATAAAGAGTACTTACTAGGTACATCCGGTGGTGTGTTTAAATGGAAGTTTGATGAAAACAAAATATCAGTAATCAGAAATTCTTCAAAGCTAAGTATCTTTTCAATATATAATGAGAATAATCAAAATTTCTTTTTTGGAACATCAAATGGCATCTACAAACTTAATAGTGATTCCTTAGTTAAATTCAATTTTAATAAACAAAATATAAATGATCCGATCTACTTTATAGTTCAAGATTCTGTAAAAAACTTTTGGCTTGGTACTAATAATGGCGTACTTAAGTGGGATGGTAATATTTTAAAGAGATATAACAAGAGTGACGGGCTCGCTGGTAATGAAACAAATAGAGCTGCTGGATTTGTTGATAATAAAGGAAATGTATGGATCGGCACTGATGAAGGCGTTTCATTGTATTACGGACATGAACCAGATTATTCTACATTTCCTCCTAAAGTAATGTTGCTTGATATTAAAGATCATCATAACTCTAGCTATTCTTCAAATAAAAATGTAAGTGTTGATGCTGATAAAAATAATCTAACATTACATTATCGCGGACTTTCTTTTTTGGATGAAAAAAGAAATTCGTTTCAGATAAAATTAAGTGAAGTTGATGGTGATTATTACAATGAGTTTACAACTCAATCCACTTCAGCCAGATTCAATAATCTTGACCCTGGTGATTATATATTTTCTGTCCGAGTTAAAAATTCAAAAGATATTTGGAGTAATTGGCAGAGTTCTTCTATTATTACAATTAAAAAACATTTTTATGATGAACCCATTTTTTTGATGGGGATTTTTGGTCTGTTCTTATTTGTAACTTATTCAACATACAGTTACTTTCAACAAAAAAAATACACTCAAAAGTTAGAGAATGCTGTTGACTTAAGAACAAAAGATTTAAAGGACACACAAATTGAATTAATTACAAGTATTGATCGCTACAAAGGAATTGTTGAATCTCAATCTGATCTTGTTGTTAGAATTAATTCGCAGGGAGTTTTTACATTTGTAAATGATTCCTATTGTTCTGTCTTTGGAAAAGATAGGGAAGAACTAATTGGTAAATCATTTACACCTTTAGTTCACCCAGATGATATTGAACGAACACTTGAGGAGATGAAAAAACTAAATTATTCGCCATATCGTGTAATAATTGAACAAAGAGCTTTAACAGTAGATGGTTACAGGTGGTTTTCATGGGAAGATTATGCTATACATGATAACAATGGAAATATTTTAGAAATTCAAGCAGTTGGTCGGGATATCACATTGCAAAAAGAAATTGAAATTGAATTGGAAAAACGAGTAAAAGAAAGAACGATTGAACTTCAATCGCTTATTCAACAGTCACCCATAGGGATTTTAACTTTTGACTCAGAAGGGTTTTTGTTAAACTTTAATAATGCGGCTGAAGAAATGTTTAACAAACCAGATTTATTTTCATTGTCTAATAAGAATTTTAATATTCTCTCAGATGAATATCTTATTAAAAATGGTTACAAAGAAAAATTACTAAATCTAGATTCATCAAATGGTTTTTTACTCAGCTCACCAATAAAAATTTCTGATGCTGATACGGGTGTATACTCAAATTTGTCAAATCATTACTTAGTATATAGAATTTATTCAGTTGTTTTTGATGATGAAAATAAAATATTTGTTTTACTTCTTGATGATATAACGGAACAGCAAAAATCAGAAGAAGTAAATAAAATATTATTACAAGAAAAAATTCGTATTTCAACTATAATCAAAACTATTGAATCCGAGCGTGATAGAATTGCAAGGGAATTGCATGATGGATTAGGTCAGTTACTTACAACTGCCAAACTTAAACTTGATTTAATGAAAATTAAATCTGATACAAGTGAGACTGTTATTAATGATACCCTAAGTATTTTAATAAACGCCGGTGATGAAATAAGAAGAATTATAAATGATTTGAAACCATCCGATGTTGAAAGCTTTGGATTAATATCAAGCATTGAAATTCTGTGTGAAAGAATAAAAAAAGCATCAGGTATAAATATTCAGTTTACAGTTTCCTCCAATTCTTATTTCAATGATAAAGATAATGAACTTATAATTTATAGAATTGTGCAAGAAGCGTTAAACAATATTGTTAAACATTCGCATTGTAATAAAGCTGAAATTGAAATAACAAACTTATTTGATACTCTGATTATCAATATAAGAGATGATGGAAATGGCATCGATTTAACACAGTTGGAACAAAAAGGTAAAACTTTTGGAATTTATAATATTAAAGAGAGAGTCAAATCCTTAAATGGTAAATTAAAAATTGAATCAACACCGGGCAATGGGGTTCAATATTACATAGAAATACCTACTAAAAATTTATGATTGAAAAAATAAAAATATTAATTGTTGATGATCATGCAGTTTTACGTGAAGGAATTAAAGCAGTACTTGAACTTAGAAATGAGTTTACAATAGTTGGCGAAGCTGATTCTGGTTTTAAAGCTTGTGAATTTGCCACTTCACTTAAACCTGATATAATTCTAATGGATATTAAAATGGAGCAGATGGATGGAATAAAAGCTTCAAGAAATATTAAATACTTAAATCCCGAAATAAAAATTTTGTTATTAACTATGTATGAAGAAGCCGAATATATACTTGAAGCACTAAAAATAGGAATTGAAGGGTATATACTCAAATTATCAGATATGGATAAAGTAATTAATGCAATAAAAATTATTATGGATGATGAAACATACTATGATCCAAAAATTACAAAATCAATTGCAGAGATTAAGCGTGATCCGGTTAAGAAAATTGAACGATCTGAGATTTTTAAGAAATATGAATTAACTCCAAGAGAAATTGAAATTGCTTTTTTGTTGGTTGATGGATTATCAACCAGAGAAGTTTCTGAAAAATTAAACTTAAGTACTTTTACAATCAGTAATCACAAAAAAAATATTTTTGCAAAATTAAAAATTTCAAGATTTTCTGAACTGATAAATTTTGCAATCCATGAAGGTGTTTTCATCTTTAAAGATGAAAATCACAATAGAACTCATTAAAAAGATTCCGCAGATTGAAGTTTTTCAGTTTTATCTGCAATCTTTAGCTGTTCTATTAACTCACCAACATGTCCCTCCATAATGTTAGATAGGTTATATAATGTTAAACCAATTCTATGATCTGTGATTCTATTTTGTGGATAATTGTAAGTTCTGATTTTATCACTTCTATCACCACTGCCAACCATAGATTTTCTTATAGCAGATTGTTCGGCATTTTGTTTTTTTAATTCTAGATCATAAAGTCTGGCCTTTAAAACCTTCATCGCTTTAACTCTGTTCTTTAATTGCGATCTTTCATCTTGACACTGAACAACTAATCCAGTTGGAAGATGAGTCATTCTAACAGCAGTTTCTACTTTATTTACATTCTGTCCTCCTGCGCCTCCTGATCTGAAGATATCAATCTTTACATCATTCATATTTACATCAACTTCCACATCTTCAACCTCTAACATAACAGCCACAGATGCGGCTGATGTGTGTACTCTTCCGCTGCCTTCGGTTTCTGGTACACGCTGTACACGATGAACACCAGATTCAAATTTTAGATTCCCATAAACACTTTGCCCGCTTATTGAAAACACAACTTCTTTAATTCCGCCCAAACCGGTTTCATTTAAATCTATAAGTTCGTATTTCCATCCGCAAATTTCGGCATAGCGAGAGTACATTCTAAATAAATCATTTGCAAAAAGTGCAGCTTCATCGCCACCAGTGCCAGCACGAATTTCCATTATAATATTTTTATCATCGTTTGGATCTTTTGGAAGAAGTAATGCTTTTATTTCTTCTTCTAAAAGATCTTTTTTATTTTTTAATTCATCAAGTTCAAGCTCAGCCATTTCGATAAGCTCAGCTTCTCGCGATGAATTTATAATTTCAAGATTTCCTTCAATGTTTTTTATAACAGTAGAATATTTTTCGTGAGCAAAAATTATTTCTTCAAGACTTAATCTTTCTTTGTTTAGATTTTTAATCTTTTCAAAATCATTTGTATTTGCAGCTTCAGATAGCTGCGAGTTAACCTGATCAAATCGTATTTTAATTTTTTCTAACTTTTCTAATAAATTCATTTCATTTCTCTAAATTTGGAAAGCAAATATACAAAAGCACTTACTTATTAATACATCCGGAATGCATAAAGATGATAAACAATAATAGTCAATCTAGTCCAAAAGAAAATTTTAAGATAAATTTTATTATTTATTTTGCACTTTTAACTGGGATAATGATATTTGCTCTTCTTGCTTATTTTTTTTCAAATAGACAAGAAGCTGGGCAGAATGAAAATATTTTAAGTATTCTTACTTATGTGGTTCCAACTTTTGCTGTATTTGAAATATTTCTTTCACGATTTATTTATAGCAAATTTATACAACAAATTCAAAGCAATGCCACGTTGTTCGAAAAGATCGGCAAATACAGAACTGCAAAAATCGTTTCCTGGGCTTTGCTTGAAGGTGCTGCATTATTTAGTGTAGTTGCTTTTATAGTTACTCGATCAGTTTTCTTTTATGTCGTTTTATTAGTAATTATCGTAGCATTCATCTTAAGTAAACCATCATTAGAAGAATTTATAAATGATTTTACAATAGAAGGAAATGAAAGAGACGAATTAACAAGATAGTCTTGTTGAACTTTTATGTATTAGTATTAGTTTTAAGAATATATGAAAAATTTTAACATCCCAAATATTTATAGAAGTTCTTTTATTACAAGAATAAAAAATTCACGTAAAGATTCTGATCCGAGAAAAAAAGATTTTACACCAACTCTTCTAGATTTTGGTCCTGTAAGATTTTATTTAGCCCGCCATTTTGGATTTTGTTATGGTGTAGAAAACGCAATAGAAATAGCATACAAAACGATTGAAGAAAATCCTGGTAAAAGAATTTTTCTGTTGAGCGAAATGATCCACAATCCTGGTGTCAACAATGATCTTCAAAAACTTGGTGTAAAATTTTTAATGGATACATCTGGAAAACAATTAATTGATTGGAATCAATTAAGCAAAGATGATATAGTTATTATTCCTGCTTTTGGAACTACTATTGAGATTGAACAAAAACTTAATAAACTTGGAATTAATCCTTATAGATATAACACCACTTGTCCCTTTGTAGAAAAGGTATGGAACAGAAGTGAACAACTTGGTAAGGATAATTTTACAGTTATCATTCACGGCAAATCTTACCATGAAGAAACTCGTGCTACATTTTCACATAGTAAAATCAATACCAAATCGGTTATTGTTAGGGATTTAGAAGAAGCCAAACTTCTTTGTTCTTTTATTCTAGATGAGAATCTGTCTGATGATTTTTATCAATTATTTATAAATAAGTATTCAGACAATTTTGATGTGATAAAAGATTTGTTAAAAGTTGGAGTTGTAAACCAAACAACCATGCTTGCAACAGAAACTCAAGCTATTGCTGATTTGTTAAAAGACACGATGATAAAAAAATATGGTATTGAAAATCTTAAAGAACATTTTGCAGATACTCGTGATACATTATGTTACGCGACTAATGATAACCAGGAAGCAACTTATGGTTTATTAAAAGAAGTTGCTGATTTTGCGATAGTTGTAGGCGGATATAATAGTTCTAACACGTCACACATTGTAGAACTGTGCGAAGAGAAACTACCGACTTATTTTATATCGTCGGAAGAAAAAATTATTAGTGAGAAATCAATTTCACATTTTAATCTTCATAATCACATAGAAGTAGAATCAGAAAATTATCTTCCCAAAAAAGATGTAATTAATATTCTTCTTACAAGCGGGGCAAGCTGTCCAGATGCGACTGTTGAAAGAGTTTTTAGAAAAGTTCATTCATTCTTTCCATCAGCAAAAAATGTTGATGAGGTGATTGACAGATTTTTAATTACCAGAGAATAGAACACGGATGACACAGATTACGCGGGTCTCCACGGATTTAATCAGTACAAATCCGTTCAATCCGTGTCATCCGCGTTCCATTGTCCTAAACTTGTTTTAGCAATTTTGTATTCTTTAGTAAATCTATCAAACAAATCTTTAACAGTTGGAATATCATTTATCAATCCAACACCTTGTCCGGCTTCAAGTTCACCTTCTACTAAATCACCCTCAAAAATTCCTGCACGCTCACGTTTTGTTGCTAGTAATTCTCGTAATTGAGTTTCATTCCAACCTTCATTTTCAGCTTTCATAGCACGAATTGCAAAATCATTTTTCATCATTCTAACCAAGCCAATTTTCTTAAATGCCAAAGTCGTATCCTGATCCCCGGATTTTACAATTTCTTGTTTATAGTTATCGTGCGCAGAGGATTCAACAGTGGCCGCAAAACGAGTTCCGATTTGTACACCATCGGCACCAAGTGAAAATGCAGCTAAAATACCTCTTCCATCAGAAATCCCGCCAGCAGCAATAACAGGAATATTTAATTTATCAACAAGTTGCGGAATCAAACAAAATGTTGTTATCTGATCTGCGCCATTATGTCCGCCAGCTTCAACACCTTCACCAGCAACAGCATCACAACCAGCTTCCTGAGCCTTTAATCCATATTTTAGATTTGCAACAACGTGAATGACGGTGCATCCATTTTCTTTTAACGTTGAAGTAAATGTTTTAGGATTTCCAGCGGAAGTAAAAAAGATTTTAACTCCTTCATCCAAACAAACTTTTACAAGTTCATCAGCATCCTTTCTTAATAAAGGAATATTCACTCCAAAAGGTTTATCTGTAGCTGCTTTACATTTTTGTATATGCTCTTTAAGTAAATCAGATTTCATGGATCCAGATCCTATTAATCCTAATCCTCCGCAATTAGAAACTGCTGAGGCAAGTCTCCAGCCAGAGACCCAAACCATTCCAGCTTGAATAATCGGATATTTAATACCTAGTAATTGAGTGATTTTTGTATTCATATTAGATGTTTATTAAAGTGATTATTAACACTATAAAACTAATCAAAATCCCCCAAAGTTATTTTGTATCTCATGACGAGATTAGTTAAATTTGGCACTCAAAATCCATAATAGCGTATTAAAAATCATTTAAGGAATAATAAAACATGTCATTTTTTTTCACATCAGAATCAGTTTCTGAAGGGCATCCAGATAAAGTAAGTGATGCGATATCCGATGGTGTACTTGATGCAATTTATGCGCAGGATCCTAATGCACGAGTAGCTTGCGAAACATTTGTTACAACTGGTTTAGTATTAGTTGGTGGTGAAATTACAACTTCTGCCTATGTTGATATTCAAAAAATTGTAAGACAAACAGTTGAAAAAATTGGTTATACAAAAGCTGAATATAAATTTGATTCTGAATCTTGTTCAGTATTAAATGCAATTCATTCGCAATCACCTGATATTGCAATGGGTGTTGATACCGGTGGTGCCGGCGATCAAGGAATTATGTTTGGATATGCTTGTGACCAAACTCCTGAACTAATGCCGATGCCTATTGTGTATGCTCACAAACTTGTAAAGAAACTTGCTGATATAAGAAAGAAACAACCTAAGTTAATGCCTTACTTACGTCCTGATGCAAAATCTCAAGTAACGATTGAATATTCTGATAACGGAAAACCACTGAGAGTTGATGCTGTTGTTATTTCAACTCAGCACGATGGTGATGCTAAACAAAATAAAATTAAAGCTGATGTTATTGAAAATGTAATCAAGAAAGTTATTCCGGCAAAATATCTTGATAAGAAAACAAAATATTTTGTTAATCCAACCGGAAGATTTGAAATTGGCGGACCACACGGAGATAGTGGTTTAACAGGAAGAAAAATTATTGTTGATACCTACGGCGGTTGGGCTCCTCACGGCGGTGGTGCGTTTTCTGGAAAAGATCCAAGTAAAGTTGATAGAAGTGCTACTTACGCTGCAAGACATATCGCAAAAAATGTTGTGGGTGCTAAACTCGCTAAAGAATGTTTGGTGCAGGTTTCTTATGCAATTGGTGTTGCAGAACCAATTTCTGTTTTTGTTGATACAAAAGGAACAGGAGTAATCTCCGATTCTGAAATTTCAAAAATGATCCAGAAAGAAGTTGATTTAACTCCGAAAGGAATTATTAGCAGATTGCAATTAAGAAGACCAATCTATCAGGCAACATCTTCTTACGGACATTTTGGTAGAAGCGAAAAAGAGTTTACCTGGGAAGCACTTGATTTAATTCCAAAATTTAAAAAGTATGTAAAGTAAAAAAACATTATTGAACTTTTTGATATAGTAATTGTGTTCTGTAATCGTTGAGTAATAATTGAATTATAAAAACAATAAAAGGAAATAATAATGAGTGTAACACTCGATAAGAAAATTGATTTAACACTTCCATATAAAGTTAAAGACATCTCTTTAGCTGAATGGGGAAGAAAAGAAATTGAATTAGCTGAAGTTGAAATGCCAGGATTAATGGCATTGAGAGAAGAATATAAAGGAAAGAAACCACTTAAAGGTGCTCGTATTGCGGGTTGTCTTCATATGACAATTCAAACGGCTGTATTGATTGAAACATTAGTTGACCTTGGTGCAGAAGTTAAATGGTCATCTTGCAATATCTTTTCTACGCAAGATCATGCTGCTGCTGCAATTGCTGCTGCGGGAGTTCCGGTTTTTGCCTGGAAAGGTATGAACGAAGAAGAATTTAATTGGTGTATCGAACAAACATTATTTTTTGGCGATGAAACAAAACCACTAAACATGATTCTAGATGATGGCGGCGATTTAACAAATATGGTTTTGGATGTTTATCCTGAATTAGCAAAAGGAATAAAAGGATTATCTGAAGAAACCACAACAGGTGTTCATCGTTTATATGAAAGAATGGAAAAAGGAACTCTTCCGCTGCCTGCAATTAACGTAAACGATTCAGTTACAAAATCCAAGTTTGATAATAAGTATGGCTGCCGTGAATCTTTAGTTGATGCAATACGCAGAGCTACCGATCTTATGCTTGCTGGTAAAGTAGCAGTTGTTGCCGGATTTGGCGATGTTGGAAAAGGTTCAGCTGAATCATTAAAGAATTCTCATGTTAGAGTTATAGTAACAGAGATCGATCCTATCTGTGCATTGCAAGCTGCGATGGAAGGTTATGAAGTAAAGAAAATGGCTGATGCAATTAAAGAAGCAGATATAGTTGTTACTGCGACAGGCAATATGAATGTTGTTAATGAAAAACACTTTAGATTGATGAAAGATAAAACTGTTGTTTGTAACATCGGGCATTTTGATACTGAAATTGATATGGCATGGTTGAACAAAAATTATGGCAACACAAAAAACACAATCAAACCACAAGTTGATAAATATACAATAGATGGTAAAGATATAATTGTTCTCGCAGAAGGCAGATTGGTAAATCTTGGTTGTGCAACTGGTCATCCATCATTTGTAATGTCTAACTCATTTACAAATCAAACTCTTGCTCAATTGGAACTTTGGAATCATCCTGAAAGATACGAGAACAAAGTTTACACTCTTCCAAAACATCTTGATGAAAAAGTAGCCAGATTACACTTAAAGAAAATTGGCGTTGAACTTGATTCATTAACTCCAGAACAAGCTAAGTATATTGGTGTAACCGTAGAAGGGCCATTTAAACCTGATTACTATAGATATTAAAAGTAATCATTCTTATGAATTAAAGGGCTTGTATTCAAGCCCTTTTTTATTTTAGCAGATCTCGAAGTGCAACTTCCAAACTTGTAAACTTAAATTCATACCCATTTTTTATTAGTTTGTCTGGAATTACTCTTTGACTAGCAGTAACAACTTCAGCTGCTTGCCCAACAACCATTCTTAACATAAATTTTGGAACCGGGAATAGGGAAGGACGATTTAAAACCTTTCCAAGAGTTTTTGCAAACTCTTTCATCGTAACAGGGTTTGGAGATGCAGCGTTTATTGCTCCTGATAAATTTTGATTATCAATTGCGTGCAAATAAATTCCAACTATATCAACAATATGTAGCCACGAAAACCATTGTTTTGCATTTCCTAAAGGACCGCCAAAAAACATTTTAAATGGTGGAAGCATTTGTTTTAAGGCTCCGTCTTCAGAACTTAAAACTAATCCAGTTCTTACTTGTATGCTTCTAACATTTGCTGTTTCAACTTTAGCTGATTCACTTTCCCAGATTTTACAAACTTCTGCAAGAAAATCATTTCCTATTGGCGAATCTTCAATTAAAATTTTATCACCACAATCTCCATAATATCCAATCCCTGATGCAGAAATAAAAACTTCTGGTTTTTTATTACAGAGTTTTATTGCATCAACCAGATTTTTTGTACTTACCTGGCGAGATTCGATTATAGATTTTTTGAATTCATTATTCCATCGTTTTGCAAAGAGATTTGATCCTGCAAGATGAACTACAGCATCGGAATTTTCTAAATTAGATTTCCATAAATCAGGTTTTTGATAATCCCACTCAATAACTTCTTTTATGCTTGGGAAAATCAATCGAGTTTTTTTTATATCCCTGCTAAATATTACAACTTCATCATTTCTTTCAATTAATGCATTAACTAGCTTTTTACCAATTAATCCTGTTGCACCTGTTATTACTATTCGCTTATTCATTTTATATTATTCCTTCTCTACCAAACAAGATTAACTAAATGTTAGTTCAAAAAAAAAGCCCCGAATAATATCGGGGCTTAAGAAAAGTTCAAAACTAATATTACTTAATCAAAGTCATTTTTCGGGTTTGAGTGAATTTATTTGCTTCGATCTTGTAAATATAAATACCGCTCGAAAGTTTACTTGCATCAAAGGTTACAGTATGTGAACCAGCAGTTTTAAATCCATTTACAAGTGTTTTTACTTCTTGTCCAAGTAAATTGTATACAGATAATTTTACATTACTAGCAGCAGGTAAATTAAATTTAATAGAAGTTGAAGGGTTAAATGGATTAGGATAATTTTGTGACAATTCAAATTTATCAACAGCTATAATTTCAACTTCAACGGTGTTTGAATATTCAAATGTACCATCGAAATCAACTTGTTTTAATCTGTAGCTGAAAGTACCAATTGTTAAATTATTATCTGTAAATGAATAATTTTTCATTTCGGTAGTCGTTCCAAATCCTGGAATAAAACTAATTTTAGCCCAATCTGAAGTATTTGATTTTCTCTCAACTTCAAAACCAGAATTGTTTAATTCTGTAGCAGTTGACCAATTTAAGTTGATCGATGTTCCACTTACTATTGCAGTAAATGAGGTTAATTCAACTGGAACTACAGTGTGATTACCTAGGTAGCTAAATGTATTCTGTGGATAAACTAACCATTGAGAATTTAATGAATCTGTTCCAGCAGAAACAGCCCAATCTGTAGTTCCCATTAATATTGCATCTTTTCTAACTAATGTTTTTTCTCCAGTTCCTGGAGTAACACCTGCCACTGGCCAGGTTGCTCCTGGATCTTCTCCTAAAACACCGATGACGTCTATAGGAGTCCATACGCTTGCAATATTTTTCTCTAAGGCCATATAGTCATCACCATTATAAAATGTAATAGCGCCAGTATCAATATCGGCAACAGCCAATAACGTTGGATCAGCGCTAGGATTAACCATAACGAAAACTTGATCAGGAGCCAATGAACCAGCTAATGGTTGAATATATTGAACTGAATCTGCACCATTATTTGATCTTACTACTCGATAATTTGATAAATCTATCGCAGAGGTAGTAGGATTGTAAATTTCAATTGCTTTATTATTACTAGTTCCTTCTAGGTATTCAGAAATAAAAAGATCTGATGTAGTTGTAGAAGCTGAACCAAGTACTTCAAATAGATCAAGACCTATGAAACTAGAGTAGGTACCAATTGGTCCACCATCTACAATATAGTATTGAACTGCAAATCTTACTGTCCCAGAATTTGGAAAAACACCAATCCAATTTGCCCAACCAGCTTCACTTACTAAATATCTACCTAAGTTAATATCAAATGCTGCGGGTGTAATTCCAGCTGTTGATGAAATCCTAACATATATTGAATCGTCGTAAGGATTTGCATCTGGTGAACGATGCCAAAAGCTTAATGTATCCCCAGCAGTAACTGTAATTTCAGGTGAAATTAACCATTGATCAATTAGATATCCATTTGCACCATTGTAGTTTGCTGCAACATAACCTGTATCCGGTCCTTCATATGCTGTAAACACTGTATTTCCTTGATAGAAAGCAGCAGTAGTTCCACCGCCATCTTCGTTTAAAACAGTCCAGCCTCTAGCTTCTAATCCGGCAATAGTATTGTCTCCGTTCATATCATCTAAGAAAAGTACAGCTTCACTTGGAATGTGAACAACAGGAGTGTTTTTATAATTTTCCTGGTTAGTCCTGCTGTATTGAGCATTGACTACAACAGTAAACAGAAAAAGAGAAAGGATCAAAGTAGAAAGTGTTTTCTTCATTACGCACCTCGATAGTTGTTGAAATAGTTTATTTAATTAGAAATTTTAGAAGTAAAATAATAAATAGAAAAGCTAATATGAAGTGTATAGTAATTAATAATTTTTTGTTAATAACAAAAAAGGCTCAATTAATTGAGCCTTTTGATCGAAATATTTATCAATGAAATTATTTAATTAATGTCATCTTTCTGGTTTGGGAATAATTATCTGTATCTAATCTATATATATAAACACCACTGTTTAATTCCGTCGCATCAAAAGTATAGTTATAAATCCCAGATTCTTTATATCCATTTACCAACGTTTTGATTTCCTGTCCAATTAGATTGTAAATAATTAATTTAACATTTCCAGGTTCCGGTAACGTAAAATTAATAGTTGTACTTGGATTAAATGGATTAGGATAATTTTGTGCTAAATTATAATTACTGATTAAGCCGAAAGTAGCTTCTACAACTTTTGAAAAAGCGTATTTACCATCATTGTCAATCTGTTTTAATCTGTAAGAATACTTACCTGCTTTTACAGTATTATCTGAAAAAGTATAATTTTTTGGTGAATTCGAATTTCCGTTACCGTTAACAAAACTTACTTTTTCCCAATATCCATTAATTGATTTTCTCTCAACATCAAAACCATAATTGTTTACTTCTGTTTCGGTTCTCCAGCTAAGTTTAATGCCATTGCTAACAATGGTAGCTGAGAATGAAGAAAGTTCAACTGGTAAAGCGCCCTGACTGTAATTTAATTCTCCAGGAGTTGCAATATTTGGAGCATCTCCATTTGTTGTTGTCCATAATCTTGAAAAACCAGTTCCGATCATAGAAATACTTCCGGTCGGTGAAGATGAAGAACCATCTGATAATGGAAGAAATATTGCATCTAATGGCGATCTTGACAAATCAAAATATTCTTCGCCCCATAGATTATCTAAATTTTTAGTTGAGATGTAAGTTGGTAGTTCAGTGTATTCTTGAACTTCATAAACAACACCATGAACAGTGTTTCCCTCAACTGTATTAACGAGTAAAATGCCGCTTTGAAATGTGTTGTGTAAATCAGTATCCAATGTTTGTTCTGAAATTCCTGACGCTATAGGAAGATAGTTTTCGAGTCTGTGACTAAGATTTGTTTTAACTATAAAAAAACCTTTACCTGCATTTGAATTTACAGAAGAGATTGTGCCGCTTAATTGATAAAAGTTATAAGCAAAATATTCGCCGCCAACTTCTTCAAAAAAAGCTAAAGCATATTGGCTCATGTCCGTTCCAACTGGTGCAACTATTTCAACAAATTCATCGCCTTCGGGCATTCCTGCTGAACTATCAGCGCAATTATAACTGAATTCGTTTATCCAGGCATCTTGACTATATGCCAGATTTGTAAATAAAAAAGTAAGAAAGAAAATGTAAAAAATATTTTTCATAAGAGCCCCTTGCAATTAGTGATAAAAAAATTTGCTTGAGTTTTTAACATTAAAAAATGTACCATTTATTATTCTTCTCAATTATCGAAGATTTGTAAAAAATATTTATAGTTAATAACTAAAAAATTCTAAAAACGGATTATTTTGAATTTTTGAGAATTGTACATCAATATAAATTGCCGATAAATTTTACAGATTGGCAATTTCTACACTGATTAGAATAAAACTCTTAAAATTGAAGCGGTTAGTAGAAATATTAAAAAAAGCTCCAAAATGGAGCTTTTTTTTAAGATTAGAGTAAGATTATTTTATCAGAGTCATTTTTCTGGTCTGTATAAATGAATTAGATTCAATCCTGTATATATAAATTCCACTATTTAAATGACTGGCATCGAATTCAACCGAATGAACTCCTGATTCCTTTAACTCGTCCACAAGAACAGCTATTTCTTGTCCTAATAAATTAAAAACGGTAATCTTAATTTTTGCAGCTTCAGGCAGCGAAAATTTGATAGTAGTACTAGGATTAAACGGATTTGGATAATTTTGTTCAAGAATAAATTCACTCGGTTTACCAAGATCAATATTTACAGAATGTGAAAATTCATATTTCCCATCATTATCTATCTGTTTTAATCTGTATGAATAACTGCCATGAATTATATTTTCATCAACAAAAGTATAGCTTTTAGCTGAATTGCTATTTCCATTTCCATTCACAAATCCAATTTTTTCCCAAGAATCAGAAGTTTGTTCGTAAGTGTTTAATTTCTTTTCAACATCAAATCCATAGTTATTTATTTCTGTTGCTGTTTGCCATTTGAGTTTTACAGATTTTCCAATTACTGAAGCTGTAAATGAGCTTAGTTCAACCGGCAAAGGGTTATCAATCCCAAGAGTCCAATCCGAAAAAGAAGTAACTCCGTTTATACTTGCAGTATTAGTTGTTGTATTTAAATTAAATGGAGAGACCGGTAGCCAGGAGCCATTGTACTTGTACAGCTCATACGATTCTTCATCACCCACAACATCAGATTGCAAATAATGGAATTCAACATCGGCTGAAGTTATTCCTCCGTTAGTCAGTTTCCAATACATTTGTAGAAAATCTGGACCGGTAGCATTTGGGTGAATTCCATCGACAGCACTAACAGAAAAAGTTCCGGATCCAACGACATTATTTAAAATAACAGGGGTGTATTCAGTAGTGATTGGACCAACGGGAAATATGTTTGCAGTTGAGTTTGAAAGCCATCTATTCAGGTTGCCCAAAATTTTTCCGTTTGTAGTGTTTAAGATTCCAATATTGGTTTTACTCGTTCCCACAGAAATGGAATTGGAACCGGTTACAAGATTTCCATTAATTAAATTGAGATTACTAACGGATATACTTGAACTAAGCGTTACTCCATTTGTGTTATTAATCGTTAAGCTATTAATATTTGATGGCAAACCACTACCAGTTACTTGAGCAGAAATTCCGTTATAAATATAAGTAGCATAAGGACTGAAATTTCTTGATCCAGACATTAAAATATTTCCTGTTGCCCCAGATCCAGAAATTCCATTTGCAGCACCAATTTGTAAAGTCGCACCACCTCCCAGAAGAAAGTTTCCACTTCCACCTATGCTGTAATTTCCGGAAACCAAAGTTCCATTTACAATAGTATTAGCGTTTCTATTGGTAACATTTGCAATTAAGGTAACTGTTGCACCAGCAACAATTTCGACAACTCTATTATTCTCAGGTACACTTCCTCCGACCCAAGTATTTCCATCATTCCAATTTCCACCAAGTGCAGTGCTAATTATTTTATTTGTGGCTGAAGGAATTTGAATAATATTATAATTATCAATATACATTTCATCTGTAGCTGCATAACCAAAAAAATCATTTCCATCTAATCTTTTATCATTTGATGACCCAAATGTTCCTTTAGACCATTGCCATCTTCGAATTAGATTTCCATTTATATAAAATTTGCCCGAGTCCGCAGTCAGATCAGCAACTATTTTGATTGGAAACCATTGATTCTGTGGAAATGTAAATGATGCTGAATTAGCCCCTTGAGCGTCAATAGTACCGGTTCCATTTGGATTCAAAAATACCTGCATTGCCCATGCATAACTTGGTGGAGCAAAACTTGTAAGTGTGTTGAAATATCCTGATTTGCCTGCTGGTATAAAAACCTGAAAATTTATCTCTGCGATCCCATTTGAAATTGGTGTTCCGATTTCTTTCACAATATCATTATTTTGTAAAAGTACTAATGAATTAATCCCGCTGAATGAGTATGCCTCTGAAATATAAGCATCTTCGACAATACTGCATGGATTATTTGTCCAGGTTTTCCATATTCCAGCACTTTGACAAGCGATTTGTTGCCCGGAAGTATAAGTTTCAAAATTATCTTCAAAAACTACTACTTGACCAATAGCAATGGTGGAAATTAGTATTGCCATTATGAAACTGAAGTAAAATATGTAAATTTTTGCCATTTTTAATTATCCTAAATAATTTTCAGAAATCAGATCCGCTGTATGTTCAAAAAAAATGCCCGATTTATATATGATAAATAAACAAAAAATTTGACTGATGCAAATTTTCCAATTAATTTAACTTCTTAAGAATAAGGTGATTAAGAGACTTACTTGATTTATTGGTTGAGAAATAGTTTAGTGGGTAAATTATTGACTGAAATATACATTAGGTAAAAAAAACATGTGTAAAAAAACAAAATCACTCGCAATATTAAATTTGCTATTAAGTAATTGAAAATAATTTCGATAATAACACTTAATAAAGGATATCCTTAAAGAAATTAAGTTCAAAAAAATTCAGGTAATTTTATGAAAAAATTTTTCCTGTATTTTATTATAACTTATCACTATTTTTCTTCAACTAAATACTCAATTTTAATGTGGGATTAGATGTTCGGATTTGTTAAAACTGATTTTAAGCCGGTATTTTCTGACAATAATGATCTACATATTCAGAGAAGAAAGCAAAAACGAAATTTCTTTCTTTATTTTTTAATTTTTGCATTTTCAGTTTTGAATTTTACATTATACTTGCTTACAAAAGCCAACTGATCTTCTTTTTCAACTTAAACTAATTTTGATCTATGCAAAAAAACAATGTTTATATAGAAACATATGGATGTCAAATGAATCTTGCTGATACTGAGATTGTTCTTGGTATTTTAAAAAAGCAAGGTTATGATGTTACAGATAATCCAGAAAATGCTGATGTTGTTTTACTTAACACTTGCAGTATTCGTGATAATGCAGAGCAAAGAATTTATGGCAGGATTGGAAATCTAAAAACATTAAAGCAA
>JBATOT010000028.1:0-2087 GCA_049291095.1 Ignavibacteriaceae bacterium | reverse complement strand
AATACGACAATCCTGTTATACTTTTTAGGCTGTATATTTTCTGCTTTCCATGAACTGGTGATGCGGGAAGAAGGGCCACAACCAACCAGCAGGAATAAAAACACTACAGCCATGGTTAATAGCTGTTTCATATAGATTGTTTTACTCCTTGTAAGTTACTGCTGCCTGGTGTCTGTTGTTACTGATAGCTGTCACGGGTTGTATTGATAGCTGTCAATGGCAATAAAAAACCCGGCAAAAATTGCCAGGTTTTTTTGCTCCCCAAAGGAAACTTTTATCAAACCAATTCTTTCTGGATATCAAGCTACTTTCAGATGTATACCTATTGATTACGAGTCATTTAAAGACCAATGATGTGAGCTTTTATTTGACTGATATGGGTTTAAAAAAGACCCCTATTTCCAAATAGGTTCTTTATTCCAATTATTCAGAAATCCCAGCTTATGAATAGGTGTATTCGGGTTATTATTAAATAAATCGAGAATCTTAGATTTAATGTGATGTCCAGGGGTAACGAAATCGCACAAGTAAATTAAGCAAGAAATAATCAAGAATGGCCTTTTTGTTTGAACGGGTGAAAGAGTATTAGCAAACCAATTGCCCAAAGGGTTTCTGATTTTTTCGATGGGTGTTTTAACCATGCTTCTACTCCACAATCTTGAATGGTGAGCTATAATATTTCTAACATAGGTGATAGCTTCCAGCCAACTTGAAAGCTCACTATGTAAATTTAGGCCCATCTCTTTTGCAATATTAGATTTTTCTGGCAGCTGATGTTGTATGTTTTTGTAAAGCTTGGAAAGCGTTCCCAGAGAGGCTACCTCCAGTATTTTCCATGCATCTGCATCTTGCGTCGGATATCTATTTCTGTGGTCTTTTATAAAAATTTCCTGACTTCGGCTAAATTCTTTTCTAAGTTCATCGATTGTATGTTGATGAATCGATTTGGTAATATTATTAATGGTGATAGTTTGTCCTTCAAAAAGATTTGTATCTAAGTACCATAGGCCACCATATTTCAGTGACATATGATAAATCATTTTGGTTCGTAATGCAATTTCAATTCGTTCAATAGCATCGAATAAAATTAAACGTAAGTGACGGTCAAAATTGTAGCGCTCAATAATGTCTTCGAAATAAGTGTTCTTCTGGAAAGTATGCAAAGCTTTATCATCTTGCATATCCCACCAATATCCTTTCAATCTGTAGTAACTAATATTCTTTAAGAAATTGATGGCTGAGGCTTCATCCTTGAAAAACATACCCCTATGCTTGAGTAGTGCTATTTGATTATCTATGGAGATAGCAGGTTTGTTAGCCATATAAAAAAAATGACCCGTTAGCAGTTCTTATGGTATGCTAACGGGTACTGTTGACACAAATATACGCTGGGCTTTTCAAAAATTCAACCAGCTCAGAGAAATTATTAGTTAAATCGGCTTCAGCGAAGACCTTAAAAGACTGAAAATAAATTTATTATGCATTTGCTAGCCCAAGTTTCTTAATCTTTGTTACCGTATTCAAATGCACTCCAGCCAACTTTGCAGCCTCAACTCCCTTGTATCCTTTCTTCAGATATTCTAGAGCCTTCTTGTTTTTTTCTTTAGATAAAAATGCCAATGTATCTTCCTTGCTTCCTTTAAATCTCCCTTTGTATATACCCCTAAGTTTCGCCAGCTTGATTCCCTCTAACTGCCGTTCTTTGATTTGGTTCCTTTCCATCTCTGCAACGATACCAAGGATTGAGATAATCATCTTTGAAATTGGATTCTCTTTACCATTTGCATCAAGTGTTGTAAGTCCTTGAGACAAGAACTTTATTGGAATTTGCTTTTCGTTGAAATAGTAGATAGTATTCATTAAGTCCCTTATATCCCTCCCGACTCTGTCAATCGAAAGAACCGATAGCGATTTTAGTACTCCTCTTTCAGCTAAGGCCTTTATTTCCTTCCCGCCTTGGCGTTCAAAAAAAGGAATCGCCCCGCTGCATTTATCTTCGACAACAAGGCTGTAATTGGCTTCAGACACTTTCTGGCGGTCAGTCCGCTGGTCTAAGGTAGAGACCCTACAGTAAAGAATATTCATAT
>JBATOT010000027.1:0-3932 GCA_049291095.1 Ignavibacteriaceae bacterium | reverse complement strand
CCAGTCCGTACAATTCTAAAATATCTCGAACCACCGGATGGAACAGTAAAATTAGTATGTGTAGAAGTTGCTGATGATAAGGTCAACGTACCTAAGGTAACAAATCCTGCGCCACCTCCATTTAGTGAATATTCGACCCGAGCTGTAGCAGTACCTGCACCATTTCTTTGAGCAGCCACCGTAAAAGTTGCTCCCCCAGCTGTCCATCGCCCCAGATCTATCAAAAGAGGTGTGGCATCCGAAAGTGATGCAGAGTTGGATGTATTTAATGTTGTACCTGCAGCAAGTATTATGCCTTGTGCATTGGTTGGATTGGCCGAGCCACCTGTTGCAGTAATTCCATAGGCCAATTCAGCTACGGCATTACCCACCGTACAAGTTTGTGTCATTCCTTTTGATGTAAACAAAAATGTTAAAATCAGGAACTGAAAAGCAGCTATCTTATTCATGTGAATACCTTTAAAATTAAAATATGAGTGTTTAGAAATTATATACTGTTGCATGGTAGTTGGTTAAAATTAAAATGAGAAATGAACCATAGAATCCAAATTGGAAATATGATGAGTTAGAGTAAAATCCTTATTTTTATGATTCGTATGCGGAGAAAACATATGCAAACATCCCGAGCAAGGGATTGCTATTATCCTTTTAACAGGAAATTTATTCGTTTGAATATAACATTTTATGATGCGTGAATAACATACACCATTTATCTCTGAAAGTATATTTTTTACATAAGACCAAAAAGAAGTCAAAATAATGTCACAAACTCTTTTCAAGCTAAACACAAAGAAAACTAATACAAACTTGTACTGAACCATAAAATAATCTTTTAAAAATTTTATTTACAATAAAGGCATTGCTAAATTTTCAGTATTAAACCAAAAAATAACAACACACTTAGCTCTGTTAGAACTAAAGTAATTTTGAATAAAATTCAGGAAAGATTAAAAATGAAAGTAATTAAGTATTTTTCAAATAATATAAAATAACCTGAATTATATCCAGATTCTTTTATCAATTGTATTCAGGTAGGTTGTAAAAATTTATATCCGCAAAAGTAAAAAAGATATATTATAAAAAAAATTATTTGTATGATAATTTTTAGATTAAAATGAATAAAAAACCCAACAAACTACTTGATTATTAACTAAATACATGTTAAAACATTGTCTTATTAATGAATTACGTATTGTGTATTTTTTTAATATGTTTGCAATAAATTTTTACTATTTTTTAAAAATTATGTTATTTTGGGTATAAATTATAAAATTTCTATGAATAATTTTCCAATTTACAAAAACTTTAATCTGGGTATCAATAATCATTTAAATTTTGCCTATTGACTTAGCGCTATTTTTCAAGATGCAAATAGTTTTATAGCAAGCTATCATAAGTTCCTTAATGGTAGATTACAAAAAAAAAGCATGAGGTTCCGAGGCCCCATGCTTTATATAAGAATTTTATTTTCACTTCTTTAAGCGAACCTAAAATCTGAGAATGCAAATATTAATTTCATTTTTGGCTTCGATTTAAAATATATCGAAACCAGAGACGACATGTCTTATCAAATTATATACAAATAAAAATAAATGTATGATAAAAAATATCAGTTCATCAATGAAAAATCGAATAAGTCAAAACAAAAATAATGCCACAATTAACTCTTTAGAATTTACTTTAAAAAATAAACTCTTACTTTTTTGATGGAATATGTTGCCATTTTTGCCAGGATATTTGATCTGTGTCAGAATAAAAATTCTTTAAAAATTCTTCAGTATCAGCTGGAATTGATGAAGATATATGCATAAAATGAATTATATTTCCACAGACATGTCCTGTGTTGACAAAAATGGAACTGTCTTCCAAAAATGCTACAGACACGTCACCAATCAATGGGTCTTCATGTGATGAATGAACGCCAATAGTTATTGTTTTTTCATTCCTGCATTTAATTAGTCCCCAACCTCCATTAATTCTATAGGAAATTTTTTGCAAATCAGGAAGGTCATAAATTGACGGTTCGATCACTTGAATTTCGGATTCAGTTTGTCTTTTTGATAATATATCTGCCATTTTTATTATCCATTCATTTCTTTTATTCAGATCAAAATCCAGAGAAATATGTGGATTTATATCTTTATTTTCCTTTTGATCTGCTTTCCCATAACGCATAAACCTAGCCTGTCCGTATACTCCGAAATAAGTATACAGCACAACAAATGATACTACAAATACCATTCTTAATTTATAAGAATTTTTAAATGAATCATATCTCATCTATAACTTATTCAAATATTTTTGAGCATGGGCAATAATCGGCAATAATAATATTTCTATTTATTCAATGACAATGCACTAGCGAAACTTTGAGTTACTTTTATGTAATCAAAAGTGTCGAAGAAAACTTTCTTATCATCAATCAGTCAATAAAAGTTTCTTATCAATTGCTGAACCGCTTCCATCTGAAATCCTAATCATGTATAGACCTTTTGGAAATTCCTGCAAGTTTATCGGGATAAGGTTCTCACCTTTTTTAATCTCGCACTCAGCTAATAATCTTTTAACAAATTTACCATTTGCATCCAGTAAATCTACTTCAATCAAAGCATCCTTATCCTGTAATATTTCGAGATTGGTCAATGATTTGGCGGGATTTGGGTAAAGATTTATTGAAAGAGAAGAAGATTCTTTAATATAAACAATTTCGCTGTAACTGAATTTTCCATCAAAATCAACTTGCTTCACCCTGTAATAACATGTACCAACTGGTAATTTATCCAAATCATTATATATATATTCTGATTGTCGCAAAGTATTATTTTTTACAAATATCTTATCTGCTAATTCGATAAATGGCTGATTTTCTGAGATCTTTCTTTCAATGACATAATGACTTACATTCCACTCTTTGGCCACTGTCCACTTTATAAGATTTCCTAAATCATTCTTTTTAGCTTGAATATTGAGCCATTCTACCGGAAGGATACAAAAAGCAACTCCCATATCAATATTATTGTTTTCACTTGAAGGTTCCATACTGAAAGCTCTGGTAGTATTGATGCCAAAACTATGGTCTACATCACTATCCAAGTTGTCGGAAGCGGCACCAGGAATAGTGGCAGTGTACTCAGCTGGAGGTGTGAATTTCAAATAATATATCTGCTTTTCCAAATAATCCAAGGTATAGATACCATCTGAATCAGTAATAGCTGTTGAGACAACATTTCCTGTTCCAAGTTCTATGGCTTCTACAACTACCCCTTGAACTTTTGCTTCGCCTACATCCTGAATCCCATTCAGATTATCATCACGCCAAACCAAATTACCCGCTACTGCCATCGGATAAAAACCTGCACCCAGATCATTTTTTGATTGACCTGAGGTTACACTAAAGTTATTAGTTCTGCCATCTGCATTAATATCACTGTCTACTTCTTCATTATTCCCGATATCGGCTCTTGCTCTAACCAGACCAAGCGGAGGCATAATGACTTCTACAAAGTAAGTTCCCGGAGGAGCACAGAAGTTAAAATATCCATCATCTGAAGGAGATCCTGGTTTAGGTCCGGTATATTCATAATCCCAAACCTGCCATACACCAAAATTATTTTTCCAAAGATTAACTCTGAGTCCATTTATTCCATTTTCAGTAATATTGAAAATATCATTTTTATTGCTGTCATACCAAACTAAATCTCCGATTGGTACACATTTATATAAGCCAGCATCAATTGAATTATTATTCTCCCCTGGCAACAATGTGAAAATATCAGTTGTCGCAGGGCCATTAAATGTACCCGCGTCACTATCCAGATTATCGTCCCCTATATTTATAAAAGTTAATTCAAAATTTGATGGTGGATTAAATCTAATGTAGTAATCTCCAGGCAATACATCAGTGAATAGATATTGACCATTAACTCCTGTAG
>JBATOT010000026.1:0-2233 GCA_049291095.1 Ignavibacteriaceae bacterium | reverse complement strand
AATTTACCAGCTAGAATTGAATTTAAAATTTGCAAAAAGTGCAATAAGAAATTTACTGTAGGTGAATTTGTCCAGCATGAAAAAGACTGTGGGAAGAAAAAAAAGGGCAAGCAAAGTGCTAAATAATAAAATTTTCTTCCTTGCCGAGTATCCTTCCGCTTTCGCAGGCGATGTCTCGGTGTATAGCCATGTGGGTTAGCCACCGGACTCGCCGTTAATATAGGGAGAAGTCTGTAATTTTGTTTCATGCCAGTAAAGCTACAGATAACAGAGTCGGATGGGGTTTACTTTATCACTTTCACCTGTCATCAATGGCTGCCGCTGATAGCACAAGCAAACAGCTATGATTTAGTGTATAAGTGGTTTGATTATTTAAAACGTAAAGGTCATTATATAACGGGCTTTGTGATTATGCCCAATTATGTACATGCTCTAATTGGATTTTGGAAAACCAACTAAAACGTCAATACTATAGTTGTAAACGGGTAGAGGTTTATTGCTTATGAAATAATAAATCGTTTAAAGCAGGAAAAGGAATATAAACTGCTTCATCAATTGCATTTATCTGTAGAAGTAAAAGACCTGGAGAGAAACAAAAAGCATGAAGTGTAGGATGATTCATTTGACTGGAAGGAATGCCGAACTAATGAATATATGAGGCAGAAACTGGTCTATATGCATGAAAATTCCTGTAAGGACAAATGGAATTTGGCCGTTGCACCTGTTGACTATAAGCATAGTTCTGCTAAGTATTATATTACTGGTGAACAAGGTATTTATAAAGTATTTAATTATTGCGGGCTGGCCGATATCAATTTGACAGAGCCATTAGAAAAGAACTCCGAGTCTACCCAGCACACCAGAACGGGCAGTGAGACATCGGCTGGGAAGCAATAAATTTGGAACACTTGGCAGGGAAGAGAGCTGCAATTTGTTGATAAATATAAGTGTAGCCTTCCCTGATACCTATGAATTAATCGTTTATTGGCTTTTCAAATTTCAATATTTTTTAAGATTCTATAATCTCATCGTCCCTAAATACACCATCCTTCACATGGCCTGTTGAATTTATCAGCTTACCATTCCCATGTTTAAGATAATTATCATTGTAATCACCAATGTATATTGAACCATCTGAGTAGGCCATTACCCCATTTTCTGTAGGTTTTCCATCTTGAAAAATACCCTTAAAGGTTTTTTCCAGCTTCTCATTCTCATAGAAGTATAATACCCCCCATCCGTGAAACTTTCCCTGAAAAAAAATTCCGTTATATTCTTCTTTCCTGTTAGTGACATCTGAAGATTCTTCATTACTCCGACTCTCGTACTCGGAAAAAGATATTTGCTTTCCTAATCCGTTAAGTTCACCATTTTCAAAATTTCCCACTCTTTCCTCACCAAATGTTATATTATCTGAGTAGGCGCTAAACCCATCTAACACATCAGTCCACGACTCAGTCAATTTCCCATCGCCATGGAATTTACCCTTTTCAAGATATCCTATATAGTCAAATCGACTATCAGTTACTATACCATAACCATGAGGTTGATTATTTTTAAACCCACCTGAATAATAATCCCACGAACAATAAAACAATTCTATATCACTAAAAAGAGATTTTTTCCTTTCGATGAAACTGTGGCCATTTACGTAATATCCTTTCCCATCCAATTTCCCATCTAAAAACTGGCCCAGATACTTAGACCCATTACTCCACGTATAATAACCATTCCCGTTGAATAATCCATTTTCAAAGTCACCTTGATAGGAATCGCCACATGAAAGGCGTAGGATTCCGTTACCATGCATTTGGTTATCTATCAAATCGCCGTAATAAATACTACCCTCATTAAAAATAATCACACAATACTTTCCTTCAATTTGTTTGATAGTTTTTGGTGCAATTTGCATTTCAAATAATTTACTTTTGAAATCTATTAAATAATTTAACAAATACTAGCTTAATCACTTCGAAAGTTCTACTATTCTTCTCACCTTAATTTACCATTTCCATCAATGGTTCTAGCGCTTTTGTAAGTTTGTTTTTAGGTAAACGATCAAGTAAATAAAATGGTAAATTTTATTGTTATTACTTTCATGCTGATCAGTTCAGTTTAATTTTTTAAAAGATACCAAGATCATGTCAAAATAAAAAAGGGTCGCAATTAATGCAACCCTTTGATTTTTAGCGCTCCCCCTGTTGGACTTGAACCAACGACCCTCTGATTAACA
>JBATOT010000025.1:0-56166 GCA_049291095.1 Ignavibacteriaceae bacterium | reverse complement strand
CTGCTTTGCACCGCCTGATGCAATAACATTTTCAGGTCTTACTTTTCTTTCATAAAACTCATCTGTGTACCTTATGATAGCCTGTTTAAGCGCAGGAATGCCGTCTGCAGGTGCGTAACGTACTTCGCCGGTGTTTACGTGTGCAACAGTTGCAAGTATTGCATCCATCGGTACTTTGGTTTTTGGTTCGCCGCCGCCAAGATGAATTACAGGATCACCTTTTTCTTTTAAGATTGCAAATTTTTCATTTAGTTTTAAAGTGGGCGAGGCTTTAATAGATTTTGCGATAAGACTGAGACTCATTTAGAACCTCTGAGTGTGTGAATAATATTTATTAAAAATAACACATCTAAATTATTTGCGATGCTTAAGAGAAACAAGATTTTTAAGGGCATATTGAAAAAAAATAGTTTGCATAATTAATAAAAATCACTGGATTTTCTATAGTTAAATTTGCATAACTTAGTACAACTAATTTTGGAGACTTTGTGATGAATCAAAGATCTTTTACCAGTAAAACCTTAACAAAAATCTTAATCATTGGTTTGATTTCTTCTTTTGGTTTTATTGCAGATAACACTTTTGCTCAAACCAATAGTAAACTCAAAAAAAATATTCCTGATCCAACATTTCATAATGAAGTTGTTGAAGGGGAGTTTATTCCTATTAATCGAAATCATCAACAAAGATCTCCTGCATACAGATTTTCATCTATAGAAATTATAACTGTTCAGGTTAATGTTGATGAAAATGGAGATAACATTGTTGGTGATGCCGCAAATGAACCATCAATAGCTGTTGATCCAACAAATCTCAATAGAATGGCAATTGGCTGGAGACAGTTCAACACAATTGCAAGTAGTTTTAGACAAGCAGGATTCGGATATACTATTGATGGAGGAATGAGCTGGACTTTTCCCGGTGTAATTGAATCAGGAATTTTCAGATCAGACCCGGTTTTAGAAAGCGATGCACAGGGTAATTTCTATTACAATAGCTTAACAAACTCTCCGGAATATATTTGTAAAGTTTTTAGATCAAGTACTGGCGGAGCAGATTGGGATGAAGGGGTTTTTGCTCAAGGTGGTGATAAGCAATGGATGACTATTGATAATACCGGTGGAGAGGGTAATGGTCATGTTTACTCACAATGGACTTCATATTACAGTGTTTGTGACCCAAATTTCTTTACCCGCTCTACCGATGGCGGTGATAGCTATGAAGATTGTGTAAGCATTCCAAATGAACCTTATTGGGGAACATTAGCTGTTGGACCAAATGGAGAACTTTATATGGGAGGAACAACTGGTTCTGATTTTCAGGTTTCAAGATCTTTAAATGCTGAATACTATAGCACACCTGTTAGCTGGGACTTAGTTACTTCAGTTAGTCTTGATGGTATAGTTGCATATGGTGGTGGTCCAAATCCGGGTGGTTTACTCGGACAAACTTTAATTGCAGTTGATACATCTGGTGAATCAACTAACGGAAATATTTATTTACTCTGCTCTGTGGAAAGAAATTCTAATAGCGATTTAGCAGATGTAATGTTTTCAAGAAGCACTGATGGCGGTGTTACGTTTAGTTCACCAATAAAAATTAACGATGACGTAAGCACAAATAATTATCAATGGTTTGGAACAATGTCTGTTGCCCCTAATGGTAGAATTGATGTTATTTGGTTAGATACCCGTGATAATCCGGGAACATATTTATCCGCATTGTACTATTCAAATTCAACTGATGGTGGATTGACCTGGTCTGTTAATGAAAGACTTTCTGAATTCTTTGATCCGCATCTTGGATGGCCGCAGCAAAACAAAATGGGTGATTACTTTGATATGATCTCTGATAATCAAGGAGCATTTTTAAGCTGGGCTGCAACTTTTAATGGTGAGCAGGATGTTTACTTTAGCCGGATAAAAGATACAACCAACGTTGTTCCTGTTGAACTGGTATCTTTCAGCTCATCTATCACAGGAAGTAAAGTTTCCTTAAACTGGATAACAGCAACAGAACTAAATAATCACGGTTTTGAAATTGAAAGAAGTTTGGATGAATCAATTTGGAGAATAATTGGCTTTGATGCAGGAAAAGGAACAACAACCGAAACTCAATATTATAGTTTTACAGATGATATTTCAGAATTATCACAGAACAAAGTTTATTACAGGTTAAAACAGATTGATTTTAATGGCAACTATAGATATTCAAATGTTGTTGAAGTAATTAGAATTCCAACAGAATATAATTTATCTCAAAACTATCCTAATCCGTTTAACCCGAGCACAATTATTAAATATTCTTTGAGTAATCCGGAACTTGTAACTCTAAAGATTTTTGATGTACTTGGTAAGGAAGTTGCAACTTTAGTGAATGAACAAAAACAGGCAGGGGATTATGAAGTTGAATTTAATGCTTATCAATTAGTAAGCGGTGTTTACTATTATAAAATAACTGCAGGTGATTTTGTCTCTACGAAGAAAATGATTTTAATAAAATAAAAAAAAATTTTGTTTGATAAGGCTCAGGTGACTGAGCCTTTTTTTATAATAAATTTTTAATCAAATTGTCCGGGTTGATTCTTTTAGTTAAAAAAATATAATGCCGAAGGCATCCCTTCGGGAGAACACTTTTTATTTAATTAATACCATTTTTTTTGTTGTAAGAAAATCATTTACTATTAATTGATAAAAATAAAATCCACTTGAAACATCGGAGGCATCAAACACAATTGAATAAGTGCCTTGTTTTTGAAATTCGTTTATCAGACTGATTACTTCATTACCAAGACAATCAAATACTTTTAGAACAACATTTCCATCTTTATACAAAGAATAATTAATTATGGTTCTTGGATTAAAAGGATTTGGATAATTCTGTGCTAAAAAGTAATTGTATTTATAGAACTCATCTGTTACAGAATTTGGATTTCCCTCAATTAAAATACCAATTGTATCAGTGTTTTCTGTAAAAAATGAGTGGGGATCAAAAGTAATTTGTTGGAAATGTCCAAAAATATTGTGTTGACCAATGGGCATTAATAATTCTGGATGAAAAGAATTTGGATATTCAATCACCCATTCAATTGAATCTTGTGCAGGAATTTCCCTGAAAGATACTGCTAGTGGACATCCAATTCCAAAAGTAACTAAATAGCTAGTATCATCTATAAAAGGAAATGCTTCGCATAGATCAGGAAATATAATAGTATCAGGGACGGAAGAAGTATTTATCGCCCTAAGAGTAATGTAAACAGTTTCACCATAAGTATAAATATTTTTATTGGTGTAGACTTTTTTAATTATTCCGTCTTGTGAAAGTGTTGAAACTGAAAGAAGAACACTTAAGATGAAGATTATTTTTTTCATATTAAATCTCCTTATTATTTGAATGCCTAACAATGTTGCGTCTAACCCGCCGCCCAGAACAAGGAAGCCGAACTAAAACGAAACGAAAAATATTTAGCCGTAGGTGCTTATCTTGCGTCAGCAAAGCACCGAAGGCAAGTTAATTAATTAGAACGAACACTTAGAACAAAATGCCAAACAAAAACTAAACGCCAAAAATTATAAATCCGCCGAACTAAGCTGGCGATTTAGGCGTGGTGAAATAATACTAGTTGGTAATTGAGTATTTCATTTTTTCAACATCATTTTCTACTAAAATTAAAGAATCTGCATCACATCTGTCTATTAAAACTAAGAGAAAATTTTTATACATTTCTTCTTTAGGGTCCATAGGAGATTTTTCATGATTATAGTTCAAGTATAATTTATTTTCATAAAGATAAAGCCCTTCAATAAAATAAATTGTAATTCTATCAGTCCATTTGTCAGAGATTAAAACCCCAAAATTAGCATCAAACATTGAGTTGGGAATATATGTTGGGTCCCAAATTTGAGGTGTATATGTAAAAAGCTGATTGAAAGTTATAGAATCATCAATAAGAGAATAAAAAGTATTATTTGCAATATTGAATGCTGAATAATTTGAAGTATTTTGTATAGAATATTCTCGATAGAAAACTGTTTTGTAAAATTCATTTTTCCAGCTAGGGCTTTCAGGAGTAGTGATAATAGATTCATTTTTATTGCAAGAATTAAAAAGAAATACACTTACAATTATAAAGGATAAAGAAATATTAAATGTTCTCATCTCATCTCCTAGATATTGTTTGACAAAACTATTTTTTTACGACCTGACTAATAATTAAACAGAATCTTTCTTTCATATCCTAAATGTGTTTTGTCCAATTACACTTCCGGATAATACTCGTAATTATCTGCCTTATTAAATTTTATTTACATTTTTTTATAGTTCCAGCGTGTTCATCGTAAGCACCCCGTGCCGGATAAAGGGAAAATGGGTTGTGTATTTATGGGTTATATCAATGTTTAATTATAACGTCAGTTGCAACTTAAATTTTTTAGTATTTAATCTCAATTAGTAATTAGCAATTAAAAAACTGTAACCAATTCTTCCCCTTTGCCTTTTTCCCACAAATTTATTTTATTTGCGTTAGTTCATTATACATTATGGCAGTTATTGGTGATTGAGGGTAAATCCATTCATAATTTCCCCTCAATTTTTAATAAAACCTTTGATTTTAGGCTATTTTCGATTCGTAAAATCCGGAATAGGGCTCCAGAACTCTTGGATAGCTTTCGTAAAATCCAGAATAGGGTCCCAGAGCTCTTGAATGGCATTCGTAAAATCCGGAATAGGGTTCCAGAGCTCTTGGATGGCATTCTTTAAATCCAGAATAGGGTTCCAGAGCTCTTGGATGGCATTCGTAAAATCCTGAATAGGGTTCCAGGACTCTTGGATGGTATTCGTAAAATCCGGAAAGAAATTGAAAGAAAACCATACTGATCCAATTTTCTAAGCAATTATAAATTAATCAAACACTATTCAACCACATTTAATCCATGCACAATAATTAATCGGCAGTTTTCAGTTGGCAAGAGGAATTTATTGCTATCAACTAAGGGTAGGGGATTATGTAGAAACTAAGAAGATGTTGATGTTAAAATGATGTTATCATTTTATCAGAAATCTATTTGGGGATTTTACTTAAGTAATGATTTTATTTTGCAGCTCAGATTTCAATATTTTTTTTAAAGGTTAAAAGCTCAGGACTGGAGTCCTGAGCTACGAAACTAAAATCTAAAATTTTTTCTTCAAAGCATCGTGTACATTTGGTGGAACAAAGCTGCTTACATCCGCATGTAACGAAGCTAGATTTCTTATTACTGTGGAGTTAAGGTAAGTATATCTTTCGTGAGGCATTAAAAAAATTGTGGTTATATCACCGCTAAGTTTCCTGTTCATTAGCGCCATCTGAAATTCAAATTCAAAATCGCTTATCTGTCGCAAACCTCTTATAATTGCCTGGGCGCCTACTTGCTTTGCGTGTTCAACCAATAATCCATCAAATGAATCAATATCAACTTTAGAATCAAATTCTTTTAAGGAATCTCTCAACATTTCAACACGTTCCTGTGTAGTGAACAGAGGCTGTTTTGAAGGGTTAATTGCAACTGTAACTACCACTTTATCAAACAAATCAACTGCACGTTTTACGATATCAATATGTCCGTATGTTACAGGATCAAATGTGCCGGGATAAATTACTTTTTTCATATCATTCCGAATAAAACTTAATTAATGATACTCAAATCTATTATTAATAATAAAGAATAAAAAAGAATCTTGATTAAGCATCTCTATTTTTATTTTTAGATTTACTTTTTCTCAACAACAAGTCCGGAAGGAAATTCCTCAAGATCAATTACCTTCAAGACAGTTAGTGTTTCTGTATCAATTATCCCCAACGTCCCTAAATTTCCTTCTCCAATAATTTTAAACTTTGGCTGATACATACCATCAATATTACGACTGGAGACATAAACGTATTTATCATCTTTTGTAATATCACATCCGTGCAGCATATTAAACCGGTGGTCTGTAATCTGAGCGATTCTATTCCAGCTTGTACCGGATTTTTCTATCACATCAACAGAACTTCCAGTTGCGGAATGCATCATGGTAGAAACATAAATTCTGTTTCCGGTACTTGATACAGCAATGTGCATTGGCATTTCACTTACATTAATTTCAGTAAAAATAGAATCCGAAATCGCATCAACTACAATTACTTTATCAACACCCATTCCGGAAACATATAAAAAATTACCATCGGGTGATATCATTGATTCCATCGGTTCAGTGCCGAGTGGTAAAATAATATCATCAACAAACTCATCATTCACTGCATCAACAATGCTAATTCTGTCTTTTGTAAGATTAGCTACGTACAGTTTTGTGTTTGAGGGATTTAATGCAATTGCGTGCGGTACTCCTGTTACAGGTAAAGATATTTCCTTTGTGATGCTCATCGTAGTCAGATCAATAACATAGATTGTATTATATATACTTGATGCAGTTGATGAGCGCGAAATATAAGCCTTTGTGCCTGTTGAATTGATTTGTATCATTCCCGGCTTTTCAAGTCCGTTTACTTCGCCAATAATCTGGTTATCTGATTTTCTTATCTTTAAAAATTTGCCTGCACTTATTATCGTTGAATAAAGATAATCGCCAAATTCTTTTACCATATGCGGTGCATCTATAGTAGAATTAAAATTTACATCGATCAATCTTGAAACAACTTTTTTATCTCCATCGATAACAGAAATAATGTCACTGGATTGATTACAAACATAAACACGATAACTGCTGTTATTAGATGTAACCGAACCGTTAAAATCCTTTACTCCTTCGTTGATCCAATTTTTAATTATTTCTTTTTCAGAGTTAGTTAGATTTATTCCATCATGTGGAATTATTGGACTAACATTCTTCATTATCATTTGGTACAATAAACTTTTTTCTGCGTTATAAGGAACAACAACTTCACCTTCAAATGTATTTGTATGATTATGATTACTGCTGCTATGAACCGCACCTTTTACTAAAGAGTAATATGAGTCCAGTGCAATATCACCGGCGGGTGTACTTCCGATATGACAACCGGCAGATGCACAGTTATTGATTAGCACTTCTGCCACTTCATATTTTTCAAATCCATTAAAATTTGAATCAATATATCTAACCGGATCCTTCGGATTATCTTCACATCCTGCGAATGCAAGAATAATCGTACAGAATAATATTAAAACTAATATAAATTTCATGTGGTTCTCATTTTATAAGATTCATTTTAATGATATCTGAATAACTTCCGGATTGAATTCTTGCAAAATATAAACCTGATGAAAGATCTTTTGCGTTAAAAGTTATTTCAAAAACTCCGGAATTTTTTATTTCATTTACCAGTTCTTTTACTTTTTCACCGAGGGAATTAAATACAGAAATATTTACAAATCCGGTTTCCGGAATAACATATTTTATTTTGGTGGATGGATTAAAAGGATTAGGATAGTTTTGTTGTATTCCAAATTTAGTGGCTGAAAATACATCAACATTTATAACATCTGAAAAACTAAAACTTCCATCAAAATCCAATTGTTTTAACCTGTACTGATAATTGCCATCAATCATATTTTCATTCGTAAATGTATAATGATGTAATTCAGTAGTAGTGCCTGCTCCATTAACAAAACCAATTGTAAAAAATTCATCTCCTGATTTTCGTTGAACTTCGAATCCGTGATTATTTGTTTCAGTTTTTGTTTCCCAATTAAGTACAACTGAATTTCCCATCGCCTGACCTGTAAATGAACTAAGTTCAACAGGAACTATTCCATTAAAATTCAAAACGTATAAACCTGTTTCCATGTCAGAAATTAGAATCTTACCAGATGGTAGAAATGGATAACATCCCCACGCACCATTGTATGTTCCGGAGTTGGATGCAAATGTATCATAATTGCCTGCCATAACCGGCTGAGTTGGATCGGAAATATCCAAAACAACATAACCATGCTTATAGTATGAAATGTGTGCGTAGTTTCCTTTTATAAAAAGATTATGAACAGGATCACCGTTGCCTGGTGTCGGGTTAGTCATTTGCCATTGCGGAACTACTAGATCCCAGCTTGTTCTATCCTGCAAATCCCAAACGGTAACATCTCGTTGATCAAATTCCTCACATGCTATAAAATATCTTTTATCTTCTGTCATCCAGCCGCTATGTGCGTAAATACCCGGCAAACTTTGGCTAACTGAAATTAAAACGGGATTACTTTTGTTTGTGATATCGATAAGATCATATGAATCTTCTGCGCAGGCAACAACTGTATCATTCCAAACATAAACATCGTGTATATAACCACTTCCTTCATAGTATGCTGTTCTTACAGGGTTAATTGGATTTGATAAATCAAGTATGTGCATACCACCAACGCCATTTGTCCCAATTACAAATGCATATCCATCATCAATAAAAATATTGTGTGCTCTCGTAAACCAGGTTTCATTTGTCGCAACCAAGGTTGCGTTCCCAGGCAACTGTGAAAGATCAATTATTTGTAAACCTCTACCGGTACCTGTTCCTTCAGTAATTACGTAAGCATAATTTCCATGAACCTTTCCATCTCTCCATAATGATGGCGGTCCGGGAATAAACTTTGCTTCTACTGGCACGGATGGATTTGCCAGATTAACAATCGATGTTCCATGCTGTGTGAACAATAAAGCGTATTCATTGCCTTGTTGATCAACATATCCCCAAATATCATTATATCCAATTGATGGATAAGGGTTAAAATTTGCTACTAGTTCAACATTGGTTTGAGCATACTGCTGAAAACCAAATGCTAACAAAAGCATTAGGATTGGTAATTTCATTTGTTCCTTCAAATTATTTTAATAAAACTATTTTGAGCGTTTTAAGAGATTTATTTGTTTGCATAACAATAAAATAAATTCCTGTACTTAAATCCGAAGCATCAAAGTTCATTTGATGTTTTCCGGCTTGTTTGAAACCACTGAAAAGTTCTTGTACACTTTCACCTAAAGTGTTATAAACTTTTAGTGTAATTAATCCTGCTTCAGAATTTGTGAAGCTGATTTTAGTATTTGGGTTGAATGGATTGGGATAAGCTTCAAGAAGCTCAAATTCTATTTGCTCATATTTCCAATCACTTATATCGGATATCGTTAAGTTGCTGTAAAAATATAGACCGCCTTTTATATTTCCAAACATTAAATCAATATCTGAGTCGTTTTCTATATCAATAAAATATGGTGCAGAATAGCCGCCAAGGTTAAATTCTGTAATAAAATTATTATGTGAGTTCCAAACAGGTAAAATATTGTTTGCATCATTTTGAAAGTACTCAATTGTTCCGGCTCTGTTACCACAGAATAAATCAAAATCACCATCGTCATCATAATCAATTAAAAACGGAGCACTGTTATCTCCGACATCGATTCCAAGATAATAATTAGGGTCGGAATTGAATGAGTGAATTAAAGTTGTTCCTATATTTTGATAATAAGTTAATCTTCCATTAAAACTTCCGATTGTAAGATCAAGATCACCATCACCATCATTATCTAAAAGTAAAGGTACAGAAGAAGTTCCAACATCAATTGGATTTGATAAGATATCTATTAATAATCCTTCATCAGAAAAGTTTGGATTGAATGCCGTTCCAATATTTCTGTAGAAAGAAATTTTACCATCAAATCTTCCAACTAATAAATCATAATCGCTGTCACCATCTAAATCACCAAAGGATGGTGTAACAGATAGATCACCACTTATTTCAGAAAAATTTTCAGTAATCAATTTATAATCCGGAACGGTTGAAGTTCCAAGGTTTTCAAAATAATAAATTGATCCAAGTGGATTTTTTAATGATCCGATAAATAAATCGTTATCACCATCTGCATCAATATCCACAAAAACCGGATGACTGTTATTTCCCACATCCAGTGTCATTAAATAATCGTCAGTTATTTTTTTATGATTTGCAATTGTATTACTGCCTTGATTCTCATAATACATCAATGATTGAGGAACAGTTGGATCATATAAAACCGAAACAAATAAATCCAGGTCGCCATCATTATCGATATCAGAAAGACGCGGCATATTAAATCCGCTTGTGTTAACGCTATCTTCATTCAATGGATAAATATTTGATGTAAGTTGAACATTTGGAGTTACTGCACTACCGGAATTATTGAGCAGGTAAAGACTGTTACTAAAAAAATCACCCCAGATCAAATCTAAATCGTTATCTGAATCAATATCGGTGAATTCCAGTGAACTCGCTCCATGAAGAGGATCTTCTTTGAGCAGTGTTCCGATGATTACAATATTCTGCCAGGAATTAGTGATAAATTTGTAAGAAAAAATTTGCGGTGTTCCGATATTCTCATAATAGGTTACGGTTCCAGCTGTGTTTCCGAGAAATAAATCGTAATCATTATCAGCATCAATATCTGCAAGCACGGGATTGCTCCCGGTTTCATTCTGAATATTTTCACCTTGGTCATCTTTTAAAGTATCAATACCTGTCTGAAAAGTTGGAGAAAATATTGTTCCGGAATTTTTTTTATAAGTGATATATTCTCCATTACTTGTAAAATAATCGTAGTCATTATCAGCATCAGCATCAATAAAATAAAACCAATCTAAAAAATCTAAACCCTCAATCATTATATCGTTTAATGTAAGAACAGGCTGCTGAGGTGTTCCGGTGTTTAATAGCAAACCAAAAGTTCCATCACTATTTAGAAAAAATAAATCTAGATCACCATCATTATCTATATCAACAAATTGATGTTCGATATTATTAAATCCTCCGGACATTGGATTTTGATATTGATTCAAGCCATTCGAGATGTTCGGAAAGTTTATTTGTCGTTGATATGTTTGGGCGTAAGAATGGCAAGTTATTAGGATAGCAGATAAAACTAAGTAGGAAAAATTTCGTAAAGACAAGCATCACCTATTATTTTAAACGGATCGGTTTTAAAATTGTCAATATCTTTTTGCTTTGTTTGAATTGATCTTTCTATAATAATTCTTGAATCTTCTTTAAGATATTTATTATTAAGAAGATTCTCAACAACCTGGTAAATATCATCTTTAAAAAAGGGAGGATCAGCAAGAATTAAATCGTATTTTTTTTCTGGTAACCGTTTTGAGTAATCAACTGCCTCGGACTTAATGACCTTACATTGATTTTCAACTCCAAGTGAGTTTATATTTTCTAAAAGGTTTTTGTAGATCTGAAAATTTCTTTCTATGAAAGTAACTTGTTTTGCACCACGACTAATGCATTCCAATCCAAGCGAACCGGAGCCGGAATAAAAATCCAGAATTTCAATTTCATCAAAATCAATTCTATTGATTAAAAGATTAAAAAGTGTTTCGCGCACACGGTCTGTTGTTGGTCTTATTTCTTTTGATTGAGGAACCGTTATAAGTCGCCCTTTAAAAACGCCGGATATGATTCTCATTTTCATTTGGATATTGAAAAAAATTATGCGATTCTGAAAGCTATTCCTGCAGCAGAAGAAAATGAATTAAACTTTTCTAAATAAAGTTTACTTTCATATAGATCTGGCATTGGTCTAATTTTATCAAATGGATTAAAAGCTATAAAATCCAGACCTAAAACTTTTTTTAATGTTGTTACGATAGCAGGAGATATTTCATCACCTGATATAAATGCAGCTTCGATCTGAGAACGATCCACATTCAGAATTGATTTATGTGAAGTTTCTTTAATAAGATGATCAGTGATTTCACTTGCATCATTTAGCGGTATAACTTTAAAGTAAAGTGGTTTGCCATTGAATGCAAAAAATAAAGAAAGAAATTTATTGTTAAAGTAAACGCTAAGAGTTAATCCTTTATAAACAATTGCATTACTCACAGATAAAGATCTCTCTGCTGCGATATGAAGATTATCAATAAATTTTAATTTAAGATTATTTTTTTTACAGAATCCATCAAGCATTTGTAAGTATCTTCTTTGAATTGCAAATACAAGTGCTGAACTTGTTTCGTTAAATGGACCTTTTTCAATTTCAAAATGCTGTAGAACAAGATTTTTTGTTGAGATGTAAGGATAAATAACCGAAAGTTCCCATTTAAACTCATCAACTAAATCCTGATACAGAAGTGTGGTATCGTAAGGCATTTGCATAGTATGAAAAAGTTCAAAGGGAAGTGTGAATGAAGCAGAGTTACTTTTAAAATTTTTCTTGATCAGGAGTTCATTAAAAGCGCCCTGAAGCAGGGCGCTGATTTTAGTTTCTTTGTCGTTTTCAAAATTTATCTGATCATTAAAATATGTTTCATCAACATTTACTAGTCTAAATTGATCGCCAACATAATTTACTTCTACAACCTGTAATTTGGAACTGGATATGTTAAAACCGATATGATTATCAAATCCAGCCATTTTATTTTACGTTACTCCCAGGAAGCGGTGTTTTTCAAAGCATCATTATCAATACTTCCAATTGTTCCGTATCCATTAGGATCTTCAATATAATATTTTTTACCGATTACTGTTTTCTTCTCAGCTCGTAAAAATTTTCCAGCTGGTGTTACAACTGAGTCAATTACTTCTGAACTGTCAATCTTCATAACAAATCTTTGATTTGATTTTGGTGAAGTAAATAAACTGTCAGGTGTAAAACTTCCATCAGTTAGTGACTTAAATGGATTTGCTGGTTTCATTGTAAGTGAATCGAAAGCATTAACAACACTATCAACAAATTTATCATTTTTTACAAATTCAATTAACTTGTCAAGACTGTTTGTAAAAGAGCCATACTTTTTTTCCCAAAGTATTTGTGCTTCTTTTAGGTTAGCCATTCTAAGTCGAGTTTCTTTTTTATAGTAATTCTCAGTATCAATTTCTTCTTTAGGATCTATTACAGCAACCTTAATTAATACCAGAGTTAAAATTGCAATTACAAAGTATAAACCAGCATGCAAGTACCATGGATCTTCATTTTTATTCGCGCTTTTGGAAAACATTTTTCCTCCGGAAAAATTTAATTGTTAATCACTAATCAATATAAATGTATTTCTTGATTTTATTTAATTTACTTTCGCCGATTCCTTTTACTTTTAACAACTCACTAATGTTTCTAAACCGTTTATTTTTTTCACGGTAAGCTATTATAGCTTTAGCTGTTTTATCCCCAATACCAGGTAAACTAATAAGTTCATCCAATTTAGCATTATTCAGATTAATGCTATTCTCAAGTGGCAATATTTTTTTCTGAAACTTATTAAAATTTTGTGTCTTAAAATCTAAAACTTCCTGCTTATAATCAACATCTTTTTTGCCAATTTTTATTGAATCGGTTTCTAAAGAATCAATATTTGAATTAAAAAATCTTTCATCTTCATCACTATAATCAAATACTGTTAGTGGATGCTCATTGTTGATGACAAAAAAAGTTTTATAGATAAAACCGCCAGTAAACACAAAAACAATAAATAGGATAAGTTTAATTTCAGTTTTTGTGATACCTGTTATTTTTGATATTCTCTCGAGCAAATTACCCCCGAGTTATGTTCAAAGATTTTTTTTAATTAATATTTATAGATTATTTAAAGCGACTAATTATAAACCAAATCGCTTAAAGAACCCTTTTTCATTCTCTTGATCAGATGATTTGAAATTTGGTTGTTCAGCTAATTCCTTAATCAATTCTTTTTCTTTATTACTTAATTTTTTTGGAATATTAACTACAATTCTAACAATTTGATCACCATTTCCGGAATGGTTGAGATGTTTTATTCCTTTATCTCTCATTTTTAGTAGTTTTCCTGATGTAGTTCCAGGATCAATTTTTAACCTTGCTTTTCCGACTAAAGTCGGAACGTCAATTTCTGTTCCTAAAACGGCTTCGGGAAAAGTGATTGTAAGATCATAAATAATGTCATCATCTTCCCTAATAAAATAATCATGTTCTTCTTCTTTAAAAACAACTAAAAGATCACCTGATTGTCCTCCACGCTTTCCAGCATTTCCCTCACCACGCATTGTCATATAACTACCCTCATGAACACCTGCTGGTACATCAATATTTACATTTACATCTTCATTTATTCTTCCATCACCCATACATTTTTTACACGGCGTATCTATAACTTCGCCTTCACCATTACAATTTGCACAGGCAGTTATGTTAACAAATTGCCCGAACACTGATCTGGAAACAGATCTGATTTCTCCAGTTCCGTTACAAATCGGACATTTTTTCTTTGATGTATTTCCTTCAGCTCCTGAACCCTGACATTGATTGCATTTAACCTGTTTTTTTATTTTTATTTTTTTTGAAACCCCAACAGATATTTCTTCAAGAGTTAACCTTAAAGTAACTTTAAGATCAGATCCCGGAATTCCTCGTCCTCGTTGTCTGCCTCTTTGTTGTCCACCACCAAAAAAATCGTCAAAAATTGATGAACTGCCTCCGCTGCCAAAAATATCGGAGAAGTGTGAAAATATATCATTAATATCAGAAAATCCTTGAGAGCCGTATCCACTACCTCTAACACCATCATGACCGAATCTATCGTACTTTGCACGTTTATCATCATTATTTAATATCTCATAAGCTTCAGCGGCTTCTTTAAACTTTTCTTCTGATTCTTTATCACCGGGATTTCTATCAGGATGATATTGCATTGCAAGTTTGCGATATGATTTTTTTAAATCATCTTTACTTGCATTTTTAGGTACACCAAGTATTTCGTAATAATCTCTTTTAGCCATTAAATTTTATTTCTTTCTGTTTGATAAGATAACTAATCTTCACTAACAATAACTTTAGCATGTCGTATTACTCTATCCTTATACATATAACCGGTTTCAAGTTCATCAATAACTGTATGAGGAGGAACTGAATCATCTGCACGCTGCATCAAAGCTTCGTGAAATTCAACACTGAATGGTTTACCAATAGATTCCAATTTTTTTACACCTTGATCATCAAGAGTTTTCATTAATTTATTATAAATAAGCTGGATGCCTTCTTTTATTTTTTGCACATCAGTTTCTTCTGTCATATGAGAAAGTGATCTTTCAAGATCATCAACAGTTGGCAGAAGTTTTATTATTAAAGATTCGGCTGCATACTTTAAAAGATTTAATTGATCGTTTTCTGTTCTACGCTTATAATTTTCAAACTCAGCAGCTTTTCTTAACATCAATTCTTTATATTGATTAACTTCAGTTTCTAAAGATTTTATTTTTTCATCAGCTTCTGATTTAACTTCTATATTTTCAGATTGATTTTCCTCTTGTATATCGTTCTCTGAATTGATGTTTTCATTCATTTCTTCATTAAGTCCATCATTAACTTTTTCTTTAGACATTTATATTTTATCTCCTTTTATTTATTACCTGTTAAAACCTCTGATAACATTTGGCCTAAGTACGAAACTATTGCCACAACTTTTGAGTACTCCATACGTTTTGGTCCGATAATCCCAACTGTGCCGGATGTTTCACCAAAAGTATATTCTTTGGTGATTAAGCTGTACTCATTTAGTTTTTGGTCTTCGATTTCACTACCAATTGTTATTAAAACATTATTATTTTTATCAAATTTTTTCTTATCCATAATATGGATTATAATATCTTTATCTTCAATTAATTCGATCACACCTTGAAATTTTTCCGGATCATCAAACTCTGGCTGCTGAATAATATTTGTTGCACCGGTAATTAAAATCTTTTCATCCGTTTTTACATCTTTAAAAATCTTATCAACAGAATCTATAAATAACCTGATAACCGGTTTTTCATCATCACTTATATCAGTAAATCTTTCCTTAACAGTTTCTCTAATTTCCTGGAACGTTAAACCATTTAGTCTTTCATTTATTAATGATTCCACATTTGTCAATTTATTAGTTTCAATTTCTGTTTCAAATTCTAATGTAATTGTTTTAATCATACCAGATTGAATACTAACCACAACCAATAAACGAGTGCTGGAAAGAGAAACCAGTTGAATCTTTGTGAGAATTCCTTTATCAAGTGTTGGATATGTAACACAAGCAATTTGTTTTGTAATACTACTTAGTAACCTTGAAGCAATTTTTAAAATCTCATCTGTTTCCAGAGTTTTAGTATCCAGACTTTTATCAATAATGCCTTTTTCTGATTCTTTGATGAGTTCAACATCCATTAAGGAATCAACATAATATCTGTAACCTTTATCTGTAGGAACTCTTCCTGCAGAAGTATGAGGATGATTAATAAATCCTGAATCCTCAAGGTCTGACATTATGTTTCTAACCGTAGCTGGTGAAACTCCGATATCAAATTTTTTAGTAATATTTCGTGATCCAACTGGCGAAGCAGTTAAAATAAACTGCTGCACAATTGAGCGTAATATTGTTTTTTCTCTTTCGTTTAAGTTTTCGTGTATCATCAACTTTACAATAAATTCATTATTTATTTGCCAAATATATCAATAAAAGTAAAAATTTGTTTGATTTTAATCTTTGATAGTAAACGATTTGAAGGTAAAGACGTAAAATATTTACTTATTAAGTTGTGTTAGTATCTTCAAATCAAAAAAATACAATCAATCTGGTGAAAAATTCAATATTTAGTTTCTATCTGTAACAAATGTAACTATTGCCCTTAAATAATATTTTGGAAATTAATAATATCCAAATTATTTTAGGGCATAAAATAATAGAGATTATGGAATATGCAAACTGAAATGGAACCAATTGCTGAAATGATTTGCGAGCTTACTCGTAATTGTTTTATTAAAGAAGAATATTTTGCTGCAAGCTTCAATCTTTCTCCAACAGAAGTAAAGTTTTTGAAGCTTTTTGCTGTAAAGCCCCAATATACAATTAAGGAACTCCGTGATATATTAAAGCTCACACCAGGTAGAATTACTCATATTTTAACCTCTTTACAGGATAAAAATCTAATTTCCAGAACTCTTGATGAAAACGATAAAAGAGTAATTTTGGTTACGATTCTTCCAAAAGCCGAGCCTTTGATTACTAACCTTCATCAAAATTATAAAGAACTTCATTCAAGGATCCTTCAAGATGTTGATGAATCAGAATTAAAAAAAATATCTTCATCCTTACAGATTCTTAACAGCGTTTTTAAAAAATGGGTAAATCAAAAATAAGTTTATAGCCTAAAATAATAACCAAATTATATAAATAGTTAACTCAATGAGAAAGATAGTCTTAGTTCTTGCCTTTATCGGTTTATTAGTTGTTATCGCTATTGGTTTCTTTTCACAGAAAGATTATGAACAAACAACTTTGATGAAACTGAAGGAGAAATATTCTGAAAAAGAAAAACCTTCTGTTGATCACAGTAAATTTACTGTATTAAAACAAAAATTTAATTCACCGCAAGCAGTCACAAAGACTTGCGAATACTGCCATAATATGACTGCACACCAGGTAATGAACTCCAATCACTGGAACTGGGAGCGTGAAGAATATGTGCAGGGCAGAGGAATTGTTTATCTTGGTAAAAAAAATGCGATAAATAATTTCTGTATCGGCACACAGGGCAATGAAGAAAGTTGCGCAAAATGTCATATCGGTTATGGAATGACAGCAGATGGAAAAGTATTTACTGATTCCACTAATGTTGATTGTTTGATTTGCCACGATAATACAGAAACTTATGTTAAAGCTCCTGAAAAAGGTGGAGCGCCACTTACCACTTTGGATTTTAATGCAATTGCTCAAAGTGTTGGAAAACCAAAACTAAGTAATTGTGGTGTTTGTCATTTTTACGGCGGTGGTGGAAACAACGTAAAGCATGGCGATCTTGATATGGCAATGTTTGAAACCACAAAAGACATTGATGTGCATATGGGTGTTGATGGTGGAAAACTTCAATGCGTTGATTGCCATACAACTGAACAACATAACATTTCAGGAAAAGTTTATTCGCTTTCATCAATGAATATGAATAGAAACACTTGTGAACAATGCCATACAGAAACTCCGCACGAAGATAATATACTAAATGAGCATTCAATAAAAGTTGCATGTCAAAGCTGTCATATTCCAACTTATGCAAAAGCTAATTCAACTAAAATGTCGTGGGATTGGTCAACTGCGGGAAAATTAAAAAATGGTGAACCATACGAAGAAGATGATAGTCTTGGTAATCACACTTATTTATCTATAAAAGGCAGCTTTGTGTGGGAAAGAAATGTTATTCCGGATTACATTTGGTTTAATGGAACCGCTTCTCATTATATCGAAGGTGATAAAATTTCTGATACAACCAAACCACTTGTATTAAATCAACTTCACGGATCTTATTCAGATGAAGATTCAAAAATTTATCCGGTAAAAATTCACGTAGCAAATCAACCTTACGATCCTGTAAACAGGATTCTAATTCAACCAAAACTTTTTGCTGAGAAAAAAGGTGAAGGTGCTTTCTGGAAAGATTTTAACTGGCAAACTTCTGCTACTGTTGGAATGAAGGATGCAAATCTTCCTTTCAGTGGAAAGATATCTTTTATAAAAACAGAAATGTACTGGCCTGTAAATCATATGGTTGCTACAAAAGAAAATACTTTAAACTGTAATAGCTGTCATCAAAGAGAAAATAGCAGGCTGGCCGGGCTTAATGATTTTTATATGCCTGGTAGAGATTATTCAAAAATTGTTGAGGTTGGCGGCGTTTGGATGTTGATACTAACTCTGCTCGGTGTTCTTACTCATGGTGTAATCAGAATTGTTCTTGCTGCTAAAGCTGGGAAAGGAAATAAATGATGGAAAAGAAACAAGTTTATGTGTATAAAGCTTTTGAAAGATTCTGGCATTGGATGCAAGCAATTTTAATTTTCTTTTTAGCATTTAGCGGATTTGAAATTCACGGCTCATACACTTTTTTTGGATTTCAGGATGCAGTTAGATATCACAACATAGCGGCTTATATGTTAATTGTGTTAATAGTGTTTGCAATCTTCTGGCACTTTTCAACCGGCGAATGGAGACAGTATGTTCCTTCTTTAGACAATATTGCTGCGCAGCTTAATTATTACATTTTCGGAATTTTTAAGAATGCACCTCATCCAACAAAGAAAACAGTTTTAACAAAACTAAATCCATTGCAAAAACTTACTTACTTTGGATTAAAAATATTGGTAATTCCGGTTATCGTTACTTCAGGATTACTATATATGTTGTATCGATATCCACAAAGACATGGAATAGAAACATTAAATATTGAATCGTTGGAGTTGATTGCAATAATACACACGATAGCTGCTTTTCTGTTAGTCTCTTTTATCATTACACATCTTTACTTAATTACCACAGGTGAAAAAGTTACTACAAACTTAAAAGCAATGTTAACCGGTTTTGAAGAATTAGATGAACATCACGATGAAGTTAAAAAATCTTCATCAGAAAAATCAGAATAGAGGATATTATGGAAGAAAAAAAATATATGAATCCATATTTAGCCGGAGTTTTATTGGGACTTTTGCTAATAGCTACAATTTATATTACAGGTAGAGGTTTAGGTGCAAGTGGAGCGGTAAAAAGTTTTGCAGTTGGTATTGTTGAAACCGTTGCTCCTGAGCATACGAGTAATACTAATTTCTATAAAGAATATTCCGGTGATCACTCCGGTAGTCCGCTTATGAACTGGCTAGTGTTTGAAGTTGTTGGAGTATTAATCGGTGCATTTTTATCGGGACTTATATCCAACAGGTTAAATCTAAAATTAGAATATGGACCAAGATCTAAACCCAATATTAGAATAATTGGCGCATTACTTGGCGGTTTGTTATTTGGATTTGGCGCTCAGCTCGGAAGAGGCTGTACAAGCGGTTCAGCATTAAGTGGTATGGCTGTTCTTTCCACAGGCGGATTGATAACTATGATGGCAATCTTCGGTGGCGCTTATATTTTTGCATACTTCTTTAGAAAATTCTGGATTTAGGAAGGAGAGATTTTAATGGGACCCTTAGTACCTGACGTAATTAGTAATGATTTGAATTTTATTGTTGCTCTCGTAATTGGAATTCTATTTGGAGTAATATTAGAGCAGGCAGGATTTTCAACATCTAAAAAATTGGTCGGATTATTTTACGGCTATGATTTTACTGTACTACGCGTATTCTTTACTGCCGGTATCGTAGCTATGATTGGCGTAATTGCACTTGAACATTTTGGTTTACTTGATATAAATCTTACATATATTAATCCAACATTTTTATGGTCTGCGCTTATTGGTGGATTGATCATGGGCTTGGGATTTGTTGTTGGCGGATTTTGTCCCGGTACAAGTATTTGCGCTGCTGCAATTGGTAAGATAGATGCAATGATTTTTATTGCCGGATCATTTATTGGTGTTTTGATTTTTGCAGAAGGCTATCCATTGTGGGAAGGTTTATACAAATCAAATAACTGGGGCAATGTTAGAGTTTTTGATTCACTTGGAATGCAGCAAACTGTGTTTGCCTTTATCTTAACTGCATTTTCTTTATTTGCATTTTGGATTGTTTCGATTATTGAGAACAAAGTAAATGGAATTAAAAAACCTACAATAAGATTTACTCCATATTATGTAACAATAGGTGCAATTGGATTTATACTTTCGCTTTCAGCATTCATATTAACAGAAAGAAAAGATTCACTTCAACAACTAGTAAGTGATAAAGAGTATGTTAGAAATTATGATGTAAAATCAATGAGTGTTGATGAGTTTGCATACAGAATAATGAAGGATGATAATAAACTACAGATAATTGATTTTCGTCCTATTAAAGAATACGAAAAACAAAGTTTACCAGGCTCAACATCTTTTACATTTGATAATTTATTTGAAAAAGAACCAAATAAAATTCTAAAGATTAGACACAAAATAAATGTTTTTGTTGCTGATGGTGAATACCAGGAAAGACAATTTGCAATTGTGGCAAATCGTTTGGGATTTAGTAATGTTACAATTCTTAAAGGCGGATTGAATAGTTTTAATAAAGAGATTTTAGGATTTGATAAAAATATTGTTGCCACAACAAAACAAGAATCTGATACTTATAGATTCAGAACAAAAGCAAGCAGCATTATTCCAGTTTTAATAAAAGAAAATAAATCTTCAGGTCCTGTAAAGAAAACGCAAAAGCGTGTTGTTGGTGGTTGTTAAGTTTTTAGGAAAGCCAGTTTTTGACTGGCTTTTTTATTGCTTAATTCTCAATCCCAAGTTTCTTAATTTTTCTCCAGAGTGTGGAGGGGTTAATATTTAATTCTTTTGCAACTTTAGTGCGATTACCATTATGCTTTTCTAAAACTGAAATAATTAACTCGCGCTCAACATCTTTAAATCCATTTTTTTGTTTTGCGATTGACGATATACTCAATTTCTTTTTCTGCTCTCGTAATCTTTTAGGTAAACATTCAACTTGAATAATGGAATCGCTGCATAGAACAAAACAATGCTCGATTACATTTTCTAATTCTCTAATATTTCCGGGCCATTCATAATCAACTAAAATATCAAAAGCTTGTGATGAAAACTGTTTGATCTGTTTATTAAATTTCTTATTAAACAATTCTATAAAGTGATTTACAATTAATGGAAAATCATCCATTCTTTCTCTTAACGGAGGAAGATGAATATTGATTACATTAATTCTGTAAAACAAATCCTCCCGGAATCTGCCGGCTTTAATTTCTTCGTAAAGAATTTTATTTGTTGCTGCAATTATTCTTGCTTCAACTTTTATTGGTTTATTCCCGCCAACTCTTTCAAACTCGCGTGTTTCAATCACTCGCAATAATTTTGTTTGGATAGAAGGAGAGAGATCTCCAATCTCATCAAGAAATAATGTACCTCCTTTAGCAATTTCAAACTTTCCGATTTTAGTTTTTATTGCACCGGTAAATGCACCTTTTTCGTGGCCAAATAATTCACTTTCAATAAGTGATTCAACAAATGCACTACAGTTTATTGCAATAAATGGTCCCGAATGTCTTGAGCTATTAATATGAATTGCGCGTGCAGCTAATTCTTTTCCGGTTCCACTTTCTCCTGTAATTAAAACTGAACTGTCTGTCTGAGATACACTTTCTAATACATTTATAATTTGTTTTATTTCTTTATTTCTGCCAACAATGTTTTCGTATTTGTAAACTTCTGAAAGATGTTCTGATAAATTTCTTATTTCAGATATATCAATAAAGGTTTCAACTGCGCCAATACTTTCATTTTTATTATTGATTAAAATATTTGAGTTTACTCTAATTGGAACTTTACTACCAGTCTTATGAATTATTTCCAGTTCATTGCCGATTGTAGCTTTACTCTTTAGCATAGTCTGCTCCATATGGCAGCCGTTTCTGCAAAACTGTGAATTAAAAATATCCCAGCACTTTTTTCCAATTGCTTCATTCTTTTTGTAACCGGTTATCTTTTCTGCTGATGAATTGAAAGAAGTAACATTCCAATCATTATCAATTGTAAAAGTGCCTTCAATGTTGCTGTTGAATATTGCATCAAGTTTGTTTTTTTGATCTATTAGTTCAAGAGTTTTATCCTGAATCTCTTCTGCGAGTGAAAGCATTTCCTTTGTATCTCTGAAAACAAAAACAACGCTAAGTACTTTTTCATCACGTTTAATGGGAGTTATTGAAGCCAGAACATTTTTTGTTTGTGATTTTACATCAATGATATTAATAGAAATGTTATTGTAAGCTAAATTATTTTCTAAAGATTCATTAATGAAATTTTTGTCTCCATGATTTTTATCAAATAAAATTTCATAAGAGTTTCCAATTACTTTTTCTTCATCATAACCAGTTATTCTTGAGGCTGCTTCGTTAAATACAATTATTTGTTTATCCCTTGAGATGACAACTATTCCATCGGGAATAATCAAACTCTCTTTATTTTTATCAATTATCTGCTGAACATCCGGCATTTTAAACTCTTTTTCTTTTTAGAAAAGTAAGAATTTAAATGCAATAATGCAATGATATTGCAATACATATTGCATAAGTGCAAAACAGAAAAAATTAAAGCTTCATATTTGATAAAAAAATAAAGAATCGAATTGGAACAATTATGGGATCATCTGTCATGATTTAAAGAGGAAATAATGACAAATATCAAATCAAGCTGGTTTAAAGCTAAAGCTGATTCATTTTGCATCTGGCTTCAGAATAAAGTTCTATCAGACAAAACACTTAAATGCAAAGTTGTGTTTGGTCCGGTTCGCTCGCGCAGATTGGGTTTAGTTTTAGGAATTAATAATGTAAAACCAAAAGTATGTTCTTATGATTGTATTTATTGTCCAAGCGGAAAAACTTCTTGCTGTTCTGTTTGCTCAAACAATTGTCTCTCACCTTATCAACTTCATCTTTCGGTTCAAAATAAATTAAAAGAAATAGAAAGAAGTGGAAAACAAATAGACTATATACTTTTTGCTGGTAGTGGTGATCCTGCACTTGATTTAAATCTTGTTCAAGAAATTTCTATACTCAGAGAATTTGGATACAAAATTGCTGTCTTTACAAATTCAGCAATGTTATGGAATGAAAACATCCGCGAGAATTTAATGTTTGCAGATTACGTTTCACTTAAGGTTGATACAGTTAATGAAGATACCTGGATAAAAATTAATCGTCCACATCAAAGGTTAAGATACAATCTAATTCTGGATGGAATTGAAAAAATCTCACAAAGTTTTTCAGGTGAACTTGTAACAGAAACCACTTTAATAAAAAATATTAATGATAACAAAAATGAGATTGAGGAACTTGGAAAATTTCTAAACAACATAACGCACAGTAAATCTTATTTTATGACTCCAATGTACCCGACGGCTGAAGATTTTGCTGTTGCACCAGAAAATGAGACTCTGTTAAATCTAACAGAAGTTATTAAAGAAAATGTTAAAGACTCAGTAATGCTATGTTGTTCGGAAAAAGAAGAATTCATTGCAACAGATGATTTTGAAAATGAACTTTTAGGATTGCTGCAAATTCACCCTGTTACAGAAGATGCTGTTGCAGCTTTTGCTAAGGCAAACAATAAAATCGAAATGCTAAATAATCTATTAGATAATAAAATTATTACTTCGAGTCAGTTTAATGGTAAAAAATATTATACTATTATTAATTCATTACAAACTCAAAACGCAGAATAAAATTGTATTTGATCGTTGAAAGGAAATGAGAGAAAAAATTATGAGTCAGTTAGATAAACAAAAATCATACGAAGATGAACAAAAAAGAATTTCTGAAACGGTTTCAAAAATTAAACACAGAATTGCTGTCTTTAGTGGTAAAGGCGGTGTTGGTAAAACTACAGTCAGTGTAAACCTAGCATATGCATTTCAGTTAGAAGGATATTCAACTGGAATACTTGATGCTGACATCACAGGTCCAAATGTTGCAAAAATGTTAAATGTTCAAGACGATGTTATTTATCTTGATGAAAAAATGATTCCGTTTGAAAAATATGGTGCTAAAATGATTTCGATGGCAAGTTTATTACCGCATGGTCAGCCATTAATTTGGTGTGGACCGATGAGATCAAAAGTTATTAATCAATTTCTTGCGGATGTTGATTGGGGTGAGCTTGATTATCTGATTGCGGATCTTCCTCCCGGAACAGGTGATGAAATTTTAACTATCGCACAAGAAATGAAACCTGATTATGCAATTATCGTAACAACACCTCAAGAAGTTTCTGTTATTGATGCTGAACGCGCAATTAATATGGCAAAGAAACTTGAGATTCCTTTTATTGGTGTGGTAGAAAATATGGCCGGATTCGTTTGCCCACATTGCGGTGCTGTTGCTGAGATATTCGGTGCTGGAGGCGGTGAAAAACTTGCTGCTGATTATGATGTGAAATTCTTGGGTTCAATACCAATTGACATTGATGCGCGGATACTATCTGATAAAGGAAAACCCATTGTACTTGAAAAACAAAATTGTGAAGTATCATCTGTCTTTAAATCAATCTCTGCTTCTATTGCAGAACATTTTCAAAAAGAACTGTTAAGTAAACTTGTTTGAAAAATATTCAAAATAAATGAGGTTAAAATGATCAGGTTAGTATTAGGTTCACTTCTTATTTGTGCTAGTTACATAATAGGACAATCGCATACAGATTATCTTTCCGGACCCTTTAATAGTCCACAAGAAGTTACTACTGAATGTTTGAACTGCCATGAAAATGCTGCTAAAGAAATAATGCTAACAAATCATTGGACATGGCTTAACGAAAAATTTATTGATTCAACTAATGATACCATACAAATGGGCAAGAAAAATTTTATAAACAATTTTTGTATTGCTGTACCATCAAACTATCCACGTTGTACAAGTTGCCATGTTGGTTATGGATGGAAGGATGCTTCGTTTGATTTTAAAGCTGAACAAAATGTAGATTGTTTAGTTTGCCATGATCAAAGCGGTACTTATGTTAAAGTTCCAACAGGAGCTGGAATGCCGGATGCAAAAGTTGATTTATTGGTTTCTGCACAAAGTGTAGGCAAAACTACAAGAAAAAATTGTGGTGTTTGCCATTTTGATGGTGGTGGTGGAACTGGTGTAAAGCATGGTGATTTGGATGATAGTCTTTATGATCCAAAACCCGAAACTGATTATCATATGGGTGCGCTTGGATTTACATGCGCTGATTGTCACACAACTAAAGAACATAAAATCATGGGTGCCAGTCACGGATCAATGGCCTCAGGACAAAATCATATTAACTGCACAGATTGCCACGAAGGTGAAGTTCACGAAAATAAAACAATCAATAAACATCTTAGTGCTATTGCTTGCGAAACATGTCACATTCCGGAATTTGCAAAGGAAGAGCCTACAAAGGTTTGGTGGGATTGGTCTAAAGCTGGTGCAGATAGAGAAGATGTAAAAGATAAATATGGAAAAGAAACTTACAGCAAAATAAAAGGCGAATTTGTTTGGGCAAAAAATGTAATACCAACTTATAAATGGTACAACGGAAGTGCTTCTTATTATAAGTTTGGTGATAAACTTAGCGTAACCGAAATCGTAAAACTTAATTCACTCAATGGAAATATCAATGATCCAAAAGCTAAGATTGCTCCATTTAAAGTTATGCGAGGCAAACAAATTTATGATTCGCAGAATAATTACTTAATCATACCAAAACTTTTTGGTGCGGATGGTTACTGGAAAACTTTTGATTGGAATCTTGCCTCTCAAATAGGAATGAAAGAAGTAAACTTAAATTATTCTGGCAGTTATGCATTTGTAGAAACCGAAATGTATTGGCCAATAAATCATATGGTTTCTTCAAAAGATAAAGCATTGCGTTGCACAAACTGTCATGGAGTAAAAGGTGATAGATTAAATTGGAAAGAACTCGGTTATACTGATGATCCTATGAAAGTAAAGGGAAGAAAGTTTAATTAAAATAAATCGTTATCAATATGAATGAAAAAATAAAAATTGGAATTATCATTTGCGATAGATATAAAAGTTGTGCTGGTGGAAAATGTTTTAGATCCGTTAAAGAAAAAGCTGGGGCTTTTGATATTTACAAAGATAAAGATGTAGAACTTGTTGGCTATACAAGTTGCGGTGGATGTCCTGGTGGAAACATAGAATATGCACCTGAAGAATTAAAGAAAAATGGTGCAGAGGTAATTCACTTTGCAACAGGAATGGTTGTTGGTTATCCGCCTTGTCCATATATAAATCATTTAAAGGAATTTATTGAAAGAAAGTACGGATTAAAGGTAGTTGTTGGTACTCATCCAATTCCGGAAAAATATTTTATAACACATACTGAACTAAAGACTTGGAATACTTCCGATTGGCAGGAATTGATAAAACCCGCTATGTCTGATGAACAAATAAGAATAGGTTACAATTAGAGAGCAAAAGATGATTTTATTCGGCCCAATACCATCAAGAAGATTAGGGAGAAGCCTTGGTATAAATAATATTCCTCCAAAAGTTTGCAGTTATTCTTGTGTTTACTGCCAGGTTGGATTAACCACAAATCTATCGATTGAACGCAATGAATATTATTCACCAATGATTATCTATACTGAAGTCAGGGATCGTTTAAATGAAATTAGGAACAACAAAGAACGAATCGATTATCTTTCTTTTGTTCCTGATGGTGAGCCAACACTTGATGTAAATCTTTATGAAACAATTCAACTGCTTCAGGATTTTGGAATTAAGATTGCTGTGTTTACAAACTCATCTTTAATATGGAAAAAAGAAGTTCGAGAAGCATTAAAACTTGCTGACTATGTTTCGGTTAAGATTGATGCAATAAATGAATCCACCTGGAAACATATTAACCATCCTGCTATATCGCTTAATATAAATAAAATATTAGATGGCATTTTGGAATTTAAAGAAATATTTAACGGCACATTTGTAACTGAAACAATGTTAATAGATGGAATGAATGATAATGAAGATGAGCTGATAAAGATAGCTCACTTTATTGTAAAGGTAGATCCGGAAATTGCTTATCTGACAATTCCGACAAGGCCTACTCCGTTAAAATATATTCATAGTCCGGAAAGAACCAAAACAAAAAATGTGTATAGAATTGTAAAATCTATATTTAATAACACCGAATTATTAGATGAGTATGAAGGGAATGAATTTTCCATAACTAGTGAAACAGAAGAAAGTTTAATTAGCATTATGGCAGTTCATCCTATGCGAAAAGATGCTGTTGAAAAATATTTAAAAAAATCTAATTCAAATTGGAATACATTGACAAAACTGATTGAAGAAAAAAAAATTAAAGAGCTTATATACGATGGCAATATTTTTTACAAAAAGAATTAATTAGACAGTTAATTAGAGAGGTATGTAATGGCAATCAGTAAAATATATTCACAAGACAAAAAAGTTTGTTGTGTTACTTTTTCACTTCCCAAAGATGTTTGTGAAAACTTTGAGGAGATAAGTGTAGTTGGTGATTTTAATGACTGGGATCCGCATCATGATAAATTTTCACACAGACTTTCTGATGGTTCGTCATCAATCGAATTAGTGCTTGATGCTGGTAATGAATTTAAATTCCGATATCTGTGTGATGGAGCTACATGGATAAATGAACCTGAAGCTGATGCAGAAATGTTGACTCATTATGGAGACTCAAAAAATTCTGTAATAGTAGTTTGAGAATTATGTTAAACAGAATGTTAAATCACAAAGAATTTTTTAAATAATGTTAGTTGCAATATCAATAAATAAAGTTGGTAAGACTGAAAATCTGTGCGAAGTTTTTGGACGCAGCCTTAGTTATTTGATTTACAATGCTGAAAATAAAAGCCAGGAAATAATTTCAAATCCCTACTCATCAGAATTGGGTGGATCGGGCATCCAATCTGCCCAATTCTTGATTGAAAAAAGTATTGAAGTACTAATAACAAAAGACATTGGAACTAATTCGTTAAAACTCTTTAAGTCTGCAAATGTAAAAGTTTACAATTGTGCAGGATTAACACCAATCGAAGCATTAAATAGTTTTAGTAAAAGTAAATTAATGTTATTTGATTTTATTTCTAAAAATTCTTTTTCAACAAAAAAAACAAGAGCATAATAAAATGAATGATTACAGATTATTAATGGATAAAAATCATATCAAGGTATAATTATGAATGATAGATTTGTAATTGCAATAGAAGGAAACGAAGTAATTGAAAAAGTTGCAGAACATTTTGGAAGGTGCACTAAATTTAAAGTTTGTGAACTTGATGAAGATAAAATATTAATAAAAACAGAAATATATTTTAATCCTTTAGTCGGTGAACATAATGGAGCTTGCCAATTGCCTGGATATGTTAAGCAATTTAATGTTAATACAATCATCGCTGGTGGAATGGGACAAAAAGCCATTAACAATTTTCTTAACTATGGTATAAATGTTATCACAGCTCCTGGAGTTGAATTTAAAAAAGCATTGAAACTATTTGTTGAAGGTAAGCTAGATGGTTATAATATTTGCAAACAAGAACATATTCATCACTAAAATAAATATTGTACCTGTTTAATATTAAATTCGCTCCTTTATCAAATTAGCTGCATCTAATTTATAGTTTAAAATAGTTTTCAATCATTATAATTATTATTGGAATAATAAATGGAAATAAAACCAATTCAGGAATTCTATCCAGATGATGTTGCTCATTGCTATGGCTGTGGAAGATTAAATGAACACGGTCATCAAATAAAAAGTTATTGGAAGGGTGACGAAACAGTTTCTTACTTTACACCAAAAGAATATCATACTGCAATTCCAGGTTATGTTTATGGTGGATTGATAGCTTCTTTAATTGATTGTCACGGAACCGGAACTGCTGCTTTGGCAGCTTATCGTGAAGAAAAAAGAGAACACGATTCGATGCCTGTATTTAGATTTGTAACCGCATCACTTCAAGTTGATTATTTGAGACCGACTCCACTCGGAGTTGAACTTGAATTGAGAGGAAAAATAATCGAAATAAAAGGTAAGAAAGTAATTTCTGAAATTACAGTTACTGCAAATGGAGAAATAACTGCCCTCGGGAAAGTTGTTGCAGTACAAATGCCAGAAAGTTTTAAACCAAATAATACAATTAAATAGAAAGAAACATATGGTATTACTTCTTGGATCTGATGGAAATAAACTAGAAAGTCCTATAGCAAAAAGATTTGGGCATGCTGAATATTTAATACAGTATAATACTATTACTAAATCATTTGAAACATTTACTAATACTGAAGAAGAACACAATCACGATAATCTTCAAGAGTTTTTAGATAACGGCGTTGAAGTTTTTATAGTAGGTAATATTGGACCGCACGCTTTTGAAATAATCAATACTCCTAAAAGCAAAGTCTATCTTGCAAGAAAAATGTCTGTTCAAGAAGCAATTGATAAATTTCTTAATAACGAATTAAAACAATTAAGTGAATCAACAGTTAAACAAAGTATTGGCCACGGTCCTGATGATGAGCATCATCATGGAGATCATCATCATAATCACGAACATGGAAAACAACATTATGGTAGTGAGCGCAATAAAAACAATTAATAGTGTTCAATAGTTTCCAGAGATCTAATTCTTAGACAGTATCAGTAATATTTTGATTTTGAGAATCAATCAATTTTTTATAATAACTGTTTTGTTCTTTCAATTCCTGGTGCGAACCACTTTCAACAATTTTTCCGCTTGATAAGACAATGATTTTGTCAAACATTTTCATTTGTACAATTCGATGTGTTATAAACAGAATTGATTTTTCTTTTGGAATATTTGAAATTGTTTCCAGAATTTTCTTTTCTGTCAGATTATCAACGTGAGAATTTATTTCATCAAATATTATTATTTGTGAATCCTTTAAAAATGCTCTTGCAATTGTTAAACGTTTACTTTCTCCACCACTTAACTTTTTGCCAAACTCTCCGATATTTGTATTTAATTTTTCAGGCAAACTATTTACAAGTGTTTCAAGATTTACTTTAGATAATGCAAGTATGAGTTCATCATCTGTCGCATCTGGTTTTGCAACTAGAAGGTTTTCTTTTATTGTTCCGGTAAATAAATGAACTTTTTGTGGTACAACAGAAATAATATTTCTAATTCTATCTTCAGAAATATTTGTATAAATTTCTCTACCGAGAAAAATATTGCCAGAATTATACTCCCAAAGTTTGGTTAAGATATTTACAATTGTAGATTTACCAGCACCACTTGCACCAACAATCGCAACTTTTTCTCCAGGATTAATTGAAAATGAAATATTTGAAAGTGCGTTGGTTTTGTAGTTATAAGAAAATGAAATATTATCCAATCTTAAATTGTAATCCAAAGTTGAATTTTTAGCCGAATATTGTTCTGGCTGATACGTGGCTGTCTCAGTAATTTCAAACAATCTATTTCCTGCTTCTGTGCTCTTACTAAGATATTGAAATGCTTGTGGAATCTGCATCACAGCCTCAAACGAAGCCATAATTCCAATTGAGATTACAGATAAGTAAACTCCTTCAAGAATACCACTTGTAACATCTGGAATTGCTGAAAGTAACATTATAACAACGGTTATGTTCATCATCAATCCGGTTAAACTTTCATGTAATGATTGAATGTTATTCATTCTTTTTTCAGCTTTTAATAATTTATTATTTAATTCATAAAATTCATTTATCCATCTATCTTTTTGATTATAAAAAATTAATTCAGATAGACCTTGAATATTATCAATAGAAAATTCCTTCAACTTAGATTTTAGTAAAATTATTTCTTTGCCTGTCTTATTACTCAATAAAAAAGTTAAAAGGGGAATCCCAACCGCAGAAGTACCAAACATAAATATAAATATCAGCGAGTATGTTAAACTGAATATACTAAGTAGTCCAAACATCAATACAGAAGTTGCTACAAAAATAAATGGTGGTGAAATCACTCTAACAAAAATGTGTTCAATACTTTCAATATCTTCAATAGATCTTGATAGTAAATCTCCACTCGAAAAATCAATTGTTTTTGATGGAACAATAGGAATTAAAGATTTGAAAAACCAGACTCTAAATTTTGCAAGCAGTTTAAATGTAACGTTGTGTGATATATATCTTTCTAAATATCTAAAAATACCACGCGATATTCCAAAAAATCTTACTCCAACAATAGCAACTTGCAATTGGTAAATTGGTGTTTGCATTGCAGCTTTAGCTATTAAGTATGAGGATGTCATCATCAATCCAATACCACTTCCAACTGTAAAAAATCCTAAAAGTGCTGCAAGCAACATCCAATATATATATTCTTTTGCGAGTGAAACTATTTTGATAAAAGTTTTTATCATATTATTTCACCATGAGCATCAAGAAATTTTTTGTAGTAACCATTTCTTAAAATCAACTCATTATGTTTCCCTAATTCCTCAATCTTCCCATTTTTCATTACAATTATTTTATCAGATTTAACAATAGTGTTTAAGCGATGTGCAATAATTAAAACTGTCTTGTTAGAAAAAAGTTTGTACATATCATTTACAATTTCATCTTCAACAATCGGATCTAAATTTGCAGTTGGTTCATCAACAAAAAGAATTGGAGAGTTGCGCAAATAAGCTCGGGCTAAAGCTATTCTTTGTATTTCGCCGCCACTTAACTTTGCACCATTTTCACCAACTAAAGTGTTGTATCCATTTGGAAGATTCAAAATAAATTCGTGGATATGAGCATTCTTTGCTGCATTTATAACTTCCTCAAATGTTGCTTGCTGATTTGCAATTTGTAAATTCTCAAGGATAGATTTTGAAAAGAGATGCGGGTTTTGAGGAAGCCAGGCTAAATTATTTCGCCAGGTTTCTCCCTTAATTGAATGTAGATCTTTTTCTCCTATTAAAATATTTCCATCGATTTGATTGAAAAATCTTAACAGAATATTCATTAAAGTAGTTTTGCCTGAACCTGATGTTCCAACAATAGCAGTTACTTTGTTTGATTCAATAGTTAAGGAAATATTATCTAACGCTTTTGTTTCTCTATCTGTATAAGTGTAAGAAATATTATTTAAAGAAATAGAATCATTTTTGTTAAAAGTAAACTCGTCTTTTACATTTATAACAAGGTTAGATTTAGTCGTCTTATAATTAAGTATATCATTTATTCTTTCAAAAGCTGCAATACCTTCCATTCCGGCATGATAAGTTGTCCCTAAAATTCTGAGTGGTAAATAAAATTCCGGTGCAATTATCAAAATGAAAAGTGCGTCAGAAAAAAGAAAGTTGGCGCTTAAAAGTCTTAAACCTATTTCAACTGCAATCACTGCTACACTCAGTGTTGCAGTAACTTCAAGAACAAGTGCGGAAAGGAAAGCAATCTTTAAAACATTAAGAGTTTTAATCCTAAACAGATTAGAAATATCATTTATTTTATTTATTGCTTCTTTAGTTCGATTAAATAGTTTTAAAGTTGTTAATCCTTGTAAAACATCCAGAAAGTAAGCGCTCATTCTACTTAAAGTTTGCCACTGTTTCTTGTTCATCTTTTCAGCAATTGATCCAATGAGAAACATAAATATTGGAATTATTGGAGCAGTAACGATAAATACTATTGCCGTTAACCAATCAAGTGGAAAAACAAAAATTAAAATTAAAATTGGAATGAAAACTGATAAAAACATTTGCGGTAAAAACTTTGAAAAGTAATCTTCAAGTTTATCAACGCCGTTAATTATAGTGTTAGTAAGCTCGCCGGTTCTTTCAGATTTTAGAGTTAATGCGCCAATCTCTTCAAATTTTAAAACTAGTTTTTTGCGAAAAGCTTTTTTAATGAAAGAAACAAGACTGGTAGAAAAGAATTGCTGACTCCAGCTTAAAATTGATTTGATTATGGCAAGTGCAATAAAAATTAGTATAAGAGTTGAAACATTTTGCAGGGTTTGTTTAGATAAAAAAACTCCATTTATAATTTTACTTAATGATAATGCCAGTAAAATTGTTGTTATTGCAGTTAATAATCCAAATACAATAACAAGAATAAAGTTTATTCTTACAGGTTTAATCTCATTAAAAAGTTCTTTGCTAAAATTCATTATTTAGGCACAGTTACAAAAAAGTTACCATTAAATATCATATGAAAATTAAACTTTGTACTTTTTCAGGAGGACAATTGAAACAACAAAAATTAAGATCATAACAGACAGAACACTAATTTCAAGCATATAAGTATTTATCTTTTCCTGGTAATAAGCAGTTTCAACGCTGATTATTAGTATTCGTCGTATTGCTGCAATCAAACCTACGATTAAAAAAGGTTCGGCACATAAAACGTGATCACGCATTGTAATTCTAACTGTGTAAAGAATTTCAAGAACCATAACTAATAAAAGTGTTTTAGATATAATCTCAATGAGTACTTTTAACTGGTTAGCTTCCTGAAAAACTTGTGGGAAAGTTAGTATTTCATTGTAGATAAGAAGAAAAGAACTTGCTATTAAAAGCAAGGCAACAACTGAGTATATAATATCCTCAACTACATTTAGCGATGATAAAATTATTTTTTTCATTTTCTTTTTCTTGCTTAAAAAACTTCTAATTACGTAATACGAAAGGGAAGTGATTTATGCTTTACACTTCCCTTAAAATATTTATCTTACAAATACTAATACTCGAGTTTAGATTTTGTAGAAACTCTTTTCCTGAAAATCCAATATGACCAGGCCTGATAAGCCAAAACAATTGGTACAAATATTAATGCCACAATGCTCATAACTTGCAAAGTGTAAGGGCTTGATGAAGCATTATAAATTGTTAAACTAAAATCATTGTTTGTACTTGATACCATTACTCTTGGAAACAATCCCATAAAAACCGTAACGGTTGAAAATGCAATTGTAATTCCTGTCATTACAAATGCCCAACCTTCTTTTTTAATCTTGAGTAAATAACCAACAGAAAGTATAGCAACACCAGCTAATATTGGAATTACTCCAGGATTAACGCCAAGTTTTGAAAACATATCTGTATCAAAGTATCCAAAAATTACATAAACAAAAAGTAATGCTGTTGCAGGTAACCAAAGTTTACCTGCTACATTTCTTGCTCTATCTAAAAGTGTATCTGTTAATTTTAATGATAAGAAAATTGATCCATGCAAAGTAAAAAGTAACAATGAAGCTATCCCACCAACTAAAGAATATGGGTTTAACAGTGTAAAAAAGTTTCCTGTGAAATTCATGTTTGCATCGATTGGAACTCCACGAATAATGTTTGATATAGCAACACCCCAAAGTAATGCTGGAACAAAACTTCCAACAAAGATTACCCAATCCCAACGGTTACGCCAAACAGGATCATCTTTTTTACTTCTGTATTCAAAAGCAACACCGCGTGCAATTAGTGCTAACAGCATTACAACAAGTGCTAAATAAAATCCACTAAACAATGTTGCATACCAATTTGGAAAAGCTGCAAACATTGCACCACCAGCAGTAAGCATCCATACTTCGTTACCATCCCAAAAAGTACCGATAGAGTTAATTATTGCGCGACGTTCACTGTCTTCTTTGCCTATGAATGGCAAGAGAATTCCTACTCCGTAGTCAAATCCCTCTAAAAAGAAAAATCCGATAAAGAGCACAGTGATTAGTATAAACCAAATTATATTTAAGTCCATTGTTTTCTCCTATGCTTTACTTAAAATTTTGTCTTCAACTGCTTCATGATCTTCAATTTCAATTTCATTAACACTTCTAATAGCAAATTTTTTCATTAACGAAATCATTATCACCATAAGGATTGCATAAATTGCGGTGTAAGCAATTAGTGAGAATAAAACTTCGCCCGCAGAAACAGTGTTTGAAACAGAATTAGCAGTTGTAAATAATCCAAAAACTGTCCAGGGTTGTCTTGCAATTTCTGTAAACAACCAACCTGTTGAGTTTGCAATAACTGGCAGCAGCATTGACCAGAAAACAATTTTATAAGTTATTGGTTTAAACTCATAATTCTGTTTGTAAGCTTTTAAAAGTGAGAGTGCAGCAATCAACAACATTAAAAATCCGGCGCCAACCATAATTCTAAAAGTCCAATAAGAAATTGCAACTGGTGGAACATAATCACCCGGACCAAATTTCTCTTCGGTTTCTTTTTGTATTTGATTGATTCCTTTTACTTCGCCTTCAAATTTATTGTAAGCTAAAAAGCTTAATCCACCAGGAAATTTTATAGCAAAAATATCTTTACGATTTGCTTCATCGCCAAAAGTAAATAAAGACATTGCAGCAGGATTTTCAGTTTCCCATAAAGCTTCTGCTGCTGCCATTTTCATTGGTTGAACTTTAATCATATACTGAGCTTGTGTATGACCAACTAGAATTACTAATAATGATCCAAACAAAGCGTAAGCAGCGCCAAACTTAAATGATTTTTTAAATACATCGTGTTTTTCTTTTTTTACAAGATGATATGCACTGATTGATAAAATTAAAAATCCCGCTGTTGCAACTGCGCCAAAAAATACGTGCGGAAATTGAACCCAAAGATGTCCATTTGTTATCAATGCAAAGAAGTCTGTCATCTCTGCACGACCGTTTCGAACTGCATATCCAACTGGTTGCTGCATAAATGAGTTTGCTGCTAAAATCCATATAGCAGAAAGATTAGAACCAATTGCAACCAACCATATTGCTGTAAGATGGAGTTTTTTAGAGATTCTATCCCAACCAAAAATCCAGATTCCTAGAAAAGTTGATTCCATAAAAAATGCAAGCAACGCTTCAATTGCTAAAGGAGCACCAAAGATATCTCCCATAAATCTTGAGTACTGCGACCAATTCATTCCGAATTGAAATTCCTGAACGATACCGGTGACAACACCAATAGCAAAATTTATTAAGAAAAGTTTTCCCCAGAACTTTGTCATTTTTTTATAGCTATCGTTTCCAGTTCGGTAATATGCTGTTTGCATAATCGCTACAGCAATAGAAAGTCCGAGAGTAATTGGAACAAAGAAAAAGTGATATACAGTTGTTACAGCAAACTGTAATCTAGAAAGAGTTAATACATCCATATTCTATCCTCTTTAAATGTTGAAAGAATAACGTTATTTAAATTGTTGAAATACATAATCAGAAATTTTTTGATTCTTTAAATTTTCAATTAAAATTTTTTCTTGCTCTAAAAAGTAAGAATGAAACTTACATCCGAACATTAACTCACAAGTAAAATGATCATTCATACAATCATTCAATCGTATTTTATATCCAACTGCATTAAGAACATCCCAGATAGAAATTTCATTTGTATTTACTTTTAAAAATACACCACCATACTTTCCCTGCACTGAGCCGGTTATATTTGCATTTTTAAGTTTGTGGATAATTCTTGCAGCAAAGATTTTTGAGATATGGAGTTTTTTTGAAAGCTGATTTACATTGATAATCTGGCCTTTTTGTAGACCAGCTAAAAAAGCTGTAATTCTTAACGAATAATCCTGTTCTTTGCTAAATAAACTATTTGTCTTCATTTATTCCAAATATTACTTGAGAAGTATTGTTTAAAAATATAACAGATAATTCTTAGTGTCAATAAATAGTAGAACAAAATATTAATTGTGTACATCAAAATATTAATGACTCTAATATTTTGATAATTGAGAATATTGGAAAGTTGAAAAGAGTTTTATGGAAACCAGATTTTCTATTTCACTTAAAAACCATTCAACATTTTTGCTTTTACGATTTTGTGAAAGTTAATTATTGAATTTACAAGCTGATGAATAATGAAATCCAAATTGTAATAATGTTATATAAGTGGTAAATTTTTTTGTGAAATTTTAATCCACTTTAAACGAAAATAGCGAGATAATTTTGGATCAAACTTATAAATCAGCCGGCGTTGATATAGAAGCAGGTGAGAAAACTGTAGATAAAATAAAAGGCTATGCTAAATCTACATTTAATAAAAGTGTTTTAGCAGATATTGGAATGTTCGGCGCTTTTTATGAACCTGATTTTTCAGGTTATGAAAAACCAGTTTTAGTTTCGTCAGTTGATGGAGTTGGAACAAAACTTAAAATTGCTGTTGATATGGAAAAGTATGAAACAATTGGTCAGGATTTGGTAAACCATTGCGTTAATGATATTGCTGTGTGTGGAGCAAAACCACTATTCTTTTTGGATTATTACGCAACAGGAAAATTAAATCCAGATAACGCTGCAAATATTATTAAGGGATTTGCAACTGCATGTAAAGAAAATGATTGTGCTCTTGTTGGAGGCGAAACCGCAGAAATGCCGGGATTGTATCAAGAAAATGATTTTGATGTTTCAGGTACAATCGTGGGAGTTGTAGATAAATCTAAAATAATTGATGGTAAGAGAATTCAAAAAGGAGATTTGCTTATAGGATTTCCATCAAATGGATTACATACGAATGGCTATTCGCTAGCAAGAAAAGTTTTACTTGAAAAATATTCTGTGAAAGATTTTATTCCTGAACTTAACAACGTTCTTGGCGATGAACTTCTTAAAGTTCATAAATCATATCTCCCTTTAATTACTGCATTAAAAAATTCTGTTGATGTAAAAGGTTTATCGCACATAACCGGGGGAGGTATAATTGGAAATACAAAGCGAATAATTCCCAAAGGATTAGATTTATTAATTCATTGGGGAACGTGGGAAATGCCAGCGTTGTTTAAACTGATTCAACACACTGCAAATATTTCAAACGAAGAAATGCACAAAGTTTTTAATTGCGGGATTGGTTTAATTGTAGTTGTATCCAAAGTAGAAAAATTGAATGCGTTTCAAGTTGCACACGATATACATGAACATCCATTGTTGATTGGTGAAGTGATTTAAATGTTTATAGATACTCATGCTCATTTGTTTTCTGAAAACTTTAAAGAAGATGTTGCTGATGTAATTCAAAGGGCAAAAGATAATAGTGTTGATTTCCTTGTCGTTCCTGCTACAGATATTAAAACCGCTAAAGAAGCAATTGAGCTAGCTGAAAAGTACGGACAGATTTATGCCACTGTTGGTATTCATCCTCACGATACAAAAGATTGGAATGAAAATTTAGTTACAGAAATTGAAGCACTTGCAAAACATCCAAAAGTAGTTGCAATTGGTGAAATTGGTTTAGATTATTACTATGATTTTTCTCCCCAGGATCAACAAATAAAAGCCTTCAAATCTCAGCTTGATCTTGCATTAAAACTAGAACTTCCAGTTGTTATTCACAATCGCGATTCTGATGAAGATATGATGGATATAATCCAAAGCTACTGCGGAACCGGATTGAAAGCGCAATTCCATTGTTACAATGGGTCACTTGATGATGCATTAGAGTTTATGAAGATGAATCATTTTATTTCTTTTACAGGAAATATTACTTTTAAAAAGAGTGATGGATTAAGAGATATACTTAAGCACATTGATCTAAATCATTTAATGCTCGAAACTGATTCACCATTTATGACTCCTGTTCCATATCGTGGAAAAAGAAACGAACCTTCTTATGTTAAATATGTAGCTCAGCAAATTGCAGAAATTCATAAATTGTCTTTGGAAGATGTTGGTAGAATAACATCGCTTAATGCTTTTAGATTTTTTGGAATTGGTAACGCACCAAAAACAAGTTTTACTTATTTACTCGGAAATTCTTTATACATTAATGTTACAAATCGTTGTAATGCTGATTGCACATTTTGCAGAAGAAAAGAAGATCCGTTTTTGCGCGGTTACAATCTTGGAATGAAAAAATCGGAAGAACCAACCGCGGAAGTTTATATTAGTGAAATCGGTGATCCAAAAAAATATGATGAAATTGTTTTCTGCGGATATGGTGAGCCTTCAATTCGCTGGGATGTTGTTAGAGAAGTTGCAAAGTGCATCAAAGCAAATGGCGGCAAAACAAGAATGAACACTAACGGACACGGAAATATCATCAACAAAAAAGATATAACTCCAGAAATGGAAGATATAATTGATGTTATTTCAATAAGTCTTAATTCTTATGATCCAAAACAATATGCTGAATTAATGCAGGTTAGCGAAACGCATTTTGATGAAATGAAAAATTTTGCTAGGCTTGCAAAACAGTACGTTAATAAAGTTGTAATGAGTGTAGTTTCATTGGATGAAGTTGAAATTGAAAAATCGCGCAAAGTTGTTGAAGATGAAATTGGAGTTGAGTTTAGAGTTCGTGAATATTTTTAAATTTATGTTGGTTTGTCATTCTCACGTAGGTGGGAATCTATAGGTGTCTTTATGAAAAAAATCTTTATTCTCATAGTTGTTTATTTTATTTCTGCTTATCCCCAACATTTAAAAACAAAGCTTGATAAAGTGTTAAAAGATAAATTCTTTGAAACCTGTCTGGTTTCTCTCCAAGTTGAGGATTTAACAACTCAAAAAACATTATATAAAAAGAATGAAAAATATTTGCTGCGCCCAGCGTCAAATATGAAAGTAATCACTTCATCTGCCGGGTTACTTTATCTTGGACCAGATTACGAGTTTAAAACAGATTTATATTATGATGGCTATGTTTCTAACGATACGTTAAATGGAAATATTTATGTTGTTGGTGGATGCGATCCCGATTTTACAACACCGGATTTATACTCATTCGTTGATGCAATTAAAATGTTAAAAGTTTCTGTAATAAATGGAAATATTTATGATGATATTTCGTTTAAGGATTCACTCTATTGGGGCAAAGGCTGGATGTGGGATGATGATCCATCTTCTGATGCGCCTTATTTAAGTGCTTTAAATATCAATGATAATTGTGTTGAAATTAATTATGATAGTGAAGAAAAGAATGCTTCAATTAATCCACATACAAAATATATTGAGATAAAAAGGATTGAAAATGATGAAGAACTTGTTATTGATAGAAATTGGTTAGAAAGAAAAAATGAGATTATAATTAAAGGTAAGGATGATAAGAAAAATTATTCAGTTAAAGTAAATGTTTTAAATCCTGAACTATATTTCTTAAAAGTTTTTAGTGAAGTTCTGGATTCAAATCAGGTAATAGTTTTAAGAGAATCAAAAACTAAAAGCTTGGTTGGAAACGAAATATTACTTTCATCATTCACCAGAAAATTTTCTGATGTGATAGTAAATCTTAACAAAGAAAGTGATAATCTTAGTTCGGAAATGACTTTGCTTGCATTGGCTGAAAAGTACTATGGTAAACCTGCAAATACAAAAAATGGAATCAACGTAATTGAAAAAATGATCGAAGAGATTGGATTGAATCCTGAAGACTATAGATTAGTTGATGGCTCTGGAGTTTCTCATTACAATGTTGTAAATGCTGAGTTATTAGTTACAATCTTAAAATATTTTTATACCACTAAACCGGAACTTTATGAAATTCTATATAATTCATTTCCCGTTGCAGGAGTTGATGGAACCTTAGAGCATCGAATGGAAAAAAGTTTGGCAAGGAATAAAGTTCATGCAAAAACCGGAACTTTAACTGGAGTAAGCACTCTTTCTGGATATTTAACTAATAAAAAAAATCACACAATTGCATTTTCGATTTTAATGCAGAATTATGTTGGCTCATCTAAACACGCAAAAGAATTGCAGGATGAGATTTGTAAAATATTATCAGAATAAAGTTAATTAAAATGAAATCATATAAAGAATTTATAATTACAACAGAACCATTCAATGTTGAAATATTAAGCTCAATCCTCTGGCAGCTTAATATTGATGGAATCAACGAAGAAGTAAACTGTTTAAAAGTATTTGCCCAGGATGAAAACGTAACCGTCCAATCTATAGAAGAAGAATTAAAGCATTTGCAAGAAAATAAATTGTTACGAGAATTTTCTGTACAGGAAAATTTTATTGTAGAAAAAAACTGGAATGAGGAATGGGAAAAGAGCAGGGAAGTCGTACACGTTTCTGAAAAAATAGTTATCAAACCAACCTTTAAAGAATATGAAACCAAGGCTAATGAAATTGTTTTAACACTCGATCCTAAAATGTCATTTGGAACTGGCGATCATCAGACAACAAGAATTTGTCTTATGTTTATTGAAAAGTGTTTAAAACCTGGAATGAAAGTTTTAGATGCAGGTTCGGGCACTGCAATTCTTGGTATTGCCGCGGCAAAACTCGGTGCAGAAAAAGTTATTGCTTTTGATATTGATGAATGGTGTTATGATAATGGAATTGAAAATACTCAATTAAACAAAGTTGTTGATAAAGTTGAAATAAGAAAATGTGAGTTAATGGATATTAAAGAAAATGATTTTGATATGATAATTGCAAATATCCAAAAGAATATCTTGTTAGAACTAGCAGAAGGATTTAAACTCAGAATAAAATCTGATGGAATATTAATTCTTTCTGGTTTACTTGAAATGGATAGGGAAGCAATCGTTTCACGATATTCAGAATTTGGATTTAAAGAAATCGATTTTCTGAAAATTGATGAATGGATAGGGATAGTTTTCAAAAAATAATTTAAAGAAACTCCAGCTAAATTTAACTGGAGTTTTTTTATGTTTAATCTCTTTCTATTTCAACTGTCCCAGAGGCAATATATTCGTTATTGCAATAATCATATACCTCTATATTGTACTCGCCGGATTTATAAAATGTAATCTGTTTGTAAAACCATTGCCAATTGTATTCGGTATCCATAGCAATTGTATTCTCATATTTTCCATTACGGTAAATTTCAAATCCAACTTCACCGCAATCAATTTCATACGGAAGCTGAACTAAAACATAAAGATATCCTCCTTCAGATGGAATTGTGAATACTGAACTTTCGCTTATCGGTTCACCATCATCATCAACTCCTTCGCAGAAGTAGATTGATTGAGAGTATGTTTTATTAAGTAATGAGAATGCAAAAATAATTACAATTGCAAAAAAGAATAACTTAAGTTTCTTCATAGATTTTCCTTTGTTTATTTATTCGAAAATTATTCCGTCAAATCAACAAAGTAAATAAGGACTATGTCGTATTATTAACCTTCACCTATTTTTGATAAATGATTTTCCCATCAAAAATAGTCATCTCCACTTTAACATCTTTTATTTTAACGGGATCAATTGTTAAAATATCATCACTTAAAATTATCAAATCTGCAAGTTTTCCAACTTCAATACTTCCTTTAATGTTTTCTTCAAAAGATGCGTACGCAGAATTTAAAGTATAACATTTTATTGCATCTTCAACTGATATTTTTTGTTCAGGAATCCAGCCATCAGGATTTTTATCATCTAAAGTTCTTCTCGTAACAGCTGCGTAAATTCCAAGTAAAGGATTTAATGGTGCAACGTACCAATCAGTTCCAAAACATAATTTTACTCCGGCATCCAAAAGAGATTTAAACGGATAGGTGTATTTAATTCTTTCTTGTCCAATTCTTTTTTCTGCCCAAACTCCATCATCAATGCAATGATAAGGCTGAACTGAAGCAATTACTCCGAGCTCTGCAAACCGTTTTATATCTTCAAATCTTACATGCTGGGCATGTTCAAGTCTAAATCTTCTATCCCATTTAGGATTTATGTTAATGATTTTTTCATACAAATCTAACATATAAGAATTTGCTCTGTCGCCAATAGCATGTACGGAAAGTTGTAGATGATTTTTATCTGCATCCAAACCCCACTTTTCAAGACTACCATCATTGATTATATCCATTGGCAACCCAAATGTGGTTGTGTCTTGATTGTATTTTTCAAAAAACCATGCTGTACTTGAGCCAAGTGAACCATCAGCAAATGCTTTTAGCGATCCCATTTTTATTAAATCATCACCAAAGCCAATTTTAATATTATTATCAACATGATTTTTATAATCAGCAATTGGCCAGCGGGTAAATATTCTGCAAGTTAGTTTTTCTTCAGATTTTGCTTTGTGAAATGCATCGAGCACGGCTTGATATGTAATATCCTGCACACTCGTTATTCCTAATTTTTTAGCTTCATTTAAAGATGCCATTAAAGCTGAGTAATTTTCTTCAGCAGTTGGATCAGGAATAAATTTAGTTACAAGATACATTGCATTATCTTTTAACACTCCAGTAGGTTCACCTGTTTTGGGATCTTTAACAATTAATCCTCCATCAGGACTTTGTGTATCCTTTGTTATACCAGCAAGCTTAAGTGCAAAAGAGTTAGCAACAGCCATATGCCCATCAAGTCTATCAACAAATACCGGTTGATCAGAAACAACTTCATCAATCATATCTTTAGTCGGAAGATCATTTACTTCCCATTTCTCATGATCCCAATAACCTCCTGTAATCCATTTGCCAGGAAATTTAATAGAATAATCATTTAAAATCTTTTTAAACTCAGTTGTAGATTTTGCCGGACGTAAATCAATACCAAGTAAATAAAATCCTCCGCTTATAAAATGAACATGATTGTCATTGAATCCCGGCAACATTAGTTTACCATTAAGATCAATTATTTGAGTTGAAGCATCAAGAAGTTTTTTTGCGTCATCATTACTTCCAACAAAAACAATTTTATTTCCTTCAATGATTACACACTGGGCGTAAGGTTGTAGTTCATTTACAGTATGGATTTTTCCATTTACAAATGCTGTTTTCATTGTCTGAGCCTGGATTGTTATTATTATAAAAAATGAGGTTAGAATAATTTTGATAAGTTTCATAAATATCCTTAAGTGTTGTTGCTAAAAATACAGTAGTATTTAAAAAAGAAAAAGGATTTAAACCAATAAAGATTTAAATCCTTTAAAAATTAGAGTAAGAAAATTTATTTGATTAACTGCATTTTTTTAGTTAAAGTAAAATTGTCTGCTTCAATCTTATATAAATAAATTCCACTGGTAAGATTTGAAGCATCAAAACTAACACTGTGTTTTCCTACTGCGAATTTTGAGTTTACGATGTCAGCAATCTTCTGTCCAATTAAATTATATATACTAATCTTTACATTAGATTCATTTGGGATTGAAAAATCAATTCTGGTTGTTGGATTGAACGGATTAGGATAATTTTGTTCCAAAGAGAATTCAGCTGGAGTTACGCCTTCAACTTCTACTATGTTTGAATATTCAAACTTACCATTAAAATCAATCTGCTTTAATCTGTAATAACTTTTATTTGTTTGAACATCACTAATTGAATAGGTGTAGGATTTTTGATCAGTCGTTGTTCCAAATCCAGCTACAAAACCAATTCTATTAAAATTTATATTATCAAAACTTCTCTCAACATCAAATCCTTGGTTATTCAATTCAGTTGCTGTATTCCAGCTTAAAATAATATTTCCATCAATAACATTTGCAGCAAAAGAAGTTAGTTCAACGGGAATAAAGTATGGAGAATTTAGTTTATAAAATCCACCGCCTTGCGCAGCAAACTGTGTCATACTATCTATGGATACAACTTGGTAACCTACGGCAGGAATATTTATGGGTATCCATGTTGAACCTGCATCAGTTGAACGCCAACTGCCAGGTGAAGTAGAATAACTGTTTGCTAATAAAATATTTCCATCTGAAGGTTGAATGTGAATGCCCCACATATTGATTGAACCAAAGTAAGATACAATTGTCCAGGATTGTCCGTAGTTAGTTGATTTTAGCATTCCACCGCCACCACTCCATTTTGTTGCCCAGGCAACACCAGGATTTTGAAAATCAACTGCTATTGTTGGAATTTCACCAGATGTACTGTAAGTCTGTGACCAGGTCACTCCATAGTCTGTACTTCTAAAAATTCCAGTTCCATTATCACCTACAAGTATTATTGAAGTATCGGGAAAAACTTCTATATCACAAGGCGCACTATTCGAACCTACGCTTGTTGAAATTGTTGTCCATGTAGATCCAAAATCTGTTGAGCGTGAAAAATTAGTTCCATTCATCATATATAAAGTATCAGGATGTGTAGGATCTTGAGTGATAGGAATTCCAAAAAATGAAAAAGACAATCCATCTGCTGTTATTGTCCAGGAAGCACCAGAATTTGTAGTCTTAACTACTTTATCAGAACTTGCTTCAATTCCTACAACGATTGTTGAAGGATTGTTATCATCAACAATTATACATTTTATTTCTGTAGCCTGTGGTACATTTATTCCCATTTGATTAAATGTTTCACCACGATCTGTACTTTTATAAATAGTATTATTCGAACCATAATAAACATTGTTATGGTTGAATTGTTCAACATCAATTGGCCCGCCTAGACTTGATCCAGCTTGTTTTAAATCCCAACTGTAAACTTGAGAAAAACTAACTGAACAAAACAATACTGTAAGAACACTGGTAAGAATAAACTTCAATTTAACCTCGCCTGTTTATTTGATTAAAATAATTGGATTAGATTTTTTAAGATATAAATATGTTAGTCAATTACAAAAAAAAAATTGTGTATCGGCTAATTTTTATTGTGAACTCCAACAAATCTTGTCCTTATTCATTAGCATTGATTAAATAAAATTTTTACTTTCGAATAGTTAAAATTAAACATTAGGAGAAGGATGAATTTAGATGTACTTGTGTTTGCTGCTCATCCAGATGATGCAGAATTAGGAATGGGAGGAACCATTGCCAAACTAACTAAAAATAATTTAAAAGTCGGTATTGTTGATTTAACCAAAGGAGAATTAGGAACACGAGGTACTGCTGAATCAAGACAACATGAAGCTTTTAATGCTGGCATTGCACTTAAAATTGCTTTAAGAGAAAATCTGGAAATTCCTGATGGTGATATAAAAAACAGCAAAGAAAATCTTATGAAGATTATTAAAGAAATAAGAAAATATAAACCTAAAATTGTTTTTGCTCCTTATTTTAACGATAGACATCCCGATCATATTGATGCAAGCAGTTTAGTTAAACGAGCAATGTTTTCTACAGGGTTAGCAAAGATTAAATCTTTCGAAAAGGAAGTTCCGCAAAGTCATTATAGACCTGTAAAACTATTTTATTATATGCAGACTTATGGTTTTGATCCAACATTTATAGTTGATATTTCTGATACATTTGATCAGAAAATGAAATCAGTACAGTGTTATGGATCCCAATTTCATGATCCGAAAAGTAAAGAGCCTGAAACATTTATAAGTAAACCAGAATTTATCAATTATATCAAATCACGAGCAGAGTTTTATGGATTTGCTATTCATAAAACTTACGGCGAACCATTTTTTTGTGAAGAAAAGATTGAACTCGACTTAGTTAATATTTTAAGTAATCATTGATCTAAAAGAAATTTTTAATATTTAATAACATAATTAAAGGAAGAATAATGATAAGAAAAGTTAAGTTGATGGAAGAATTGGAATCTATTGGTATTAAAAATACACGAGAGGTTTTTTATAATTACGGTACTCCAGCACTTTATGAACAAGTTATAAGACGACGAGAAGGTTTATTAGCTCACTTGGGTCCATTAGTTGTAAGAACCGGTTATCATACTGGTAGAAGTCCAAATGATAAATTCATTGTTCGCGAATCTGAAAGTGAAAAAAACATTTGGTGGGGAAAAGTTAATAAAGGGATGACTCCGGAATGTGCTGAAAGACTTTACTTAAAAATGATGGCATACATTCAGGGTAAAGATCTTTATGTAGAAGATTGTTATGCAAGTGCAGATGAAAAACATAGAATCGGAATTAGAGTTGTGACAGAAAATGCGTGGCATACTTTGTTTGCTCGTAATATGTTTAGAAGATATGAAAATGATGATGAATTAGCTAAACACAAAACCAATTTCACAATCATTCAAATGCCAAACTTCCATGCTGATCGTGAAGTTGACTGTACAAACTCAGAAGTTTTTATCCTATTAAACTTTGCAAAGAAATTAGTTTTAATTGGAGGAACAAGTTATGCTGGTGAAATTAAAAAATCTGTATTCACAATTATGAATTATCTTATGCCATTACGTGGTGTAATGTCTATGCATTGCTCAGCTAATGTTGGTAAAGATAATGATGTTGCATTGTTCTTTGGATTAAGCGGAACAGGAAAAACAACACTTTCTGCTGATCCAAACAGAAAACTTATTGGTGATGATGAGCATGGCTGGAGTGATGATGGAGTTTTCAATTACGAAGGTGGTTGTTATGCAAAAGTTATAAAACTTTCTGCTGAAGCTGAACCGGAAATTTACGAATGTACAAGAAAATTCGGTACAGTTTTAGAAAATGTTCAGATAGATGCGCATTCCCGCAGATTAGATTTGGATGATGAAACTTTTACAGAAAATACGCGTGCAGCATACCCGTTAACTCATTTATCAAACATAGTTGAAGAAGGAAAAGCGGGACATCCTAAAAATATTATTATGCTTACAGCTGATGCATTTGGTGTGTTGCCTCCAATTTCAAAGCTTACAACTGAACAGGCAATGTATCATTTTATTTCTGGATACACTGCTAAAGTAGCAGGAACTGAAAAAGGTGTAACTGAACCAAAAGCAACATTCAGCACTTGCTTTGGAGCTCCATTTATGGCACTTCATCCAAGTGTATATGCTAATTTACTTGGCGATAAAATTGTAAAACATAAGGTTAATTGCTGGTTAGTAAATACAGGCTGGACTGGTGGAGCTTACGGAGTTGGAAGCAGAATGAAAATAAAATACACCCGTGCAATGTTAACAGCAGCATTGGAAGGAAAACTCGATAATGTCGAATATGTTAAAGATCCATTTTTTAATTTAATGGTTCCTCAAAGTTGTCCTGATGTTCCAAACGAAGTACTGAATCCTAAAAATACCTGGACAGATAAAAAAGCATATGATGAACAAGCAAAAAAACTTGCAAATATGTTTGTAGAAAATTTCAAAGAGTATTCTGAAGGTACTTCTGAATCAATCAAAAATGCAGGACCAAATAAATTCTAATTCTTTGGCGGAACTGAATAATCAGTTCCGCAATACTTTTCTTAAAAAATTACTCAATTGTTTTATTGTTTCTAATCAAAACAACTTTTAATTTCATCACGAAAAATTAATTCATCATCATTTTATTCAGGAGCATCTTATGGGAGAGCAAAAACTTTCAGGTGAAGTCTTTTATCCAACCAAAGAAATTATGGATTTTGCACATGCTAAATGCGAAAGTCTTTATAAATCTGCAGAAAAAGATCCTAATGCTTTTTGGGAAACAGAAGCGAATAATCTCCATTGGTTTAGCAAATGGAATAAAGTTCTTGATGATTCCAAGAAACCTTTTTTTAAATGGTTTACAGGTGCAAAAACAAATATCGCATATAATTGTTTGGATGTCCATGTTAAAACTCCAAGAAGAAATAAATTAGCATTATTGTGGGAAGGGGAAGATGGTGAGTTCAGGTCTTATTCTTACTTTAAACTGCATAGAGAAACTTGTCGTTTTGCAAACGTTTTAAAAAGTCTTGGTGTTAAAAAAGGTGATCGAGTAACAATTTATATGGGGAGAGTTCCGGAACTAATGATCGCAATGTTAGCTTGTGCCAGAATAGGTGTGATACATTCAGTTGTGTATGGTGGATTTTCGGTCGAAGCATTGCATGAAAGATTGGAAGACAGTCAATCGAAAGTTTTAATCGTTTCTGATGGTGCTTATCAAAGAGGAAAAATTATTGAACTAAAAAAGATTGCAGATGAAGCATTACAACGTGCAGCAACTGTTGAAAGTGTTCTTGTTGTAAAAAGGACTGGTCATCAAATTAATATGGAATTTGGAAGAGATATGTGGTATCATGAACTCGTCAACCTTCCAATAGCAAATAGTAGTGAATGCCTCGAAATTGTTGATGCTGAAGATCCATTGTTTATGTTATATACTTCCGGCACTACGGGAAAACCAAAAGCTATAGTACATACTCATGGTGGATATATGGTTGGAACATATACTACACTAAAATATGTTTTTGATATTCACGAAGAAGATAGATATTGGTGCGCTGCTGATCCAGGTTGGATAACTGGACACAGCTACATTGTTTATGGTCCTTTGTTAAATGGAGCAACATCATTTATGTATGAAGGAGCTCCAACTTTTCCATATCCGCATCGTTGGTGGCAGATGATTGAGAAATACGGAATTAATATTTTATACACTGCTCCAACTGCAATACGTGGTTTGATGAGATTTGGTGATGCTTGGCCAAATCGCTACAACTTATCTTCACTAAGATTGCTTGGAAGTGTTGGTGAACCAATAAATCCAGAAGCATGGAAATGGTATCATCGCGTAATCGGAAAAGAAAAATGTCCTATTATGGATACATGGTGGCAAACCGAAACCGGAATGTTTATGATAACTCCAATGCCTTGCACACCTTTAAAGCCTGGCTCAGGAACAAAACCATTTCCAGGATTGATAATGGACATTGTTGATGAAGAAGGAAAATCCGTTAAACCAAATGAAGAAGGATATTTAGTAATTAAAACTCCATGGCCATCAATGTTAAGAACTATATGGAATGATCCTGATAAATATGTAACCCAATATTGGAGTAAATATCCAGGAATGTACATGACAGGAGATTCTGCAAGAAGAGATGAAGATGGTTATTACTGGATAATTGGTCGTGTTGATGACGTAATAAAAGTTTCTGGTTACAGATTAGGAACAGCAGAAATTGAAAGTGCCTTGGTCAGTCATCAGTCGGTTGCTGAAGCTGCTGCAATTGGCTTACCTCACGATGTAAAAGGAAATGCAATCCATTGTTATGTAATTCTTAGATCTGGATACGAAAAATCCGATAAACTTGTTGAAGAATTACGGCAACATGTTGGTCATGAAGTTGGTCCAATTGCCAAACCTGAAAGTATAGAAATTGTGGACTCATTACCGAAAACAAGAAGCGGAAAAATTATGCGAAGAGTTTTAAAAGCGAGAGCTTTAGGACAAGATCCAGGAAATTTAAGTACATTAGAAGAGTAAAAAATAGTAGTAAAGGAGAAAATTTTGAATTATTCTATAAAGCAAAATGGATTCACTTTCATTTTTATCTTAGCAGTATTTAATGTTATCAGTTATTCACAAAATAACAATTCAGAACTAATTGATTGGCTAAAAACAATACCGGAAATTGAAGTTGTTGAAACAATCAATAGTGATAACTTTAATGAAGTTTATGAGATTTTTATAACTCAACCAATTGATCATAACAATGCCGATGGACCAAAATATAAAGAACAAATTTTTTTATCTCACGTAGATAAAAATAAACCTATGGTGATTGAACTTGATGGCTATGCGGTTAATAATCGTCCAACAGAATTGAGCAAGATTTTAAAATGCAACCAAATAATGGTTGAGCATAGATATTTTGGTGAATCCGTTCCAGCTCCGTTTGATTGGCAATATTTAACGATCGAGCAAGCTGCTAAAGATCATCATAAAATAATAGAATTGTTTAAACATTTTTATACAGGTAAATGGATAAGCACAGGTATAAGCAAAGGCGGATCTTGCGTGATATTTCACAGATATTTTTTCCCAAACGATGTTGATGTTTCAGTTCCGTATGTTGGACCGCTAAATTATTCGATTGATGATCAACGTGTTTATGAATGGATAAAATCTGTTTCAACACCAGAGTGCAGAGAAAAAGTTTATAACTTTCAGAAATTATGTTTCGAAAAAAGAGATGAACTTTATCCAATGTTTTTAGAAAATGCAAAGAGTAAAAAACTTACTTATGATATTGTTGGATATGAAAAAGCTTATGAATATTCCATCCTTGAATTTTCATTCGCATACTGGCAATGGAGTGATGGTGATTGTTCAAAGATTCCTGATGAAAATTCCACATTGGAGCAGGTTTGGGATGAATTGGCAGCTTATGGTGGTGTAACATATTTTGATGATGCAAGTATCAACGGGATTTATCCTTTCTTCTATCAATGCTATACTGAATTCGGATACTATGCTTATGATACCACTCCATTTAAAGAGTACGTAAAATATGCAGATGGACAAACTCCATTTTTTATTCCTAAAGATACTAAAACAATTTACGATTCAAGACTGTTAGAGAATATTAATGATTGGGCTTCAAATGAAGGAGAAAATTTTATATATATTTATGGTGGTAATGATCCTTGGACTTCAACTGGAGTTTGCTTAACCGGTAAAACAAATTCTATAAAAATGGTTTTGCCAAATGGTTCACACGGATCCAAGATTAGAGGATTTTCTAAAAAGGATAAAGAGTTAATTTACTCACGATTAGAAAGTTGGTTGGATATTAAAATCGATAGATAAAATTCTTTATGATAATTTTATATGAAAAGAGGGAATTATTTGATTCCCTTTTTTTATATTTCGCTTAACATTTATTTGTGCCACTTATCACTGAACTTTTGGGCTACTTTTTCGATTTACATATTTTTACACATTCATTAATTAAACTATTTCAATGGAAACTAAAAACGCTGACTTATCATCATTAAGAATCGATAGATCGAATAAAGAAGATATTAATTCCGGAAAGAAAAAACTTTTTTTCGTATTAGGAGTAATTTTAATTCTTGTTATCGGATATTTTATTATAAATTCTTTTATCGGAAATACTGTGGAAGTTAAATTGACTTCAGCAGTACTTCAAAAACCTGGGCAAACTACCGCTTCACTTCAAGCGAGTGGTTATGTTGTTGCACAACGTAAAGCTGCTATAGCTTCCAAGGGTACTGGAAGATTAATTTTTTTAGGAGTTGTTGAAGGAGACAAAGTTAAGAAAAATCAGATTATTGCAAGATTGGAAAACGATGATATTAACGCTCAACTGGATGAGGCAAAAGCAAATCTTACTTTAGCACAAGCTGATTTAGTGAATGCAGAAAATACTTTTAACCGTGAGCAGGAATTATTTAACAAAGGTTTAAGTTCACAACAAGTATTTGATCAGGCAGAAGCTAATTACAAAAGGCTGCTTGCATCGATAGAGGTTGCAAAAGCTAGGATAAGACAATACGAAGTTGCATTAGAAAATACCTTGATCCGCGCTCCGTTTGATGGGACAGTATTAACAAAGAATGCAGAAGTTGGTGAGATTGTTGCGCCATTTGGTGGAAGTACTACTTCAAAAACTGCTGTGGTTACTATCGCGGATATGAATTCATTACTTGTTGAAGCTGATGTTTCTGAATCAAACATTGAAAGAATTTCTGTTGATCAGGATTGCGAAATTACTCTTGATGCTTATCCTGAAAAAAGTTACGCGGCTTATGTATTTAAGGTTGTTCCAACTGCTGATCGATCAAAAGCAACTGTATTGGTAAAAGTTGGATTTAAAAATTATGATTCAAGAGTTCTACCTGAAATGAGTGCAAAAGTTTCTTTCTTTACTGAACCTGTTGATACTTCAATTACAAACCAGAAACCGATTCTTGTTATCCCGGCTTCGTCAGTTAAAACAGAAAATGGAAAAACATTTGTATATACAGTTTCAAATGATAAAGCTGTTAAAAACGAAATTGTAATCGGTCAAACATTAGGATCATATGTGGAAGTGATTTCGGGATTACAATCGGGTCAAAAAGTCATCAACAATCTTGATGATAAAATTAAAGATGGTGTTGAAGTAAAATTAGCTGAACAATAAAAGTATAATATATCTTGGAGAATAAATGGCAACATTGATCAATGTTCAAAACGTTTCTAAGTCTTACTGGCGAAATAATATTGAAATACCGGTTCTTAATAATATTACGATAAATGTTGAACAAGGTGAATTTTTAGCCTTGATGGGACCATCCGGTTCAGGTAAAACTACATTGTTAAATCTTATTGCAGGAATTGATAAACCAAGCAACGGTGATATTATTATTGATGGAACCAATATTGCGACGTTGGGTGAATCTGCACTTGCCAAATGGCGCGCTAACAATGTTGGATTTATTTTTCAGTTTTATAATCTTATTCCTGTATTAACAGCATTTGAAAATGTTGAACTGCCTTTATTACTTACAAAACTTTCTAAATCCGAAAGAAAAAAACAGGTTGAAACTGCTTTAACTTTAGTTGGACTTGGCGATAGAATGCATCATTCACCAAAACAGCTATCTGGTGGACAGGAACAAAGAGTTGCTATAGCAAGGGCAATTGTAACCGATCCTGTTTTAATTGTTGCAGATGAACCAACCGGTGATCTTGACAGACAATCAGCAGAAGAAATTCTAACATTGATGGAGAGACTAAACAAAGAATTTCAAAAAACAATTATAATGGTAACTCACGATCCACATGCTGCTGAACGAGCTAAACTTCTTAAGCATCTTGAAAAAGGTGATTTGGTAGGAGCATAAAATGAAAATTTTAAAATTAATTTTTGCAAATGGACTAAGGCATAAGTTAAGAACATTTCTCACAATCCTAGGTATTGTGATCGCAGTTGTAGCATTTGGACTATTAAGAACCGTTGTTACAGTATGGGATTCCAGCGTTGATGCTGCTTCTGCAAATCGTTTAATAACTCGCCAGGCTGTGTCCTTTCTGTTTCCTCTGCCTTATGCTTACAGAGATAAAATTAAAGATGTGGAAGGTGTTAAAACAGTTAGTTATGCAAACTGGTTTGGCGGAATCTATAAAGACAAAAATAATTTCTTTGCACGATTAGCTGTTGATCCTGAAACTATTTTTGATGTTATGCAGGAGTTTTTAATTACTGATGAAGAATTAGCTAACTTTAAAAAAGAGAGAAATGCATGTGTTATTGGTGAAAGCATTGCCAAAGAATACAATATTAAAATTGGTGATCAAATGGTTTTGGAGGGGGACATTTTTCCAGGACGGTGGGAATTTACAGTACGAGGAATCTACAAACCAAAAAATCAAAATACTGATGGCACGCAAATGTTATTTCACTGGGCATATATCGATGAGAGAATGAAAATCGAGTCTCCGGTACGTGCCGGAGAAGTTGGATGGTATATAGTTTTGATTGATGATCCGGCTAGATCTGCTGAGATATCTGATCAGATAGATGTTAAATTCAAAAATTCTTCTGCTGAAACAAAAACTGAAACTGAAAAGGCATTTACGCAAGGATTTGTTTCTGCATCCGGGGCAATTATTAGTGCAATGAATTTTATGTCTTTCGTTATTATTGGAATAATAATGCTCGTACTTGCAAACACAATGATAATGGCTGCAAGAGAACGAACACGTGAATATGCTGTACTAAAAACATTGGGTTTCTCCGCTTTCCATCTTATTGGTTTGATATTAGGAGAATCTATGGTGATAGCATTAGTCGGCGGTGGAATTGGTGTAGCATTGACCTATCCTATCGTTGCCGGATTTGAACAAGCAATCCCAAAAGGATTTTTTCCGTTCTTTTTCATAGAACCAATTACAACAATACTTGCAATGAGCGCAGCTATTTTAATTGGAATTCTTGCATCGATATTCCCAATTCAAAGAGCTCTTAAAACAAAAATTGTTGATGGTTTTAGATTTGTTGGGTAGAATATTAATCGTCATTGCGAGTCACGATTAGTGACGAAGCAATCTTTTTAATTGGCAGATTGCTTCACGTTGTTCGCAATGACAAAACGAATATGAGTTATGAAAATTCCATTTAAATATACATTTAGAAATTTTACAGCAAGAAAACTTACTGCAATTATTACAGTTTCCGGTATTGCAATGGTAGTCTTTGTATTTGCTGCCGCATTGATGATGGCGTATGGTGTTGAAAAAACTTTAGTATCAACTGGATCAGCAGATAATATTAAAGTACTTCGTAAATCATCGCAAGGAGAAATTAGTAGTATTATTGATGGTGACACACAGAACATAATTCGAGCACTTCCACACATTGCAAAGGGAAGTGATGGTAACCTGATGATTTCCGCAGAACCAGTTGTGGTTATAAATCTGGAAATTAAAGGCGGCGGTATGAGCAATGTTACTGTTCGTGGTGTATCACAAACTGTTTATCAACTAAGATCACAAATAAAATTGATTGAAGGGAGACTATTTAATCCTTCATTAAGAGAATTGATAGTAGGAAAATCAATCAATAATAAATTTGAGGGAGCGCAGATAGGCAGTAAAGTTAAATTTGCAGGCGACCTGTGGGAAGTAGTTGGATTATTTGAGGCTGAAGGAAGCGGATTTGAATCTGAAATGTGGGGAGATGCTCAGCAATTACTTAGTGCTTTTAACAGAGAATCAAGTGTTTCAACTTTAACTTTGAAATTAGATGATATGGCAAATTATGAAGATTTTAAAAGATCTTTTGAAACAGACAAGCGATTACTTCCTTTCGAAACAAAAACTGAACAAAAATATTTTGAAGAACAATCAGAATATCTTGCTGGATTCATAAGAGTGCTTGGTATTTTTATTACAATAATATTTAGCTTCGGTGCTACAATTGGTGCGATGATAACTATGTATTCTGCAGTTGCCAATAGAACAGTTGAAATTGGTACAATGCGTTCACTCGGATTCAGCAGAAGAAGTATCTTATCAGCATTTCTATTTGAGGCTCTATTAACTTCAGTTGTTGGCGGAGTTATTGGACTTTTTATTGCATCGTTTCTTCAGTTTTTTACGATTTCAACTTTAAACTGGAATTCATTCTCTGAACTTGCATTTTCATTTTCACTATCACCGTCAATAATTATTTCATCATTGATTTTTGCATTGGTAATGGGAGTGCTTGGTGGATTTTTCCCTTCAGTTCGTGCTGCAAGATTAAATATTGTAAAGGCTTTAAGAGCAGGATGACTTGGAGTCCAC
>JBATOT010000024.1:0-1574 GCA_049291095.1 Ignavibacteriaceae bacterium | reverse complement strand
CTATTATAAAGTATTTACCAAAATGGGCGAAACAACCACAGCAATGAGTCCTACATATGCATTCATTACTCCTGCAGAAAAAAGGGAAAACGCTCAGGATATCGCATCCGCACAATAATCTCCATTTTAAACATTGCAAAAAACTAGCCTCTGAAAATACACTTCACTTTGAAAAAAACCATAAAAAAGCCTGTTTGTAAAAAGAACAGGCTTTTGTGTTTATACAATCAGATATCCTGATTTCCACAAAATTTACATCCATTTACATAATTATGCTCAGTTTGAAATAATCCAAAAGCACATCCCAGAACATTAACAAAAGCTTACTCATTTGACTAATGCAGAAAAAAATTGATTTTATCCTAATATTCTATTTTTTTAAAAAAATACAATGAAAGAAAATAAAAACATATTACATTTTTCCTTATATTTGCATTAAAATAAACTAGTTAAAAAGCGGGGGCAACGCTATAAATTCTGCACTAAAACATGATACCTACACAAAATGGACAAATAGTCCGCTTTCACACCCCATTACCAGATGAAGATCCTGATCAACTCTTTATCCTTTTAGAATACTTCTCTGATGTTGCCAGACCAAGGGCTTTTATACAGGCATTAGGTTCCGGAATGTCCATTCCACCGACAACGACAGTATTTGCGGCAGACTTAGAGTTGGTTGAATTTAATACTGAACAGATATGAAAGAGACTTTTGTAGACCAGCACCGGAAACTCCGCCATCCTTTTTACAAAATAATGGAGTTAGGAATTGAAGAGCTTAAGTCAGAGCTCCAGTCTTGGGAAAGAATTGAATTAATAGAGTGGTTAAGGTGGAACGATAAAAATGGTGTCTATGATGATGAACAATCCCTGAGAGAATTTGGCCATATTTTATATAAGGACGAAGCCATTAAAATCATAATAAATCAAATCCATAATAACAATTAGATACAATCAACATAGGACCATATATGGAGCGAATTATTACAGTTCAAGATGAATATATTAAGGATTATAGAAAAAAAATTGGCTCTCAGGTCAAAGAATCGCGGGAAACGAAAGGTTATACTCAGGATGATTTGGCAGAAATGCTGAATGTAAATCGTTCAACTATTTCAAAAATCGAGAGAGGTAAGTTTGCTTTTACAATAGATTTTTTGGCGAAACTTAGCTGGTATTTAAAATTTGAATTAGATAATATTTTCACAGATAAATGAAGAAATTGAATTATATAGATTTGTTTGCAGGAGCAGGAGGTTTGTCTGAAGGATTTATTCGTCAGGGATTTAAGCCAGTTGCTCATGTCGAAATGAATAAAGAAGCTTGTGATACGCTAAAAACAAGAATAGCCTACCATTATTTAAATGAAACCAATAACCTTGATATTTATTATTCTTACTTGAAAAATGAAATCAGTCGTATTGACCTTTGGAATTCTATCCCGAAAGAATTACTTGGATCTGTGATCAATAATGAAATTAGCGAATCAACAAGTTCTGATATCTTTCAACAAATTGATAACCAACTTGACACACAGAAAGTCGATCTTATAATTGGTGGTCCACCTTGTCA
>JBATOT010000023.1:0-51521 GCA_049291095.1 Ignavibacteriaceae bacterium | reverse complement strand
TTAGATGATTGAAATATTGTAAGGATAACCCCTCCCGGCCTCCCCTTTGGCTAAGGGGAGGAGAGAAAGAAAAACACACTGCTTTTTTATTTACTCCCTCTTGATTGGGGTGGACGCCAGAATATGCTCTTTAAAAATTATTAGCCCTTACTTTTCTTGACCCCGTTTTTCAACGGGGCAGGCTTCAGAAAAGTAACAAAAGAATATGCTCTTGTAAAAGAATAGCTAGAATTTTACTTTATTACGCTAAGGCGAAAGAACTCGCTCATAGAATTCGCTCAAACAGCTTTCGCCTTTTAACGCTTCATTCCGTAAAATTCTTTAACGCTATTCTTTTAATGAGCGATGCCAGAGCAAAAGAGCAGAGCAAGATAGCAGAGCAGAGGAAAACAGAATTTTTTTAATCCTGATGTATCGGGACAGGCTCTTAATCCCTCTCCTTGCTAGACTGTGTGATAATGCAGAAAAACCGTTGAAACGGTTTCAATTGTTTTTGTTCTTTTGTCATTTTCCCACAGTTAAAACTGTGGGTTATTAATATTCACACAACCTCTCGAGATGGAAAAAGAGTTTGCTACGGTGCGACTTCTGATTTATTGAGACAGGCTGAGGAATGCAAGCATAAATAAAAATTTGTTTGGTCCCATAATTAATTCCTCTATTTTAAATAAATAATTTTACTGACCAATTGTATATCATCTGCATTAAAAACAATAAAATAAACACCGGAAACTAATCCAGCAGCGTTAATAACGAGTCTATGATATCCACTGTTTAAATTGTCATCGAATAAAATTTCTGTAAGTTCACCCAGTGTATTATATAAACTTATTCTAACATCTGTTGCAGCCGGGATATAGTATGTCAGAGTAGTCGAGGAATTAAATGGATTGGGATAACAAGGGAATATATCTATGCTTTGTGGATTTAAAACAATATTGTTTTCAATTGATGTGATTATTGTATCACCCCAAGTTACACCATTTATGCAAGCCCCCCTTAATACACTATAATTAAATTCGATAACACTAGAATATAATCCAAATGAATAATCATAATATTCATTATCAAAAACCAGGTCCGGATACATAAAAAAATGTAGTTCTTCACTACCTGTAACCGGATTAATGTACTTATCATCCAGACGCTTGACATACTGTAATTGACTTAGAGTCAACGTGTCACCAACTACCACAGAAAATCTCAGAACAACTTTTTCAGAGATATTAATTGTATCCCAATACGAAAGTATTCCCAGGCTATCGATACGCCAATAAGAAATAGAAGTATTTCCAAAGGTATGATTTATTGTCTTTAAAATTGAATATGAATATCCATTCGGCATTATTGTATCGCCAATTACTCTTACAGATTTTGTAACTGGTATACTTCCACTAAAACCCTCATAAACCCAATAATCACCAATATGCAGTGGATAGAATTGTTTCCAATCCACAGTTTTTTTCTTTACAATTAATGTTCCGTATTCTTGTCCGTTAATTACAGCACCCCAAAAGTTGCCAATAGGTAATGCATAGTTGAGCAAATCCTTTTGATAAAAGATTATTCCAAAGTTTTCAACAATCGTATAAATCTCAATCCAATTATTATTTTGATCATACAACCCAAAATCAATCGCTTGCAATGTATCCCCAAAAGCAATCACATAATACTTATCCATTACTTTCCATTCGTGGTTTAGTAAATGAGATGGATATGTTTGATTAATATCTAATGTAAAATTGAAGAGTATATAATCAGTAGTATCGTAGAAAATATGAGCATTACCGATCGAATCGATTCTGAGATGTTCATACTCTGGTGGATAATTAACACTATTAGCTTCATTCTGCCACTTTATTTTCTTATAAGTAAAACCGTTATTCAAAATAGTATCGTCAATCACCACTCTGCTTATGGAAAATTTTAGAGTATAATTTTGTCCAAATAATGTTGTAGTATCTTCCTCAATAAATTCCCAGAAATCGCCATTGTTGTTTGGAAAAAAATTGACAGGGGTTTGATTCTTATTTGGAATATTCTCTAATCGCTCAAACTGGTTGACAATAGTTTTAGAGTATTTAGTAATTTCATTTACACTATAATTTTGTGCTGTAATGCTAGTGTAACTAGTCAGAACAAGAATTTGAATATTAATTAGTAAGCTTATAATTTTTTTCATTTTACAATTCCTAGAGATAAACATTTAATTGTTAGTTTATGTTAAGCTAAGTATAACCAGTTGGATAATTGTAACTGTTAAATAGTAAATGCTTAAAGGCAAATTATATTTTTGTTATTACTATAGAAATAAAAAAGGCCCTATTGCTCGTATCTTTAACTTCTAGCTTTTTAATTCTTACTTTTTACCTGATTACTTCATCAACAACATTTTTTTGCTTTCAGAATATCCATTTACCTGCAATGTATAAATGTAAACGCCGCTTGGTAAATTTGCTGGGTTAAACTCAACTGCAAAGTTACCGGCTTCTTTTGTTTCATTAACAAGAGTTGCAACATCACTTCCCAAAATATCAAAAACTTTTAAGCTGACGAAACCAACATCTTTAACAGAGTAATTAATTATTGTGGTTGGATTGAATGGATTGGGGAAGTTTGATTGTAATGAATACTCAATATTCGGATCTTCAACACCAACAATTTTAGGCACTCTACCCATTCTCCAATCATAATCGGAACAAACTGACTCTAATTGTGAATTATCAACAGCAGAGATTTTATAAAACAGTTTCCTTGAAACGCTTGGTCCAACTTCTTCATCGATAAAAGAAGTGACTGGTTGACCATTAACATAGGAATTAATAAATGCAATTTGCTCCCAAGTTGTTGGATCACCAGTATATGCTTCACCGCGAAATATTTTATATTTTCCATTAGAAACTACATCTGGTTCTGTATTTGGTTCCCAGGTTAATAAAGATTCATAGCCACCATTTTGAGATGTTACTTTTAAATTTTGTGGTTTTGAAGGTTTTAATGATGTAACACCAGCCGCAGTTACTTGTAGGCTTAAAGTATATTCTTTTGTTGTTGAATTATATCCTGTGATCTCGAAGCCAACATCTTTAGCTGTACCTCCAATTATATATGTACCCGGATTACTATATTTAGTAAGCACATCATTATATCCTTCTCTAAAGAAGTCTGCAAAATCACCAAGAAAATCATTTCTATTGTATCTTGCTCCTGGGTAATCTGTTCTTGGAGTTAGACAAACATAATCGTTATAATTTATACCACCTACATTCATTGTAATGAAATGCCTTTCATCAAAATTGCCAAATCGCGTTGGTTGATCTTTACCTATTAAATCATCATTTCTATTCGTCGGTGTTGATGCACCCGTCAATAGTTTCCAAGTCCATTTACCATCAGCGCACAATATATTTATTTTTGTGGCACAAGGTAAAGTATAATTCTGATCTTCAATATGAAATACAAGCAATCCGTGAGTGAAGGGATCTCCAAACAACTCATCAACTAAGAATGGATTTGCACCAGCATAATCCCGTTGTGTATGATAATTCTCAATTAAATAAAACTCTCTCCAGGAACCTTTGTAAGGATCTCTTAAAGGTATTAAGATTGCTTCATTCTTTAGGTGCGTATCTTTTAAAATTTTTCCTGCAATGTTGGCCTCTACAACAAAAGGGTTTAACCAGCCTAATCGATATCTTTCATAAGCACTCATCCATCCAGCACTAACAGCACACATTAAAGCAAATTTATTTATACGACCTATATTTGTTGTCACCGAAGGATAATAATTATAGCCATCAAAATGTCCTGTCTCTTGACCTCCACCAAGTAAATAATGACAATACTCGTGAGCCGGACCACCAACCGCACCTGGAGTGCTTCTATCTTTGAATCCGAAAACGCGCGAGCCACAATATGCGTTTATTAAAACACCGTCATTTGATGTGAAATCAACGTAAGCTAAAGTTTTTTCAGCACCTAGACCAGTTTTTCTAGAATTGCCTCGATTAAAAATAAAAACGTGATCGGCTTTTCCGTCGCCAATTCTAGGTTTGTATTCGTGGTTATACAAGGTACTGCTCTTCATAAATTCCCAATTATCATATAGTTTAAAGTTAACATTATAGTCCCCGTGTATATTATCTAGGGGTTGTAATATTTCTGTAAATACTTCAGTATCGCCAGGATGGCCGGTTAAATATTCGCTTTCATTTTTTAATGTAGTAACATAAACCACATCTCCAATCATCTTAAAACTCCCAAGAGTACCACTTCCATTGCCTCCTGAACATCGATCAAAGAAATCGCTCATATTCTTTGCTGTATAAATGTTGTTTGATGGTGTAGATGGATCAACAAATGTTTGTGCCCAAGAGGGTAATACAGTATAATCCGGCCAGGTAGGTGTGTTTAGGGTATCATCTTTATACCTGACAAAAATCACAAGAATTCTTAGTATGCCACTTGCTGTTTTTTCTTGTCCGCCTCTTGACATCTGATCGGTTTCAGGGAAAAAGCCTTCAGTAACAGTTTGAACATCATTGATTGGAATGGAATCAAATATATCTTGTGCATAAATGTTTGTGACTAAAAAAGACAAGAATATTGTTATATAGGTTATGAGTTTCATTTTAGGCCCCTTTCATAAAATTATTTTAATAAAATTATTTTTTCTTTTAGGATCAATTTATTTTGTTTTAACACTGCTAAATAAACACCACTGCTTAAGTGGTTTGCATTGAACTGCATATTGTAATTGCCTGCAGATTTATACTCTTCAAAAAGAGTTGCAATTTTTTGTCCAAGAATATTGAAAAGTGATAATTCCATAAAGTTCGATTCCGGAAGGCTTATTTTGAAATTTACTGTACTATTAAATGGATTTGGGTATGATTGCAATGTAAATTGATCTGGAACATTCATATCTTCATAATCTATATCTGTAATTATTCCCATTCTTAACCCATTTATTATCGCTCCTTGTAGATAGTAACTGCCGTCATTAAAAATAAAATGCCAGACTATTCCGAGCCCTCTATTTAATACTATGGGAAAGGAACCATCATTTGGTGTCCATAAAGTATCAACCGAATCAACATAAACATCTTCAAATTGCTTCGCTTCATTTGATTTCTGCAGAAAATTATAATATGAGTAATCCAAAAATGTTGAAGAAATTCCCCGTGCATTGGGGTTACAACAAATATAAACAGGGTATAACAGCCATATAGTTGAATCTGATGACACAAAATCTAAAAATTTATATTCACCTAATGGGAAATAAGAACTTATACCGGTATACAAAAATATGCTGTCTGTCTCTTTTCTGTAATAAAGAGTGAAGTCAGACGAATCGTCAAAATACTTAGTATAAAAGACTTTATATTCCTTTCCATTTGGCATAAGTGAGTCCCCAATAATTTTAGTGCTAAAGTATTTTGGGGGGCTATCCCAAGCCATATATTCCCAGTAATTACCAGTTTGCATAGGGAACCAATCGGTTGTATCAACTTGTGCGTTAGTAAATCCAGCTATTAAATAAAGTAGTACTAAGATTTTTTTAAGTGTTTTCATTTTACAATTCCTTGGTTAATAATCTTGTTTTCATCTCTTCTTTAGCTATGCAAAACCAGTTGGAAAATAGTAAATGCTAATTTGTAAATGCTCAGTGTTAAATGAGCAGAAATGTTTTTGTGAGAATAATAAAACTTGACAAGTTTCATTTGGAAGAGTAATAAACGGGTATAAAAATATCATTATCATTATTTACACCCCTGTAAATAAATAAAATTGGGGGGGGTAAACAATCGTGCCAAAGTATTTTCAGCACATACAAACTTATAAGAACTGTTTCCACCAATGCCTCATTAATAACTTTTCAAAACAAAAGAATAAATTTGTTAAAGTCAAGTTAAATTTTCTTTATCATTTGCCAACTACAAAATAAAAAAGGCACGATTGCTCGTGCCTAAAACTTCTTGCTACAATCTTTTTACCTCTACCTGTTTACTTTATCAATATCATCTTCTTTGTTTGAACAAATTCGTTTGCTTTGATTCTGTAATAATAAATTCCGCTGGCAAATGATGATGCATCAAATTTGATCTCGTAAAAACCAGTTGTTTTCTGTTCATCAACTAATACTTTTACAATTCTTCCCAATACATCGAAAACTTCTATTTTAACATTTAAAATTTGAGGTACTTCATATTTTATTGTGGTAGTTGGATTAAATGGATTTGGGAAATTCTGAGTTAATCCATACTCCTTAGGCAAATTATTCGCAATTTCATTTACTGATGTAACCAAAGTATCCGTAATTCTTAATAAGCCATACTTTGTGTTAAAATATAATTTTCTTGGTACTGAATTATCAGACTTAATCATATTTGCCTGGCTATCAAAAATTTTCATCCAGCTTTGACCATGATTATCTGAGAAGTATATACCCCCACTCGTATATGTGCTTGTAAGAAATTGTGAATGCGCACCCAGACCAATATATATTCTGTTTGTATTCTCAGGATCTACCCAAATAGCTTGCGCATTGCACCAGCTATCCATAATTTTCAACATAGAATCTATCTGGGACCAGCTTTCTCCTCCATTTGTACTCATACTTACTGCACCTGTATATGTGCCACTATTACCTTCTGTGCAATACATTTCAAGGGGATTGTTAGGATTTATCCATATTTGAGTTACGAAAGCGTTGTTACTCAATCCAACGCCTGCATTTTTCCAGGTCAAACCCAGGTCAGTCGTAACAAGTAAGCTATCACCTTGATGCATATGCAAATAAATTTTATTGCCTTCTGCAGGTTCAAATATCATTTGCTTAAAACCAAAATACCAGCCACCTAATTCTTTTCTTAGTTCCCAGCTATCGCCACCATCTTGACTTAAATAAAGTTTTGCGCTTCCTGCAGGTCTATCAATTGTACAAATCAATATTGTACTAGGGTTTGATGGTGATATAGCTATACTTTTTGACCAGCTATAAGAGAAATTATTCTTTATCCAGTTTAAACCACCATCAAAAGTTTGATAAAGTGCCTTATCTGAAGTTAAAAATCCATCATTTAAGTTTTGTGAATTAAATGCAAACTGGTAGTAAACATTACTAAATCTTGGTGCTATCGTATCTATTATAGGAATAAACCAACTCAACCCTGCATCTGTTGTCATTTTAAAACCGTAGACACTATTGGTAGTAATTATTTTGTTTTTATCATTTGCATCCACATAAAAATCGAACAGAACAGATTCTGCAGATAAGAATACTTCCTTCCAATCGTTTCCACCGTTTGTGCTTTTAAAAGTACCAATAGTAGAGGTTACATATAACTCTTCGGCATTTACTGGGTTAAGAACAGGTGCGTTAAATAAGATTTCCTTCGGAAAATTTTCATTCAATGGAAACCACGTTTGCCCTTCATCTGTTGATTTTACAAATAATCCGTATGGATAATAAATTGGGTCCTCAGAAGCAAAATAAATTGTTGAAGTATCCTGATGATTTAAAGTAAATCCTGAAATAGCTGGCGGACCAATTTGAAAAAATGAATTTCCACCATCTGTCGATTTTATTAAATTACCAGTCGATATATACAGCGAATTAGAATTGTACGGATTGATATCTACTTGATATGCGCTCGAAATCGTAAACGGCGGGTAAACAATCTCAAACCAATCAGCACCAGAATTGGTACTTTTAAAAAGATGTAACCAAAACCCATCATCACTTAAAGCTGTGTATATTATTGAAGTATCTGAAGGAGCAACTACTAATGTTGGATAATTAAATGTATATGGGAATGTAATTAAATTGCTCCAACTGTTCCCCTTATCATAACTTTTGAATATTTGATTATTTTTATATTTATAAATGGAATTATCGTTTAATGGATTTACTGAAATAAAAGCCGGATAGAAACCAACCCCGTCATCGTAAATCCAATTTTCTCCAATATCGTAGCTTTTTAATAAGTAATCGCTGGTATTAAAAAAAATTGTACTGGTATCAGTATTTAATAAACTTAATTGACGAGCACTTCCGCCTATACCCGGATGTAATATTTCTTTTACCTCACCATCGTTATAACTTCGGGATAAAGCTCCTAACCTATTAGCAATATAGAGTACGTTAGAATTACTCTTTTGAAATTCTATTAGCCCGTAATTATTTGGGGGACCGACTATTTCAAAATCCTGTGACTGCAGAAATGAGTTAGCCACTAGAATTAAAGTAAAGATAGATGATTTCATAATAACCTCAGTATATAAAACTCACCGCTCTCATACGAGCGGTGAGTACATTTTTATTATTTAGTTAATATCATTTTTTTAGTTTCAAAATGATTACCACTCTGTAATTGGTATAGATAAACACCACTTGGGAGGGTACTTGCATCAAATGTTACTGAATTTATACCTTCTTCCTGAAATTCATTTACCAGTACAGATACTTTTTGACCCAGGATATTAAATACTTCTAAATTTACAATACCAGCTTCCTTAATAGAATAACTTATTGTTGTAACTGGATTAAACGGGTTTGGATAGTTCTGATGTAATTGGTATTCAGTTGGTACTGAATCTAAATCATCCACCGATGTAACGTTCTTTTTTACAACAACTTTTAGATTAAAATAGAAAGGGACGTTCTCCACCCATCTTTGAAGTGACCACCAATATGCGAATTGGCCAGGTACAGCAAAATCCAGGAACTGAGAAACTGAAAGTTTATTTACAAATGATCCGCTAAAATAGAATCTATTAGAATTATTTATGACAACTGGTGTGTCCAGGATGAACGTATGAATCTCTGGATAGAACGTTAAAGAATCATTGAAAACCTGTTTTACGTAGATAATCGAATCTTCGGGTCCATCTCCTACAGAGAGAAAGAAATATGTCCAGCCCCCGGGGTTTACGCCATCTCCTGGCGTTGAGCATAGTATTTTTTCAATTTGATACGACTCCCAGCTGGTATCTGGATGAAATGTAATTGCAAGATTACCAATGTCAACTACTACAATTACTGTCTGATTATAAAATGTAGTTGTATCCGGGTATGAATACAAAGTATCGTAAACTGCCTGTGCTTTAGTGCTGCTAAAGCCAATAAACACAAAAACCACAACTAATAAGAAAACCTTTTTTATTCTGTATCGCATTGTAGCCCCTTGTAAATAATTGATAGTAAATGCTATACAAACGAAATAAAAAATACCTGCAAAGTCAAATTAAGAATTTGTACGGGCGAGTCGGTGACTCGCCCAAATAAAACTTAAAACTTAAACTGAAGAGAGAAAAGATTTGCGTTGCCCAAACCAAGTGAGAACGGAAGAAAAGCGTAATCAAATTTTAGATTGCCCCACATCAAACCAACACCAGCGGTAAAGCCGCGGCTTTCGTAACCGCTCTGGTATCCTGCACGTGCGGCGATAAGTTTATTGTATAAAACCTCTCCGCCAAAATTAAAATGGTTGTCTTCTGTATCTAAATACTTCTGGAACTCGACTCCGCCTGTAAAATCAAACTTAGCATCATCCAAAGCAAAAGTATAAGCAGTGCCTACTCTAAGTTCTGTGGGTAGTTTTGTTGATTCACTACGCAGAGCATTCATCGAGCCAATATTTTTTATAACAGCCGAAGCAGTTAATCCTTTGTATGGCAGTAAATAGTTTAGACCAAAATCGAAACCAAAACCTGAGGCTTCATCATTTATTAATCCTTCGTATAGATATTTAATGCTGGCACCGAATGATATTTCTTCAGTTACAAAAAATCCGGTTGAAAGACTTCCAAAAAAATAATTAGCATCAAATGTTGTAACAGGCTCTCCAGGAATTTCCCTAAACTCTATCCCATCTACAGAAGTAACATTAAATCCAAGTGCGAATGGAAGTCCCCAGATAATTGTTTTAGCTCCAATCACTTCACTGCTAACATCCTGTATCCATTCGTTATGCATAAAAAGCACTTCTGATCTATCGGTTAAAGCTAACTTAGCAGGGTTATAGAACAACCCAGTCAAATCATTTGATAAAGCTGTTCCGGCATCACCCATTGAAATATTACGTGCACCAAATCCATACTTAAGGAATGATAATCCGGTATTGCCGGCAGTTTGAGCAAACACTGTTATGGAAGAAATTAAAATAAATAAAAGAATTTTTTTCATATACTTTACTTAGTTTTTATTTATATCTAAAACTGTCATCCCAGTGAAAACGGGAATCTAAATTACTATTGTTGAATTAGATTCCCACCAACGTGGGAATGACGATTCTATGTTTTTTTTATTTTTAAAATTATTGATTACTGACTTAAAAAATAATGTTTAATCCAATAATATGTCTATCGCTTGAAGAATACTGTTCCATCATAAAGGCGTAATCAACGCCAATCATTATACCATCAAAAGATTTTGTATATGAAAAACCCAGTGAAGGTTTTAACCCGGCATCGGTATTACTCAAATTAAATTGATCGATGCCACCGCGAATAAAAAGATTTTCATAAATATTATATTCTGCACCAAATCGAATAATATTTGTGCCGGCATTACTGCTTTCAAATTCTAAAGCAGTTAATAATCGAATTTCAGGATTGTAATAACTTACACCAATTTTTTTAAGCAAAGGGAAATTATCTGTAGTAGTTAATCCTTGTTGTTCATAAATCGGACTTGTATCCCACTCATATTTACTATTGATGTCTGATATCATTAATGACACATTCCAGTTATCATTAACTTTATAAAGTGCGCCAATATCCAAGCCTAAACCGTTTGAGGTAATTTCTTCATACAATTTATAATAATAAAATTTTACTGCAATACCGATAGATAGTTTTCTGGAAAAACGATTAGCCACACTTAGGAAAAATTGGTTTTCTGAAGTTGACAGCTCTTCGGTTTGGAGACCATTGTTATCTCTTCCATCAATTGCGCTTAAACCTGAGTTTATAATTCCCGCACTGATACCTGCAGTGCTGGTTGGTTTTTTATCTAATGAAGAATCTTTTGCGGAATAAAAATCAAACTTGCGAGTAAAGTTTAAGAAGTTAAGAGATCTATCCAAGGATAAAAATGTATATGCAGTTTGAAATGAATTATTTTCCTGGAATGGAGAAACCGCCGGATTATAGTATGAAACTAAATTACCATTAGTTACAGATGACATTGCATTACCCATTCCGATTCCGCGGGCTCCAAATCCCATTCGGCTAAAAGCACCAACTTTGCTATTTATTTCGGTGTACTTAGGTTGAGCATTTAAAGAACACGAAATGAGAATAACTGAGAGTGTAAAAACGAATAATTTGATTCTCATTGCATCACCAAAATCTTTCCGTAGATACCGTCATTATCTCCAACATCAACACGATAAAAGTAAACTCCGTTTGGAACATAATTACCATTATCATCTCTTCCATCCCAAAAATCGGGTGGACCTTCAAAATCACGATTTCTGGAAACATTTTGTATTACAGTTTTCACATAATTAAAACTGAAATCAAAAATTCGGATTGTTACATTTGATTCTGTACCGCCTGTGCTGTACTTAATTTTTAATTCTTCCTGTCTTGGATTAAACGGATTTGGGTAGCAATAGGTTTCATCAATTGCAGTGAGAGGTTTTGCGGCAAAAAATACTTTCCAATTCCCTTCCCAAACCGTACCCGGAGTTTCATTAAGTTTAACCAAACCGTCAGCAGAGCCCAACCATATATTATCATGGTAACTATCTGCAGCATAAAAAACATTTGTTCTTAGTGACACATTTGTTTCAAAATCCACAATAGAATTTGGTAAAATCCAGGTTGATCCGTTATCAGAAGTACGAAATACTCCATTATCAGTTGGTACCATTACATTAAAATTTTTAAAACCAAAATTATGTGGTCGTTCATCAGTTAAAAACGTATTCCAGGTTAGCCCGCCGTTAATTGATGAGCTAACACCGTAAAACTCAGATTGATCTTCAGCTTTCCAGGTAGCGGCCCAAATGGTACTAGCTGGTTGGTTAAAACCAAGTGCAGTAACAAAATTTCCGCTAATAGGCAGCTGCTGATTTTGCGCATTAAATTTAACCCAGCTTAGTCCGCCATCAGTAGATTTATTTATACCTCCGGCTGTACCAACATAAAGAGTATTGTTATCAACAGCTATAACAGAAAAGACTCTGTGATTTAGATTTCCTTCTCCACAAAATTCTCCTGCAACAGGAGAAAGGCAAAAATCCAAAGAGTCGGTTGGAGATATTGAGTTTAAATTATCCGGAGGAAGAATAACACGTTTCCATGTAATTCCATTATCTGTACTTTTTCTAAGTCCGCCAGCAAAAGTAGCAATCCAGATTGTGTTCTGTATAAATGCGATATCATAAGCTAGATTTTGAATAGCAACAGTAACCGGCAGTGCTTGAATAATATTGTTACCATATGATTCAGTTGTGCTATCAGGATGATCCAACGGTTGAGCAACACTTATCCAAGAAGCACCAAAATTTGTTGTATACTTTAACCCCGTACCTTCAGGCAGTGTTTGTCCGCCAGTAACATCAGCAGATCTAGCAGTAGCACACCAAAAAATTCCATCATTATAGCCAATAGCTGAAATGTTATCAGTTCCAAAATCAGGTTGACCATAGAAGTTAGTCCAATTTGTACCATTATCTGTAGAAAGACTAACACCCCGACTAGTACCAAGACAGATTGTATCACCAATTGTAATAATATCTGTAATCGTATTACTTAGTGGATTTTGGAAATTAAGTTTGCCTAAATCTTTACCGTCATTCTGAAGAAAATAATGATCCGGTGAAAGTTGAGCAAACAGATTAATAGTAATTGTTGAAAGCAGTAAAAAAAGATTTAATATATTTTTCATTGAATAACTACAGAATGATTTATAATATTACTTATATCACCGCCACGATCTTTAGCTGCAAATTCAAATCGATAAGTTCCTTTAGTATTAGCCGGAGTGATTTGTATAAGCAAGGAATAGATTCCATCTCCAGCAACCTTATCGCCGTGGTCAACAATATTTCCATCATCAAACATTGTATTTTGATTGTTGCTTGTTGTACCGTTTGGTCTATAAACTAAAAAATAAACTTTTTCGATGTCTAAGTAACCGTTAGTATCTGAGGCTTTGACTGAAGTTAAAATAACTATGGGAGCTGTTACCACTGCTGAATCCGGGCTTACTATGTCATCAGTAATTTGAGGCGGAACGTTTGGTTTACCATTGTTAAAAATAAAATTAGCAATTGCTACCTGAATGGACTTACCGGAATTATCAATAACAAAATATTTTACATTATAAATTCCATTAGGATATGATTCGCTAAAAGGAATTTTATTTGAGAATGTACCATCGTTTTCAGTATCATCTCCATTTTCTAAATTTCCATTATCTAACAAACTTAATGGATTAGAATTTATCTTATTATTATCAACAGAATAAACATCGCAATAAACACTTTGAATATTTGACGCAGAATTAAATGCAATCTTTATAGTAATTAAGGAATCAACAGGATTGTATAGAATAGAATCTGAAGGAGAAACCAGTTTTACCTGGTAATCGGGGCTTAAAGTATCAATTACATTATCATAATCTTTTTCGCATCCTAAAAGAAGAAGCGTTAAAAGAAAATTAAAAGTAATCAATTTTATAGTTTTTGTTTTCATATACTTAAATATTTTGAATAAGTCTTATTTCTCAAAGGTAAAATTAAATCACTATAATCCGTAAAGTAAAAGTGGAGTTGGTGAAAATGATATTACAAAGATAAATAAACTTAGGTAACCTAAGAACATTCTATTGCCATCCAGAGGTAAATTATCTGAAACCGGTGGATGTTTTAATTTTACAACAAAGTATAAAATAACTGCCCAAAACAACCATCCACTCCAGCCATAACCATAGTTAAGTTCTAATAACGAATCAACAACACCAATAAATCCCATCACAGCCAAAATTATAGTGGCGATTGATGAAATTTTCAAATGCTTCTCCTCTCCAAACATTGTATAAGAAATATGACCGCCATCTAATTGTCCAACAGGAATCATGTTCATTGACGTGATTAACAAACCAAACCATCCAGCAAGCAAGTATGGATAGTGATATATTTCGCTCATTGGTGGAAAGAATGAACTAGGGTTAATAAAAAAATATTTTAGAACCGAAAATAAAATTGAATCACCAATTACTAAACCTAAACCATCTTTACCATAATTTGGATCAAAATAATCCGGATGGATTTGTAATAGATAATCAATAGATGGAACGTGAGTAAACCCGTAAATCAAAATTCCAAGACAAATTACGAAACCTGAAAGTGGTCCTGCAATTCCGATATCAAACATTGCTTTCTTAGAGTAGATTGGAGATTTTGTTCTGATAACTGCGCCCATCGTACCAAAGTTTATAAAGAAAGGGATGGGTGGAAATGGAATGTAATATGGAAGCGTCGCTCTGATTCGATGATACCTGGCAGCAAAGTAATGCCCAAATTCGTGAAAAGTGATAATCAATAAGATGCTTATTGAATAAGGCAATCCTTTAGCTAACGTAGAAAATTCATAAGGCGGAAACATTCCGGTTGTCCATTCAACTCCGGCTAAAGTTGTAGTAATAAAAGTCATAAGAAATAATCCAATATGGACTAAATAACTTTTAATTTTTTTCTGCTTTTCTTTTGCAGCAGTTGTTGTATAAACTTTAGGTTCTGTTTGAGAAAATTCACTCATAAATTATAGTTCAAAATTAAATCCGATGTTAGAATAATTTTCTTGTAAATCATACAATTGGCCGTGAATACTTTTACCGGAAATGTAACTGAAGTAAAAGCTTAAACCTTTTTGTTTCCAGTTGCCAAGTTTTACTCCGATTGAAATAATATTACTACTTAAAAATTTTGAATCGCCGCTTATTTTAAAATCGTAGGCAACAAAAGGAGTTAAATAATCAGTACCAAATTGTGGAGCAAAGTAATCAAAACCGAATTGCAGGTTTACTTTTTTTAATTCATCAGGAATGATGTGAAAAATGTAAGTAAATCCGATGTAAGTTCTTAAAGTTTGATAACGATAATATGGAAACAACTCGATAAACTCTTTGCTATAAACGAATGGATCTCTACCCTCTCTCCATTTTTGTAATTGAGCATCATATTGTCCATCAACCAAATGAGTACTAATATGACTTAATCGAAATCTTAAACCAATTTCACTTTCACTATCGATTTGCTTTTTATACCCTGCATTTATGCCAAAAAGATAATCGATTGTTTCAACCGGAAATTTAAAATCATCTGTACTTCTCAATCTTGTAAAAGTAAAAACATCTGCACCAATTGAAATTGTTGAATTGTTATCACTCCAATGTATGATGTCTCTTGAAGTTGAAATATCTAACCTTAATTTATTGTTATCTGTTGAAATTAAAAATCCTGCTTTTGGTTCAAGAAAATTTGCTGTGAACGGTTGAATATTTAAATCCGCTGGAAACAATTCGTGCTGCCATTGGGCAAATGATATATTTGAGAATAAAAGGATGAACAATAAAATATTTTTCTTCTGCATTAGTCTGTGTTGGATGATTGAATAAATTTCTTTTTAATTTTTTGTTTGATAAGCTTATTATAACTGTACTTAAACTTTGATGTCAAACTTGAGATAGCATATAAGTTTGTTGGGAAAGCAAATGAGGGTTCGAAGTAACAATTAACCGTACACCCCTGGCAAAAATCAAATCTGCCTTCCATCTTCATAAAATGTTTTACCTTTTCTGAATCTCGAATTTCTTTTATCGGTTTATCAATCGAAATTTTATCGTTAGCAAAATGATAGCATGGTAAAATTATTTCATTAGTTGGAGAAATTACTATAACGCGGGAAACGGCTTTGCAGCTTGGATTGTTGATATCGTTTCCGCCATCTTTTCTTAACTTCATAAATCCTTTGTTAAGATAGATATCCATTTTACCATCACAATATTGATCAACATAATCGGTTGCCTCATCACTTAAGCCGGGATTTCCGAAGTATGAAAAAACAGGATTAACCAATAAAACCAAATCGTGCTTTCGAGCAATCTCGTGCATTCGTGGAAGTTTTTTATAAGTGTCATTTGTAACTGTAAAAAGTATATCGGGGTATTCACCAAGCGATTTAGCAATCTCAATGCTTTTGAAAACGGAATTGTAGCAATCGACTTTTCTAATCTTGTTATGCTCTTCTTCATCAGGTGAATCTAATGAGAAATGAAGCAGATTAATATTCCCTAAAAGTTTATCAGCAAATTTATGGTACAACAATCCATTACTGGTAATACTTGTTTGCATTTTCAAATCGTGGGCAAACTTAGCCATCTCTGCAATATCTTTGTGAAGTAAAGGTTCACCGCCGGTAAGATCAATAAACTTAACGCCAAGTTCTGCAAGCTGAGTTACATTGTTTTTAAAATCTTCTAAGCTGGCATAGGGTGTATCTTTAAAATTTGTATGATCACCAAAATGGCAGAACTCACAATATGCATTGCATCGATATGTAACGTAATAGTTGCAAAGAAGAAGCATTAATATTCTCGGCCCTTCCAGATCACTTTTTTATTTGGTAAAACAATAAACGGAAGAAGTATTACATAAATTAAATAGTATACTTCAAAGTGGAAGAAGTATTTTAGATTTTTTACAATTCCAAGTTTAACGTGAACAGGATACAACAGGAAAAAATCCAAAGCTACTTTAAACACAACCAAAGTTAACCATGTGGGCGAGAAAAAGAAAGGTGTTAATAATACTAGCAAGTTTGCTGTAAAACCCCAGAACATTATTACAAAACCACGAAATGGAACTCCAAGTCCGCCAACTCCCCATCGTTTTTTTTGAAGTACTAAACTTTTTAAAGAGCGGCACGGAATTGAAGTGATTAGTGAATCTGATTCAACAGGAAAAATTACTTTGTATTTTTTAAGATTGTAGATTGCATTCATTAAAGTAAAATCTTCAGTTACGCTGTGCGGAAGTTTTTCATATCCGCCAACTTCATCGTAAGCAGATTTTCTGAATGACATATTATTTCCAATACAGGAAATTGGAACTTTTAGATTTGTTGTTCCAGCACCAGCCGTAAGAAGATAAACAAAATCAATAGCCTGCATTCCATGAAACCACTTTTCTGCAGTTTGAGTTGTTACTCCGCTTACTAAAGCAACATCATTTTGGTAATGCGAACAAATTGTTTTAACCCAAAGTGGTTTAACTTCACAATCAGCATCAGTTGTAAGAATAATTTCTCCTGTTGCTTCCTTAATTGCATACGCTAGTGCGCGCATTTTGCCAATGAGTTTTGTGTGATGCTCTTCAGTTGTAATTTTTTGAAATCTAGTTTTGCCTGCAATAAAATCATCAATAATCTTTCCTGTATTATCAGTCGATTGATCATCAACGATCATAATCTGAAGTTTGTCTTCAGGATATTCGAGTTTATCAAGTGATTGAAGTGTACGGAGAATTTTTTCTTCTTCATTTCTTGCTGCAACAATTATTGTTGCTGTTGGCAGTTTATCATCTGAAATTCTTGGGAACTTTTTCCTTGCGCCAATAATAAAAATGAATGATTGAAAGAAATATCCAATCATTATAAACAGAAATATCAGTTCAAACATTCTTCGGCTTCTCCAAACTGATAATTCCTTTTTTCCACTTCATCTGCTATAAAACTGATTGAATCGGAGATGATATTTTTTGATTTGTTGCTATCGTGCAAAACAATAATTGAATTTGGTTTAAGATATTTTTCAATAGCAAATTTAACGATTGATAAGTCATTTTTATAATCGTATGTGAGTAATGACCACATAATATTTTTTAACTGATGTTTTTTCATTAACGATGAAGTTGATAATTGAAATCTGCCATGCGATGGACGAAAATATTTAAGATTGATATTAAATTGATCAATAAAGATCTTGTTAACTGATATTATCTGATAATCTTTTTCATCAGCAGAGATCTTGCTTAATATTTTATGATTAAAAGTATGATTGCCAAAAGAATGTCCTTCATTTTTTATCTGCTGAATTGATTCAGGATATTTCTGAACATTCTCACCAACACAAAAGAATAATGCTTTTATTTTTTCTTCAGAAAGTTTTTTTAAGATTAGTTCTGTCGTGCCTGGATTTGGGCCATCATCAAAAGTTAATAGAACTTTTCCATTATTTGTATTCCAGCTAAAATCACTAAAGAGTTTTTTTAATATATAAGGTGGATTGTATAAATACTTCATTTTAATGTTATGATATCAATCCGGTTTAAGAAGCAGATTGTTTAATAAACTTAGTGTAGGAATCTTTTAAAGTCTGTTCCAGATCTTTGTATATCTTTTTAGATAATTTATTTTTTCGAATAATTTCTTTTGCACATCTGGCACAAAGCATATACGCAATAAGAGTATTTGTATCATGATAAATATAAGCATTGAGAGATATTGCATTTTTTTCATTAAACTGAAAAAAATCTATCTTCTTATTACAAGCCGGACAGTTTTCGCTATCGTGAAACCAATAGTTTTCTATTGAATCACCATACTGAGTTTGTGCTACTTCAAATAATCGCAATACTGCTTGGGTAATATCGGGCTCTTCATTCATTTTAAATAATCTTTTATTTTTTTGTACAATTTAATTATAGTTCCAGAAAAATTCGTGCTAAATTAGTGTAATTCGTGGCAAAAAATTAGCCACCAATTGCACCAATTAACACTAAAAAAAATATGATTCAAAAACTTTCCGACCACAACAAGGGCATTTCAGCAGTATTTTTTACTGCTATTCTATGGAGTTCAGGCGGACTTTTCATCAAACTCATTTCTCTGGATTCAATGGAGCTTTCATTTTTTCGTTGTGCAATAGCAGCAGTTGTGTTTGCTCTTATGTTCAGAAAAAGAATCTTAAAACTAAATCGTTTAGCATTACTCAATTCTTTTGCTTACGCAGCCGTTTTAATATTATTTGTGATTGCAACAAAAACCACAACTGCCGCAAATGCAATATTTCTTCAATCAACTGCACCAATATACGTTCTGATATTTGAACCTCTGCTCACAAAAACAAAGTGGGAAAGAATAAACATAATTACAATTGTTGTTTGCTTTTTAGGAATGATTTTATTTTTTATGGGTGATTTAACTCCAGGCGATATTAAAGGAAACATTGCAGCATTATTAGCCGGAGTTGCATTTGCAGCTTTCTTTTTGGGAATGAAAAAAAATGAACCGCAATATGGTGAGTCTTCAATCTTTTATGGAAATGTTATTGTTGCGCTGATCTGCATTCCATTTATAACTGATATGAATTCAATTTCCCTACAAGATTTTGCGATGGTAAGTTTTCTGGGAGTTTTTCAGATTGCATTTGCATACGCACTTTTTAGTTATGGATTAAAAAGAATTATTGCTGTTGAAGCTTCAATCATTTCGATGTTTGAACCGGTGCTAAATCCAATTTGGGTTTATATTGGATATGGCGAAGTACCATCGATTTATGCTATCATCGGAGGTATAATAATTATGACAGCGATTACAGTTAGAACTCTAATTTCAAATTCAGATTTTATTAAAACAAAGTTTAGCTTTTAAGGCTGCAACCTATAAATCTTCCAATCATCTTTAACTTTTTCGTAAACAATTCTATCGTGTAATCTATCTCTTCTTCCCTGCCAGAACTCAAACTTATTAGGAATCAATTTATATCCACCCCAGTTTTCAGGAGTTGGCGGATTCTCGCCAAATTGTTTTTCTAAATCCAAAAATCTTTTCTCTAAAACTTCTCTGCTTTCAACAACCTCGCTTTGATTTGAAGCTAATGCTCCATATCTACTTTTTATTGGACGCAGATTAAAATATTCTTCAGATTCATTTCTGCTTATTTTTTCAATCTTCCCTTCTATTCTAACCTGTCTTTCAAATTCTCTCCACCAAAAAAGTAAAGATGCCAATGGATTTTCTAAAAGCTCTTTCCCTTTTCTGCTTTCATAGTTTGTAAAGAATGTAAATCCGGTTTCATCAAATGCTTTAAGCAATACCATCCTTGCAGATGGAATTCCGTTCTTTGTCGCAGTTGCAATTGTCATAGCATTAGGTTCTGTGATGTCAGCGTTTTGTACCAAATCAAACCAGAGTTTGAATTGAACAAAAGGATTGTTATTAATGTTTGATTCAAGCAATTGATCTTGCTCATAATTTAAGCGCATGTTCTTTAATTGATCATTTTCTTGCATAGTTTTTTTGTAATAATATCTTATATTTTCAGCACTAAATCCGATTGAATTATAAACACCAAATTATATAGTTGTATAAACTATCTAATTGAAAAATAAACTTAATAGAATTTGTAAACAAAAATCCATTTAAGCAAAAATGAAACCTGAGAAATTAACTAAAAAGCAAAAAGAAGAATTAGAAAAATTCGGTGCAAACACATGGTTTGTTGAGTCACTCTACAAACAATATGAACAAAAACCCGATGAAGTTTCCGATCAATGGAAAAACTTTTTTGGTAATGTTGAGAATAAAAACAAGCCTAATGGCTCAAAAGATATTGAGAACACAGGATTTCTAACACTTCCCAAGAATATTGAAATGCCTAAGCCAGGCGATGAAGATGAAGTAAAAGTTATTGCCGGAAGTTCTCAGCGGATTCTTGATAATATGAATGCAAGTTTAACAATTCCGATTGCTACATCGCAAAGAACTATTGCAGTAAAATTACTTGAAGAAAACAGAATTATCATAAACCAGCATTTACAAAGAAAGAATGAAGGTAAGATTTCATTTACACATTTAATTAGCTGGGCAATTCTTAAGGGCATCTCTAAAATTCCATCTATGAATAATGGATTTACAATTATTGATGGTAAACCGAATATTATCGTACGTAAGAATGTTAATCTTGGTTTAGCAATCGATATCGAACGTAAAGACGGATCACGCTCACTGCTTGTTCCTAATATCAAAGCAGCTAATAAATTAAATTTTAAAGAATTCTGGAAAGCTTATGAAGACATTGTTGTTCGATCAAGAAAAGGAACAATTGATCCAGTAGAATTTGCAGGGACAACTGTAACACTTACAAATCCGGGAACAATTGGAACAGTTTCTTCAATCCCCCGTTTGATGATTGGACAAGGTGCTATCATTGCTACCGGGGCAATTCAGTACAATGCCGAGTATCAGGCAATGTCATCCGCTACAATTTCTTCTCTTGGAATCAGTAAAGTGATGAACATTTCAAGCACTTATGATCATAGAATAATTCAGGGTGCAGAATCAGGAATGTTCTTACGTGAGATCAACGAATTACTTTTGGGTAAAGATGGCTTTTATGAAGAGATTTTTAGTGCATTAAAAGTTCCATCCAGACCTTTGCAATGGGAATCAGATTATCAACCGGGTGGATTTGAAAATGCTGTTAGTACAGATGAGATAATCAAACAAGCAAAAGTTTTACAACTTATAAATATGTACAGAGTACGTGGACATCTTTTAGCTGATCTTGATCCATTAGGTACTCGAGTAGTTTATCATCCCGAACTTGATCCTTCTTCATTCAATCTTACGGTTTGGGATTTGGACAGGCATTTTGTTACCGGTGGATTCAGTTCATTAAAGACAGCTACACTTCGCCAGGTAATTAATATTTTGCAAAAAACTTACTGCGATAAAATTGGTGTGGAATATATGCACATCCAGAATCCTGCAGAAAAAGTTTGGCTACAGAGTAAAATGGAGCCGTCACAAAATTCTCCCAAAGACAATGATGAAGTAAAGAAGAGTATCCTGAATAAATTAATTAAAGCAGAATCGTTTGAAAACTTTGTTCATACAAAATTCATCGGACACAAAAGATTTTCATTAGAAGGATCTGAAACTCTTATACCCGTGTTAGATAAAATTTTAAATGATTCTGTTGAGCACGGAATTTCTGAAATAGTAATTGGTATGTCTCATAGAGGCAGACTAAATGTACTAACAAATATTATCGGCAAATCTTATGAATCAATCTTCAGCGAATTTGAAGACATAAAAGATACCGACTCCATTCAAGGATCAGGTGATGTTAAATATCATCTTGGTGCTACAGGAAATTATCCAACCACATCGGGGAAGAAATTAACAATTTCACTCGCTTCTAATCCGAGCCATCTTGAGTGGGTTGATCCTGTTGTTGAAGGAATTGTTCGGGCAAAACAAACAAGACTTGGCGATCATAAAGCTCATCAGCAAGTTATGCCAATATTAATTCATGGTGATGCGGCATTTGCGGGACAAGGTGTTGTTGCGGAAACATTAAACTTATCTCAACTTAGTGGTTATAGAACAGGCGGAACAATTCATATAATTGTAAATAATCAAATAGGGTTTACAACTACACCGGAAGATTCGCGATCAACGACATATGCAACTGATGTGGCAAAGATGATTCAGGCCCCGATTTTCCATGTTAACGGTGATGATCCTGAAGCCTCACTCTGGGTTACTCAGATAGCTTTAGAATATAAATTAATATTTAAAAAAGATGTAGTTATAGATTTATTTGGATACAGACGACACGGACACAATGAAGGTGATGAGCCAGGATTTACTCAGCCGCTGCTCTATGATAAAATAAAATCTCATCCATCTGTTAAAAAATTGTACGAACAAAAACTAGTTAATGATGGGATATTGACCATTGATGAAGTATTGCAAATGCATAAATCATTTAATGAAGAATTAGGAATAGCATTTGATTCTATTAAACGTAAGAGCGCCGCATTTATCAATGAAGCTCCACTAGCAGTTTCTAAAAGTGAACTTCAATCACATCTGAAAGAAGAAAAAACTGCCATCACTGAAGAAACTTTAAGCGATATTGTTAGTTCTTTGTCCACTCTACCAAAGGAATTTAATGGTCATCCAAAACTTGAAAAGTTTTTAGAGAAAAGAAAAAAACTTATTGATGGATCAGAAGCAGCAGATTGGGCACTAGCAGAATCATTGGCTTTCGGAAGTCTTTTGCTGGAAGGGACTCCTGTTAGATTAAGTGGTCAGGATAGCGTTCGTGGAACATTCAGTCAGAGACACATCGCTTTTACGGATATACACACTGGTAAAGAGTATTTTCCTTTAAATCATATTTCAGATAAGCAAGCAAGATTAGAAGCTTTGGATAGTTCATTATCCGAAGCCGCAGTTTTAGGTTTTGAATACGGCTACAGTACTGCTGATCCGCTTGCACTTGTTTTATGGGAGGCTCAGTTCGGTGATTTTGCAAACGGTGCTCAAGTTATAGTAGATAATTTTATAGTTGCATCGTTTGAAAAATGGGGATTGCCAAATAGCGTTGTAATGCTTTTACCTCACGGTTATGAAGGACAGGGACCCGAACACTCCAGCGCACGATTAGAAAGATTTTTGATACTGTGTGCAGAAGATAATATTCAGGTTTGCAATGTTAGTACTCCATCTCAGTATTTCCATCTGCTCAGAAGACAAATAAAACAAAATGTTCAAAAACCTTTGGTGATAATGACTCCAAAAAGTATGTTAAGATTACCAGAAGCAAAATCACCAAAAGAGAATTTTATAATTGGTAAATTTGAAGAAATACTTGATGATGAAATGATTCAGAATAAAAAAGATGTTACCAAAATAATTTTAACAAGCGGAAAAGTTTATTATGATTTGATCAAGTATCGGATGAAGAATAAAATACAAGATACCGCGATAGTGAGAATTGAACAGTTCTATCCTTTTAATAAAGAAAGGTTACTTAAGATTTTAGAATCATATACTAATGCGACAAAAGTTATTTGGTTACAGGAAGAACCTAAGAATATGGGAGCCTGGAATTTTCTGCAAGGAAGAATAAACGAAATTTTAACCAGTCAACAAAAATTAGTTTGTGTAAGTCGTCCTGAAGGCGCAAGTCCGGCAGTTGGTTCTGGTAAGTTATCAAATCAGCAGCAAGTTAATCTTGTTGAACAAGCTTTTAAAAATTAGTCTTTATCAAATAGATTTGCATCAAAACATCCTCATATTGAGGATGTTTTTGTTTAATGTAATAATCTGAAACACCAAAACATTCCATTATAGTCCAAAATCAGCTGAAACCTATGGCATATTAATTGGCTAACTAAATGCCAATAAATCTGAGAATGGAAATGGAAGAGTTTCAAAGACAAATCGCAAATGGTTTTATAATTGAGAGAGTCAATCTTAGCCAGGCAACAATTGCAGAGGCTCTAAGGTTTAAAAAACATCTTGAAATGGATATAGAACTTGGATATAAAACAATTGTAGTTGATTTGAGTAATTGTAACTCTTTAGATCCGGCATTTATTGGTGTGTTAGTTGTAACAATGAAACAATTGATGCGGCTCGGTGGGTCAATAAAAATTGTTAAACCAGGAATGTTTTCAAAATCAATGTTAAACCTTACCGGCACAATTGAAAAATTTGAAATTTATGAATCTATAAATAGTGCAATCGCAAGTATGCTAATTACCGAACAAAGGATAAATGATTTTGGCAATCGAGGATTAGAACAACTTGCTTTGGCGCAATAGGTTTGACAAAATTTTTAAATTACCATAGTTTTACACTGTAGTTAAAGTTTAATTGCGAGCGTAGCTCAGTTGGTAGAGTGTCAGCTTCCCAAGCTGGATGTCGCGGGTTCGATCCCCGTCGCTCGCTCAAAATCCTTAAAAGTAAGTTTGGTTTTATTTTAGAAAAACTGCATATTTGTCCACCAAATTATGAACTAATAGTTCATTAGAAATTTGGGCGTTTAGCTCAGTTGGTTTAGAGCATCTGCCTTACAAGCAGAGGGTCCGCGGTTCAAATCCGTGAACGCCCACATAAAACTTAATCCCGATAATACTTTTATCGGGATTTTTTTTAAGCCTTTGTTTACTTAAACAATGTTTCTTTAAAAAACTTAATTGTTAATTCTTTAGCCTCTTTAGTTGCTTTCTCATCAAATTTAGTATTGCTTGGATTAGCAAAAGCATGATCAGCATTAAAACTTTTAATCGTTATATTTTTTCCAGCAGCGTTTAAGTTCTTTTCGAGATTTCCATAAACCTCAGGTGTTATCCAGCCATCTTTCTCTGCAAAAATTCCAAAGACGGGCGCATTTAAATCTTTAAAAGTTTCTGGTGTATTATCAATTATCCCATAATACATTACACAAGCTATCCCTTGTTTACCTAACATAATGTTGGATCTTAAGGACCAACCACCGCCAAAGCACCACCCAATTGTTCCAACCTTTGCCTCGTTGCCTGCAAAGTTAATCGCTGCACTAATTATATTTATAGCTCTTGTCTGATCAACGGCTTGCATATATTTGGCAGCCTCATCAGCATTTATGGCCAAATTTCCATCGTAAAGATCAATTGCTAAGATATTTACATCGCCAAGCTCATTTTGAAGTTCATCTGATTCTTCTTTTACGTAATCATTCAATCCCCACCACTCGTGAAAAACAAAAATAAATTTATTAGATTCATTCTCCGATTTGATAAAGTATGCATTAGCATCTTTGCCATCTTTTGTTTCTAAAGTTATCATTTTACCTTTGGCTTTTTTTAAAGTAAATGCTGCCGGAATTTGATGAATATCTTTAAATCCTTTATCGCTAGAAAATTTTGAGAATGATGTATCCATACTAACTGTGCAACACGATTTATCTTGTCCATTCAGTGTGGATATAATACCTAATACAAGGATTAATATTATTTGCCTCATTATACTGCTCCTATTGTTAATTAGATTATTTATAAAACCTTCATAGAAAGTTGTAATTGGATTAGTTGAAGCTAATACATTTTTTGATAAAAGTAATGTTTAAAATATTTCTAATTTCTTTAATTATTTACCGTAACAACAACAGTATTTATCAATCATTTTTAAGAAAAGTTTTTAATTAAAAATTCTGGTCTTATATTTACTAAAGTACGATAAAAACAATCTATTCTAATTATAAAAGGAGTTATCATTGTTAGCTGATAGAGTAAAGGAAATTGGAGCATCACCAACAATGATGGTTGCTGCTGAAGCAAAGAAATTGAAGTCTGAAGGAATTGATGTTATAGATTTAAGCATGGGCGAACCAGATTTTCACACTCCAAATAATATTAAAGATGCCGGCATATCTGCTATTGAAGAGAACAAAACTCGATATACTTTAAACCAGGGCACAAACGAACTGCGAATAGCAATTTCAGCAAAACTTAAACGTGATAATGCTCTTGAATATAACTTTAATGAAATAATTGTATCAAGCGGGGCAAAACAAAGTGTGTATAATAGCATACTTGTAATTGTAAATCCCGGAGATGAAGTAATAATTCCAGCTCCATACTGGGTTTCGTATCCTGCAATGGTTTCGCTAGCAGGTGGTAAAAGTGTCATAGTTCAAACGGATGAAAGTACAGGATTTAAAGTAACATCCGCACAGTTAAATTCAGCAATCACTTCAAAAACCAAAATGATTATTCTTTGTAACCCATCTAATCCAACTGGTTCTGCATATACCAGAAAAGAATTGGAAGATTTAGCAGAGGTAGTTTTAAAATATGGAATTTATGTTCTTTCGGATGAGATTTATGAAAAACTGGTATATGATGATTTTAATTTCACAAGTTTTGCTTCTTTAGGATCTGAAATAAAAAATAAAACAATTATTGTAAATGGAATTTCTAAAACTTATGCTATGACGGGTTGGAGAATTGGTTATACTGCAGCCCCAGAAAACATAATTAGCGCAATCAATAAAATCCAAAGTCATACAACATCTCATGCATCATCAATCTCTCAACATGCAGCAATTGAAGCCATTGCCGGGCCGCAATATGTTATCAATGATATGTTAAATGAGTTTAAGAAGCGCAGAGAGTATTTTTATAACGGACTAATTTCTATTTGCGGTATTACTTGTTACAAACCGATTGGTGCTTTTTATCTTTTCCCAAATATATCAAGACTTTTTCATAAACGGTCCGATGTGTTAAAAGTGGAAAACTCCTTTGATTTTTCTATGTATCTACTTTATGATGCGCACATTGCGGCGGTACCAGGAAGTGCATTCGGTAGTGAAGGTTATTTACGATTGTCTTATTCAACCTCTATGGAACATTTACACGAGGCAATTTATAGATTAAAGAAATCGTTAAGTAAAATTCAATAAATTATTTTGTAACGTAAAGTAACAGTGATTTATAAACCTTCTCTGTCGGAAATTCATTACCTGTCCAAAGTGTAAATGATTTTGCCGCTTGCTGTACAAGCATATTTAATCCATTAATAGTAATTGCTTTCTGTGACTCAGCAAATTGTAAAAACTTTGTTTTAATTGGATTATAAACTAAATCAAAAACAATCTGATCCTGTTTGAAGATTTCGGGTGTTGTAAAAATACTGTCGTCATCAGAAGGATACATCCCAACCGGAGTAGAGTTAACTATTAGTGAACAATTATTTAAAATATTAATCAAGTCAGGCTGATTCAATTCTTTTGTTACTATTCCATCAAATTTCATCTTTGATTTAAAATGCTGTTTCAAAGTTTCAGCGTGTTGCTCAGTACGGTTTACCAAAAATATTTTTGACGGTTTATAAAATCTGATTAAAGTATAAATTACTGCCCGTGCAGAGCCTCCGGCACCAATTACACAAACTTCGTTCCCGTTGATTTGCGATTTATACTGAACAAGTGAATCATCAACTCCGTTTACGTCTGTATTATACCCTATAAGTTTTCCTAATTCATTTACTACTGTGTTGACTGAGCCAATTACAGCTGCTTCTTCAGACAATTTGTTTATATAGTCTACCACTCTAACTTTATGAGGTACTGTAACATTAAATCCTTTTAAGCCTAAAGCTACACTTCCTTTTACAGCGTTTTTAAGATTACTGGAGTGAACTTCAAATGGTAAATAAATTATTTTGCTACCTGTAATTTCGGCTGCGATGTTGTGTATAAATGGTGAAAAACTTTGTTTGATTGGATAACCAATTAAACCTATTAGTTCAGTATTAGAATAAAATGAATTTTGCATATTGTTTAAAGATGATAAATAATTTTATGCTTCGCCTAAAAGTCTTTTAAATAATTTTGATGTTTTAATTTCAGGATAATCTTTTTCAAACTCAGTTCTTATCGAAGGCTCAAATAAAAATGCAGATTTTAAGCATTCGATTGCTTCCTGAGTTCGGCTTAAAATAAAATTTACTTTTGCTTTACCATAAAAGGATGTTGCGTCCGTAGGGTTGATTCTTATACATTCATCAAAAGCCTTCAACGATTCTAGCCACTCGCCCGATTCAAAATACGTTTCGGCAAGATTAAACCATAATTCATAATTATCCGGTTCTAACCGAGCAGCTTCTTTATAGCTGATTATACTATCCTGAATCTGTCCCAATGAATATTCCAAATCCGCTTTTGCATACCATGCTTCAGCACTGTCTCGAGAGAGCGAAATGGCTTTATTAAAATCTCTTAAAGCTAATTGATATTTACCCATTGAATCGTAACAAAATCCTCTTGAAAGATAAGCGTCGTAATACTCTTCATTTAACTTAATGGATTCTGAGTAATACTTAATGGCTGATGGTAAATCATCCAGTTCTTCATAAATGTTTGCAATATTGTAAACAGCAGTTTCATCGTCACTATCAATTTCAAATGCTTTCTTAAAACAAGTAATCGCTTCATGTAACCGACCAAGATCTGCAAGTGCATTACCTTTGTTGTACCATGCACTTGAAAAATTTTCACGAATTGAAATCGCTAGATCATAACTGTTAATCCCTTGTTCCAGTTTATTCATTTTAACTAAAACAATGCCCCTATTATACCAGCCATTAGGATTGTAAGGATCAAGCTCTAAAAATTTTTCATAACTTTCTAATGCTTTTTCAAGTTGAGCTGAATTCTCATAGCAAAATCCAAGCTCATAATAAACCTCAGAATATTCTGGATCTTTTTCTACAACTTTTAAAAAATATTCGATCGCTTTTCTAAGATTAGCTCTTCGCTGGAAAAGCAATCCGAGACTAAATAACGCATCATCATGATCCGGATCAATTTGTAATACTTTTTCTAATGATTCTTGAGCGTTATCATATAAACCTAAATTTTCTTCCGTAGCTGATTTATCAACTAATGTTTCAAGGTCATTTGGATTTAATGATAAAGATTGCTCATACGCTACTAAAGATTCGTTAAATCTAAATAAGCCATTAAGTACAATCCCCTTTTTTAACCAGTACTCAGAATTATAAGGAAATATTTCAAGTACTTTATCTAAAAGGTATAGAGCATCTTCAAACCGATCAATATCAATACACGTTTGTATAAGTTCTTCTATTCGTTCAACTGAATCATAAACATAACCGCTTTCAAGAATTTTTTTGCAAGAAGCAATTTCTTCTTCAACTTTTTCTTCAGGCAAATCAAATTCCTCATCATTAGAAAACTCGGAATCAAAAAAGGACATTAATTCTCCTAACTAATTTTTGTTTCAGGAAAAATCTATAACTAATAAAATCGAAAATCAAGGAATGTATAATTTGTATGTTAGTTAAAAATTTCGTAGAAAATTTAAAGGCTGTATTTATCAATACAGCCATCTTTTTAATAATTTAATTTACATTTAATACTGCTGTTACTTTTTGAGCAGCTTCCTGTAAACTTTTTGCAACTTCAAAATGAAGATTTGACTGATCAAGTAACTCAGCAGCTTCTTCTGCGTTTGTACCTTCCAGTCTTACTACAATCGGAACGTGAACATGCAATTCATTTGCTGCATCAATAACTCCCTGAGCTACACGATCACATCTTACAATACCACCAAAGATGTTTATCAAAATTGCTTTAACATTTGGATCGGACAAAATTATTTTAAATCCGTTTGCAACAGTTTCTTTATTTGCGCCGCCGCCAACATCCAGAAAGTTTGCAGGTTCACCGCCGGCAAGTTTAATAATATCCATTGTGCCCATTGCAAGTCCTGCACCGTTAACCATACAGCCAACGTTTCCATCAAGTTTTATATAGTTAAGATTGAATTTAGAAGCTTCAATTTCCAACGGATCTTCTTCATCCAAATCTCTGTAATCAAGAATTTCAGGATGACGATAAAGAGCGTTATCATCAAAATTCATCTTAGCATCAAGCGCAACGACTTTATCATCATTTGTAATTACTAATGGATTTATCTCTAACATCGATGCATCTGTAGATTCATAAGCTTTGTAGAGAGCTTTTATAAACGGAATAAAACTCTTGAAAGCGTTTCCTTCTAATCCAAGAGCAAATGCTAGTTTGCGAGCCTGATAAGATTGTAATCCAACACCGGGTTCAATCCATTCTTTAATAATTTTTTCAGGAGTTTCTTCAGCAACTTTTTCAATTTCAACTCCGCCCTCTGTTGAAACCATAATCACATTTTTAGAAACTGCACGATCTAAAAGAATTCCAAGATATAATTCTTTTTTATAATCCAATCCTTCCGTAATAAAAAGTGTTTTTACAATTTTGCCTTCCGGACCTGACTGATGTGTAACCAAAACATTACCAAGTATTTTCTCAGCATATTCAGCTGCTTTTTCCGGAGAAGTTGTAAACTTAACTCCGCCTTCAAGAACAACTAAGTCTCTGTTTCTTACATCGTAAACAATTCCTTTACCTCTTCCACCAGCATGGATTTGTGATTTAACCACAAACTGATTTATTCCACGTTGTTGAAGATTTGAAATCGCATCATCAAACTCTAACATACTTTTAATTGCAATTCCATCCTGAACAGGAACACCAAATTTCTTTAATGTTTCCTTTGCCTGAAATTCATGTATTTTCATTTAACGTCCTTTAATTAATTTTATTAAACTCTTTACTGTCATTTCGAAGGAGTCTTCGACTGAGAAATCTTTTTCTGCTTAAAGTTCAGATTTCTCCCGTTGGTCGAAATGACTTGTACAATTATTTTATTTCTCACTCATAAATGGATAACGCCAATCTTTCGGTGGATCAAATGTTTCCTTGATAGTTCTTGCAGTCATCCATCTCATTAAGTTCATCGCACTTCCCGCTTTATCATTTGTACCGGAAGCTCTACCGCCGCCAAATGGCTGCTGACCAACTACTGCTCCTGTTGGTTTATCATTTATATAGAAGTTACCTGCAGCGTTTCGCAATCTATTAGATAACTTAACTATTACATTTCTGTCCTGTGCAAAGATTGCACCTGTTAATGCATATGGAGAAGTTTCATCACATAACGTTAATGTTTCTTCCAGCTTGTTATCATCATAAACATAAATTGTCATAACCGGGCCAAAAATTTCTTCTTCCATAGATTTGAATTTTGGATTAGTTGTTACAATTGTTGTCGGTTCGATAAAATAACCTTTTGAGTCATCAAAATTTCCGCCTGTTATTATCTCAGCTTCATTAGATTCTTTTGCGTACTTAATATATTCAGTTATTGATTTAAATGCACCCTTATCAATTACAGCGCCCATAAAATTTGTAAAATCTTCAACATCACCCATTTTTATTTTGCCAACTTCTGCAACATATTTTTCTTTAAACTCTTTCCATAAAGATTTTGGAATATACATTCTTGAAGCGGCAGAACATTTTTGTCCCTGATACTCAAAAGCACCACGCAATGCTGCAACAACAAGAGCATCAACATCAGCAGTGTTATGAACAAAAATAAAATCCTTACCGCCAGTTTCACCAACGATGCGTGGATAGTATTTCATATTCTTGAGATTTTCAGAAATCGTTTTCCACATATTCTGGAATACTTCTGTTGAGCCTGTAAAATGAACGCCAGCGAGATTTGGATTTGTAAATGCCGGAGTTCCAACCTGACCTCCTGAGCCGGGAACAAAATTAATTACACCTTTTGGTAAACCTGCTTCTTCAAATAACTTCATCAACCAGTAAGCTGAGTAAACTGCACTTGATGCCGGCTTCCATAAACTAACATTACCAACAATTGCAGGTGCTGTCGGCAAGTTGCCTGCGATAGATGTAAAGTTGAATGGTGTTACTGAAAAAATAAATCCTTCTAAAGGTCGGTATTCCAATCGGTTCCACATTCCGTTGCCAGAGTATGGCTGATCTTGCATAAGCTGAGCCATGTAGTAACTATTAAATCGGTAGAAATCAATAAGTTCAGCAGCAGAATCAATTTCTGCCTGGTAAGCTGTTTTAGATTGTCCAAGCATAGTAGCAGCATTTATTGTTGAGCGCCATGGACCGGCTAATAAATCTGCAATCTTTAAAAAAACAGAAGCTCTGTGTTCCCATGGCATTTCCGACCATTCTTTGCGCGCTTCAAGTGCGGCTTCAACAGCCATATCAACTTCTTTTTTACCCGCTTTATGATAAATACCTAAAACGTGACTATGATTATGAGGTATAATCATCTTTTCTGTATTGCCGGTTCTAACTTCTTCTCCGCCGATAATAAGCGGAACTTCTATCTGTTTTGATTTTAACTCTGTGAGTTTTTTCTTTAGTTCTTCTCGTTCCGGACTGCCAGGTTTGTAGGCCTTTACCGGTTCATTTATTGGTTGAGGTACTTTGAAATATGCGTTTGACATTTTGTATCCTAAAATTTTAAAATTATTGATGAAAAATTACTGCTTTTGAGCGGGATAATCAATTAATCGGTTTAAGTAAACTTAAAGGAGAATTTCTTTAAAACTTGACAAATTTTGATTTTTTAATATCAGTCTTAAAGACAATTTGTCTGATTCTGAATTATACGAATGCCATCCAAGAGCTCTGGAGTCCTATTCTGGATTTTACGAATGCCATCCAAGAGTTCTGGAGTCCTATTCTGAAATTTACGAATGCCACCCAACCGTTCTGGAGCCCTATTCTGGATTTTACGAATGCCACCCAAGAGTTCTGGAGCCCTATTCTGGAATTTACGAATGCCATCCAAGAGTTCTGGAGCCCTATTCCGGATTTTACGAATGCCATCCAAGAACTCTGGAACCCTATTCCGGATTTTACGAATGCGATTTTGATTAAATTTTGAGGTTTTTAGCTATTTAAGCAGTATCATCTTCTTTGTTTGGATAAACTCACCAGCTTTTATTTGATAATAATAAATTCCGCTTGCCAATCCGTAAACATTAAACTCTACATTATAACTTCCAGATGGTTTTTCTTCATTTACTAAAGTTGCAATTTCCTTTCCGAGCACATCAAAAACTTTTAGAGATACATTTCCAGTTTTGGGCAATTGATAACTTATTGTTGTACTTGGATTGAATGGATTGGGGTAGTTCTGTAATAAAGAATAGTTAGTGAGCTGATTATTTCTATTTTCTACTGAAGAGATAACTCCACCACCGTCTGTGGTATATAAAAGTGACCCATTCATTCCACAAATAAATCCAGTATCAGCGTTAATAAAATAGACTGAATTTAAATCTTCTGTTGTACCACTTTCCTGATTGTACCAACTATTTCCACCATCAGTTGTTTTTATAATTGCTCCATAACTACCAACTGCCCAGCCTATACTATAATTGGCAAAAAAGACACTGTAAAGATGTCTGCTAGTATTGCTGTTTTGTTCAGACCAGTTTATTCCACCATCAATTGTATTGAGAATAAAACCACCAAAACCTACACCCCATCCAAGAGAATCATTAATAAAATATATAGAATTTAGACCCAATGAATTTGGATTAAAAATCTGTGTATTCCAATCTTGACCTCCATTAGTTGTATGAAGAATCTGCATATCACCTCCGGCCCAACCCGTTAAGGAATCAGTAAAAAAAATGGACCAGAGTTGTGTAGTACCAAAAGTATTGAGATTCCAATTTATTCCCCCATCTGTTGTGTTAAATATGTTACCATCACTACCACAAGTGTACGCAACATCAGAATCCGGATAAGCTACAGAATATAATTGAGCACCTCCCATCGCACTATGTATCCATGAAGTACCTCCATTCGTAGTCTTTGAAACCAGACCATTTGAACCTACAGCTATCACGTATAATGAATCAAAAGTGCTAAGAGAAAAATACATTTGGCTAATATCACCAGGTTGAGGTGTCCAATTTAATCCTAAGTTGGTTGTGTGATAAATTGTTCCAGCAAATCCAACAAACCATCCAGTATGATCATTTGCAAATTGAATAGAATAAAGATCGTTTGAAGTTCCAGAATTTTTAATTTCCCATCCTACCTGAGCTTTTACAACTTGTGTAAAATAAACAATGAAAATGAATGAAAGGATAAAATATTTATTTTTCATTTGAATCACCCATAATAATAAATCATTTATTTCCCACTAAAATGAATTTAAAGATTTAGTGAAATCCTGAATACAAATTACTCAATAATAATATATAAGAGAAGAATATTAATTACCTACATTTACTGCATTTTCCTTTTTGCAATTAAACTTTTTGATGCTATTTTAAATCAATTATTATTGGCTGTAACGGAATGGACTGTAACAGCCATTATTGAGATAAAGCTATCTTAAACTAAATGGTTTTCAGGGGAAGAAATCCAGCACTTAAAGGAGAGAGGAAAAAATATGGCCCATTTAAATTTCTTGACCACAGTTCCCCGGCTCTATCAGCATCTTACCGAAGAGTACAGCAAAGAAACAAATAATTTTATTCTTAAGCATAAGGTAAATGGAAAATATGTTGGGATTACGTATGATCAATTTAAAGAAGAAACAGATTCGTTTGCTTTTGGTCTTGCATCGCTGGGAATAAAAAAGGATGATAAGATTGCAATTATTTCAGAAAACCGTCCTGAGTGGGTTTACAGCGATATGGCAATTTTAAGTTTAGGTGCTGTTGATGTTCCGCTTTATCCATCGCTTACATCGGAATCTGTTGAGTTTATTTTAAATAACTCGGAATCAAAAGGAATAATTGTTTCAACAAAATTCCAGCTTAACAAAGTGATGAAGGTTAGGGATAAGTGTAAATACCTAAAGTTTATCATCTTACTGAATGAAAAAGATTTTGATGAAAAGAATAAAGATTTGATGACGTTTACAAAAGTTCAGGAGCTTGGAAAAATCTACAGTAAATCGCATTCATCTTTATTAAAAGATAATCTTACAAACATAAAACCTGATGATGTTTGCACAATTATTTATACATCAGGCACAACAGGCGAACCAAAAGGTGTTGTGTTAACTCATGATAATATTTTATCAAACGTTCAAGCTGCATTAGATTGTTTTCCAATATCTAACACTGATGTTTTTCTTTCCTTCCTTCCACTTTGTCATATCTTTGAAAGAATGGCAGGTTATTACACAGCCTTTTCTGCAAAGTGTACAGTTTGTTATGCTGAAAGTATCGAAACAGTCGCGCAAAATCTTGTTGAGATAAAACCAACAATTATGACAACTGTTCCAAGATTATTTGAGAGAATTCATAGTAAGATTATTAAGAATGTTGAATCACAACCTGAGAAAAAACAAAAAATATTTTACTGGGCTATGAACGCAGGTAAAAGATATAAAGAAGCACAGAAGAAAGGTAAAATTCCTTTAACGCTTTCTTTGCAATATAAACTTGCAGATAAACTTGTTTATAAAAAGTTACAGGAAAAAACCGGAGGAAATTTGCGATTCTTTATTTCCGGTGGTGCTGCTTTACCAAGAGCTCTCGGAGAATTTTTTGAAGCAATTGGAATTATCATTGTTGAAGGTTACGGATTAACGGAATCATCACCGGTAATTTCTGCAAACAGAGTTGATGATTACAAATTCGGATCTGTCGGAAAACCTTTTCCTGGAGTTGAAGTTAAGATTGCATCAGACGGAGAAATCCTTGCTAAAGGTCCTAACATTATGCAAGGTTACTATAAGAACAAAAAAGAAACTGAAGCTACAGTAAAAGATGGTTGGCTTTACACCGGCGATATCGGTGTATTTGATGCCGATGGATTTTTGTTGATTACAGATAGAAAGAAACATTTATTTAAAACATCTGCAGGAAAATATATTGCACCAAATCCAATTGAATCAATGTTCTTAGCAAGTAAGTACATTGATCAGTTTGTTTTGATCGGCGATAGAAGAATGTTTTTAACTGCTTTAATCGTACCTGATTTTGAGGCAGTTAAAGAATATGCTGATGCAAGAAAAATTCCATATGATAAAGTTGAAGATTTAGTTCGTGATGAAGAGATTTATAAAATGCTTGATAAAGAAATGGATCAGTTCCAGAAAAAACTTGCGAACTATGAGCGCGTTAGAAAATTTGTTTTACTCGATAGACCATTTACAATTGAATCGGGCGAAATAACACCAAAACTAAGTGTAAAACGAAAATTTGTTGAAGAGCGCTACAAAGATTTGATTGAACAAATGTACCAGAGTTTGGATAAATCTGTTCCGATAAATTAGAAAATAAAAATCTATTGCCACGAGCTTTAGCTCGTGTTTACATACTTATAACTTTTTGGCTTTAGCCACATATATTCTTTATAAATTTGGCTAAAGTCATTTTATATTTTTTTATAACTAAACCACAACTTAAAAGTCGTGGCAATTAATTGCGAAAAAAAATTTATAAAAATGCTATTAAAAATATTTTTAGGATTAGTTGTTTTAGCTGCAATTCTTTTTTCAATTGATCAATACATTCCTGCATTACTTGCAGAAAAACTTCCAAAAGCAGATAAGGTTTTAGTTAAAAAATCTGAACGAAAACTTTTCCTAATTAAAAATGGTTCGATAGTAAGAAGTTATGATATTGGGCTTGGGAAAAATCCAGTCGGATCTAAACAACGTGAAGGCGATTCTAAAACTCCTGAAGGAAAATATATTTTAGATTACAGAAATCCTGAAAGCGATTATCATCTTTCACTTCATATTTCTTATCCTGATAAAAATGATTTAAATCGAGCAGATAGCAATAGCTACTCAGCCGGTGGAGATATTATGATTCACGGTAAACCAAATTATCTTGGTTGGCTTCCATTTGTTTATGAAAATAAAGATTGGACAGATGGCTGCGTAGCAGTTAGTAATATTGAAATTGAGGAAATCTGGAATGCTGTTGATGATAGTATTGCGATAGAAATACTGCCATAATTTTTTAACTGCGTCACACTGAGCGAAGTCGAAGTGTGATTTTCAAAACCACAGATTGCTTCGTCGAGGACTCCTCGCAATGACGAACAGACTATACCTTCAATCCATCAATCATTTGTTGATGGATTTTTTTATTACTTGCTAAAATTTGTTGAGAAAAAATATCTATTTCACTCCCATTAAAATCAGTTACTAGTCCACCTGCTTCTTCAACTAATAATTTTCCGGCACATAAATCCCAGGGTTGAAGCGACACTTCCCAGAAACCATCAAATACTCCACGAGCAACGTAACAAAAATCTATTGCAGCAGAACCGAGTCTTCTTACAGCTCTTGCCTGTTTTGTTAGTGATTCAAATCTTTCAAATGCTTTGTCCGGATTATCAGCAACGTTGTACGGAAATCCAGTAACCAAAACACCCAACCCAATTTTATCATTATCGTTAACACTTATTTTTTTATCGTTTGCAAAAGCACCGCTCCCCTTTTCTGCTGAGTAAAAAATATTTTGCATAACATCGTACACAACGCCAGCAACTATTTCATTCTTTTTCATCACACCAATTGAAACAGAAAATATTGGAAGTCCGTGAGCAAAGTTTGTTGTTCCATCTATCGGATCAATAACCCACAAATAATCTGAGTCTTTTTTGTACTCACCGGATTCTTCGGTTAAAATATTGTGTGTTGGATATTTTTTTGAAATAAAATCCATAATTGCTTGTTCAGATTTTTTATCAATTTCTGTTACAAGATTTTTTTCATTCGTTTTGTATTCGATTTGAAAATTTTTGCCAAATCCTTCCCGGATTATTTCACCGGCTATTCCGGCGATTTCTAATATGTCTTTAATCATAATTTTTTATTTTGTTTTTGCAAATATAACTACCTCAAATCACAACGCTAAATTGTGCATTTTCCATTCCTTGTTAGCACATTTGTATTTGGGTATATTTGGGCATAAAAATGATGAAACTAAGGAGAGAAATTGAGCGATAAATCTGAGATAACAAAAGTTCCAAAAGAAAATAATTTAGTTGATGAAATTCCTGGTGTACTGCCAATACTTCCACTGAGAGACATTGTAATTTTTCCTTATATGATTTTTCCAGTTCTTGTTGGACGTGAACAATCAATAAATGCTGCAAACTATGCAGTTGAAAACACAAAGTACATATTCTTATCTACACAAAAAAAATCAAGCATTGAAGATCCTTCATCAGCAGATATTTATCCTGAAGGAACAATTGCAAAGATTGTACAAATCTTAAAACTTCCTAATGGATTACTTAAAATTTTAGTTGATGGACTTTTACAGGCGAGAATAGTTGAGTTTACAAATCGTAAAGAATTTTTTGAGGCTAAGGTTGAAGTGATTATTCCTGAAACTCCAAATGATCACGAAACTAATGCTCTTGTTAGACAAATGTCTCAACTGTTTAAAGATTATGTTAAGATTAGCCGTAACGTCCCTAACGAAACAATTGCTGCATTTGATAACATTGAGGAACCGGATAGAAAAGTTTTTTATGCTGCCGCAAACATAAACCAATCTATTGAAGTTAAGCAGGCAATACTCTCAAAGTATTTGCTTAAAGAACAATATTATGAAGTAATAAAAGTATTAAACTCTGAAATTGATATTCTGAAAATCGAAAAAGAGATTGATAATAAAGTACAGGAAAATATTGCAAAGACTCAGCGCAAGTTTATCATACAAGAACAAATAAAAATTCTGCAGGATGAACTTGGTGAAGATGAAGACTCATCACCGGAATTTGCAAAGATTCGTGAAAAGATTATTCAATGCAAAATGCCAAAGGATGTTGAGACTAAAGCTCTTGAGGAATTTAATAAGCTTAGAAAAACTCCGCCAATGTCTCCCGAATCTACAGTGATTAGAAATTATCTTGATTGGCTTGTTGATATTCCATGGTCGAATCGAACAAAAGATAATTTGAACATTAAACATGTTCAAAAGATTTTAGATGAAGATCATTTTGGATTAGAAAAACCAAAAGAAAGAATTATTGAACATATTGCTGTGCTTAATCTTGTTAAGAATATGAAGGGACAGATTTTATGTTTTGTTGGACCTCCCGGAGTTGGTAAAACATCGCTTGGTAAATCAATCGCGCGTGCACTTGGTAGAAATTTTGTACGCATTAGTTTAGGCGGCGTTCGTGATGAAGCAGAAATTCGTGGACATCGTAAAACTTATATCGGATCTATGCCGGGAAAAATTATTCATTCAATGAAAAAAGCTGGCTCAATAAATCCGGTTATACTTTTGGATGAGATTGATAAAATGAGTATGGATTTCCGTGGTGATCCTTCATCAGCGATGCTTGAAGTTTTGGATCCTGAACAAAACAATGCTTTTAACGATCACTATATTGAAGTTGATTATGATTTAAGTCAAGTAATGTTTATCACAACAGCAAATGTTCGATACAATATTCCACTTCCATTACAGGATAGAATGGAAATAATTGAATTGCCAGGTTATCTTGAGTATGATAAACTTGAAATTGCAAAACGTCATATTCTTCCAAAGCAATTAATTGCACATGGAATTGAAAATAAAAATGTAACAATACCTGATGAATCTTTAAAAAAAATAATTACAGAATACACGCGTGAAGCTGGAGTCAGAAATCTTGAAAGAGAACTTGCGACAGTTTGCAGAAAAATTGCCAGAGATATTGTACTTAAAGAATCAACCAACGGTAAGAAAACAAAATCACATAAATTTTTTATTGATGAAAAAATAATTGAAGATTATTTAAAGACTCCAAGATTTAGAACACACAGACACAACAAGATGAATAAGATTGGAAGTGTTACTGGATTAGCATGGACGAGTGTAGGTGGAGAAATTTTAGCAGTTGATTGTACCATTATGAATGGCGGCGGAAAATTAACTCTTACAGGGCAATTGGGAAATGTTATGAAAGAATCTGCACACGCAGGTTTAAGTTATTTACGATCTAAAGCAAAACAACTTGGTTTAAATCCTGATTTCTTTAAAGGTAAAGAAATTCACATTCACTTGCCGGAAGGCGCAATTCCAAAAGATGGACCGAGCGCAGGAATAACAATGGCAATGGCGATGCTTTCGGTAATAAGCGGCAAACCAGCTTCAAACAATATTGCAATGACTGGTGAGATTACACTTACTGGTTCATTACTTGCGATTGGCGGATTGAATGAGAAACTACTCGCAGCAAAACGAAATGACATTAAAACAATATTGATTCCCAAAGACAATGAGATTGATTTAAAAGAGCTTCCTGATAAAGTTAAAGAAGGATTAAAAATTATTCCAATTGCAAAACTTGAAGAAGCAATACCTTATGTTTTTCCTGATATGAAAACTAAAAAGACAGTTGTAGTAAAAAAATCTATAAAAACTAAAAAGAAAAAATAATGGCTGAATCTATTATTGTAGATAACACCGCAACTCTTGATGAACAATACATTTTATTGGTTAAGCAAATTAAAAATCTTTTGGTGAAGGAAGATAATTTAATTACTAATCTTTCTAATTTTACAGCAGCGCTAAAACAAACGTTTAATAAAATTAGCTGGATTGGATTTTATCTTTATGATGGATCAAAACTTTATCTTGGTCCATTTCAGGGTAAAGTAGCTTGTACACAAATTAAAATTGGTTCTGGAGTTTGTGGAACTGCCGCACAAAAATTAGAAACGATTATAGTTCCCGATGTAGATAAATTTCCCGGACATATTGCTTGTGATGTTGAATCGAAATCTGAAATTGTTGTTCCGATTATCAAACAAGATAAACTTTTTGGTGTTTTAGATTTAGATAGCACAGAGTATAATTCTTTTAACGAAACAGATAAAAAATATCTTGAAGAATTAGTAGATTATTTAAGCAAAGAAATTATTTAGGATTTATGGCATATCAAGTAACAGCAAGAAAATGGCGCCCGCAAAAATTTGAAGATGTTGTTGGACAGGAACACATTACAGCAACATTAAAAAATGCAATTAAAAGTAATCGTATTGCGCACGCATATATTTTTACTGGTCCGCGTGGAGTAGGTAAAACAACAACCGCAAGAATTCTTGCAAAAGCTTTAAACTGTGAAAATCCAAAAGACTTTGAACCTTGCAATGAATGTTTAATGTGCAAATCAATCAACGATTCTCAAACAATGGATATAATTGAAATTGATGGCGCATCAAATCGTGGCATTGATGAAATAAGAACGCTTCGAGAATCTGTAAAGTATGCTCCAACTCGTGGAAAGTACAAAATTTATATTATCGATGAAGTTCATATGTTAACAAAGGAATCATTTAATGCTTTCCTTAAAACATTAGAAGAACCACCAGCACATACAATTTTTGTTTTTGCTACAACCGACATTCATAAAGTTCCACTTACAATTATTTCTCGTTGTCAAAGATTTGATTTTAGAAGAATTCAACTTGATACGATAAAGAAAACACTTGGCAACATTGCAAAAGAAGAAAATATTTCTATCGATGATAAAACACTTACATTAATTGCAAAAAAAGCTGATGGTGCTTTACGTGATGCACAAAGTTTGTTTGATCAGGTAATTTCTTTTTGTGGAGAAAAGATTGATTCTGAAACCGTTGCAAAAATGTTAAATCTTATTGATGATGATCTTTTCTTTACTATTTCTGATGCAGTTTTAGAAAAAGATTTTAATATTGTCTTTCAAACAACAGATAAAATTTATCAAAACGGTTGGGATTTTATAGATTTTACTGATGGATTGCTCGAACATTTTAGAAATATTTTATCAGTAATCTTAACAGAACGAACTGAACTTGTTGAGACTGCTGAAGTTTATCGTACAAAATATGCTAACTACATTCAAACTTTTTCTAAAGGTGATTTACTTAGAATTTTAAATTATTTGAGTAAACTTCAACAAGAATTGCGATATTCAAACAATCAAAAGCTTAAGATAGAAATTGCGCTTACAAATCTAGTTGGATTGGAAAAATCAGCTACTCTTTCTGAGATTATTTCTGGATTGGAATCAGGAAATATTGAAATAAAAAATCCTGAATTAAATCTGACAAAAGAGAAAGCTGAAACTGTTTATCAACCAAGACAGACTCAGGAAAAAAAAACTCAAGTAAGAAATAATCCGCCGTTAAAAACTGAAGAATTTGTTCCACCTATAAAAGAACAACTTTCAGGTATTCAAACAGATTTGAATTTTGAGACCATAACGCAAAAGTGGCAGCATTTTGTTGAGGAAGTTTGTAAAGAAAAATCCTTCTTGCTAACTCCACTTTTTAGTACTATTAAACCAACAAATTTTGACGGTGTTAATCTTCATTTGGAATCTTCAGATCCAAATACTGAATCCTCAATACAATTGCATCAAGAATATATTGATAAAAAATCACGTGATTTTTTTGGAAAAAAAATAAATATCAGGTTTGGAGCTGGACTCAAAGTTCAAAACCAACCCAAAAGTGATAAAGCAGAAAAAACTCAAAAAACTGTAAAATCTTCTCAAATTCTTGATCCTTACGAAAAAATAATAATTGAAGAACTAGGTGGACAAGAAATCAACTAATATTTTGTGATTTTCCGGCCTGTTGTATCCCCCTAAACGTTTGATAATTAAATAGTTATAACTATTTTTGTTGCCTATGTCAAAAAAGCTAATCATTGCCATAGACGGACCTGCTGGATCCGGGAAAAGTACAACTGCAAAGCTTGTGGCTAAAAGATTAAATTATCTTTACATAGATACAGGCGCAATGTACCGGGCGGTTACATTATTGGCTCTCAGAAATAACTTGATGGGTAAAACCCATGAAATAATTGCGTTAGCAAAAAATCTGGATGTTGTTCTAAGTTTCATTGATGGTGAAACTGACATAACTGTAAATGGAGAAAACGTTTCAAAAGAAATCAGATCTTTTGAAGTGAACAGTAATGTAAGTGAAATAAGTGCAATTGAGGGGGTTAGAAAAATTCTTGTTAAAAAGCAGCAAGAAATGGGAAAAGATGGTGGTGTTGTAATGGAAGGCAGAGATATAACAACAGTTGTTTATCCAAATGCTGATGTTAAGATATATCTTACAGCCGGAATTGATGAGCGTGCAGTTAGAAGAGCTAAAGAATTTTCTGAAAAAGGGACTGATGTTCCGATTGAAAAAGTAAAAGAAAATTTAAAGAATAGAGATTTTATTGATTCCAATCGTGAAGCAAGCCCGCTAACAAAAACACCTGATTCAATTGAAGTTGATACTTCTAATACAACAATAGAAGAGCAAGTAGAACTAATTATTAAAGAATTTAAAATCGTATCAGATAAATATAGAAATTAATATAAGCCGATAAACTATTGTTAAACTAAATACTCTGTTTCTCTAAGCTTTCGGCTTAGACTTAGAAAATCAGAAAAATATATGCAGGAGGATAAATGTCCCAAGAAAAAGCAACGACTCTAAAAACTGTGACTCCCGATGAGTACGAAAAAGCTAAGAACAAATTTAACGATGAAGAATATTCTCAGGAAGAGTTTTTTGCACTAGCAAAACTTTACTCAGATTCATTTAGAGATGTTAAAGAAGGCGAAATGATTAAAGGCCGTGTTGTAAGAATACAGGGCGATAATGTTATTGTTGATGTTGGCTTTAAATCAGAAGGAACAATACCAAAAAATGAATTTTATGAAGGTGTTGATCTTAAAGTTGGACAGGAAATTGAAGTTGTTCTTGAAAGTGTAGAAGATCAGGATGGAAATCTTGTACTGAGCAAACAAAGAGCAGATTTCTTAAGAATCTGGGAAAAAGTGCTTAGAGCTCATGATACCGGAGAAATTATTGAAGGTAAAATTGTTAAAAGAATTAAGGGTGGAATGGTTGTTGATCTTTTAGGAATGGAAGCATTCTTACCTGGTTCACAAATCGATATCCGTCCTATTAGAGATTTCGATGCATTTGTTGGTCAGACCATGGACTTTAAAGTTGTTAAAGTTAATGTGCCAACCGAAAATGTTGTTGTGTCACATAAAGTTCTTGTTGAAGAAGAGATTTCTGATCAAAGAAATGCAATTCTTAACAGTCTTGAAAAAGGTCAGATACTTGAAGGTGTGGTTAAAGCAATTACAGATTTTGGTGTGTTTGTTGACCTTGGCGGCGTTGACGGTCTTATCCACATTACAGATCTTAGCTGGGGCAGAATCAACCATCCTAACGAAGTTGTAAAACTTGATGAAGTTATTAAAGTGGTTGTAACTGACTTTGATGAAGAGAAAAGAAGAATTTCACTTTCACTTAAAAAACTTCTTCCACATCCTTGGGAAAAAATCGAAAGTAAATATAATCTTGGTGACAAAGTTTCAGGTAGAGTTGTATCTCTTACTGATTACGGTGCTTTCATTGAGATTGAAAAAGGAATTGAAGGTTTGATCCACAACTCTGAAATGAGCTGGACTCAGCATATCAAACATCCTTCGCAAATTGTTGCAATGGGACAAATGGTTGAAGCAATCATTTTAAGTCTTGATAAAGAAGAAAAGAAAATTTCTCTAGGAATTAAGCAGCTTGAACCAGATCCATGGGAAACATTAATGGCTAAATATCCAGTCGGTTCAAAACACTCAGGTATTGCTCGTAATCTTACAAACTTTGGTGTGTTTGTTGAATTAGAACCGGGAGTTGATGGATTAGTTCATATTTCTGATTTATCATGGACAAAGAAAATTCGTCATCCCGGCGAAGTTGTTAAGAAGAACGAAAGAATTGATATTATTGTATTAGGTGTTGATGTAGATCAGAGAAAAATATCTCTTGGACATAAACAAATTATGGACAATCCTTGGGATCTTTTTGAAAAAGAATATTCAGTTGGAAAAATAACTGATGGCAAGGTTGTTAGAATAATTGAAAAAGGAATTATTGCTGAACTACCTTCGCACGTTGATGGATTTGTTCCAACAACCCAGCTTTCTACATCAAAGCTAAAGAATATTGCGAATCACTTCCCTATCGATTCTACAATTCCATTAAAAGTTTTAGAGTTTGATAAGGAAAGCAAGAAAATTGTTTTAAGTGCAATTGCTGCTCTTAAAGAAAAAACTGATGCTGAAATTGAACAATATATTTCTACTTTTAAATTAGAAAGAGTTACTGTTCAGAATATTCAGAATGCAGAAATGGGAGCAATTGATACTTCTGAATTCCCGATTTTTGAAGTTCCTGAACCAGAGACATCAAAAAAAGACGATACAGAATAATTTATCTTTAATATTCTATATTAGGAGCGGGAAAACATCCCGCTCTTTTTATATCAATTATTTAAAATCAAATGGCACAAAGCGTAGCATTACATACTTTAGGTTGTAAACTTAACTTTTCAGAAACTTCAACAATTGGAAACCAATTTTTACAGAATGGTTTTTCTATTGTTGATATGAAAGATAAAGCTGATGTTTATGTGTTTAATACTTGTACCGTTACTGAAAATGCTGAAAAAGAATTCCGACAGTTAGTAAGAAAAGCTTTAAGAAATAATCCCGATGCTTACGTTATTGTTACCGGATGTTATGCTCAATTAAGAGCTGATGAGATTTCATCTATAGCCGGAGTTGATGCAGTGTTGGGAAGTAATGAAAAATTTGAAATCTTTTCTCTCATCAAAGAGTTCAATAAAAATAATCCATCATGTGTTTATGTTTCCCCCAATGATGAATTAAATAAATTTGGGCTTGCAAGTTCTACAGATGCTGACAGCAGAACCAGAGCTTATTTTAAAATTCAAGATGGATGTGATTATAAGTGTACTTTTTGCACAATTCCACTTGCACGTGGTAAAAGCAGAAGTATGGATCCGGAACAAGTAGTAAAAGAGTTTTCAAATCTTGTTGCACAAGGATACAAGGAAATAATTCTGACCGGTGTTAATGTTGGAGATTATGGTAAATCATTTGGGTTATCATTTTTTGATTTGCTTTGTAAGCTTGTTGAAATAGAAGGTGATTTCAGAATCAGAATAAGTTCTATTGAACCAAATTTATTAACTGATGAAATAATAAAACTTACGTCTGAATCAGAAAAAATCTGTGACCATTTTCATATTCCTTTACAAAGTGGAAGTGATACAACTCTAAAATCCATGCAAAGAAGATATAGAGTTGTAGATTATAAAAATGTAGTTTTAAAAGTTAAAGAAATGATTCCTGATTGTGGAATTGGTGTTGATGTTATTGTTGGATATCCGGGTGAAACTGAAAAAGATTTTTTAGAGACTTATAATTTTCTATTAGATTTACCTGTTTCATATCTGCACGTGTTCACATATTCTGAAAGACCTGATACTAAGGCGATTTCTTTGCCTGACCATGTTGATCCTGCTGATCGCAAGCAAAGAAATAAAATGCTTAGAATTTTAAGTGATAAAAAGAAGAATTATTTTTACAATCAAATGATCGGGAAGAATCTGGAAGTATTGTTTGAATCAAAAGATGATAACGAAATGATAAAAGGATTCTCATCAAATTATATAAGAGTTCAAAATAAATTTGAAAATAATCTTGAAAACCAGATTTATATTGTTGAAGCTAAAAGTAATCAAAAAAGTCTGGTAACCTGTAAAATAAAAGAGAAAAAAAATTCCGTTGCATTAGAAATATCCTCAATTTAATATTGAATCAAAAAAAATGAAAAATATCCTTATCCTCATCTTAGTACTATCTACTCAAGCATTCACTCAGAATGAAATTAAATCTTTATACGAACTTAAACATCAGGCTATTCAGCAAATATCAAGTACAACAGAATTTGATGAAGCATCTGTTCTAAATGATGACGTAAAGAAAAAGAAGAATACAGGAATTGCAATTTTGTATTCTTTATTATTACCTGGAATGGGTGAACTTTATGCAGATGCTTACGATAGCGGAGTTTATTTTACTGTTGCTGACGGAGTTTTGTGGGGAACTTATATCGGGATGAATGTTTACGGAAATTGGCAAAAAGACAGGTATATTTCTTACGCTCAAACGAACGGTGGAGTTAAAACTGAATCTAAAGATGAAAACTACTACGCAACAATTGGTGAGTATTTAAACATAGATCAATACAATGATGAGAAAGCTTTTGAACGCAGTTTTGAGGAGATGTATGATACTGAAGAATATTTTTGGAAATGGAATACATCTGAAGAAAGAAAAAGTTACAGAAGTATGTGGGTTTCATCAGAGCAGACTTTTAACAATGTAAGATTTGTTGTTGGTGCGTTGTTACTTAATCGTGTGATTAGTGCAATAAACGCTGTTAGATTAGTATCAAAGTACAATGATAATCTTAATACTGAAGTCGGCTGGAACGTTTCTGTAGGGGTGCAAAGTAACCCTGATAACTCTTCCTCTTACAATATTAATTTTATTACTTCGTTTTAAAATCTAAAAGCCCATCATTGATGGGCTTTTTAATATCTTTTCTTTTTTATTTAAGGTAAGTCATCTTTTTTATTTCTGTAAAATCTCCGGACTTCAAATAGTAAAAATAAATACCGCTCGATAATCCAACTGCATTAAAATCTATTTTATGCTCACCTACTGATTTATATTCATTAACTAAGACAGCAACTTCATTACCAAGTACATCATAGACTTTAAGGATTACGTTACCGGCAAATGGTAAACGATATTTAATAACTGTCTTTGGATTAAATGGATTTGGATAATTTTGTTCCAGTACAAAATTAATTTTAGAAATAAATTCTACTTCAATTGTTTTAGAGTATTGACTGCTTCCATCAAAATCAATTTGCTTTAATCTGTATTGATATTTTCCTGCATAAAGATTTTGCTTACCGGCAGGCAGGTTTTCATCTATATAAGAATAAGACTTAGTTTCTGATGTGGTTCCATTACCATTAACAAATCCAATTGTTACCCATAAATCATTTTTATCATCATTTTTTATTCGTCTTTCAACTTGAAATCCGGAATTATTTAATTCACTTGCTGAAATCCAGTTAAGCAGAACCTGGTTATTACTTACCGCAGAAGTAAATGATATCATTTCAACAGGAACTATATTTTCTACAACCGTTATCGGAAACTTTGGACCAAAATTCCATCTATCCAATAAATCAGGTATATGATCATAGACTAAACTTAATCCACAAGAATATAATGTATCAACAACAACTGAATCCGGAACAGTGTACGCAAATTCCCAGTATATTGTGTCCTGAGGTGTTGGAAAAACCAAAGGGAAAGCCTGTGTTAATTCATTTGGAGATCTTGAATCCCAAACAGATAAAGTATCAACAAGCGACATAATACCGAATCTACCAGCAACATTGTGACCACCGGCTTCCGCAGGTCCATTTGCCAGGTACATCCTGTAAATACCAGTTTCACCTGCCAGCAATGTATCCGGTCCTTCTATCCAAACAGAAACAGTAGTATCCTGTTCGGTGGTATGACAAACGCAACCGTTGCCGTTTAGCTGAGTTCCGCCAAGCAAATCTTGTTCAAACAAACCTGAATAGGCTAATGAAATGAACGATATAAAAATGAGGAATAATATTAAATAGTTTTTCATTTGTAATTCTTTATCGGATTCTTAAGGCAAGATATAAAAATCAGCAGTTAATCAAAATAAGATTGCGGGAAGACTAAGCTTCCCGCAAAACATAATTATTGCAAAAGAACCATTTTTTTAGTTTGAATATTATTACCGGCATTTAGTTCGTAAAAATAAATTCCGCTTGGCAAATTAGATTGCACATTGTAAAATGCAATATGTGCACCGGCTTCCTGATATTCATTAACCAGCACTTTTACTTCCTGCCCAATAGAATTAAATATCTTAATTACTACAATACACGATAACGGTAAATAGTAACTTATTTTTGTACTTGGATTAAAAGGATTTGGATAGTTTTGATTTAACACAAACTTATTTGGTAATTGTATTTCTGCTTCAACAATATTTGAATATGAATATGAACCATCAAAATCATTTTGCTTTAACCTGTACTGATAATTACCTGCCTGCAGATTTTCATCAAGAAAAGAATACGAGTTCATCTCAGTTGTGGTTCCGTTTCCATCTATAAAACTAATTGTATTCCATTCTTCATTGCTAACCATAGACTGAGAACTCTGGATTTGTTTTCTTTCTAAATTAAATCCCATATTGTTAATTTCTGTTGCAGTCATCCAATTTAAGGTAACGTTGTTCTCGTTTACTGATGCTGTGAATGAAATTAATTCAACAGGAATTATACTTGAAACAAGTTGAACATTAAGCGTGGTTAATGAATTATAAGAGCCAACAACAACATTACTGATAGTTTGTGTATAATGATCCGGAGCTTCAAATTTAAATGAGTAAGTACCCGGCGCAAGCATACGTAAATAAAAACCGGTTGAATCCGAAAAGACTTCTGAATTATCAACATCGTGACTTACAACAGTTATTTTAGCTTTGACAGGATTTCCGGAAGTATCAGTTATAACACCGTTAACTCCTCTTAAAACATTTTCCATATAACGTAAAAGAGATTTTCTGTTATAATTCCAGAAAGAAGGTAATTGTGAAGCCGGAACAAGTTTAGTATCAGAAATTTCAATTGTAACTTCTCTTCCCCATCGATAATAATTTGTATAATCCTGCCTGCCGCCTGAAATTATGTACCAATCACCGCCATTAGTAATTCCATCATCATAACCAGTCATATAATTTGATGGAGCATTTGCCTGGCAGGTATCTGCATAAAGATGCGAAATGTACTGATACCACAATTCATCAGGATGATGTTTATAATCCGGATAAGCATTTGTCCAGGAATCCCAGGGATAGTTTACAACTTCAGTTCCGCCATGAAAGTTTGCAACAAGAGCAAAGTTATTTGCTTCAGCTATTACTCTAAATCTTGTAGTTTCAATCTGCTGACTTTCATTTATACCGTAAATCGGATCAGGAAAATTTCTGTTCAGATCATATCCGTTATAATTATATCTTGTAGCTCCATTTACCGTACTGTTTCCGCCATGATAAGTACCATCAGGATTTGCTAAAGGATTTATCCATATCTCTGAATTATTTACAATGTTAGTTATACGTGCATTTGTACCATAAGTAGTAAGCAGTGAATCAATCAATCTTAACATTAAAACATAACCTGTAGTTTCATCTCCGTGTATAGATGATGTGTACATAAACTGCGGTTCGGTTTCTTTTTGATTTACGTTATCAGAAATTACTGCAAAAAGTAATTTTCTTCCCTGTACTGTATTTCCGCCATCAACAATTCTGCACAGTGATGGATAATTAGTCTGGAATTGGTACATCATTGCTAAGTAAACATCATAAGTGGGATAAACATTCCAGTCGTTTATATCTTCAATAGATGATGACATTTCGGGTTCAATCAATTTACCGGGATGTGTTAATACAGTATAAGAGTAATTTAATTCTTCAAATTTTCTAAACTCGCGTTGATTAGCATAAGCATAAACTGAATTACCAGTTATGTTATCAATCGAGATAATCCTGGTTAGTGTATTTAGTTCTGAACGATCTGATATTGTAAAACTAAAATATACTTCCGGGTTATCTTTAAAATATTGATCATCTAATACTTGCGAAAAATTAATGGATGTGAATAAAACTGCAAAGAAAATAGAAAAGGCTTTTTTCATAAACGCCCCTGCGTGTTTGTGGAGTGGTTAAACATAAGTTGTAATTATTGTTGATGTAAAATTAAGAAGAAATGATTTAATTCTGATTATGATTTTGAAAATAAAGTGGGTGATTACTCACCTACTCTTTTATACTATTCCTCAGGTGCATAATAAAACTCTGATCGAAGAAATCCATACATCTATCAACCTCACCCTAAATCCCTCTCCTTTGTAAGGAGAGGGAAATTAAAGCTGAACTTTTTAAAGTAGATGGATTTTTATTTTAGTAATTCTTTTTTTACTTCTAACATTTTGTCTTCAAATTCTTTGAGTTTGCTTACGGGGATATCCTGCATAATGTTTTGGATTTGCTGCGGGAGTGGTTTACGCATTAATGTTTTAAGCGGGTGGTTTTCTATTTGTGTTTTTTCATCGGGTGTCCATTCCATTAAATCGTTGGGGGTGCAGTTGAGATGTGTGCATAGTTTTTCTAACACGGCGGGTTTGATTGCGGCTACTTTGTTGTTGATGAGCAGGTGAGCCATTTGATATGTGATGCCTGCTTTTGAAAGGTGGGAAAGCGGTTTTGTTATTCCGCGTGCCTGCAAAAGTGATTTGATATTGTATTTTAGCATTGTGTTACCTGTGTTTT
>JBATOT010000022.1:0-3643 GCA_049291095.1 Ignavibacteriaceae bacterium | reverse complement strand
ATGTACACTACTCCGGACTGAAATGAACCTGCATTAACACTACTAGCTTCACGCGAAAGAGTTAATATTTTTGGTGCCCAGGTTGTAGTTCCTAAAGGTAATCCTCCTCTTACATCTACTAATTGTGTTGCGGGATCGAAAATTATACCTCCCATGTTCACTCTAAAATAGATGGCTACACTATCCGGCTTTGATACGAATGGCCGCCAGTACTGTGGTCTTTCAGTTGAAATACCATTGTAATATTGCATGACAAGTGTTGTATCATTTGAACCAGCAATAAAATGCCTGTTACCACCTCCACCGGTTGATGATAGATTGCCTTCCCATCCAGTATTGAAAAATGTCGGCGTAGTAGCATTCTGCCCGGTCCAGAATTTATAATTTATGCTGGAACCTGTTGCCATCTGAACTGTTGTTTCCCAATAATCCCCGCCAATATTATTCATTATAATCCCTGAATTCTGATCCCACGTGATTGATGGGATTATTGTACCAGTTACCTGTCCCCTAATTTGAACAAAATCATCAGCACGAATTGTATCAAGGTTTGTAGCTGTATTCAATCTGATGGTAACATTAATTGTTTGTGCCATCGATTGACTTGTGATTACACCCACCAAACAAATAACAGTCAGAAGCAATTGAATGAAAGTAATTTTAGTTTTCATGATTCCTCTCCTTATAATTATAGGAATAAGTTATTTAGTATTTCCATAAAAGAAATTTTTCTTATGCGCTTCTTCTTAAAACTTTAAACTTAAAGTAAACCTGTTAGCATCACTCAAATGAACAAAACTTTGATAAGCATATTCAAAAGAAATTATTAAATCACTAAAAACATTAATTTCATTTAGGCTTATACCAAATGTTAAATCCGTTTCACTCTCATCAAGAAACAGATCATTGTATCCAGTTCTTAGCAAAACTTTTTCATTAAGTAGTCCAATTTCACCACCAAGATTTACACTTTGCGAATTATCATTTGGATTTACTCCATCAGCAGAAAGTGTTAGCCTAAAATCTTCGGTATTAAACACTTCGCCGGAAATTCCGATACGCATTATTAGTGGAAGATCAAATTCATCAGTATTAACTTTTCCAACTATACTTTGATTATTTCCTTCCTGGTCTGGTGCAGGATCAACGCGAATATTTAAATCTTCCCCTGTCATTTGCATTTTGGTTCCAAAGTTTGAAATACTTGCACCCATTCGAATTCCTGCAAATGGAGTTTCGTAGATCGTTCCGATATCAAAAGCGATCCCGGTTGCTGATGAATTAAAAATTGTTTCCTGGATATACTTGAAAGTTCCACCGATAGAAAAGCGATCTGTTAAGTAACGGCTGTAAGAAAACCCTAATGCAAAACTTGAAGCAGTAAATGTTTCACCGGTACCCATTTGTTCTTCAACAGTAGTCACTTCCATCTCATCAGTATGAAGAATTGTAAAGCTTATACCAAATGTCCCTAAGTCCTCAACAGGAACAACCAATCCGGCGAAATCAAAATAAATTCCCGGCATCCAGAGTGAGTGATCAACCATAAGAGCATTCGATTTTATTGATGACATTATAGATGGATTCCAATAGATTGCACTCGGATCGTTCATCATCGATACAAAGGAACTACCCATTCCGGAAGCTCGTGCACCAACAGGAATTCTTAAAAAAGTTGCTGCTGAAGTTCCAACTTTTCTAATTTCCTGCGCAATAACATTCTCGGTTAATAAACCGGCAGCAAGAATGAAAATCAAAATTAAATTTTTCATTAAAGTATTTATTTTTTTCATGGTATTTAATTCTATTTTATTATTGCAAATGTTCCCGTTTTTTCTCCAATACCGGGCGCTTCTATATGATAAACATATATTCCATAAGCTATTTCAAATTTTTCATCACTTAACACGTCCCAAATGGCAGTACCATTTTCATAAGCTGATTCCTGATCAATCGTTTTAATTAGGGTACCACTAACATTGAAGATTCGAATAGTACATTTGCTCGGTAGATTTATAAAATGAATTTCTCGTGGTCCTCGTCCGCTGGTATACGTGTTCCTTGGTTCCCACGATGCAGTAGCTATATATGGATTAGGAACTACCCTTATATTTTCAAGATCATCCTTAGCCTTGTCAATCGAAATTGTTGATCCTTTCATTTTAAATTTATAAACATCATAAGAAAGGAAAGGTTTATTTAGAACTAGCTCAACAGTATCGCCAGCTTGTGGATTTCTGTTGCCTTTCTGCAGATTTAGTACAAACTGCCATGTAAAAACATTTTTCCCGGTTCTATCTTTTTCAATAAAATAAATTGCATCAGTTCTTCCAGTAGGATCAATACTAAGCTTACCATCATTCCCGTCCGTATTGGTAAAAGCAAATTCAATTTCTCTATTATCCTGTGTAGTATTAATAACTTTAAAGTTTACAGGTACAGCGGCAAATGTTCTTCCGGGAATTGTTGTATCTTTTGAAGTTGCAATACCAACGTCTCCAATAACTATTTTATAATCACTTGGATTTTGAACTCCTCTTGTTACAAGATAAGTGAATACACCAAAATCAAATGAAAATATATTTGGATCATTCCATGCTGTCTTAAGATTATTAATAGCAATGTTATCTTCATTTATAAATGATAGACGAAAACCATCAGTTAAAGAAAGTTCATCTCCTAATTCCAATCGTTTATCGTCCTCGAGTAAAAAAGTACCTTCTGTGGAATCTCTAAGAGAAAATGAAAGTGTTTTTACAATATCTTTGTTATCAATTCTAATAGTTGTGTCTTTAAAAGTAAGTTCATAAACGTGATTATCTTTTATCCTTGTTGGATCAACTATTTCAAAATTTATCTCACCACTTGCACCACCTTCGGTATGATTAAAAGATTCAACTTCAGGCGGCAAAAATCCTGAAGCACCGGCAGTAGGTCTTACAACCGCTACATTTGTTCCATACTTAATTGTTCCATCTGTTGAAACACTAACTTGTATAGCTGTTTCAGAAGGAGCAAATCCAGCAGTTTCATAACCAAAATCATAAGCAGTAACCGCATAAAAATATCGCTGACCATTAACAGCGGTGGTATCAACAAATTGATGTTTCAGACCGGTGTCATCACCTAAATCAAATTTAACTCCCTGAATATCTACCGGATGCAAACCTTTAATTCCATCAATTAAATCAAATTGAGCTATTGGACGTTTTAATATTTTTACTCCATCAGAGTTGGTTATTACTAAAGCATCAAGAAATGCTGCATCAGTAGCTCTATAAATTCTATATCCTTCAAAATCAAATCCATTACCACCAATCCTGTCGATATATCTATCGAATGAACTTTCCGCAATATCATCCCAATAAAGAGTTACTTTACCATCTCCGGGAACAGCAGTTAGTGTAACTTGTAAAGGTGCTTGAGCAAACTGGTAGTCGGCATTGTATGCTTTGGTAGCTTCTAATTGTTTACTAATTACATTTTCAATATCAGCATCTCTAGTGATACCTCCTGCCGAAATAGATACTGAGATTGCCATCCTTTGTCTTTGACCCGGTAGTAGTGGAAAAAATCCTGATGAAACATAGGTTTGGAATTCACCAACCTGTCTTACAAGATTTATCTTTCCGGGATACATTAA
>JBATOT010000021.1:0-16493 GCA_049291095.1 Ignavibacteriaceae bacterium | reverse complement strand
AGCAGTGACTAATATTAATAAATTAACTAAAACCAGAACGAGTAAACCTAATTTTTTCAAATTGCACCTTTATCAATTTTATTTTGTATTTCAATTTTAGTCGGTTCAAGCTCAAGAGCATTTTTCCAGAGTTCAATCGCTTTGTCTTTATTACCCAATTTATACTCAGCATCAGCTAAATGATCTAACATAACAGAACTTTTTCCACCAACTTCAATCGCTTTTTCAAGGTATAATTTTGCATCAGTAAAATTTCCAAGCATATAATAAACCCAGCCAATTGTATCAAGATATGATGAGTTTAATGAATCAGCGGCAACAGAGATTTTAACCATCTTTAATGCACGATCTAACTGAATGCCACGAGTTGCAAAGGCATAGGAATAATTATTATTAATCAATGGATCATTGGGGTCTAATTCAAGAGCTCTTTCATATAAACTATCACTTTTCTCAAAGACTCTCATCCCATTATAAATCATAGCGAGAGTCCCAATCAACTGAACATCATCCGGTTTAATTGCTAAAGCCTGATTAAGATAAAAGATCGCTTTCTCATCATCTTTAAGTTGATTTAAAGTAAAAGCATACGCTGAGAGCGCGGTTATATCTGTTGGATTAAGTAGTGTAGATTTTTTTAAGTACTTTTCAGCATCTCTATGTTTTGACTGCTGAGCTAAAGATAATCCCAAAATTAAATTAACATAAAAATCTTCGGGAAAAGATAAAATGGCTTCATTCATTACAACTTCGGATTCATCATACTTTCGATTATCAAAATACAACCCGCCAAGTCTAACCCAAGCAGCAACATTCCAATTAGCATTTTCTGTAACGAATTTAAAATTTTCAATTGCAATAGAATCATCGCCTTCACTAAGTGCTATTGCACCAAGATACATTTTGATTTGCCAATCAATTGTGTCTTTATCAAGTTTTGTAAAAAAGGATTTTGCTATTGGTAAAACTGTAGAATCGGTAATAGCACGATTAAAATAATTGGCGCCAATATTAATCTTTGCATCCAGATTAACTTCAGGCTGATCAAGCAAATAATTAAATTCTTTTGATGCTCTTTCCCAATCATTTTTTGCTAAATAAATCTTCGCTTTTGTTTCTCTGGATTCAAGGTCGTCCGGCATCAACTCAATAATTTCATCTACAAGACTAAGAGCATCATCAAACTTATTTGCACGAATATTAAATTCAATCAACATTTTTTTTAATGGAATATTTGCAGGATCTATTACCAGCAATTTTTTAATTGCATTAATTGCTTCTTCATTATTTCCTAATCTTTCCTGAAGTTCAGCAATTCGGGTTAATACCGACCATTCTGGACCAAGTTGTGAAAGAATTCTAGTGTAGAGTTTAACAGCTTTAAGGGGTTTATCGGTTTCATATAATCGTGCAAGTTTATAATTCAACTCAATATTTAGTGAATCTATCAACAATGCACTTTCTAAAGTTACTATTGCTGACTCAGTTTGGTTTCCATAATTATAAATATCGGCTAGTAAATCATAATATTCAATTTTAGTTGAATCTAGCTTTAATGCTTTTTGTGAATAGTCTAGAGCTGGTGAAAGTTTATTCAGATAGACATAACATTTTGCTAATGTAAAAAATAGTCCTGCTGTAGAATCAAATTGAAGTGCTTTTTCATATTGCACGGCAGCTGATTCATAATTCCCCTGACTTTCAAAAACACCGCCATTTATAAAATACTCAAGTGCTTTTTGCTTTTTCTGATCATCAGTTAGTAAGGATTTTGCGTCAGGTTTTTCTTCAACAATCGGAGCCGAACCCGAGCAGTTAATAAGAAAAATTGAAAATAAAACTGTAGGTATTAATATGTATAGAATATTTCTTTTCATAATTGTGAATATATTATTGCTCGATTGTAATAACAAGGCTATTTAACTTTAAGATATCATCGCATATTTGAAAACTTAAGCAGGTATGTATTAACTTAACAATAAAAAATAAAAATTAATGCAAACATTTGATTTAGCAATCGCTTACGATTGGGAGTATGATGTAGAATTTGTTTCAGCTATAGAAAACCAGCTTCATGAGTTTGGGTTAACAACTTATATTATTAACTATAAAAACATATATGAAGTAACAGAAAAGGTTAAATCTCGTAAGCTGAATTTTTTATGTTATCTTGATAGAGCATCTGATGTTGATGATAATTTTATTGAACTGGCTAAAATTTTAACACGCCGCAAAGTCAAGATATTTAATCCATATAAGAATATTCATCATGCTATTGATAAAGCGACAATGCACCTTGAATTTATAACATCGGGAATACATGTACCTTATTCAATTATAATTCCACCACATAGCCAGGTAAAAGAAATATATATTTCAATAGACGAACTGGCAATACTTGGAAGACCATTTATAGTTAAACCTTGTAATACTACAGGCGGTGGAATAGGTGTTGTAAAAGGAGCAGAAACTTTAAAGGAAGTTCTTACTGCAAGATTAAAGCACTCTGATGATAAGTATTTAATTCAGGAACAAATTCACCCATTGATTCTTGATGGACAAAGAGCTTGGTTTAGATGTTATTTGGCTTTTGGAAGAACTATTTGTGCGTGGTGGAATGATGAGACTCATATTTATAAAAATCTCGATGATAGTGAAATAGAAAAGTTTGGATTAAGAAAACTTTTCCAGATAACAAAAACAATAAGAAAAATAACAGATCTGGATTTTTTTTCAACGGAGATAGCTTTAACTGGAAAGAACCGGTTTGTTGTTATTGATTATGTTAATGATCAATGTGATATGCGATTCAAATCATTACATATAGACGGTGTACCTGATGATATAGTTAAAGAAATTATAAAGGGATTAAGATTATCAGTATTAAAAATAAAACGAACTAGTCAATGAGGCCAAAAATTTTATTTATCTATTTAATAATTTTCATATTCCTAATAGTGCTCGCAGGATATTTTTTTCTGTACAATATTTATGGAACTGAAGTAAGAAAAAGTCCGGAATTTCTTTTTGCTGATTCAAAATCTGAAATGATTATTGAAGTTTTGCCGATCAATGCTCTTGGTACAAAAGCAATTTTCAGAAATTCATCTGCAACTTTTGAGTTCATTCATGGGTCTGAATTGATAGAAATAATTGAAGTTAATGAAAGTAAGGGTTTGATCAGATTAAGATCAAAAGGAGAAATTGGTTTGGTTGGGATTAAAATTAAATCAAAATATTTTCTTTTACCGGAATATATTGAGTTTGAAATACTCTCATTAACTGCTTAAATAAATCAGCATTAAAAAGAAATAATTTCTATTTTGCAATAAGTTTTTTTCCAAAAGAGGATATATGAAATATTTTACATCCATACTTTTTATTTTACTTACAACACAAACTTTATTTGCTCAAGGCACCGCAGGTGAAAAAGCAAAGTATGAATACAGGCAGCTTATTGATATGCCAACAGCCGGAATTATGGAACGCGGATCGGTTGGATTAACAACTGAACTTTTACCTTTTGGAACTTTAATTGCAAAAGTTGAAGCAGGCATTTTTGATAATATAAGCATTGGTCTTTCTTATGGCGGCTCAAACATAGTTGGCTCAGGAAAACCAGATTGGTATCCTTTTCCTCCTGGTGTAAATTTTCGTTTTCGTGTAATGGATGAAACTGTTTTGATACCTGCTTTAACACTGGGATTCGATACTCAAGGGAAAGGACAATACTTTAAAGACGAAAAAAGATTTGGAATTAAAGCGCCAGGAATTTTTGCGGCTGCTAGTAAAAACTTTGCAATGCTTGGTTATTTAAGTTTGCATGGTACAGTAAACTACTCGGTACTTGAAGATAAAGATGGAGATAATTTTGTAAATCTGATGATAGGAGCAGAAAAGACTTTGGGAAGTTCTTTTTCTTTTTTAATCGAATACAATTTTGCTTTTAATGATAATTCTACAAATGAATTTGGGGATGGCAAAGGATATTTAAATCTAGGTGTAAGATGGTCAGTTGCACCTGGAGTTACTGCCGGATTTGATCTTAGAGATTTATTAGAAAATAAAAAATGGAACCCCACTTCTGCAGATAGAGCTCTAGTAATTGAGTTTACTCAACAGATTTAGCAAAAAAGGAGTTTTTGAGAAATGGAGTGGTGGAATAACCGAATTTTAGATCTCCATTACTCCAAAATTCCATTACTCCACTAAAATTCGTGTGTGCCTTTTAGTACAATCAAGTTTACTCAAATATACACTTCAAATTGTTTTGGTTTGGATTTTTAGGAATTGGAATTAAAATGCCCCTTTTTAATAGGCTCGATATTTGCAATTTTAGAGTTGTTGAATTACTAAAGGTTAAAAAAATGAAAAAGTATAAATTATTATTGTTTTCCTTCCTACCGATTCTTTTATTAAATCTTACAGGATGTTATACCCAGGTTGCTTCAAGAGATGATTACGGCAATTGGAATCGTGAAGAAAGCAAACCATATTATGATTACGAAGAAGAAGCAGATACTCTTTCTGAAGAATATGCTGATGATCAGTATGATGATGCAGAATATTCTTATAACGAAGAAGAAGAATCATACTCTGAAAGCGGAGAATCAAACTATTACTTTTATGGTTATCCTTCTTACAGAAAATATTTTTGGAATTATCATCCATCTGTTTCTGTAGTTATCGGTACTGGATGGTATTATGATCCTTGGTGCTGGGATCCTTGGTACCCGGATTACTGGTATTATCCATCATTATATTGCTACTATCCAACTTACTGGTATCCAAATCATTATTATGGCTGGTGGGATCCTTATCCGTATTATGGTGGATATAGTTCTAACACGTATAAATACAGAACAAATGATGGTTACAAAATTAGAAATAACTCTGGCATAAGAAATTCTGGAAGAGACAGAGATGTTTTAACATCGCGAGATGGAAATTCGTCATTAAGAGATCAGTTAAACACAAGGGAGAAACAGATAGTTTCTGGACGTGATGAAATTAAACGGGATAGAATAGGTTTGCGTGATAATACAAAAACGCTTACGAGAGATGGAATAAAAACAATACGGAATAATGATAATACAAGAACTAAAGAAAACATCCGTATAAACGATGAAAGAACAAAAACTACAAGAAATAATGATGTAATTAAACGAGATGATGTTCGTATCAATAAGAACAAGGATGTAATCAGAGATACAAGGAAAAAGACAACTAATACAAGAATTAACAATGAGCGAAAGAAAAATACTGAGAAGAAAAATTCAACGATAAATAAAAATAACGATACAAGAAAAAAAGAATCTAATAAAATCAAAGTACCTAAGGAGAACAAAAACAATACGCCTAGAATAAATAAATCACCGAATACTGGTACTAATAGATCACCAAATAGAAACTATACTCCACCAAAAACAAATAATACACCAAGGAGTTATACGCCTCCAAGGAATAATACAACTTCAGCTCCGAGAGGAAATACTAATTCGAATCCTCCAAGAAATAGTGGAAGCAATAATTCTGGAAGAAGGTAGTAACATGAAAAAAATTTTTAACATCAGTATTTTAACATTTGCAGTAAGTTTTCTTTTCACTGGTTGCTATACAATTGTTTGGGATCCAAACATGGAATTTCCTGATGAGGAAACGTACAACTACAATGAAGATAGCGAGTTTTACGATTACGAAGATTATGGTGGATACGTTGATTACTATGAATCACCATGGTGGGTAACCCCAGTTGTCTATATTACGACCACAAATGAAAATGGAGATAATGTAGTAACAAAAGTTAGAAATGAAGGAAGAAATTCTGACACTGAAGATATTAGAAACTCCGGCGGAAGAGGAAATAATGATAGGACAAATGAAATTACAACTCCAACCGTAACACAAACTACAAATTCCGGTTCCGGAAATACAAACAGCTCTAGTTCGAACAATAATTCAACAACTACTAGCACCAGAGATTCAAATTCGAATAACTCCAGTACAACAAATTCAAATACTAGAAGTTCTGGAAGCAGTGATACGAGAAATAATTCTGGATCAAGAAATTCTGGCGGAAGGAGATAATAATGCAAAAGCACACGCTCAAAATATTCTGTGCATTTATTTTTATATCGGTAGCATCGCTACAAGCACAAAACTATAACGATGCAATTCGTTTAGGTTTTCCAGGTCTTGGATCGAATGCAAGAGCACTTGGAATGGGAAATGCTTTTAATGCTTTAAGCGATGACGCATCAGCTTCATATTTTAATCCAGCTGGATTTGGGTTAATAAAAAAAATGGAACTTTCTGGCGGACTAAGTTTTAATAATTTCGATAATACATCAACTTTGTTTGGTAACGAAACTCAGGACAACACAACAAACACTTCTCTAAACAGAATAAGTTTTGCACTTCCCTTTCCAACTTACCAGGGTAGTTTAGTTTTTGGTTTATCATATCATAACTCAAAAGATTTTTCGAATGTCGTAAAGTTTGATGGATTTAATAGTGGGAATAATTCAAAAATTCAAAGTTTGCTCGGTGGGTATATTCCTTATGATCTTTATCTAACTGACACAAGTTACAATACAATTATAAATGGAAATCTAAACCAAAGTGGCAGCATCCTAAATTCTGGTGGAATCGATAACTGGACATTTTCCGGGGCAATTGAAGTACAAAAAAACTTTTTTATTGGTGGAAATCTCACTGTAATTAATGGAGATTTTGAATCGATAAGTGATTATTACGAAGATGACACTCAAAATATTTATCAAGGAGAAACTGCGCCAAACGAACCACAGACAACTGATTTTAGAACATTCTATTTAAATAACACCATAAAATGGGATGTAGGTGGATGGAACGCAAAACTTGGTTTCCTTTATCAGTTTGAAGATATTGCTAGATTCGGTGCTACAGTTCAGTTTCCAAAAACATTTTCGATAAATGAAGAGTTTTTAGTTAGCGGTTCAAGTGAATTTGCATCAACTTCTTATTCTTTGGATACTGATTATTATAGTGACGAAGTTGCATATGATATAATTACCCCTTTTGAATTAAACGGAGCTTTTGCCGTAAACTTAAAGGGTATTATAATAAGTGCGGAAGCAACAATAATAGACTATTCACAATTAGAGTTTGATAATCCTGAAGGGTTATCCGACAAATATATTTCTGATATTAATAAAGAAATAAAAAGTTTACTAACCACAGGTATAAACTACAATGTTGGATTTGAATACACTGTACCAACTATCGGCTTGAGAATCCGCGGTGGTTTTATGTCTCAACCATCTCCTTTTGAAGCTGATCCATCTGATTTTGATCATAAATATCTTACTGGAGGATTGGGATTTTTAGCAGAAGGAAATTTTGGAATTGATGTTGCATATGCTTACGGCTGGTGGAAAGATATTGGTGATAATTATGATTCAAACGTTTCCAGAACTTACCAGGATGTAAAAGTGCATAATATTATGCTAACAACAACTTACAGATTCTAATCTTTTTTTAATTGCTAAAGCAGTTTAAGCACCATATTTTCGATGTGGTGCTTTTTTTTATTTAAAGGAGATTATCATTCAAGGAATTATTTCACGTTCAGAAAGTAAAGATTTTTACATCTTTTCAGGTAAAGATCATTCACTAATACGCTGCTCACTTAAAGGTAAGTTTAAAAAAGAATTTAATTTAAAAAAGGATAAACTTTTTAACAGAGATTTTGCCTCTGTTGGTGATATTGTAAATTATGATTTGAATGAAGATGGCACTGGAGTAATTTATGAAATACTTCCCAGAAAAAATCATCTATCACGTAAAGCAATTAAAACACGCGGAGCAAGTTATAGGGGAGAAAGACTTGAACAGATTATTGCCTCAAATATTGATAATATTTTTATAGTTACAAGTACCATTCAACCTGATTTTAATAATAAAACTTTGGATAGATTTTTAGTTGCTTGTGAAAGTTCGCACATCAAAACAAATATCATCATAAATAAAATAGATCTTGTGGATGAAGATTCAGTTATCCAATGGGCTAATCTTTATAAGGACATTGGCTATAGAGTTTTTTTAACAACTAAATTTAAGTCAGCCGATTTTAATGATCTTGCAAAGTATATTAAAGGGAAAAAAAATCTTTTTTGGGGTCAATCAGGAGTTGGAAAATCCACTATATTAAATTTGCTTTATCCAAATCTAAACCTTAAAGTTGGAGAAGTAAGTAATTATACTTCTAAAGGAACTCACACTACCGTAACCAGTGTTATGAATTTTGTGGGAAATGAAACTTATATTATTGATACACCGGGCGTTAGGGAAATTGATCCTTTTGGAATAAGGAAAGAAGATGTTGGGCATTATTTTAAGGAATTTGAAGTTTTTATTAATTCCTGCAGATTTAATACATGTACTCATAATCACGAACCTGGCTGTGCAGTTATCGAAGCATTAGAAAATGGACATATTTCTGAAGAAAGGTATGATAGTTACCTTAGAATTCTTGAAACGATAGAAAAAGATATAAATTTTTGATTTAAGTCTTATGAACTTTTTACCTAATAACTTAATTTTACTTTTGTAAACAATAGAGATTTATGAGTAATACATCCCAAATATCAGCAAACACTTCAAATGATTTCTCAGAAAATTTAAGTGACCCTAACAAAGTTTTTTTTAGTTATGCTGTCAAAATAAGTTCAATAAAATTTACTTTGCTGCTTGAACATTTTACTTCAAAAGCTGAGGAAGTTTTCTATTATTCTGAACCAGACAATAATATTTCTTTTTTATCGTTTGAAATTCTAAACAAACAATCGTTTAATTTTGATAACTATGAATCGCTTTCAGGTGAAATCTCCGCATTAAAAAGTAAATTAATATCTAACCATAGTGATTATGAAAAATTTAATTTGCCGATTTTTATTACTTCAGTAAAATTTCCGATTAAAAAAGATTCTGAAGAATGGAATGATTTTAACGATATAGATTTTATAATACCAAAAATTATTTTATTTCAGCACTCCGGAACATGTTTTTTGATCGCAAATTTTTTTTCTGAAAATTTTTCTCATCAAGAAAATTTTAATGATTTTCTTGAAAGAGAAACAGAATTGATTTACAATCTTGAAAACAGACTTAAAAATGTTGAAAGTAAGCGAACATTTTTAATAACCAAATCCATAAATGGTGAATTTGAAGATTGGAAGAAGCAGATCGATTTTGTAGTTGAAGCAATTAAGCTGGAAAAAATTGAAAAGGTAGTGATTGCTCGCAGGGTTGAATACGAAATCTCTTCGCCAATAAACTGGCAAAACATTTTGGACACATTGAATAACAAGTATCCTACTTGTACAAATTTTGTATTTAAATCAGGCAAATCAATTTTCTTTGGTTCAACTCCTGAAATTCTAATTAAATATTCTGGAAACAATTTTTTTACCGAGGCTTTGGCTGGTTCAATTAAACGTGGATTTGATGCCGAGCAGGATAGATTGCTTGAATCCGAACTTTTAAAAAGTGATAAAAATAAAGTTGAGCATGAAGCTGTAATAGATTACATAAAAAAATCAGTTTTTAATTTTGTTGACAAAGTTGAAATTGTTAACAATCCGATAGTGAAAAAATTGCCTAACATTCAGCATCTACAAACTTCTGTTACAGGCACTTTAAAATCAAAGGATCAGATTTTTAAAATTATTACATCACTATTCCCTACACCGGCGGTTTGCGGCATACCTAAAGAACAGTCTTTAAAGATGATTGAGAAAACAGAACAATTTGATCGTGGACTTTTTTCTGGTTTAATTGGATGGTTTAATGCTGATAATTATGGAGAATTCTTTGTTACGATACGTTCTGCTTTAGTAAAAGAAAATAAACTCTATGCTTATGCTGGATGCGGAATTGTTGATGGTTCAAATGCAACAGAAGAATTTGAAGAAACACAATTAAAGTTAAAACCCATTTTATCTTTGTTTGATAATGCAGATAAAAGTTAACCGCAATTATTTTTGGTCAACTATTTTTATTGATCAATTAGTAGAATGTGGAGTAAAATATGCATGCATTTCACCTGGATCGAGAAGCACACCAATTACTTACGCAATTTCGCAAAACAAAAAAATAAAATCTTACGTTATTATTGATGAACGCACATCTGGGTTTTTTGCTTTAGGTTTGTCCAAACAGTCTAACTCACCAGTAATTATAATTACAACATCAGGTACCGCAACTGCTGAATTGTATCCTGCAATTATTGAAGCTTATCAAAACAGAGTTCCACTAATAATTTGCACTGCAGATCGTCCAGCATATTTAAGAAATTCCGGAGCTAATCAAACAATAAATCAGGATAATATTTACAAAAATCATATAAGATATTTTCTTGATACAGGTTTGCCAAAGCTGGATTTGAAAAGTATTGTAAATCTTAAAGCTAACGTTAAAAAAGCATTTGATATTTGTAAAACAACAAATGTTGGTCCCGTTCATTTTAATTTTCCTTTTGAAAAACCACTTGAGCCGGATTCCTTTACTGATGAAATCAAAGAAAACATCTTATTAGAATCTTTACCTGTTGAATACTTAGAATGTAAAAGCGAATCATTAGAAAAAACTAATCTTAATACTTTTAAAATCTTATCAGAATTGATCAGAAATAATAACAATGGATTAATCACAATTGGTGCGGGTACATTTAGTGATGAATTCTTTTCATCTTTAGAAAATATTTCCACAAAACTTTCAATTCCAATTTTTGCAGATGTATCAAGTAGCTTAAGATTTAAATCAAAAAATCTTTCTAATTTAGTTGCAAACTATGATTCCATTTGTCGTATTGATAGTATAATAAAATCATTTAAGCCAAAGTATATTTTTCATTTTGGTAGACCATTGACATCCCGTTCATTTGAAGATTTTTTATCTAATTCAAAGGCTAAACATTTTATTGTAAATAGATTTGGTGATTTTAACACTCGACTGAAAAAAAATAATATAGTTAAAATGGATGAGATACTTTTTATTAAATCCTTGAATCATATTGAAGTATTAAACAATAACATATATTCGAAAAATCTGAAGTATTTAAAAACTGTTGATAGCCAAATTGAAAAAATAAAAAACGAAATTTTTTCTAATTCAAATAAACTTAATGAAACACAAATAGTTCTTGAAACAATTAACTCAATCCCACCAAATTCTAATTTAATTATTGGTAATAGCACACCGGTTCGAGATCTTGATTTTTTTTCTTCCGTTTTGAATAAGAACATTAAAGTTTTTCAAAATCGTGGAGCAAGTGGTATTGATGGAATTATTTCCACTGCTCTGGGAATTAGTAGCCAATCTAAAAATCCAACTTATCTTATCGTTGGTGATATTTCTTTTTATTATGACATTAATAGTTTGTTGATCGCTAAACAATATAAAATTCCGCTAATTATAATTTTAATAAATAATAACGGCGGTTCTATCTTTCGATTTCTTCCGATTTCGATTCATAAAAATGTTTTAGAAAAATTTTTTTTAACTCCAACAAATTTGTCGTTTAAAAAACTTTCAGAGGCATTTGAAGTTGATTTTAAGCAGTTAAAAACGTATAAGGACATTGTAAATCATATTAAAGTTTCTAACGTTAGAAAAACAGCAGTGGTTTATGAAATTAAAACTAACTCGGAATACTCTTTGTCAATACGTAATAAATATTGGACAAAAGTTAATAAGTTTATTGATAAATTTTTGAGGAATTATGAAGCTTGATGTAAATGGTGTAAAGATTAATATTGAACATCCAAAAGAGATTGATAGAACTAAAGATTACGTTTTGTTTCTTCACGGTTTTACCGGCTGTGCTGAAGACTGGTTTCCTGTTTTTGAACAGTTGCCTGATAAATATAATTATTTAGCACTCGATATTGTTGGTCATGGTAAAAGTGATTCACCTGGTAATGTTGAAAATTACAAACTTGAATCTTTAATAGCGCAAATAAAATTTGTAAAAAATCATCTTACTCCAAACAAAGTTTTTCTTTTGGGATATTCGATGGGCGGAAGATTAGCTTTGAGCTATGCTGCTGCTAATCCAGATGATGTTAAAGGATTAATTCTTGAAAGTGCAACTGCGGGAATTAAAAATGATGAAGAGCGCCAAAAAAGATATGAGGAAGATTTAAAACTTGCAGAGTTTATTGAAACTCACACACTTGAAGAATTTATTGAAATGTGGCATGATCAGGAATTATTTAACACGCAGAGAAGGTTTTCGAATGATAAATTAAAAAAAATGAAAAAGAAAAAATCTTCTGCTAGTAAAATTGGTTATGCAAATTCACTAAAAGGATTTAGTACAGGAATTATGCCTCCGGTTCACGATAAATTAAAAAAGATACCAATTAAGACTTTATTAATAACCGGAGATCTTGATAGCAAGTTTACAGGAATAAATGCACGATTATCGAAAAGATTCTTCAAAGCAAAACATAAAATAGTTCGTAACTCTGGGCACAACACTCATCTTGAAGAATCAAAACGTTTTGTTGAAATAGTTTTAAATTACTTGGGACAGTTTTAATTAAGGAATTCTATGAACTTCAATTGGATAAAAGCCAAAAACCATAAAGACATCATCTACGAAAAGATGGATGGTATCGCAAAGATTACAATTAACAGACCTGAAAAAAGAAATGCATTCCGTCCTGAAACAGTTTTTGAATTGTACGATGCATTTTCTGATGCACGTGAAGATCAAACGATTGGAGTTATCTTATTGACAGGATATGGACCGGCGAAAGATGGCAAATATGCATTTTGCTCCGGCGGTGATCAAAGCATTCGCGGCGATATGGGGTATGTTGGTAAAGATGGTGTACCAAGATTAAATGTTTTAGATCTACAAAAATTAATACGCAGTATTCCCAAAGTTGTAATTGCACTTGTAGCAGGTTATGCAATTGGCGGCGGTCATGTTCTTCATGTAATTTGCGATTTAACTATTGCCGCAGATAATGCAATCTTTGGACAAACAGGACCTAAAGTTGGAAGCTTTGATGGTGGTTTTGGTTCAAGTTATCTTGCAAGAATGGTTGGACAAAAGAAAGCTCGAGAAATTTGGTATTTGTGCAGACAGTATAACGCACAAGAAGCTTTGGATATGGGATTGGTGAACAAAGTTGTTCCTGTTGATAATCTTGAAGAAGAAGGAGTTCAATGGGCAACAGAAATATTACAGCACAGCCCAATGGCAATTCGAGTTTTAAAATCAGCATTTAACGCGGAACTCGATGGACAAGCAGGAATTCAGGAACTTGCTGGCAACACAACTCTACTTTATTATATGAGTGAAGAAGCGCAGGAAGGTAAAAAAGCATACAATGAAAAACGTAAACCAAATTTTAAAAAATTTCCTAAACTTCCGTAATGAGTGAAGAGAAAATTAATATTTCAAAACTTCAATGCTGGATTTTAGCGAGCAGACCAAGAACATTGCCGGCAGCTTTAGTTCCTGTCATGGTTGGTTCAGCTTTAGCAATTTACCACGGAATATTTTTTCCACATTATTCGATCATCGCATTGTTATGTTCAATACTCATTCAAATCGGAACAAACTTTACAAACGATTTATATGATTTTCTAAAAGGAACTGATACTGAAGAAAGAAAAGGACCATTAAGAGTTTTAGCATCCGGATTAATTTCAGTTAAAGAAATGAAATGGGGAATATTTTTAATTTTCTTTACAGCTTTTCTTCTGGGTTTATATCTTGTCTACTCTGTTGGGTTGATGATTTTATGGATCGGAATATTTTCAATCATTGCTGGATTAGCATACACCGCAGGTCCATTTCCATTGGCTTATAATGGACTTGGCGATTTATTTGTATTTATCTTTTTTGGCATTGTTGGAACAGTTGGAACTTACTATTTGCATGCTCAGCAATTTAATTTTCTCGCATTTCTAATTTCACTTCCTGTTGGTGCATTGATTACAAATATCTTAATTGTAAATAATTATCGTGATATTGAAGAAGATAAATCAGCTGGTAAAAATACTTTAGCTGTTTTACTCGGAAAAGATTTTTCCAGATACGAATATATTTTTTTCATTCTCATTTCTTTTTTCATTCCTTTTCTGCTTCACTTTAAATATGATTTTAATATCTGGATATTCCTTCCTTACATTACCCTACCGATTGCAATAACACTGGTTAAAATGATTTATGCTTTGACCGGAACGCAGCTTAACAAAACTTTAGAGCTCTCGGCAAAGTTTTCTGCCATATATGGTTTACTTCTCTCTATTGGCATTATTTTATAAGAATCACAAAAATGGTTTTGTAAAATGAATTCAAAATCCACAGATAGTTTTTTCAATTTTTCGGAAAGAGCTGATCTCACTTCAATTATTAATTCAAATAACTCAATTTCTTATAAAGATATATATGCTCAGTCAAAGCAGATTGCTTTCACACTTTCGAACAAAAGAATTGTAAAAGAAAACTACATCCCATTATTGATTGAAGATAAATTTCTATTCATTAAAACAGTTATTGCACTCTGGTTTTTAGATGCGATTCCTGTTCCACTAAATACAAAACTGCTTGATGATGAAATTAATTCAATATTAGATGATCATAATTTTAAGTTTTTGGTTACTGATAAAAAATCATCATTTAATCTTAGTAAAAACGAATTAGAGATAATTGATTTTAACAAAATCATAAGTGAGAATGATGAAACTCAAACTTTTTCCATTCCAACCTGGGAGAAAGAAGCAGTTGTTATTTTTACATCAGGTTCCACAGGAAGACCAAAAGGAGTTGTTCATACTTTTTCATCTTTAATAAACAGTATTAAAACTGGTAATGAGATTTTAAATCATAAAGAAACTGATCACTGGTTGGCTTCGCTTCCCTATTATCATATTGGTGGATTTCAAATTATCTGTCGTTCACTTTTTTACGGAAGTTCAATTATACTTCCACAATCTTTACAAACAGATGATTTAACAAAATCAATAAAAGAATTTAATCCAACTCATCTTTCACTTGTTTCAACTCAGCTAGAAAAATTAATTCAACAGAATATAAAACCTAATGATTCACTAAAAATATCTTTAATTGGCGGTGGATTTGTTGATGATGAATTAATTATTGAGGCTGATAAACTTGGTTGGAAACCTTATCGAGTTTATGGTTCATCTGAAACTGCTTCAATGATAACAGCTATTTCAGCAAGTAAAATTAAAGCTAAACCACAATCTGTAGGTAAAGCTTTAAACAATGTTGAAATAAATATTTCAAATGATTCTGAAATCTTAATTAAATCAAATAGTTTGTTTAAAAAATATCTTGATGATGAAAATGAAACTTCATCAAAGCTTATTAATGGATTTTATCACACCGGAGATTTAGGTTTTATTGATGATGATGGTTATTTGTTTATCGAAGCACGAAGAAATGATTTAATTGTTTCCGGCGGAGAAAATGTAAATCCAATTGAGGTTGAAAAAGCAATTCTGAAGATCAAAGGAATAAAAGAAGTTTGTGTTTTCCCAAAACCAAGTAAAACATGGGGACAAATTGTAGCCTGTGCGATTGTATTAAATGATATTGACCTGAATGAAAAGATCATAAAAGATAATCTCAAGCAAAGTTTGGCAGGCTTTAAAATCCCTAAAGCTTTTTACTTTGTTGAAAAATTACCGAGAACAAGTCTTGGGAAATTAGAACGTGAGAAAATAAAAAAGATGTTTTAAGTTGTATGTTTTTTTAATCCAACCACTAAATCTTTAAACATTTCTTTCTTCTTCCAGCTTTTTCTATCCACAAAAACGTGAACAGTTTTTGCGTGACAGCAAAGTGTTTTATCCCTTTTGATAGTGTACATTAGTTCGAAAGATGAATCACGTAATTGTGAAACCTGGACGTTTATAGAAACTTCATCTCCGTACTTAATTGGTTTTACGTACTCACTTTCGGAATGAATTATCGGGACAACATAATCATCATTGATCCAATAATTTTCTTTCAATTCAAAGTTAGAGATCATTTGTTCATAAGCTGAATGACAGAATTCAAAAATCCTGGAATAAAAGATTATTCCTGCCGGATCGCAATCAAAAAAATTTATTTTTCTTTTTATTGTAAACATATTAATGAATTATCAACCCTTCTTTTTTTTCAATTAATTCGTTTGGGACAGCATTTAAAATTTCTTTTTTTAATGCATTCACAAGCTGCTTTTTAATAAATGATTTACCGTAAACGAGTCCTATTTCTCTCTTCGGAACTGGAGAACTAAATTCCCGAACTAAATCCAACTGCGAATTATCTTTCATAAACTTTACTGATAAATATGGCAGCAATGTTACGCCAAAATTTTGCTGAACTAAATTTATTAAAGTATCTAAACTACCAAACTCAAAAAGAATTTTATTATGATCGTCGCGCCATTCCTTTTCAGAAGTGCGGCAAACTTTTAATG
>JBATOT010000020.1:0-62481 GCA_049291095.1 Ignavibacteriaceae bacterium | reverse complement strand
GTTTATCCACCATTATTACATGCAAAGTGGCATGGCTGCACACCTACAGATTTAATTTTTCCATTCTTTCTCTTTATAGTTGGAGTAGCAATTTCATATTCGCTTAGCAAAAGAAAAGCACAAGGCGGTGATATGAAAAGTTTATACCTGAATATTTTTAGAAGAACTATAATTCTTTTTGGTTTAGGAATTATACTGGCAGGATTTCCATTCGGACTTTTATTTGGACACGAATTTTCCTGGAGTACAATTAGAATTCCTGGTGTGCTTCAAAGAATTGCAATTGTTTATATGATTTCATCAATTCTATTTCTCACTACAAATACAAAATTTCAATACTGGTTTACCGGAATTATTTTAGTGCTTTATGCTGCATTAATGAGTTTAATTCCTGTTCCCGGAGTTGGATACGCAAACTACGAACCGACAACTAATCTTGCTGCATGGTTAGATAATCTTTTACTAAACGGTCATCTTTGGTCAGGAACAAAAGTTTGGGATCCTGAGGGAATACTTTCCACACTCCCTGCAATTGGTTCAGCTATGCTTGGTATCTTTACTGGTAATTGGTTAAGAAGTGAAAAAGATCAGACAACAAAAACTGTTTGGCTTTTTGTTTGGGGAAGTGTTTTAATGGTTGCAGGATATGTTTGGGATGGTTGGTTCCCAATCAATAAAAATATTTGGACAAGTTCTTATGTTTTATACACAGCAGGACTTGCATTAAATTTTCTTGCTTTCTGTTATTGGTTTATTGATGTTAAAAAAGTTACCTGGTGGATAAAACCATTTCAGGTTTATGGAATGAATGCAATTACAGTTTTCTTTCTTTCCGGAATTATTGGAAGGATAATGTATATGGTTAAATGGAACGGTGCTGATGGAAATGTTGTTACAATTAAAAGTTACTTGTTTGATAATTTCTTTTTATCATGGTTACAACCAATTAATGCTTCATTAGCCTGGGCTGTAGTTTATATTTTAATTTGGCTTGGTTTGATGTGGATTCTTTACGCAAAAAAAATATTTATAAAGGTTTAAATAATGAAACTGGTTTTAATTTTTGTTTTATTTTCCTCGATTATGTTTGCTCAGCAAAATCCACCAACAACAGTTAAGTATGTTGATTTGAAAAAATATGTTGGATTATGGTATGAAGTTGCAAAAATTCCAAACAGTTTTCAGGATCAATGTGTAAAGAATACAACAGCAAAGTACACACTTACAAAAGATGGTGAAATATATGTAACAAATTCTTGTATAGATGAAGATGGGGAAATCGATGCTGCAGATGGGGTTGTCAGGGTTGTTGATAAAAAAACAAATGCAAAATTAGAAGTTAGTTTTGTTAGTTTTTTTGGATGGCGTCCTTTCTGGGGAGATTACTGGATAATCGGACTAGATGAAAATTATCAATGGGCAATAGTTGGAACTCCCAACAGGAAATATGGATGGGTTCTCAGTCGCATTCCAAAACTAGATAACCCTACAATAGAAAAGATTTTTAGAATTATTAAAGAGCAAGGTTATGATCCAAAAAAATTTAAATTTTCAATCGAATAAAAACTAACTTTTTTTAGTTTTAATACTTAACCAATCAAAATGTTTCATTTGTGTTTCGATGAAACAAACCGTCCACTCTGCTTTTCTTTAGAATTATAAAATATTTCTTACAATTGACAATAACAATGAACGTTATGTTTCATATTTGATATATATAATGCTTGTTATGCACAAAAATTAGTGGCACAAAGATTGAATAAACAGAAGCACTAATAATTTTATTGAAATCAAGGATATTACAATGAAAAAGCTTCTTTTATTCTTAATCATTCCTTTCTTAGCATTACTTATCGGTTGTTCTGAGGAGAAGGATGATAACACTCCAATTGATACCACAAGTAAAGAAGTAGCATCTTGTGAGGGTTGTCATACAAATTATGCACATTTAAAGGCAGTTCACACCCCAGATCCGCCTATAAGCGGTGGTGGCGGGTGCGGTGGAGAAACTCCACACTTTGAACCTTATGACAGAGTATATATGGGTGGTTCTGGATATGAACAATTTAAAAATGATGTTCATGGAAAAATACCTTGTGTAGCCTGTCATAATGGGGTAGATAATACTTCAGATAAAACAGTTGCACACTCCGGTGATTTTAACAAAAAACCAACTACTGATGCAATTAGTAAATGTGGAAGTTGTCATGCTGATATAGCTAGTAAATCTGTTAACAATATTCATCAGGGTTGGGGACAAAAAAGTATGGTTTGCCAACGAGCTGGTTTGGGAAATGTTCCTGATGGTTTTGATGCTCTAAGTCAAACAATGAAAGATGGATATAATGAAAACTGTGGTAAATGCCATGCAACTTGTGGTGATTGCCACGTAAATAGACCAAAAGCTGGTGGTGGAGGACTATATCAAGGTCATTCATTTTTTAAAACACCAAATATGGTTGATCATTGTACAACCTGTCATACGAGTCGTGGAGGACACGCTTACTTTGGAGTTGGTGCAGGAACAGTTCCAGATGTACACTTAACACAAGCTGGATTTAAATGCATGAATTGTCATACAAAACATGAAATTCATGGAGATGGAAATCTTTACGATCAACGTTACAAATATCCTGAATTACCGAAGTGTACAAACTGTCATTCCAATATTAATGCTTCAAATCAATTCCACACAGCACATATGAATTCATTCAGTTGTTATACTTGCCATTCACAGGATTACAACAATTGTGGTAAATGTCATATTGGTAGCACTGAAGGGGCATTAATTCATTCATATCAGGGATATAAAATTGGAATGAATCCAATCCCAACAACTAAACCTCAATATAAATATTCATTGTTAAGAAGATCATTAATGTATCCTGAAAGCTGGCAGAATTATGGAATTTCATTGTTGTCCAATTTTAGCGTAGCACCAACTTATAAATACACAACACCTCATAATATTATTAAGATTACTGATCGTACAGGATACAAAGATTCAACTGGAACCTGGCAAACTTATACGAATTGTGCTGAAGGATGTCATATATCTAAAAACCCTGATGGATCTTTCAATAACAAAGAACTTTATTTATTTGATTCAGACAATACTGAAACATGGGAAAAGAGTTCTAACGGAAATATAATAGTTGATGGAAAACTGCCAGCAAGCTGGCAAGTTAACTAGCAAATAAGAAATAATTCACTTAAACAAAACTTTAGGAGATCTAAAAATGAAAGAGCGTAAACTTTATTATCTGTTGTACTTATTTATTGCAGCTACCTTTGTATTTATTAATGTAGGCTGTAGTGAAGATGAAGATCCAGTTACTCCACCGGTAACCGTTAATGAAACTGAAGTGTTAGTTAAATATCTAGAAACTGCTGGTTTTGATTACATTAACTCATCTACATCAATTATAACAACTGCTACTGATGTAAATGCTTTAGTTGCTGATCCAACCGTTACAATTCTTGATATTAGAACCGGTACAGATTATGCACTTGGGCATATTCAAGGTTCGGTTAACGTTGCCGTTGCTGATCTAATAACTTATTACAAGAATAATAATCTTTCTTCAAAATCTAAAGTTATTTTAACTTGTTATACTGGTCAAACAGCAGCATTTGCCACCGCATTATTAAGATTTGCTGGTTATACAAATGTTTATGATTTAAAATGGGGAATGTGTAGTTGGAGTGATAGTTCTAAATGGTATTCTGCAATACAAGAAGGTCTAAATAACCCAATAACTTTGCAAACTACTCCAAATAGTAAAAATGCTGCAGGTGATTTACCTACATTTACAAGTACTGGTGAAACTGAAGGTTCTAAGATATTAGAGAAAAGATTACAAATTTTAGCTACTGAAGGATTTGGAGCTGCAAGTGTTGATAAATCTGTTGTTTTCCCAGGTAATTTATCTAATTACTATATTGTAAATTATTGGCCAGAGGCTGAATACAATACTCCTGGTCACGTTGAAGGGTCGATTCAATACAATCCTGGTTCTGCTTTCAAACTTGCAAATGAGTTAAAGACATTACCAAAAGACAAAACTATTCTTATTTATTGTTACACTGGCCAAACATCTGCGCAAGTTGCTGCTTATCTTAGATTATTAGGTTACGATGCAAAATCTTTACTTTATGGTATGAATAAACTAAACTATAATGTAATGACAAAGAATCAATATAAAACTTCAGAATGTAAAAGATATCAAATTGTTACTGGTGGCTAATTAATACTATTTTGCCTGAAGATAGAAATATCTTCAGGCTGTTTAAAAAATGATTGATATTAAAATGAGTGAGATGTTAGCAAATCAATATTTTCTTGTAAGGCGCTTTTCAGAAGCTGAAAAAGTGTATGAGAAAATATTATCTACTGACAGCTCAAATAAATCTGCTAAGAAAAAACTGATTATCTGTTATATCAATAATAACAATGTTAGAAAAGCACTAGATCTTTTTTATAAAGTTATTTCCGAAGATATTACGATTATTACGAATACAAATCTAGTTGATGATGATTGTCCATGTCCTGAAATCATTTCTAAGTTCGAAAATATTAATGAACCTGAATTATCATTCCAATCCAAGCAAGAAATTCTTGGAATGCTTTGGCTTTACTGTGACTACTACAAATCAATTCAACAATTTGAAAAGCTAAAAGAGTTCAATCCAAAAGAACCAGTCTATTCAAACATCCTAAAAATCTATAAAGATTTTGTTATTTCTAAAATCAGTTAGTTATCACTTAAAAATAATTCTGCTCCGGGTCCAACCGGAATTCCCAATAAAAACCAAACTATAAAAAGTACTGTCCAGATTATAAAAAATGTAAAAGTATATGGAAGCATTGTTGCTATTAAAGTTCCAATACCTGCCCTTGGATCATACTTTCCTACAAAAGCAATTATCAATGCAAAGTAAGACATCATTGGCGAGATTATATTTGTTACACTATCTCCGACTCTGTATGCACCTTGCACAAGTTCAGGCGAGTAACCAAGCAGCATAAACATTGGTATAAAAACCGGAGCCATGATTGCCCACTTAGCAGAAGCACTTCCGATAAATAAATTTATGAATCCGGATATTATTATGAATGAAATTAAAAGTGGAATAGGACCGAGTCCCGATGATTTTAAAAAATTTGCACCTTCAACTGCCACAATCAAACCAAGGTTTGTCCAGTTAAAAAAAGCAACAAACTGAGCAGCAAAGAAAACAAGAACAATGTAAGAACCCAACGTCTCCATTGATTTGTTCATACCTTTAATAACATCTTTATCGTTCTTAATGGTTTTTGCACCGATTCCATAAGCCAATCCCGCAACAACACCACCAATAAAAATAAAAGATACTATTCCACTTAAGAAAGGCGATTTAAGAATACTAAATGTTTTTGGATCCCTTAAAAATCCTTGTTCAGGTAATATGCCCGCTAATATAATTAACGTAAAAACTGAAACTGCAGCAAGAGTATACCACAGACCTCGTTTTTCATCTTGCGTTAATGGTTTAATTTCTTCCGCTTTAGCATCACCTTTATAAGAACCGAGTCTTGGAATAACTATTTTTTCTGTAACCCACGTTCCCGCAGCAGCTATAAAAAATGTTGAAACGAACATGAAATAATAATTAGCCGCAGCGTTTACCTCATAAGTTTTATCTATAATGTGTGCTGCTTCCTGGGTAAGTCCTGCAAGTAAAGGATCAAGAGTCCCTAATAAAAGATTTGCACTATATCCACCTGAAACACCGGCGAATGCAGCAGCTAAACCTGCAATCGGATGCCTGCCAACAGCGAGGAAAATAATTGCAGAAAGAGGAACAAGTAACACATATCCGATTTCACTTGCCGTATTTGATAATATTCCTGCAAAGACTATTACAAAAGTTAAAAGTTTTTTAGGAGCTTTTAGTACAAGCAGTCGTAAAGAAGTTCCGATTAAACCACTGTGCTCAGCAACAGCAATTCCTAAAAGTGAAACAAGCACAGTTCCGAGCGGAGCGAATGATGTAAAATTAGTTACAAGATTTAAAATTATTCTATGTAACCCTTCAACAGAAAGTAGATTAATTGATTTTATTTCCTGTCCGGTACCCGGATGTAATACCGTTAAATTAAACTGACTGACAATCCATGAAATCACAATTATGCCAACTGCAAACAATGCAAAAAGTGCGGTTGGATGAGGAAGTTTATTCCCAACTTTTTCAATAACGCCTAAGAATTTTTCTATATACTTATTAGATTTTACTGTTGTGTCAGTCATTAAATATTTTCCTTGGATTAGTTTAGAAATGAAACCGAATAAACCGGAATTTTGAAACAATATAAAAAAATTATTTTATAAGATGCTACAGAAAAGTGAAGTTTGAAATTGTCTACTTTTTCATTTTGGAGGATTCAGTTTGATGAATTTGGTAGATGAAATTAATATAATATTTTGAGTAGGATTGCTCAAAGCGTAACTCGGATTTGAAATGACTATTTATTAATAAGAAAATAGTTCACTCTTCCATCAAAATCTGTTGTGATAAATTTATTATTGGTTAACGGAGTGATAGTATTTATTAATCCGTTCGTAGATTTATGCTGCCAGATAATTTTACCCGTTTCAGAATGGAGAGAATATATCATTCCATTTTTTGTTGGATAGAAGATTACTCCATCTTTTTCTATAATTTGAGATGAGCTGATATCATAACCAAATCCGCAATTTGTAATCCATAATGGTTCTTCAAGTTTTTCGGAAACGGGTAACGCAAGAATTGTATCATTCATTGTACGGATAAAAAGTTTTTCGCCATCTTCTGATAACCCAACTGTTTCTCTTACTCTATATTTTCCCGATCTCCAGAGTTGATTACCAGTTTCAATATCAATTGCAGTTAACTTTCTATCAGGAGCCGCAAAGAAAACAATACCATCTGAAACAACTGGCCAGCAAGCGGCAGGGGAGTAGAAAATACCCTTGTTATCACCTTTCCATTTCCAGATGAGATTTCCAGTTTCGGAATCGAGACAATAAAAATGTTCATCCCACGCACCGAATAAAATTTTATCATCATAAAAAACAGGTTTGGTTTCAACAAAACCATTTAATCCTTTAAACTCCCATATAAGTTTTCCAGTTTCTAGATCAATTGCACGAAATGTTCTATCACTACCACCAATAAAAACAATATCATCTTCAATGATTGGGCATCCGAGAACAGCAGCATTGGTTTTGTATTTCCAAATCAGATTTCCATTTATAGAATTCAAACAATAAATCGAACTATCAGCACTTCCAAATACAACTGATTTACATTTTACAACGGGAGTTGAGTAAATAGCATTGTGAGTTTTATATTTCCAATTAACTGATCCATCCGATAAACTTAATGAATAAAAATATCCTGAAGCATCTCCAATATAAACAGAATTATCTTTTACGATTGCAGAAGATCCAATCGTGTAGCCAGAGTTGAATTCCCAAGCCGATTTTACTTCAGGATACTTTTGATTGATAGAATAATCCGGTCTTATTTGTTCAGTAACTAGTGCTTCATAATTTCTTTGCTGTAATGGAAGTTGATGCCAAAGTTTTGTTTGAGAGTTTGGAGTTCTTTCATAGAAATAAATAGAATCATTATTAATTGCTGCAATGGTATAACCACCAACTTCATCTTTCGAACGCAGATTTGATCTGCCCATAACTCCAGGAATAGATTCAAAATCATAAATTTTATTTGCATGTCCGTGACCAAATAAAACAGCTTGTGTGTTCACATTTTTTAGCCGATCAAGCATTTCATACCAATTAGCAATTTCTTCATTCAGCGGATAATGAGTTATAAATATTATTGGCTCGTTTGAATTAGGCAATGAAACTATAAGAGAATCAAACCATCGCAAATCTTCCGGTGCCCAATGTCCATCAGCCATACGCATTCGTGGACCTTGATGTAAACCTATAAAAAGAAATTTATCGTGCTCAAAAACAAAGCGGTCGTTTCCCCAGAGTTTTAGGAAATCGGTGCAACCTGATTCAGACCATTTTGTATCGTGATTACCGGGAATTATGTAGTAAGGTTTTTTAAGATTATCAAGAATTGATTTTGCAATTGTAAGTTCATCTAAATTACCAGTTGCAGTTATGTCTCCAGAAATAATTGTAAAAGAAATATCCTCTAACGAATTAATATCATCAATACTTATTTGCAAATCTTCTTGCGCAGTTGGGTATCCAATATGAATATCTGTAAGCCAAGCAAACTTAAATTGTTGAGGGAAAGAAAGATTTGTGATTATAAAAAAAATAATATAAAATATTCTCAAGCTAAACTTTCTTTATTTGATCAAAATCATTTTATGAGCTTGAATGAAATTTCCGACTTTCAATTCATAGAAATAAATACCACTTGGCAATGCAGAGTTTACAATGTACAATGTAGAATGATTTCCAGCTTCTCTATATTCGTTCACAAGAGTTTCTATCTCTTGCCCAAGTGAATTAAATATTTTTAAAGTTTGCCAACCACTAGTAGGTGTTTGCCAATTTATTCTTGTACTAGGATTAAATGGATTTGGATAATTTTGTCCCAATGAAAATTTATTAATTGTTTGATTTTCTTCATCAACACTTACTTGGGCAGTATTAAAATAATTTATTGATTTTGTTACAACCGAATTAAATGATTCATTATTTGCAGTAGTTTCTAAAGGAAATGAAAGATGAATTAAACTACTTCTGTTTGTTGAGTTATTAAAGTAGCCTGTAAATTGTATTCCTGCACCCTTATTATTCGAAAACTTCATACAAAAACTGCTCCCACCAAAAGTAGTAATTTCATCCGGATAATCTTCTTCATAAGTTTGACCAATATTAAAACTGCATCCATCTAAAGATGAGTTTGCAACACCAATAACTGAACTTGAAACTGCATCATCAGAAACATAATCAGCTTTCAAGTAATTGTTGTAAAAATCTTTATCGGAAGCTGAACCTTTATTATCCAGATCCCAACCAATTTCGCTCCCTGATATAAAAAGATTGCCACCACTTTCTAAATAGTTTTTAACAAATTGCTGTTCAATTGAATTAAAGGTTTCATCAATTGTACTTTCATCAGCAAGAATCCAAAAAACATAATCATAATCATTCAGAATAAAACTATTATTTTGCAATTCGGATGTTCTTATCGAAATAAAATCAACAGCAGCTTCTTGTAAAGCGTTTCCATATTTGGTTAAAAAGGGGATGCCGATCCCTTGCCAGCTTCCAGCTTCACGTTCAAGTCCATCTACAATTAAAGCTTTTTTATTTGATATACAGCAAGTAGAACCTAAAATATTTGACCAATGACTTTCAGAAAAATTTGGTGAATCATTCTTTACACTTGCAACACGAAAATATTTTTCTGAATTAGTTATTGATAAATCTGCATATGTAATTGTACAAACGTTCTCATCTAATAAAAGATTCCAGCTATTTCCATCTTGTGAACCATAAACTCTGTAACCCAAAATATCTGTGCTGTCACAATTCCAATCTAACTTCACTTTGTTTTGATTATCGGTAACTGAACTTAGCAAAACAGGAGTCTGAGCATTAAAATTAATCTCCATACTATTATTATATCTTGGAGTATAAGTTGTTAAATCAGATGCGGAATATGACCAGTAAGAAACATCCCAATTCCGGGCTGATGCTTCAATAATTTTAAAACTTCCATTAACATTTCTTTTTAAAAATAATCTAACGTGGCCGACTTTATGAATTGCATCTCCGGGTTTTAAATTATCCCAACTTGCATATTGAGTAGTAATGCTTGGCATATAGGCTGTAGATGCGTGATAACTTAACTGCCAGCATCGGCTAACATAACCGGAACAATCAACTCCAAAGGCATACGAAGAAACTCCATCAGTATTAATATCACCTGCATATCTGCCGTTTGCAATTCCGGAATTAAACTGAGCAATCGTACTAAATCCGCCCCACTTGTATGGAATGCGAGCATTTGTACCAACAACTAACCATGCAGGTGTTTTAACTGCATCACCATCAGGTGCAGTAACACCATTCGGAGCCAGGTTTGTCGATGAACATTCATATTGATGCAATGTGTAAGTATCTGCAATTCTAAGTGCATCTCTTCGGCTGGTTCCAACATTTATATTATCAATTGATGAAACATTAGTTTCAACTTCATCAGTTGTAACAAAATTATTATAATGTATTTGTTGATTAAATTGTTCAGGATATTTTATGTGTGAAGATTTTGAAGAAATAAGGTTGCTCCATTTTAATACTTGCACTTTATCCTGGTATGATAAAAGATGGTATAAATTTCCATCTTCATCAATTTGTAAATCCTTTAAAGTAAAAAGATATTTTATTTCTGGTAAGATTAAGGATGTAATCAATTTTCCTGATTGTGAAAAAACTAAAACCTCTCTCTGTACACTTAGTGGAATTTCTGAAAGATACTTTTCTATTTCAACAAATATATTCCCAGTTTTATCAATACCAATTAAATCAGCACAAGCTAAATTTGAAGGAAAGTTTAAAGCGATATTATTATTAATACCGGAAATGGTTGATGTTATAATTAATTCGTTACGATTTGGAACTGCAATAATTAATTCATCACCAAGAGTACTTATATAAATCCCATCATTAGAATTTAAGACTGATAATCCATTAAGATAATTTTTCTTTAGTAAACCTGATTCGGAATCAAAAATCTTAACAGTATTATTTGCAAAATCTGAACCTTGTTTTAATTGAGTATCAGTTAAATGAAATTGATCATCTTTAAAAGTAAAAATACCAGCCTTATTAAATGATGAAAAAGAAATCAAATTCTTATCAACATCAAAAGATGCAATGGAATAAATACCTGAGTTTTCAATTCGCAGACCAAAAGGAAAATTTGAGTATTCTTTTTCGAAAATAATTTCTTGCGAGAATAAATTGTACGATGAAGCGATGATTAAAACGGATGCAAAAAGTTTATTCATAATATTTTTAAATTATTAAGGAATATAGATCTCAAAAAGTGAATCAATTTTAGTGCCTGTAGTTACTATTCTAAATGGCAATTGTTTTAGTCTAACAATCGGTGAATCTTCAAATGTCTCAAGTAATTCTGAAGATTTTACTCTTTCATTAAAGTTAAAATTTCCTTCATCATCAAAAGAAAAAGTCTGCATAACTATTACTGATCCTGAGTCAAATTCGGCAGTATCAATTTTGTTTTCTTTATCTGAAAAATAAAAACCATCCGGCATCTCAATAATTTTATGATCAATTCCGGATGTATCGTTTTTATATTCAACTTGATCAAAAAGCAAAATAGTTTTTTGATTTTCCATCTTTATATCTTCGATAAAACAATATCGACTTTCAGAACTTTCTTTCTTCTCTGATTTAATAATTCTGTTCTGCTCATTGTTCTTACAACTTTGAAGCAAAAGTAACGAGCAGACAACAATTAAAATATTTTTTATCATAAGAATATCAGGCAGATTGTTATAAAAAAATAATGCTTCAAGTTAAAACAATTAACCTGAAGCATTTTCATTAATCTTTCACAAAAATTATTTCATCAAGATCATTTTTTTACTTTGTTTGAAGTTATCCGTTATCAAAGTGTAAAAATAAACTCCGCTTGAAACACTGTTTGCATCAAAGTTAACTGAATAATTGCCTGAAGCTAAATTATCATTAACCAATGTTGTAACTTCTCTTCCAAGTAAATCAGTTACAATCAGTTTTATATTTGATGTTTGCGGAACACTAAATTTTATTTGTGTTGCTGGATTAAATGGATTAGGAAAATTCTGTTGTAAAGTAAACTCAGTTGGTAAAGCCATATCAGTTTCTTCTTCAACATTTGTTGGCGCAAAAACAGCAGTTCTTAAATCATCAAAATAAACTGTTGCCGCACTTTGATTTCCAATCTCATATGTTAATTGGAAACTATCAAAAACAAATGGAGGTTCCAGAATATTGTTTCCAATCCAATTTCCTGTTTGTCCGAGTGATAAATCCCAGCTGATTAACTTCCAGCCGCTCCAATCCATATCGTACCAGGGGCTAACTTCAAAAGTAGCGGATGAAGTTTCTTTGATTGCAAATCTAAATTTATTATATGATCCATCACCAAACATAAATACTTGAAGAATTGTGTTTGATTGAAAAACCGGTGAAGCGAGCGAATAATGTTCTCTAATCAACCAGCTGCCTGCAGTTGTATCCCACTCATAATTTAACTGCATTGATTTTGTGCTGCCAGTATTTGCATTAAGCACTGTAGTGTTTGAAGAAATATTTGTGTTAAGAGGATTAATTCCGACTGTGCTTCCTGAAGTTCCGGGCTGCCACCAATTTGTTATACCGGTTTCATAATTATTAATTATGCTTTCAGCAAAATAATTTGAGTTACCTGCTGTAAAATCAAATGTATAATCAATAGGTGTTGCATTACCAAAAACATCTTCCATTCCAGCTTGTACTTTTATAGTGTAAGATTCGTTTTCAAATAATGGCGTTGTAATAAAAAAGTTTAGTACACTTTTCCCGTTTACAATATAATGTTTTAGAAGTCCTGCAGCGTTAGTCTGATTTGAGTTTCTAATAATTTTAAATCTACTTGAAATTGTTGATGTTTTTAGCAGTTCATCAAAAGCAACATTTATCACAGGTTTATACTCTACATTAGTTGCATTTTGAGCAGGGTAAACATAAGCCACCGTCGGGGCAAGCACATCAGCAACTTTTGTTTTTGCGGTTAACGTAAACGGATCACCTCCAATACCATTTCCATCTCCATCAAATAAATGACCAAATTTACCTATTGCATTTCCACCAATTGTAATGCTGTACTGTGAGTTAAAAGCAAAATCAGTTGTATTGATTGTTAATGTTTTATCGCTATTGCTCCAGGCAACAGAATAATTTACGGTCGGTACAATTGTTAGATTTGCTTCAACTGATGTTTTATCCATCTGTCTGGTAAAATTTATTACAACGTTTTCTACACCAGGATAAATGCTATCATTTTGTACTGGAATAGTTGAAGCTATAGTTGGCGGCGTATTTGAAACTAAATTAACATCTTTAAAAGTAAAGAATGTATCAGCCATTGTAATATCGGCTGTGTATACATCATACCCATTGGCAGCAACTTGCAGTTGATGAGTGCCTGCGGGAATATCTTCAAAATAATAAAAACCATTTCTTAAAAGATTAGGATCACTTGAGTATTGGTTAAATAATGATGCCCAAGTGTCTGTTGTATCAACCTGTCCACTTAAACTTACAATTGCGCCGTTTACTGCTAAACCTGATTCAAAATCTTTTACTATTCCAACAGAAGTTCCTGCATATGGTCTAACTATATTATGATACTTTAGAATTGTCCAAAACATTGTTTTAGCTTCAAGTCTTTTCCAGTTTGCATTCATATTTAACTGGTTTTGAGTTGGATTGGTGTGAAATGCTGCTTCACTTAATTCAGAAGCCATATTTGTTTCCCTGTTTACATGAAGATACGGAACTGAACCAGGAACACCATAAAAAGTTCTATCACCAATTGAACCTCTTGTTGTTGTTCTATAACCAGCAGTTAACAATACAACCATAATATCAGACATTTTTTTTCCGCCGTATGGAGTTTTCTCAGGACCATTAATGCCTAACTGCCCCCACATAAATAAAGTGCTGTTTGATGTTGGAGATGAAGACGCGTCACTATGTATGGAATGATAATGTGCTGCACCGAGAGAATTTGCAAGATCAGTTCTTTGTGTAAGCGAAACTGATTGTTGATCATTAGTTCTGCACATATAAACCGTATCGATATCTGTCCAATCTAAAAGCATTTGTCTCAGGTTTAATCCAACTCTCAGAACTTTTTTTGCTTCCGAGTATCCATAAATTCCCATGTTTTCATCCTGACTATGACCCGGATCCAGGAAAATATTCCAACCGGATAATCCGGTTACCTGTTGAGGAAAAACCTGAATACTAAAAAGAAAAATTATTAATGAGAGTAAGAAAAATGTTTTTGAAAGATAACTATTACTTGTTGATTTTACTGTTTTCATTTTTATATACTCCATTACTCAATATTCATTAAATAAATTGAACCATCATTTACCACATCAAATACAATTGATTTCCCATCAGGTGCAAAACAAGGATTCATTTCAATTAAATCTTTAGTGTTAGATAAATTATTCTTTCCAGTTCCATCTGAATTTATAACATAGATATCAGAAGCTGTAAAATCGTGTCCGTCATCTTCTGCAATCATATAAATTATTTTATTATTATCGATTGACCATTTAGGTCTGTTGCCTTTGCCAAGATCAATTAAGTTTGTTCCATCTGAATTAACCACGAAAAAATTTCCGCCAACAATTTCAAAAACAATTTTATTTCCATTCGGCGATACTGCAACATTTATATATTGAGCATCTTTTACTAGTTCAAAAGATTTTTCAGAGTTATCATTTATATTTTTTACAAAAATTTTATTATTTTTTTCAAATGCAATTACATTTCCGTTAACTAAATTATTTTTTTCTTTTCCGCTCAATAAATCTATATCAACATCTTTTGCAGGCAAAAAAACTTTTGAATCTGCATCAATCCAGTGCGGTAAATACGGCATCATTGTCTTATAATCTGTTAATTGTTTTACTGAATTATCATCTATGCTGAACACTTTAACAGCATTAAATCTTTTTTGATTTTCATACCTGGCGACTCTTGTCAAAATTGCTTTAGAATCAGATGACCATTTAAATCCAAAGCCAGCAGCTATTTCATCAGTAAGTTGAAAGTTGGAATTTGATTGCAGGTTGTATATCCAAATGCCCTGGTAACCAGCTCTTGTATAAGCTATATTTTTTCCATCGGGTGAATATGATGCATTCATTACAGCATTTTCAACCGCACCCTCAACTAATAATCGGTAATTAGTTTGCGCACTTACCAAAGCTGTAAGTATGATAAACGTTAAAAGAAAAATTTTTTTCATTTGAAAACCTTGAATTATTTATTTTGTAACCGAACTTGAGCACTTTTAATTTATAATTATATGCTTTGATTAAAATAAAAAAAAATTAAATGACATTCAGTCTATTTTATTGTTGTTTGATACTATATTTTTATAAAGAAAATCAGAGAGACTTAGTAAAATGAAAAACACAATTACAATCTTCCTTCAACAAAGCAATCCAAAAGAAAATGAAAAAACTATAAAGCGTTTTCGCCAATCAGAACTCGTAAAAGAAATAATAATTATATCAGCAGATGAAAAATTTTCTTCATTTGAAAATGTTAGAGTAATAAAAAGCTCCAGCCTTAAAAGCAGCGATGCTATTAAACTTATTGCTCAATACGCTTCAACAGAATATACATTATTAATTTTAGATGAAAATGCAATAAACCCGGGACAGTTTTGTTTAGATAGATTTATTCAGGTTGCTGAAAACACAAATGCCGCACTTGTTTATTCTGACTATTACGAAGCAGAAAAAGAAAAGCTTGTTGCTCATCCGGTTATTGATTATCAGGATGGAAGTTTACGTGATGATTTTGATTTTGGAAAATTGTTATTTGTAAAAACTGATCTCATAAAACAAATAGTTTCCGCTGAGCAAAATAATTTTAAGTTTGCCGGACTTTACAATTTAAGATTAAAATTATCACAGCTTGGAAAACTCTACAGAATTCCGGAATTGCTTTATACTGTAGAAAGTACAGAAGATGTTGGCACCGAAGAAAAACATTTTAGTTATGTTGATCCAAAGAACAGGGAAGTACAGATTGAAATGGAAAAAGCTGTAACTCAGCATTTAATAGATATTGGAGCATATGTTCACCCGCCATTTAAAGAAATAGATCTAACTATAGTTAAGGATTTTGAATTTGAAGCATCAGTAATAATCCCAGTAAAAAATCGTGTTAAAACAATTTCGGATGCAATTGAATCAGTACTTAAACAAAAAACTAATTTTAAGTTTAATCTTATTGTTGTTGATAATCATTCTAACGATGGGACAACTGAAGTAATAAAAAACTTTTCATTAAATGATGATAGGCTTATCCATTACATTCCTGAAAGAAATGATCTTGGAATAGGCGGCTGCTGGAATGCAGGTGTGCATCACAATAAATGTGGAAAGTTTGCTGTTCAATTAGATAGCGATGATATCTATAAAGATGAAAATACTTTGCAAACAATTGTTGATCTATTCCATAAAGAAAAATGCGGGATGGTGATCGGCTCTTATCAAATAACAGATTTTAATCTTAATGAACTGCCTCCCGGTTTGATTGATCATAAAGAATGGAGCGATGATAATGGACCAAATAATGCGCTAAGAATAAATGGACTTGGAGCACCGAGAGCGTTCTTTACCCCTTTGTTAAGAGAAATAAAAATTCCCAATGTTAGTTACGGTGAAGACTATTCTGTTGGATTAGCCATTAGCCGACAATATAAAATTGGCAGAATATATCACTCATTATACATGTGCCGTAGATGGGAAGGTAATTCCGATGCGCAGCTTGATATCGTAAGAATGAATGCAAACAATTTATACAAAGATAGACTTAGAACTTTTGAATTATTAGCACGAAAAAAACTTAATGCGTAGTTTGAAAGATTATAACGAAAGTAAGTGAACAATCAAACTCTAAAAACAATTGACTTTAGAAACTAATTTATTTAGTTTTTTGGCAGAAGATTTAATCAACTTTAATTTTGTTCTAATTAATAATTGTCTGAGATAAAGGTGATCAATTTACCTTTCTCAGAATTATTCCCTCCAATCTTGAAGAGAAATTATAAGGAGTAAGAATATATGAGAAAATTGCTACTCTATAGCATACTCGCACTAAATATTTATTCAATACAACTCTTTGCACAAGTCGGCAAAATAAGCGGCATAGTTAAAGATGCCTCTACCGATGAGACCCTTATTGGTGCAAATGTAATTCTTGAAGGAACAACTATTGGTGCAGCAACTAATATTGATGGCTATTATGTAATATTAAACGTTCCGCCCGGAACTTATAATATCAAAGTATCGATGGTAGGATATGCTCCACAAATTTATAGAGATGTAAAAGTTAATATAGGTTTAACTGCAGAAATAAATGCCAACCTTCAATCAAATACAATCCAAACTGATGAAGTTGTAATCGTAGCCACTCAACCTATTGTTAAACAAGACGTGTCATCCAGTGTTGTTAACCTAAGCGTTGATGAAATAAAATCTCTGCCGGTTGTAAATGTTTCAAGCGTGATTGGATTACAAGCAGGTGTGCAGGGATTAACTATTCGTGGTGGCAGCAGCGATCAGACAGCTTTTGTTGTTAATGGAATAACATTGAGAGATGAAAGAGATAATACACCATATACTGGTATTAGTTTTACATCTATTGAAGAAATACAAATTCAAACCGGTGGCTTTAATGCTGAATATGGTAATATACGTTCAGGGTTAATTAACGTTGTAACAAAAGAAGGTAAGCGAGATAAATATAATTTTTCTTTCTTAGGAAGATACAGACCTGCAGGCAGAAAACATTTTGGTGATGCAGTTAATTCTGTTAATTCATACTGGATAAGACCATATTTAGATGATAATGTTGCCTGGACTGGAACTACAGAAGGCAGCTGGGATCTTTATACTCAAAGACAATATCAGGAATTTCGAGGATGGAATAAAGTATCAGAAGATTTGCTAGGTGATGATATTCCTACAAATGATCTTACACCTGAAGCTGCACAAAAAGTTTTTTTATGGCAGCATAGAAAACAAACTGATATTACACAACCTGATTTTGATCTTGATATGAGTTTTAGCGGTCCGGTTCCTGGTGGTGAAAAACTTGGCGGTTTAAGATTTGCTGCTTCGTATAGAAGAACACAGCAGATGTATTTTATCCCGCTCTCAGAAAACGCCTACAGAGATTATAACGGACAGATTAAGTTTACTTCCAATCTTACAACGGGAATGAAACTTTCTGTTGAAGGATTATTAGGAAGGCAAACAGGTACAGGAAGCAGTAGATCTGGTGGGCCAGGGCTTTTTACCTCCGCAAGTTCTATAGCTGATGATATAGATCTTAGATCTGGGGCAAATTATCTTGATGCACGTGTTTATGCAACGGATTATTGGGCACCAAGCGCTGTAAATACAAACATGGTCGGTTTTAAATTATCTCACGCAATTAGCAGCCAAACTTTTTATGATGTTGTAGGAAGCAGAGTTGCAACAAAATATGATACTAACCCGGGCGGCGAAAGAGATGTAAATACCCTTTATTATTTTGGTGGTGTTGGTTTTGATGAATCACCTTATGGTGTTTACAGCGGTACAAGTAGTGGAATTGGATCATCAATGAATATGGGTCTTGGGTACAGTAACTCAAGAGACAGCAGTAAAGTTGAAGTTTATACTCTTAAGTTTGACTATACAAGTCAAATGGATAGATTCAATCAGGTAAAAGCCGGATTTGAGTTTATTTATGTTGATAATAATGTTAATTATGCATTAATCGAACCTTCTCTCCCAACAAGTAATTCAAGATCAAACTGGCATACATTCCCCAAAAGAGTTGCAGCATATTTACAGGATAAATTAGAATTTGAAGGAATGGTTGCAAATCTAGGTTTAAGAATGGACATTTCAGATCCGGGTGGTGACTGGTATATATTTGATGAATTCGATCCAGCTTTATCCGGTAAGTTAGCTCCTGGTATTGATACAATTCTTTCTAAAGAAAGAGTTGATGTACAAATTAATTTTAGCCCAAGGTTAGGTATTGCATTCCCGATTACAACAGACAGTAAATTATATTTTAACTACGGTCATTTTTATTCAATGCCTTTACCTGAAAATTTATTCTTATTAAGAACTAGTTCAACTTTTTTTAATGTTACAAGAATTGCAAATCCTTCAAATGAATTGCCTAGAACTATCGCTTATGAATTAGGCTTTGAACAAAATCTTTTAGATCAGTTTTTACTTTCTGTTAAAGGTTATTATAAAGATGTTTCAAACCAAACAAGACTGGTAAGTTATCGAAGTCGGAATGGAAGTGTTATCTATTCAACACCTGAACCAAATAATTATCAGGATATCAGAGGTTTTGAAATTGATATAAGAAAAAATAGAGGCGAATGGATTACCGGGTTTATAAATTATACATATCAGGTTTCATCAAGTGGATATTTTGGTTTAGAAACTGTTTATGAAAATCCATTAGACTATCGAAATGAAGTAAGAAACACTCAGAATCTTTATCAGGAAAAACCTGTTCCGCAGCCATATGGAAGAGCTAACATAGATTTATTTACACCTGTTGGTTGGGGACCACAATTAGGCGGTGTTTATATGCTCGATCAATTAAGGTTAAGTATTTTAGGTGTTTGGTCTTCTGGCAGATATTTTAGCTGGACTGGTGGAGGTGGGATAAAACCTGGATATGAAAATAATTTGCAATGGAATGATTTTTTTAATATAGATATTAGAGTATCAAAAAGTTTTGATTTAGGATTGGTTGATCTAGAATTTTTTGTAGATGTTTACAATCTGTTAAATTTAAAACAAATAAGTTTTTCAAACCTGTTTAATTATCCAGCCGGATTTTCAGATTCCAAAGATTACGATTATTATATGCAGTCTCTTCACCTGCCATCTGGTTCAATTGAAGGTTTAGATAATTATGGTAATATTCTTGGTGACGATAATCCAGGTGATATCCGTGATGATGGTGTTGCATATCAGCCTTTGGAATACGCAACTTCTTTAAACTCAATAACTAACCCAAACAGCTTAGCATATTATTTTGATGCTTCATCTGGCAAGTATTTCCAATGGTCAGGTAGTAACTGGTCTCAAGTAAGTGATTCAAGAATTGAAGAAGTTATGGATACAAAAGCTTACATCGATATGCCAAATTTACATTATACAACATTCCTAAATCCCAGAGATGTGTTTTTTGGAATAAAACTTAATATCGATTTATAAAAGAATGAAAGAATTTAACTCAGAGGTACTAATGAATCTTTTTAGAAAATTATTAATGCAGATTAAATATGTTCTGCCTCTAATTATAGTTTTATTTTTCCAATCCAACATTAATGCTCAATTTACAAATGTATGGATGAATGCTGGAGCATTACACAATTGGTATTCAGAAATTGGAAGTGAGTTGGAAGAAGGATTTGTTCTGAGGCAGCAATATGGCATGCAATGGCCTGCAATATATAGAGCTCAGGATATGCAAGCCGCAAGAGGATGGTGGATTGGAGCAAAGAACTTTACTGATGAAAATGGAAGGTCTTTTCCTTATAAAGTTGTAACCGTTGGTCCAAGAAATCCACAATTTTTTGCTGCTTATCCTCAAAAAATTGAGCTGATATCCAAATTTGAACCTACAATAGTTTCTGTTGATGGAACTCCTTCATATCAGAAGGATGTTGCAATTGATAATATAGATGAAACGATTAAGTCGGATAGAATGATTGTGAATGTTATAAACACCCAACTTGGTGTTACAATGGAAAGAAAGATTTTCCAATTCAGTCAACAGTATAATGATAACTATATTGTTTACGAATACACTTTTACAAACACCGGGAATACTGATGATGATGATGATATAGAATTACCCGGAAATAATATAGAAGGATTTTATACTTTCTGGACATACCGAAATGCAGTAAATCAATCAGTTAGATATGTTGTTGGCAATTCTACCGGCTGGGGTAAAAACACTATGAATGATGCTCGCGGTGATGGTAGAACAGATCCTGATAACCCAAACAATTTTAGAACTCAATTCTCCTGGCACGGATATACTGGTGAAAAAGATGTTTCCTACAACAATATTGGTGGGCCAATATGGGCATTAAATACAAATGCTCTAAACTGGAATGCGTCTGATGATACAGTAGGAAGACTTGGCGGAACCCAATTTATTGGAACTCTTACACTGCATGCCGACGCATCTTATAATGATGAAACAGATAATCCAAATCAACCATCTACTACAACCTTTACAGATTCTGATGCAGAACTTTACTTAGCCGGAAGAGATAATGCCTTTAATACAGATAGAATGACACAACAGTACCTGAAAATGGCATTAGGCTGGGCACCCACAAGACATGCTGAATTAGTAACCGGTGTAACAAACCCTGATGTAACCGCATTGGCAAATCAAAGTGCCGATCCAAATCTAGGCAATGGTGGAGGATTTTCATTTGATAACGGTTATGGTCCTTATGATATTCCATTTGGTGAAAGCATAAAAATTATTGTTGTCGAAGGTGCAGCAGGAATGAATAGAGCTGACCAATATAAATATGGAAGACAGTTTAAAGATGGTCAATTAAGTGCAACAGATAAAAATATTCTAGTACTTCAAAAAGGTAAAGATTCATTATTTACCACGTGGCAAAGAGCAACAGAAAATTTTCAAAGTGACTGGGATATTCCACAACCTCCACTTCCTCCTGTTACTTTTGATGTTAATGGGGGCGGAGATAAAATATTACTTAGTTGGACTTTAAAGGGAACAGACCCAAACCCTCCAACAGGATTTAAAATTTATCGTACACTTGGTGATTATGATAAAGATTATCAATTGATAGCTGATTTACCTGCGTCTGTTACAAGTTATGAAGATGTAAATGTAATCAGAGGTTTCAACTATTTTTATTATATGACTTGTTACAGGGATAATCCTGGTGGTGTGGCAACTCCAACCGGTGGAGTATTGGAAAGCAGCAGATATTATACTCAAACTTTTGATCCTACAAATCTGAAAAGACCTGCAGGAAAGATTATGAGTGAAATTAGAATTGTACCCAATCCATTTGTTTACAACGGTATTAAATTTCCAGGTGATTTAGATAATGATAAAATTGCTTTTTACAATATACCCGGTAATTGCACAATTTCTATTTACACAGAGTTAGGTGAACTAGTAAATACCATTGACCATACAAATGGCAGTGGTGATGAATATTGGTATAATGTCACTTCTTCAAATCAAATTGTGGTAAGTGGTATTTATATAGCCGTTATTACTGATAATTCCACGGGCGAAAAACACATAGCCAAATTTGCTGTAATAAGGTAATATTTATGGATAAAAAGATAAAAATCAAAAAGGCATTTCAAATGAAGAGATATTTATTCTTATTATTATCATTCCTAATACTTTCATTGACGGGATGCGATTACATTGAAAATAGTGATACAATTAATACTGTTTCTGTAACTGTTAATTTATCAGATTTACCAGCAATCCCTGATTCAATGACTTTTGTAACCTGGTTTGATAGTGACAACCAGCCTGCCGTTAAGTTTTTTGCAAAAGACTCGGACGAAGATGGTAATTTGTACTTTACAGCTCAAAAAAGATTAGGAACTTTAATTGATGCTCAAATATTAAGTGTTACCATTGAGAGAGAAAGTGCGCTTAATGATTCTGGATTTGCCCCGAGTGGTAGACTAGTTTTGTCAGGTAGAGTTAAAAATGGTAATTGTTCTTTAAATATAGGTGAAACAATAAATCAGTTTGCTGAAACTTCAGGTTTATTTACTTTATCAACACCTACAAATGGAGCAGCTTCTGATGAATTAAGTGGTCTATGGTTTATTGATTCTTTAGCTTCAGGTGCACCCGTTGCCGGTCTAAACTTACCTGCACTTTATAATGGATGGAGATATGAAGGTTGGGTAGAAATTAATGGAACCCTCGTTTCAACAGGAAGATTTACAAAACCTGAAGGTGTTGATTTATTCTCCGAATATTCTTCTACGAGTGCTGGTTATCTTTTTCCCGGGGAAGATTTTTTGCAGAACGCACCGGTTGGATTAACATTTCCTACTGATTTATCAGGACAAAAAGTTTTCATTTCACTAGAAAGAAATGATGGTGCAACTAATGGTTTATCACCATTCATAATTATACTATCTGCAACAATTGTAAATCCGGCTCAAAATGGTATCACCTATGAAATGCAAAAGACAAATAATTTAATACCATTAGGCAGTGCAGTAATAAAAGCAGATTTACTTGAATAGAAAACATTATTCGCTCATTAATTTGATGAAAAAGTTATAGGTAAATAAATGAGAAAAAACAGTTTAGTAGTCGTTACTTTAATTCTTACGATTCTTCTCTTTTCAGAGAACAGTTTTTCGCAGAATAAAAAACTGGGTCAGGCAGGATTAAAGTTTCTTAGTGTCTCCTTAGATCCGCGCTCAAGTGCAATGGGAGATGCCGTAACATCATTAAGCAGTAATTCAATCGCACAATTATATAATCCGGCAAGTATGTCTGAAATGTCTTCGATGTCTGATTTTGCTTTTGGAACTACGCGTTGGATTGCAGATATAAATTATATATACGGAACAATTGGTCTAAATCCCTGGGATGGTGATTATGGAACATTTGGAATATCGATGGTTGCGGTTGATTATGGAGAACTTATTGGAACTGTAGTTGCTTCCAATGATGATGGTTATATAGAGGTGGGAACATTTAAACCAACTGCCCTGGCTTTGGGTATAGGTTACGCTAAATCACTTTCAGAGAAATTTGCAATTGGCGGTAATATAAAATATGTTCGACAATCATTAGGAACAGCAGTTACAGGATTGGATCCAGTAGGAAGACAGTTGGTTGAAACTAATTCTGTTGATGCATTATCCTTCGATTTTGGTATAATTTATCACACCGGATTTAAAAGTTTAGATTTTGGAATGAATGTTAGAAATTTTTCTACAGAAATAAGGTATGATGAAGATGGATTTCAATTGCCATTAACATTTAAAATTGGCGTATCCATGAATATGCTTGATATCTTGGAAGTAGACAAAGAAATGCATTCATTTTTATTAGCTGTTGATGCAGCTCATCCACGCGACTATCCGGAACAAATATCTATTGGTGGTGAATATACATTTATGAATACATTTTCTATGCGAGCTGGGTACACAAGTCCAACAGATGAACAGGAGTTCAGCGCGGGTGTTGGATTCAAACAAAAATTTACTGATTTTAAATTTGCTGTTGATTATTCATATACTCCTTTTGGCATCTTTCAAGATGTACATAGAGTATCTATCAATATAGGTTATTAATAAATTTTGCGAGTAAAAAAATGATTAAACTTTACAAATTCTTAAGTATCATAATTATTTTCAGTTTGATTATCCTTACAAGTTGTGCTGATGATCCGGATGACGGACTGGATAAGTTGATTACGCCTACTGGTGAAGCACCTGTAATAACTTCAATTTCACCTGCTGGTGAAGCAATTGGAGGCGTATCCATAATCACTATAACTGGTACAAATTTTCCAATAACTTTGGATGGAAATTCTTCGGTTTCTTTTAATGGAGTAAAGGGAACTATTATTGAGACAAGTGCAACCCAGATTCGTGTTAGAACTCCAATAGTTATATCTGATAGTGTAAAAATAAAAGTTCAAACTTATAAATCGGAAAATTTTAGTAATGAGTTTGTTTATAAACTTACTCCGGCTTCACAAGATATTTATGATTTTGATCCAGATAATATGGGTAAACCGATTAGTGTAACTGTGGATGCCCAGGAAAATGTATATGTTTACATTGAAGGTGAAGGAATTTTTAGAGTAGGAATTGATTCAAATTTTTGGGCACCCAAAGGACCAGAACCGCTCTTTCATTCAATGAGTTATGGGCCGGATAATGTAATTTATGCTACACGAAATGCACGTGGTATAATTAAAATTACTGAAGGAACAGTTCCGGCGGTTTTTGTTTCCTATGTTTTATCCGTGGGTGAATCGGCGACTGATATTGATTTTGATGAAAATTATAATATCTGGACAGCTACCAATGGTACAATTCTTAGAGTAAAATTAGATAAAGATATAAAAAGGTTTGAGGTTGAAGGAAATGTTAAAACATTAAAAGTATTTAATAATAATATTTTTGCTGCAGTTAAAGTAGATACTCAAGAAGTTGTTTGGAAGATTCCGATAATTTCAGCGGATAGTTTAGGTACTCCTGAGGTTTATTTTAACTTTACGACCGCATTAGGTAAAGTCCTAACAATCAATGACATAGCAATTTCACTCGATGGCGATATTTATCTTGCCACTGCAGCTTTGTTTGATCCAATTTATATTGTTCACCCGGATAAATCTTTTGAAATACTTTATCCCGGCGTTATAAATTCATCAATTTCCTCATTGTATTGGGGAAATGGTAAGTATCTATATGCGGTTAAAGATTTACAAGGAACAACTATAAATCAAACAGTGATTAAATTAGATATGCAAAAAAATGGCGCTCCATATTATGGAAGACAATAAAAAAATTCTAACTAATAAATTATTAATCAACAGAAAGGTGCGAAATGAAACATAAATTAACTACAATTTTATTCGCTGTTCTTTTATTTAGCTCCATAAGTTATTCACAATGGACTTATGTCGGCGCTTGGCCAGATACAAATTATAAAAATGGTACACACGGTATAGTTGTTGATCCTGATGGAAAGATTTGGACTGCAAGTTATTATCAGGACAATTGGATAACTCCAACCGATACAATTAAAACATGCCCAATTTTTGTTTTTAATCCAGATGGATCATTATTAGATGTGCTTTATACAGTTACAGGTGCAGGAAATACAGATACATTAAAAGGTAGAACTCGAGGAATGAGAGCTGACGAAGATGGTAATATTTTATATACCCAATCCGGTCCTAGTAAAATGATTAAAATTAATTACCAGACCAGAGAAAGAATGGGAAGTAAATTAATTCCTGAAACAGGATCATCACCTACGGCACCTGGTGTTGATGATAACGGTACAATTTACGTTGGACCTGTTGTTGGTAACGGAGCATCAACAGCTTTTATAGCTACCTGGAGTTCTGACTTAACTTATTTAGGAACAGTTATTCAGGGACCAGCAGCAATTGCAAGAACCATGACTATTTCTGGCGATGGACTTACACTTTATTGGACAGTATTTACAGGTTCTCAGGGAATAAAAATCTATACTCGTCCTTCTGAACTTGATGCATTCCAACTTACAGATTCAGCTTTTACTAATGGAACAAATGGAATGTCAATCGAAACTGTAGACTGGGATCCATCAACCGGACATCTTTGGGTATCAAACGATGCCAGAGGTAATGATGCTTATGGTGATTTAACCTGGTATGCAGTTGATGTAACAAATATGTCTATTGTAGACAGTTTTACATTACCTGATCCAAGACCTGGTATTACCGATCCTGATAAAGTACCTAGAGGTTTAGCTTTTAGTCCTGATGGAAGTGAAGTTTATGTTGGACTTTTTGGAACAGCATATGATCGCTTATACAAATTTGAAAGACCTGTAAGCGTAGAACAAGAAGGACAAATAGTAGTTGATGGATATAAATTATCACAAAACTATCCAAATCCTTTTAACCCAACAACAAAGATTAATTTTGAACTTTCTGCAGCTGGATTTACAACATTAAAGATCTATGATATGTTAGGTAAAGAAGTCGCTACATTAGTTCAGAATGAATTAAACTCTGGTTCACATTCTGTTAATTTTGATGCTTCCAGTTTAGCTTCAGGTACTTATATGTATCAATTGAATGTTAATGGAACAAGAATCACAAATAAGATGATTCTATTAAAATAAGAAATTTGATTTTTCAAATTTTTAAGGCACGAGCAATCGTGCCTTTTTTATTTTTATTAATAAGTTTATCTTAATTAAAAACTTGGTTAATTTTGCAATAGTTATCAATCATTAAAATTTATTTGCATCATGAAAAATCTTACCATATTATTTTTAATCTCAATTTTTGCTTCCTCTATATTCAGCCAATCAATTCCGCCCAAAAGAGAAATGCGCGCAGCCTGGATTGCTACTGTTACAAATCTTGATTGGCCGAGTTCGCCAAATCTTACAACGAATCAGCAGCAACAAGAGTTAATTAATCTGCTTGATGAAATGGATCGAGACGGTATTAATACTGTAGTTTTTCAAATAAGATCTGAATGCGATGCGATGTATAGTTCTTCTTTTGATCCATGGTCGTATTGGTTAACAGGTTCACAAGGTACAGCACCTTTCCCATATTATGATCCACTTGAATTTGCAATTGAGGAAGCACATAAACGAGGTATGGAATTACATGCCTGGTTTAATCCTTATAGAGCTGAAAGAAGCGTTGATAATTATCCTAATGCTCCAAATCATGTATCCGTTCAACATCCGGATTGGATTATACAGATATCAACGTTTAAGTTTTTAGATCCTGGATTACCAATGGTTAGAGATTATGTTACATCAGTAGTTTATGATGTGGTTAGTCGATATGATGTAGATGGAATTCATGCTGATGATTATTTTTATCCCTATCCGCCTAATCAAATTACAAATCAGGACGCTGCAACTTTTGCTGCATACCCACGCGGCTTCACGAATATTAACAATTGGCGCCGAGATAATGTTAATTTATTAATTGCGCAAGTGAATGATACGATTCAATCCATTAAACCATGGATCAAATTTGGAATGAGTCCGTTTGGAATCTGGAAAAATGGTGTTCCTCCGGGAATAACAGGTTTATCTGCGTATGATGATATTTATTGTGATGCAATTGCATGGCTTCATAATCGATCAATTGATTACCTAACTCCACAGCTTTACTGGCCATTTGGCGGCGGACAGGATTATGCAAAACTACAACCATGGTGGGCAGATTCAGTGCACGCAAATGGAAGACATTTTTATCCGGGTCATGCTTATTATAGAATTGTAAACTGGACAAACCCGAGCGAGATGCCAAATCAAATAAGATTAGATAGAAATAATCCTAAAGTGCAAGGCGGAGTTTTTTTTAGAGCAAAGAATTTTGGTGAAAATCCCAAAGGTGTAACGGATTCTTTGAGAAATGATCTTTATAGATTTAAAGCTTTATTACCAATTATGAATTGGAAAGACGTGATCAATCCAAATCCACCACAGAATTTAAGATTTGAAAGATTAGCAAACGGGCAAGGCGGATTGTTGTGGGATCTGCCGCAAATAGCAGGTGATGGTGATTCAGCAAAGCGTTACGTCGTTTATAGGTTTAACACTTCAAACATTCAACCATCAGATTTAAATAATTCGGCAAACATTCTTGATGTTGCTGGTTATAGAGAAAATATTCCTGGCGAGCCGCCAACACCAACAGGACCATTTTATTTTGTGGTTACATCCTTGGATCGAAATTATAATGAAAGTTTGATGAGTAATATTTTGCAGGTTAATCCGCCGCCTGTTCCTCTTTTAGCATTTCCATTAAACAATAGTGTTAATATTGAAGATACGATTGCCCTTAAATGGAATTATCCAAATCTTGCTTCATCATACAGGTTGCAGATTTCTAAAATTGCTTCGTTTGATTCTTTAATAATATATGATCTAAGTAGTTTAACTGATACTACAAAAGTTATAACCGGATTAGATGGACGAACAACTTACTACTGGCGTGTAAGTTCTACTAATGCTGGCGGAACAAGTAATTATTCAAGTGTTTTTAATTTTACTACAGGATTTCCTACAACTCCATTGCTTGCTTATCCTTTAAATAATACCGGTAATATTCCACTTGATACTATTTTATATTGGTCTCCTTCAGCTACTGCAAATTCCTACGATTTTATTCTTGCAAAAGGTGCTGATTTTAATCCAAGTACTATAGTGGCTAATGTTGTTGGTATAAATGATACCAATTATTCAGTAACCGGTCTTCAAGCAAATACATTTCATTTTTGGAAAGTAAGAGCAAATAATTCATTTGGAACTAGTAATTGGTCTGAAGTTTGGAGATTTAAAACATTTAATCCATTAGGAATTAATGATGAAGAATTAAATCCAATTGAATATGTTTTAGAACAGAATTATCCAAATCCATTTAATCCTTCAACAAATATTAGATTTAAGATTCCTGAATCTGGTTTTACAACTTTAAAGATCTACAATTTACTCGGTCAGGAAGTTGCGGTTATCCTAAGTGAATCTTTAGTTGCAGGAACTTATGATTTTAATTTTGATGGAGCAGAACTTTCTTCGGGAATTTATTTGTATCGTTTAAGAGTGAATGATTTTTCAGCCTCAAAAAAAATGATCTTTATTAAATAATATAATTTTGCCCGGTGTAATGCCGGGTTTTTTATTTTAAACTCAATGTAGATATGAAATCAATAAAAATAATTTGTTTTAGTTTTATTTTAATATTGTTAACAAACTGTTCATCTATCGATCAGGTTTCACTCAAAGATGAGTTTAAAAAAAAACAATCAGTATTCAAAGATGATTTTGACAACTTTAAAAATAAATTTAATCTGCCTAAATATACCAAGCTGGAAAATGCTGTGATTGATAGTGTTGATTCTACTATTACGATAGAATTCAGTAGAGAATTTGCAAACATTGCACTTAGAGAAGAAAATGTATTCTCTATCTACAAGAACATAAAAGATTATTATGGACCATTATTCAGTAATTTCAACTTCACTATTAACTCAATTGGTTTTCCTATTCAGAAATTGATTCCAAATTATTATTTAAATGATAAAACTCAATTAGATAATTCGCGTTTACCAAAATCAAATGAAAATAGAATTCCTATTGTCCAGAATATTAGTAAGTCTTACAAAATTTCAAATGGATTGAATAATAGAAATATTTTGTTATGGCATAGCCACGGTTGGTATTATAATAATAGTGAGAAAAGATGGATGTGGCAGCGGGCAAGACTTTTCCAAACAGTGGAAGATATTGGACCTCTTGCTTTTACAATCCCATATTTAATACCGATGCTTGAGAATGCAGGTGCAAATGTTTTTGTTCCAAGAGAAAGAGATATACAACTGAATGAAATAATTGTTGATAACGACAAGGACAATAAAGATTCTTATCAAGAAAAAACTTTTTCCGAGAATACTTTTTGGAAGACTCATTCAAGAAAAGGATTTGCTTTAAAGAATTCAACTATAAAAGAAGGTGAAAATCCATTTCAAAATGGAACCAGTCGTTATACAAAATCTATGATTAATCCTTTGGCAACAGTAAGCTGGTTACCTGAATTCAATGTATCAGGGAACTACGCTGTTTATATTTCTTATTCTTCTTCTGATAGCAATGTTACAGATGCAAGATATAAAGTTATACATAGCGGCGGTGAAACTGAATTTACAGTTAATCAAACAATTGGCGGAGGAACCTGGATTTATCTTGGAACCTTTAAATTCGATAAAAATAAAAAAAGATTACAAGGTGTAACAATATCAAACCAAAGTAAAGATTCCGGTAAGATTGTTTCTGCAGATGCTGTTAGATTTGGCGGTGGAATGGGAATTGTTGAACGTGAAGGTATAACAAGCGGAAGACCAAAATTTGTTGAAGGTTCACGTTACTGGATTCAGTATGCAGGAATGCCGGACACACTTACATATAATCTCAATAATAATTCTGATGATTATAAAGATGATTATCAATCACGGGGTGAATATGGTAACTACTTATACGGCGCACCGTTTGGACCAAATAGAAAAAGAGATGAAGCAGGATTGGGAATTCCACTTGATCTATCTCTAGCGTTTCATACTGATGCAGGTATTACAAGAAACGATACTGCAATTGGCACATTAATGATTTATAGTATTCCTGATTTAGATTCACAAAAAGTTTTTCCTGATGGAGTATCAAGATTAGCAAATCGCGATCTTTCTGATATTGTGCAAACTCAAATAGTGGAAGATATTAGAAGTGATTATGATTCCACCTGGACACGTAGACAATTAATGAACGCTTTTTACAGTGAAGCTGCGAGACCAAATTTTCCTTCGATGTTATTAGAATTATTATCACATCAAAATTTTTATGAAATGAAGTTTGAGCTTGATCCGCGTTTTAGATTTGATGTTTCAAGATCTATTTATAAAGGAATGTTAAAATTTTTATCTGTTCAAAATGGATTTGACTATGTAGTACAGCCTCTTCCTCCAACAAATTTTGCTACCGAATTAAATAAGAATGGGGAACTTACGTTAAGTTGGAAAGCGCAAATTGATTCTCTAGAACCAACAGCAATTGCTGATAGATTTATTTTATATACTAGGATAGACGACGGTGGATTTGATAACGGTAAATTAGTTGAATCAAATAGTATTAACATTAACAATTTAAAACCTGGCAATATTTATAATTACAAAGTAACTTCGGTTAACAATGGCGGAGAAAGTTTTCCTTCTGAAGTTTTATCTGTTTGCTGGATAAAAAATTCTGCCGATCCAATATTAATTGTTAATGGATTTGACCGTGTTGCACCTGCAGCATCATTTGATTCCCCAACATTTTCCGGTTTTATAAATTTTGAAGATGAAGGCGTTCCGGATAAATACGAAATCGGCTACACTGGTGCACAGTTTAATTTCAATCCAAATTCAAAATGGTTAACTGATGATAATCCAGGCCACGGTGCAAGTCATTCTGATTACGAATCAAAAATTATTGCAGGCAATACTTTTGATTTTAGTTATATTCATGGCAAAGCAATACTGGAAAATGGTTTTTCATTTTGCTCAGTTAGTGATGAATCCGTAACAAGTGGAGAAGTGGATCTTTCTAAGTATAAAATGATAGACTTTATATTCGGGGAAGAGAAAAAAACTCCTGCACCAAAATACAAGGATAAAGTTGATTTTGAAGTTTTCCCAAATGAAATTCGTACAAAAATTACAAACTACCTGAATGGTGGTGGAAAAATATTTTTAAGCGGATCATATCTTGGAAGTGATTTATATTCTAATCCAGACAGTAGTGGAATTCGTTTTGCAAATGATGTGCTAAAATTTAAATTAAAAACCGGGCATGCAGTAAAAACCGGAAAACTATTTTCCGTAAATAATTTCTCAAAAGGAATGAATGGCAGTTTTGAATTCAATACTGCTTTTAATGATACCATTTATAAAGTCGAAGCCCCTGATGAATTAGGTGAAGTGAAGGGAAGTGAAGTTCTTTTAAGATATTCTGAAAACAATTTTAGCGCGGCAATCGGCTATAAGGAAAAATATGGCATAGTCTCATTCGGATTTCCTTTTGAGACTGTAAATGGAGAGAAGAATAGAATATTGTTAATGAAATCTGTTCTGAATTATTTAGAAGTAAAGTAAATGAATTAGTTATTCCCACGGAAGTGGGAATATATTTTATTAATTGTATTAGATTCCCGCATTCGCGGGAATGACACTAAGAATTTAACTCTTCAGTCCAATTCCCGGATAATCAGTAAGTGTAACTTTACCATCCACGACCTGCATGCCTTGATACGGATCATTCTTAGTTAACAGTGCCCCGTCAAGATCTGCCCAATCCATCATTGGAGCTAATTGTGAAGCTGCAGAAATTGCACAGCTTGTTTCGGTCATACAACCTATCATAACTTTCATATCAAGGGAGCGCGCTAAATTGAGCATTTTATTTGCTTCACGCATACCGGTACATTTCATAAGTTTTATATTTATACCGGAATAAACTCCATGCGCTTTTATAACATCAGGTATTCTCTGAATTGATTCATCACCGATAATTGGAAGAGGTGAGTTTTGTGTTAACCATGCAATATCATCAATTTGTTCTTTTGGCATTGGTTGTTCAACAAATTCTATGTTTTTTTCATGAAGCCAGTTAATCATATCCAGTGCAAAATGTTTGTCTTTCCATCCTTGATTAACATCAACCGTGAGTGGAACATTTGTAACTGACCGAATTGTCTCGACCATTTCTTTATCATTATCTCTTCCAAGTTTTACTTTTAATACTTTAAACTCAGCGGCTTCTTTTACTTTTTCTCTAACAACATCAGGTGTATCAATTCCGATTGTAAAAGTTGTAAATGGAGTTTTTGTTTTATCGTAACCCCAAATTTTATACCACGGTTGATTTAATAATTTTCCTACAAGATCATGCAATGCAATATCTACGGCAGCTTTTGCCGCAGTATTTTTTTCTGCCAATGAATCCACATAATCTAAAATATTTTCTATTTCAAACGGATCATTGAATTGTTCCAGATTTACTTTTGATAAAAAAGCGGTAGCAGTTTCCTGTGATTCACCAAGATAGGGAGGCATCGAAGCTTCACCATAACCTTTAATTCCTTCGTATTCAATTTCTGTTAACATAACTGGAGTCGTAGTTCTGGAATGAACAGCTACAGTAAAAACATGTTTTAGCTCAAGTGTGTAAGGTTTAAAAGTAAATTTCATTTTAGAGCCTTTAGATTTAATTATGCCATTTGCAAAAGTAGAAGCAGGGAATGATGATGCAATTGAACCTGCAGCGATTATTCCACTTGTCTTCAAAAAATCTTTTCTTGTGTGTTTCATAAAATTAATTCTTTTAATAATTCTCAGTTAGTTTTCTTAGTTCTGATGAATGTGCATAAAATTCTTCTTGAGTTAATTCTTTAAGATAAACCATTCCATACGCTGCCTGAACTCTTGGATAAGGATGTTTAAGAAAATAATCTTTACCAAGACATAATCTTATAGTTTGATACTGCTCAACCTGTATTCGCTGCGCTAAGCGAGAAAACGGACCATCATATTCCCAGCTCGGAAAACTTGCAGCACGTTGTGAACCATAACTGTTAAGAAAAGTATTTTCCATTATCGCCATGGAGTTTAAACTAACAGGAATAAAAATATTTGCTTCAGCCGGATGAAAACGATACCAAACATTTCTATATCCCCAAACTTTAATGTTGTTTATTCCTGTTTCTTTTTCATAAAGCTTCAATGCTTCAGCAGTTGCTTGTAAAACTTTATAGTGTGTATCTGGTCCACTCCCTTCAGGATCTAAAGCAACTGTTACAATTGTAGGTTTTATCTTTTTTAACAGATTGAATATTGGTATTACATCTCTATCCATTTCAGGATTTTCTGTAAAAATATCACCCTGGTAAAAACCAAGACGCATATGCGAAACACAACTTGTGTTAAATCCGAAAAAAGCCCAAACAAGTTCTTCTTCCCATTCACGCATCATCCCTTTTAATTTTTGTACATGTGGAATATCTTTTTTTCCGGGATATTGGGTTTTAAAGTAATTTATTAGTTCATCAACTCTATCCTCAAGATAAGCGATATTATCCTCTTCATAAATTTCAATCATATTTCTTAAAAGTCTTCTGGATACAGCTTCTTTGCGAATAGTTTTACTGTGCTCTGCCAATCCATCTAGATAAAGATGAATATCACGGTCTTTACCTTCCTTAAATTCAGGATCAAAGTAACGCTGTGTAAATCTTGATGTAAAATCTGGTTGTCCTAAATAATATTTCAGATCTTCCAGCAACCCAAGCATATAAGAATTTGTAACAGCAGTAAAACCACTTGTCATAGTTACAAAATGATGGCTGTTACTTGCATCTCTTACCAGATGAGTTATATGGGGAAGATATCCAAGTGGAATATCATCATGATGCGGACCCGTATGTAGTATAGTTTGATTTGAAACAGGAAGCATTCCTCTTTCAAATCTTTCTATTATTGATTTATGAATCTCATTACCAAGTTGTTGCGGAGTACTTTTAGTTCTCTCAAGAATTAACTTTGTAAGTTTATTTGAGTTATAATCTTCAACAGTTAAATCTTGTAATGATTTATTTTTCTCTAAACATAAATTGACCACAGCCCTTTCAACAGAGGAGTGTGATATTTCTTCTTCATTTAAAACATCGTGGTATCTTCTTTCAACCAATCTAAATGCTGCTCCATTTGTAAGATAGAAACGTGCATTCGGCAATCGTTGTAAAACTGTTGCAGGATATTTGTTTGAAATAGAAGTTTGAATTGAATCTCTTACAATATTTCCTTTAGCTTCACCAGCAGCAATTATTATTGCAGTAGCATTAGGGTTAAATGTGATAGTATCAAGTCCTATTGTAATTACAAGTCTTTTCTTTGCAACTTCAATTCCGCCCAGATCAGTTGCAGCTGCAGCCTGAGTTTCATAATTAGTTTGGATCAATCTTGTAGTTGAATAATGATCACTTCCCATTACGTTAAATCCAATATGTCCATCAGGGCCAATACCGCCTAAGAAAAATCCAATGCCGCCTAAATCTCTAATCTTCTTTTCATAGTCTGTGCAAAATTGATCAACAAGCTCGATAGTTTGTTTCTGGTATCGTTCTAGTGTTGTTGAAGCCCATCTTGTACGTAATGATAAATCAATATTTTCATCTGGAAAAATTTCTGAAAGTGATAAGTTATTTGCTGTTGGTATTTCATTGATGTTCATTAAAACAGCTTTTTTTATATCCAAGCCCCAATTACTGAAATAATACTTTTGAATATAATAGTAAAAGCTATTGTGTTGGTGTGAATCTATCGGATAGAATTCATCAATCTGAACAAATCGTAATCCACTAACATCTGGTTTTATTGCAGGATCAATATCAACTTTTTTTAATGCTTCAACAACATCTTGTTTGTCCCAATTCTTTAAAAAGTAAGCAACCCATTTTATAAAATGCTCAGGTGTTTTACCGGTTGGCAAAGACACTACTCCATTCGGATTCTGTTGTGTCCATTCAATAAATCTTAATGCGGTTAATTTACCTAACTCAGGAAAATTTGCAACTTGAATAACAGGGATTTTTTCCGTGGGTTTATAAATTAGTTCTTTTTGTGATTGCGTTAGATAATATTGTTCAACTTTTGATTTCATGATTTGTATTGATTTATTTGTAGAAATATTATGCTTTTAATATTCCAAATATAACAATGCTTTAAGTGTCTTAAAAGAATCATTTATAAGTTGACTTAAAAATTATTAGTAATTCTTTATGTAACTTTACTCCAAGTATTTCTAACAATTTTCAGATATTAAATATGAGTAAATCAGAAGAATCTAAAAATTTATTTGAAGAAATTAACAAGCTTACCACAGAACAGCGCAATCCACGTTCTATGGAAATAGACATAAAATCCACTGCAGAAATAATTAAAATTATTAACGATGATGATAAGCTTGTACCTTTCGCTGTTGAGCGCGAATTACAATACATTGAAAAAGCTGTAGATATTGTTGTGGAAGCACTAAAAAATGGCGGAAGACTTTTATACTTTGGTGCAGGAACAAGCGGCAGACTCGGTGTCGTTGATGCTTCTGAATGTCCGCCGACATTTGGAACACCTTACGGAATGATTGAAGGATTTATCGCCGGCGGTGAAGCTGCAATGTTTCGTGCACAGGAAGGTGCTGAAGACAAGGAAGAAAATGGAGCAAAAGAAGTTGCTGCAGCAAATGTTACTTATAAAGATGTAGTTTGTGGAATAGCCGCCAGCAGAAGAACTCCCTATGTTGTTGGTGCCGTAAAAAAAGCAAAACAGCTTGGAGCTAAAACTCTTTATGTAACTACAAATCCAAGAGCTGATTTTGATATTGAGGAAGTTGATGTTGCGATTTGCCCTTACGTAGGACCTGAAGTGGTTATGGGCTCTACAAGAATGAAAAGTGGAACTGCACAAAAATTAGTTTTAAATATGTTAACAACTGCATCAATGATCCGACTTGGTAAGGTTTATGAAAATATGATGATCGATCTGCAGATGACAAACAAAAAGCTTGTTGAGAGATCAAAAAAAATTGTAATGACAATAACAGGACTTAACTATGATGAAGCAACTTTAGCCCTTGAAAATGCAAAAGGTCATGTTAAAACTGCTTTGGTAATGGTAAAAGCAAAAGTTGATTTTAAAGAAGCAAAAGAAAGATTAAAAAAAGCAGATGGTTTTGTAAGGAAAGCGATTGAAATGTGAGGATGAAAAAACTTATTTATTTCAGAGATAAAACTATTTACTAAAATTAGGTATCAGAGGAGGTATTCTGTGAAACAACTTTTTTTCTTAATTTTTTTATTCACAATTGTATTGTCAGCTAATCTTTATGCCCAATTATTTACTCGTACTGCTGAAATTAATGAACCTTCAGGTTTGGATAGAGGATTTGGAGGCATTATCGCAGGGGTCGATTTTGATCAGGATGGACTTCCAGAAATTTATGCTTGTAATACAAACATGGTCGATGCGCCATATGAAATTATCCCAAGGATTTATAAGTTTGAATGGAATCGGACGAATTCGACTTGGGATTCTGTCTGGGCTGCAATTGCACCATATGGTTTAATAGACCAACAAAATACTTGGAATTCGCTAGTTTCTGCCGATTTGGATCAAGATAATAAACCAGAGCTTATCTGGATGCCAGTAAATTATTTAGATGCAAATTCTAATCCAAATCCTGCAAGAATTTTGGTGTATGAATATCCAGGTGATGGCTCAAACAATATGGGCGTTTCAGATGGTCTTGGTGGATTCATACCCAATGCACATACAAGTATAGTTAATTTATCAATGTTTGACTTAAGACCCATAAGGACTGTGATTATGGATATCGACCAGGATAATACACAAGAAATAATTTTTAGTGATAGAAGAGCTAGTGTCAGTGATTGGCATGTTGGTGTTGTTTCCGTTGATGATATACCCGACCAAGGAAATGGAACAGAAAATTGGACGGTTGAATTTAATGGGGTTGGTGATATAAATCTTTCTGGTACCAGTGATAAATGGGATTTAGCTGTACTTGATAATTATATATACTTATTTAATAACTCCGGCTTAGTTTCAATTTTAAAATATGAGAATAATGCTTGGCAAACTCTCCCCGGGCAAAGTGGAATAGCTGGTGGAAATTCATCGTTTAAAGGGGCACAAGTTTATGATGTTGATGGAAACGGCACAAAAGAAATAGTAGTTGGTGAATGGCTGAATAATACTCCAGGACAGGGGGCTAATGTTTGGTTGCTGCAGCAAGTTGGCGATTCATTAACTTCAATGCAAATCGCAAATCTTGAACCGCTGGGTGCTGTTAGACTTTGCGGTTCTGGTGTTGGTGATCTTGATAACGATGGAAATGTAGATTTTGTTTTTGGTTCTAGATATGATATAAACAATTCTAAAAAAGTGCCAATTTTTAGACTCGAATACCAAGGTGGAGATATTACTAATCCTGCAAATTGGATCTCAAGTGTAATTGATACTAATTATTGGAATAATAACGGAGATATGGATGTTATTTATGTTGCAAATGTTGATGGTGATCCGGCAGATGAAGTTCTTTACACCCAAGGTTATTCAAGAGGCAATCCGACAGATGCGCCGATGCCAATTATTGTTTTAGATTTAGTTTATACACCGGTACCTGTTGAACTAGTTTCATTCAATGCTTTTGCAGAAGGTTACGATGTTACCCTTAGCTGGATTACTGCAACAGAAATTAATAATAGAGGATTCGAAATAGAAAGATCCGATATATATAGTGCTGGTACTGAAAATGAATGGAGTATGATCAGTTTCATAAATGGCAAGGGCACAACAACCGAAATTCAAAATTATTCCTTTATTGATAAAGACTTAATACCTAGTAATTATAGATACAGACTAAAGCAAATTGATTTAGATGGTTCATATACTTACAGTAATGAAATTCTGGTGGAAGTTTCAATTCCATTGACATTTAGTTTAGAACAGAATTATCCAAATCCGTTTAATCCATCAACAATAATTGAATTTGGAATTAATAAAAATTCAATTGTGGATCTTAGGGTATATGACTTACTAGGTAAGGAAGTATCTGTGATTATTGATAGGAAATATATGGAAGCAGGAAAATACTCAAAGAAGTTTGATGTCAAAGAATTAGCGAGCGGAATTTACATTTATAATTTGAAATCTGATGATCTTTCGATTACAAAGAAAATGCAGATTCTTAAATGATTTGGAAAACTTTGATAAGAAGTAATTATTAATGATGATCTATACTTTGATGAAGCTTAGGAAGGATTAAAAGAGGAATTGATTTTGTGCTTTAAGCGATTGAGTTTTATACAGATATAGAAAAAACTTACTTATTTAATTGCATAAAAAAAATCTAATCTTTAATTTAACTCTAGAATCGTCGAAATTATTTTTTATTTTATATTTAACTAACAACTACCAACAAACATCTTAGGAGGTTTTCTATGAACCGACTTGCTTACCTTGTTTTATTTCTATTAGTAACTATTTCTATTAACATTTCTGCTCAATTATTTACCCGAACCGCTGAAATTAAAGAACCTTCTGGATTAGAAAGAGGTTTTGGAAATGTTATCGCTGGAGTAGATTTTGACGCAGATGGATGGCCGGAAATATATGCTATTAACACAAATATGGTTGATGGCGCATACGAAGTGATTCCACGAATTTTTAAATTTGAGTGGAATGGAACCGCTTGGGATTCAGTTTGGGGTGCAGTACCACCTACAAGTATTGTTGAATTGCAAAACACCTGGCCAGCACTTGCAATGGGAGATCTTGATAACGATAATAAACCAGAACTTTACTGGGGAATTGTTAATAATTTCAGTACAGTTTTAAATCCAGCAAGAGTTCTTGTATATGAATATCCTGGTGATGGCAGTGACAATATGGGTGTTGCTGATGGCCTTGGTGGATTTACACCAAATGCTTATACTTCAATAATTAGTGATAACAGTTTTAACACAAGACCAGTTAGATTTGTAATTGCTGATCCTGATAATGACGGTGATGATGAAATAATTTATGTTGATAGAGTTTCTAGTGATTACCATGTTGGAGTTTTATCAGTTGATGATATTCCTGATAATGGTGGTGGATTGGAAACCTGGACCCTTGAATTTAGTGGACTTGGAGACATTAATCTCTCTGGATCAGGGGCTAAATGGGATGTAGCTGTATTAAATAATTATCTTTACTTATTTGATGGTAATTTAACCGATGGCAGTAAAGTTTGGCCAGTAAAGTACTCAGGTGGAATCTGGGAAACTCTTCCTGGTCAAAGTGGTATTGCTGGTGGAAACTCATCCTTTAAAGGTGCACAAACTGTAGATATTAATGGCGATGGAACTAAAGAAATAGTTGTTGCTGAATGGTTGAATGATACGACTGGCAGAGGTTCTTCAGTATACTTATTGCAACAAAGTGGAGATACATTAATTTCAACCGAAATTGCAGATATGGAACCGTTGGGCGCCGCACGTTTGAATGGCTGTGATTATGGAGATCTTGATGGTGATGGTAATATTGATTTCGTATTTGGCTCTAGATACGAAGTTGAAAATACCGCAAAAGTACCAATTATGAGATTGGAATATCAGGGCGGTGACATCACAAATCCAGCAAATTATGTTTCTTCTTTAATTGATTCAGCTTATTGGACTAAAAATGGTGATATGGATGTAATTTGTGTTGCGAATGTTGATGGTGATCCTGAAGATGAAGCTATGTACACCCAAGGTTACTCAAGAGGTAATGCAAATGATGATCCAATGCCATTGATCGTACTTGATATGCAATTTACACCTGTATCTGTTGAAAAAGAGAATGATGTTGTTCCAGCACAATTTTTTGTAGAACAGAATTTCCCAAATCCATTCAATCCTTCTACACAAATTAAGTTTGGAATTACAGAAGCTGCAAATGTAAATCTAATTGTATATGATGCACTTGGCAGAGAAGTTGCAACTCTTGTTAGCAATGAATATTTAAATGCAGGTTCTTATAATATTAAGTTTAACGCTTCAAATCTTGCAAGCGGTATTTATATTTATAAGTTAACAGCAGGTACAAATTCAGTTTCAAGAAAAATGCAGTTGCTTAAATAATTTAAATTATGTTCTTCAGGGTTATCAGAAAATAAGGTGATTTTTAACTTTGGTTAAATTTAAGTTTTCTGATAGCCCTTTTATTTTATAATCTTTGTTATAAGATCAATATCTTTTAACAGACCCTAACAGGCAGTTCAAAATCGATTTTTATACATTTAATTTTGCCACAAGAGGTCACGATGAAAAAACAATTACTTTCTTTTTTTCTATTCTTTTTATTCTCTCTCATTATTTTTCAATTTCAGGTTCTTGCAGGTGTAACAGGTAAAATTTCCGGTAAAGTAACAGATACCCAAACAGGTGAAGAACTTATTGGTATTAATGTACTTGTTGAAGGCACAACAATGGGTGGAGCAACCGGCATAGATGGAACCTATATAATTAACAATATTGAGCCGGGACTTTATTCATTAGTTTTTAGCGGTGTTGGATATCAAAAGCAAATCGTTACTAACGTTAGAGTTTCTAGTGATTTTACAACAACGATTGATGTTCAATTATCAACTGAAGCAATCGGACTTGAAACTATTATAGTTGAGGCTGTACGCCCGCTTGTTAGAAAAGATTTAACATCCTCACAAACTTCAATTGATGATTCACAAATCAAATCTCTTCCTGTCGAAAGTATCAACCAGCTTTTATCATTACAGGCTGGAATAACTAAAGGTGCAAGCGGCGAGCTTCACATACGCGGCGGAAGATCAACAGAAATTGCTTATAATGTAAACGGAGTATCGGCAATCAATCCATTTGATTTTGGAAGAACTGTACAAATATCCACTAATGCAATACAAGAACTTTCTGTTGTTAGCGGAACTTTTAATGCTGAATATGGAAATGCTCTTAGCGGTGTTGTTAATACTGTAACTAAAGAAGGCGGAGCTAAATATAACGGAACTTTATCATACTATATTGGAGATTATGTAAGTTCTTCTACTGATTATTTTTATAATATTGATGATTTAAATCCTGTTAACAACCAGGTTATTGAAGGAACTTTTGGCGGACCAATTCCATTGTTAGAAGATAATTTCTCTTTTTTCTTCTCCGGAAGATACAACAATGATAAAGGTTATTTGTATGGAATAAGACAGCATACGGTTTACGATTCTGTATCAAGAGATCCGAATCTTGCAAATGTATTATATCTTGCACAAACCGGCGATAATTCAATCGTGTCTATGAATCCAAGTAAAGATTTAAATACAACAGCTAAGTTTACATACAAACCTATCCCCACAATAAAAATTAATTATGATTTTGTTTATTCAAATTCAGTGTATCAACTATATAATAATGATTCACATGATTACAAATATAATCCTGATGCAAATTACAACAGGATGGAATGGGGACTTATCAATTCGCTTGAATACAGGCATGCAGTTAGTAACAGCACATTCTTTTCATTAAAAGGTTCATATAATATTTATGATTTTAAAAGATATTTATTCCCGTTACTGGATGCTTCAGGAAACGAAGTATCTTTTAATCCGGGTATGAGCTTAAATGGTTTGCATGCAGATCCAAGATATCAACCGGAAGATAAAAATAATAGTTACAGCAGTTACACTTTTGTTTCCGGCGGCACACAACCTGAACATTATTATCAACGTTCGTATACTTCGGAAGTTAAGTTTGATATTACAAGCCAGCTTAATAATCAGCACGAAGTTAAGTTTGGATTAAAAGGCAAATGGGATAAAATGGATTTTGTCTTTTTTGAAGTGTTAAGAAACCGAAGCAATTATTTAACACCAACGATCCCGAATCCTGAATCAGAACAAGCTTCAATCGATATTTATACAAAATCGCCGCAGCAGTTTTCAGGCTACCTGCAGGATAAAATGGAATTTGAAAGTATGATTCTTAATGCTGGTATAAGACTGGATTATTTTAATGCGAATTCTGTTTTTGCTCCTGATCCATTTGCGCCAACAGAAAATTTAACTGATGCTGAAGGCAAGTTAACTGTTAGTCCAAGATTAGGAATTTCATTTCCAATAACTGATGAAGGAATAATCCACTTTTCTTACGGACATTTTTATCAGCTGCCTCCTTTTAGATATTTATATACAAATCCTAATTTTGAAGATATTGCAGCATCGCCGGTTTATGGAAATGCTAATCTTAATCCGGAAAAAACAGTAACATATGAAATAGGCTTGCAGCAGCAATTAAATGAATCAATGGCATTTAATGTTACAGGATTTTATAAAGATGTTAGAGATCTTCTTGCAATTCAGCAGATAAGAATTAGCAGTAACGAAATTTATCAGAAATATGTAAACAAAGATTACGGCAACATTAAAGGTGTAACATTTTCACTTACGAAAAGAAAAATGCCCGATGATCTGTTAGGTGCTTCACTTGATTATACATTCCAGGTTGCAGAAGGAAATGAAACCGGCGCAGATGCTTTTTTTGTTGATCTTCAATCAGGAAGACAAAGTGAAAAAATTCCGGTTCCATTAGATTGGGATCAATCGCACACATTAAATGGAGTTGTAACTTTTGGCGGAGATAGAGATTGGACTGTAACCGTTGTAACATCACTTGGTACAGGGCTTCCATACTCTCCACAGCTTATTGAACAGCAAATTTATTTAAGAACAAATAGTGAAAGAAAACCATTACAAACTAATGTTGATTTACTTATTGATAAATCTTTTTTGATTTATAATACGACGTTAACATTGTTCTTAAAAGTCTTTAACCTTTTTGATACTAAGAATGAACGCTTTGTTTATGATGATACAGGAAGAGCAACATATTCTTTGGAAGAAACAAAAGGCGGACCACAAGCTACAAATGAAATATCGGAATTATATCCCGGTATTAAATCTGCAACCGAATACTTTAACCGGCCAAATTATTACTCGGCTCCAAGAGAAGTTCGATTTGGCCTTACGTTAGAGTTTTAACTGAAATTTATGGAGTAACGATATGTTGAAATTAAAAATAAAATATTTTATTGCTTTCGTTTTGGTCTTTCCGTTTGTTATTCAGAATGTGAATGCACAGACTGAAGAGGTAAAACAAAGAAGACAAATAGAACATCAGGCGATAAAAGATTTATTGCAAAATAAATTGATGAACTCACCTGTGAGCAATAATCAAAACCAAAACTCAAAACCTGAGTTTTCTTTGTCTAATTACCTTCGAAAAACAAATGCCGATGAAGATAGAAAATCTTTTTTTATGAATGGGAATAATGTATCCGTTGAAATTGAAAACTACGGCGGCATCGCTCCTGGTTTAGGTGGAATTAGAGAGATCACCAACTTGATATGGCGAGATGCTCCTTACATTTTTCAATTCTGTCCAATAGTTGGCGCTTCCGTCATCGATACATCAGGAAAACGAATTCATATAATTACAGATGGGATGAATGATTACGAAAATCCAAACGGTTTAAGAGAAATTGATCCTGCAACAGGATTGAAATGGCAATGGCAGCCATTACCAGGCTATGCCGATCCGAACCAGGATTTTATTGCATCAAATCCTACATTTGATGCTGATCGTGATGGTAAACCGGATAGTTGGCCTAGGGAATGGTATAATGAAACATTCGGTGATTACGTTTGGCCCGGATATTTAATACAGGGAGAAAACAATGCTGATCTTGAGGCTTATTGGGCGATGGATGACAGAGATAATAAAGAGTTTAATTATTTCCCATTTCCTAATGATTTATCAAGAAAAGGTATTGGTGTTCAGATTGATGGTAGAGCATTTCAATGGAGTAATGCACTTGCCTCGAATGTAATATTCTTTGTATGGAATATTACAAATGTGAGTAACAATCATTTAGATAGTTTGCTATTCGGAATCTATGGTGACCCAGATTTGGGTGGTGGTGGAAATGAAAATAAAGATGACAACGGTCTTTTCATCGCCCCGTATGATTCAACTGTTCCTTTTTACTCAAGAAATATGGTTTACTTTTGGGATCCAGATATGAGTGCTGGGACCAAAACGCTAGGTTATTTAGGATGTAAGTTTTTAGAAAGTCCTGGAAACGATTCTGATTTTGTGGATAATGATAGCGATGGAATTATTGATGAGAGTCAAAGTGATGGAATTGATAATGACAACGACTGGAATTTCGAAACGGATGATGTCGGGGTGGATGGTATAGCCGGCACAGGCGATTTTGGTGAAGGGGATGGCTTTCCAACAAGTGGTCAAAGATTGTCTGATGGAAGACCTAATCCTTTATCACCTGGTGAACCAAATTTTGAATACACTGATTTAGATGAAGCTGATCAAATTGGATTAACAAGTTTTCAAAGTTCGAGTTGGGGAGTAGATCTATTAATGGCAGAAGACGAAATGATTTGGAATGCTTGTGAACCAGGGAATTTTAGCGAGATTACATCAAATGAAGATATTGTTTTTATTTTTGGTTCAGGGTATACTTCACTTAAACCTGGTGAAACTAAAAAAATTTCAATGGCTTTTCTTTTTGGTCAAGATCTTGACGATTTGCTTATTACAGCCGAAACAGTTCAAGAAATTTATAACAAGAACTACAAATTCTTTAAACCACCAAGTCTTCCTAAAGTAGCAGCAATTCCAGATGATAAAAAAGTTACACTCTATTGGGATACACAATCAGAAAAAAGCATTGACCCCATTACCGGTGAAGATTTTGAAGGATATGTAATTTATAGGAGTACTAGACCAGATTTTGCTGATATTCAAACCATCACCGATGGAAAGGGTGCACAATTTCTTTACGAACCATTAAAAGATATAGATGGATCCGAAGCAAAATGGGATTTAAATAACGATTGGTTGGGTTATCATCCAGTTGATTATGTTGGTAGAGGGATTAGTTATTATGTAGGTGATAATTCTGGATTAGTCCACTCATTTGTTGATTCTAACGATGTAAGAAACGGACAAACTTACTATTATGCAGTTGTAGCATATGATCATGGTGATTCTGTAGATTTTCCTGTTTCGGAAACAACAAAAAAAATTGCTCTTGATCCAATTACAAATCAAATAACGCTTTCAGATAATACTGTTCAGGTAATCCCCGGTCCTAGAGCAAGCGGCTATATTCGACCATCCATTAAACAAACTAATTTTTTACATCCCTCTGGTATCGGTAATGGTGAAATTGACTTTATTATATTGGATGATAATAGAATTCAAGAAGAGATTTATACGATGACTTTCAGAGATACTATCCATTTAATTGACACATCTTATAGAGCTTTTAACTATAGCATATTAGGTGAGGGTTTAAAAGAGGAATCGATTCAATTTTTTGGAACTAAGAATACAAAACTTGGCAATACTAATATATTGAATGACCAGTTTCTTGTATTGAGAGATCAAAATGGAACCACTTATCAAAATGAAATTGATTTCGAGATAGACTATCAAAAAGGTACTATAAAAAGAACTCCGAATAGTAATTTGGTTGAGCAAGTTATATACAAATTAACTTATAGAAACTATTCAATATACCAAAGCAATGCTCTTAATTCTGAGGATACGAATCCTGTTTTTGATGGTATTTTAGTTAAAGTATCCAACCACACTCAATTAGATTATGATATAGATAAATCTAATTGGTCGTCAGAAATAGACTATCCGTTCAACCTTTATTTAAGAAACGGAGGTAATCCAAAAAAGGAAGCTGCAGACTATATAGTTTCTTTTTCAGATCAAAATATTTCATTTGCTAAGAAATTTATCACTGGTGTGGGCATGATTGACATTCCAGTTAAATACAAAGTTGAAAATGTAATTTCAGGAATTCCTGTCGAGGTTATGACTAACCTTCAAGAACCAGCAGGTACAAATGATTCTGCCTGGACACCAGGAGAAGAAATTGTATTTTATAAAACAGGTTCACCGGGTGGTACAGGTCAACCCTTGAGCTGGAGTTTAGTAATTTCAACTTCACCTGATTCAAATGCTTTACTTCCTGGAGTAAATGATAAATTATTCTTGTATACAAAACGACCTTTTGATACTACAGACGTCTTTACATTAACCACAAAAGCTGGATTTGTTGATATTGCTTCAGCAAAAAATAGCCTTGATAACATTTATGTAGTCCCAAATCCTTATGTTGGTTCAAATGAAATTGAACCGGCAAATAAACTATCAGGACAAAATAGAGGCGAGAGAAGAATCTATTTTGAGAACCTTCCTACAAAATGCACAATAAGAATATATACTTTAAGTGGTGAACTTGTTACAACATTAGATCACGAAGCCGGATTTGATAATGGAAGAGAGTTCTGGAATCTATTAAACGATGATGGATTCAGTGTTGCTTATGGTGTTTATCTTGCTCATATCGATGCGCCTGGTGTGGGTGAAAAGTTAATTAAGTTTGCACTAATTAAGTAAAGAAATGCAGGAGATTTACATGAAAAAATTTATTTATATAATGAGCATTTCGTTAACTATGATTTTTGCAAGTAACGTTTTTGCTCAAACTACAAAAACAGGAACCACCGCTACTCAAGTTCTAAAATTTAATGTTGGACCTCGAGCAATTGGAATGGGTGGAGCTTTTACCGCAGTATCTGATGATATAACTGCGCTGTATTGGAACCCGAGCGGTACCGCAAATATTAATTCGAACGAAGCATTTTTTAATCACACATCTTTATATGCAGATGTTAGACATGATTATGCAGCGTTTGCAACAAACCTTTCTGATCTTGGTACAGTTGGATTATTTGTATCGGTTCTTTCGATGGATGAAATGCAGGTTCGTACAATTGAAAATCCGGAAGGAACCGGAGAGTATTTTGATTACAATACTTTAGTCCTTGGATTAAATTATTCAAGATATCTTACAGAAAATTTTGCAATAGGATTTAATGTTAAATACATAAGTGAAAACCTTTGGCATATGAATGCAACAGGTTTAGCTGTTGATATTGGAACACTCTATAAAATTCCTGTACTTAATGAATTGAGAATTGCTTCAAGTATTTCAAATTTTGGTACAAAGATGCAGTTATCAGGCAGGGATGCAACGGTAACTTACTTATCCGGTGCAGGCAATGAAAATATAATTAACTCTAATATAGAGCTTGATAAATTTGATTTGCCGTTGATCTTTAGATTTGGAGTTTCCGCTGATGTTGTAAAAGAAGGAACATCCCGTTTAACTGTTGGTGTGGATGCAATTCATCCTAACGATCATACTGAATATCTGAATACAGGTTTAGAATACGCTTGGAATGAAATAATTCATATTCGTGCAGGTTATAACTCTTTATTTGAAGAAGATTCAGAAAAAGGATTGACATTTGGATTTGGATTGAACTACAGAATCATTGAAATGATAAAAGTAAAACTTGATTACGCTTACCAGGATTTCGGTAGATTAAATGAAGTTCACTACTTTTCTTTAGGAATTAATTTTTAATTCCGGTTAAATTGCATCATTAAGTGTAGAAATATTATTACAATAAAGGTCTTTCAAACAGAAAGACCTTTATTATTAAACAAAATTTCTGTTATCAATAAAACTTTCTGATCTAGAATGAGAACAAAATTAAAAAACAACGAAAAAGTAATATTTAATACCAAGCATCATTGGATAGTGCTGATAAATCCATTTTTAATATCTCTGGTTATATTTGGATTGTTTGTACTTTTATATTCAGTTATTAAAGATGCAAGTTTCTGGTTGATTGTAATAGGCTTTGCCTCATTCAGTTATTTTGCTTACAAATGGCTGGAGCGAAAATATGATATTTGGGTTGTAACAAATATCAGAATTATTGATGAGCAAGGATTGTTTACGATTAGTGCGAAAGAAAGTCCATTAGAAAAAATTAACAATGTAACCTATCATCAATCAGTAACAGGCAGAATATTTAAGTTTGGAGATATCGAAATTCAAACAGCAGCTGAAATGGGTGCAACCACGTATTATAAGATAGCAAGACCAAATGAATTGAAAGATGCAATTACTACGGCTCAGGAAGAATACAAACAAAATAATGTTTTAAATCAGGCACAAAGACTTGCTGAAAGTATGAAAAATAATTCCGCTGATGATTCGGATACAATTGAATGCCCGTTTTGTGCAGAACGAATAAAATCAAAAGCAAAAATTTGCAGATACTGTGGAAGGGAATTAACAACTGTAAAGTAGTTTTTAATTTCCACAAACCTGTTCAAACACTCTTCTAAAATTTCCACCAAGAAATTTAGCCACTTCTTGTTCAGTATATCCGTGTTCTAACATTGCTAAAGTAAGTGCCGGAAATTTACTTGTATCTTCTAAGCCTGATGGGACAACTTCAATTCCATCAAAATCTGAACCTATTGAAACGTAGTCTGTTCCAACTAAATTAACTATATAATCTATATGTGCAATCACATCATCAATTGATGCATTTGAAGTTCCATTTAAAAAATATGGATAGAACACAACTCCAATTACGCCGCCTGAGTTTGCAATATCCTGAATCTGCCAATCATATAAATTTCTGTAATGATCGTGTACACTTCTTGCACCGCTATGAGTGGCAATTATTGGATTAGTTGTAACTGAAAGTATATCCTGAATAGTTCTTATACCAGTATGCGATACATCTATCATAATTCCCAGTGAATCCATTTTTCTGATAACATCTCTGCCAAAATTACTGAGACCCTGAATTTCAGTTCTTGGATCTTTTGCAGCAATTGCCCAGCTTGTACTGTTATTCCATGTAATCGTTAAATATCTCATTCCGGAATTATAGAGTGAAATTAGATTATCTAAATTATTTTGTATATGATGTCCACCTTCAACACCAATTACTGCAGCAATTTTATTTTGGCTGTTAATCTCTAAAGCTTCGTGCATTGTTGTAGCTTGTTCAATCGATGTGGTATTTACCGCTAGTTCAGAATAAAACAGATTACGCATAACAATGGCTTGATCAAAATAATTTGTGTAGGCAGTTGGACTAACCCAAATTGAAAAAAATTGAACATCAACTTGTCCCGATTGTAATCTTGGTATGTCTGTGTGATTATATGTATGAAGTGTGTTAAGATGGTAGTTTGGATCATTTATCATTACTTCTAGAACATCATTGTGCAAATCGATTAAAGTGTACTTTGAGTGAATAGTTTGAAGATAAGTTGATAAATTTTCGCCGCCCAGGATATTTTTTATTGTGGTATCAGCTGCATATGAAAATTTAGTTACAACTAATTCGATATTTATATTACGTAATAAATTCTCTGTAACTGAATTACCTAATAATCCTGATCTTATTTCACCGAGCCCGTATCCGTTTCCACCATCAAGCTGAATCATTTTTCTTGTTATTGAATGATTCTTAAAAGATATTGTATAAAAATAAACTCCAGCACTTCCTTTACTTGACCAATCCACAATATAATTACCTTTTGTAAGAAAAGAATTTTTAATATCAACTAATTCACCAAGAATATTGTGAATCATAATAGTTACATTATCATCTTCCGGAATTTTAAATCCAATTTTAGTTGATGGATTAAAAGGATTGGGAAAATTTTGCATTACTTCTAAATCATCTGGTATATAATATATTGTTTCATCAACGCTGGTCACCAAATCATACTGCCAATTACCTAGCGCATCTGTAAATACCGAATCAACTATTCCATTAGATAAATTTTTAATTTGAACCTTAGCGTTTTCAATAGGGAAATTCAAACTTAAATCTTTTACATTCCCAGAAATAGAAATCGTTTGAGGATTAATAGTTACAGATAAATGAAAGAATAATAATAATATCGCTGCTTTTTTCATCTTATCGTTTTCTTCCACCCACACCCAACACACCAAGGATACCTCTTGTTATTTCTCTAACTAAAGTTCGTCCTACCTGTCTTGACAATGAACTGTTTATAACTTTTTCCATTGTACTTTTTTCTTTACGTGTGCTTGTTCGTGAAGTTGTTGTTGGCTTTGGCTCGTATTTATAATTCCCTTGTTCAGGGACTTTAAGATCAAACTCTTTAGCCGTTTCTAATTTCTTGTTTAGGATTTCGTAGGCACTTTCTCTATCTACTAATTGATTGTATTTCGACTGAAGTTTTGATGTGGAGATTTTATTATTTAATTCTTCTTCAGTTAAAATATCCATTCTTGATTTTGGTGCACAAAGTAAAGTTGCAGCAAGTGGGGTAGGAATTCCTTTCTCATTTAACGCACTTATTGCGGCTTCACCAATTCCAAGTGAAGTTAATAGTTCATCAGTTTTATAGTATTCTGAAATAGGATAATTTTCTGATGTAAGTTTTATCATTTTTCTATCCTGTGCAGTAAACGCGCGAAGAGCATGTTGTATTTTTAATCCTAACTGGCTTAATACTGCTTGAGGAACATCAGTAGGATTTTGTGTACAGAAGTAAATCCCAACACCTTTAGATCGAATAAGTTTTATTATTGTTTCAATCTGGTCTAACAAAGCTTTACTAGCTTCTTTAAATATAAGATGTGCTTCATCAATTACAATTACTAATTTTGGTTCAGCTTTATCACCCAATTCCGGAAAAGTTGAATAAATTTCTGCAAGCATAGAAAGCATAAAAGTAGAGAATAGTTTTGGTCTGTCCTGCAAATCAATTAATCTTAAAACCGAAATAACTCCATTGCCATTCTCATCAACTCTTACTAAATCTTCAACATCAAATGATCTTTCTCCAAAAAATTTATCTGCACCTTGTTGTTCAAGCTCAACAACTTTTCTTAATATTGTTCCGATTGATGTTGGCGATATTGAACCGTAATCTTTTGCAATTTCTTTTTTACCTTCTGCACTAGCAAACTGAAGTATCTTCTTTAAATCCTTCAAATCAAGCAACGGCAGATTGTTATCATCACAATATTTAAAAAGTATTGCCAATAATCCTGCCTGTGTATCGTTTAGCTCTAGAATTTTTGATACCAATATCGGTCCAAATTCAGAAACGGTAGCTCTAAGTCGTGTACCATTTTGATCAGATAAAGTAAAAAACTCAACAGGAAAGTGCTTTGGTTGGTAAGGCAAGCCAATTTTTGAATGTCGTTCTTCAATTTTAGGATTAATCGTTCCTTGAGCAGCAATGCCGCTTAAATCACCTTTTATATCCATCAGTAAAACAGGAATACTTTTTTCAGATAAAGCTTCTGCAAAAACCTGAACAGTTTTTGTTTTACCCGTACCGGTTGCTCCGGCAATCAATCCATGCCGATTAATTGTGCTAAGCGGAATTTTAACGTGGAGGTTTGATTGGGGTTGGTTTTCATAGATAGCTGTTCCAAGGATTAACGAATCACCTTTGAACAAATAACCTTCAGAAATTGATGAAATAAATTTTTCTACAGAATTCATTTTTAATCCTACATATCATTATAAATATTATATAGTAAAAAGGGAAGTGGTATAACTTCCCTTTTAAAATAACACTATTAAACTAAACTATCTTTGATGAACATATACATCGCTTTGTGGAAAAGGAATAGATATATTTTCTTCATCAAATTTTTTCTTAACCAGTTCGGTTAATCTAAATCTCACATCAAGTACTTTATTTGTATTTACCCAAGGCCGAACAAAAATATTAACACTACTATCAGTTAATTCACCAACTGCGATTAATGCTGCTGGTTCTTTTAGGATATCAGGATCAGAATCAATCAGACTCTGAATTATATTTTTAGTTTTATCAATATTATCCTCATAACTTATACTGAATACTAAATCTATTCTTCTGGTATTTTTTTCTGAATAATTAATAATATTATCGTTAATCAGTTTAGAGTTAGGTATAAAAATAACTTTATTATCGATTGTTACTAAAGTTGTGTTAAAAATCCCTACTTTTTCAACGGTACCGCTGACGCCGCCGCCTTCAACAAATTGTCCAACCTTAACTTGTCTAAAGATTATCAGCATCACTCCGGCTGCAACATTGGCAAGTGAACCTTGTAAAGCCAGACCGATAGCTAATCCAGCGGCACCAAGTGCAGCTATAAAAGATGTAGTCTCAATTCCCAATTGTCCAACAGCTGCTATTATCACAAACAAGTAAAGCGCAAACTTTAATGCACTTGTTAAAAAACCTATTAGTGTAATATCAACACTTCTTTTAGTAAGGACTTTTTTTAATACTTTGGTTAATGTTTTTGATATCCAAAATCCAATAACCAGTATTGCAATAGCTGAAATTATATGTACACCAAATTCAGTGATGTATTTTTTAAGTTCAGGTAAAAGTTCTTTCCAATCCATAATCTATCTAAAGTTATAAATTATACGTTAAAATATTGCGTAGCTAAATCCTAATTGCAATGCTTCCCTTAGCTGAGTTTTTCTTGTCTGGCTTATTTCGTGTAATACAGTAACGCTAAAATTTACATTCATAAAGTCATTTACTTTTGCAGTCACTATATTATCCCATCTTACATCCCAAACATCCAACGAATTAAATCGTGAGAATAGTCTTAAGAAACTGTAGTATGTCATATTTGGTAAAAATTCATACTTAACTTCTGTAACTGATTCTATACCGGTATCAAATTTAAACTTTTCAATTTCAGGTGTTTCAGGGTCATCAGTATAACTAGTGAATTGATTTGAAAATGTTTGTTGAAAAGCCAAACCTAATCTGGTTGTGATTATTTTGTTTTGATCATACGTAAAACCAATAGCTTCAGAGATATAACCAGGGTCAAAAAAATCAACAATCTGAACGCTTGAATCAGGATTTGAATAATCATATCCTTTTGTTACAGCACTTCTGAATGTTACAGATACAAATGGATCAACTGCCCAACCAATATTTCTTGAAGCAACACTTTCAAAATAAATATCGTTTTCAGCAGTTCGATAATCCGAGCCTTCCAATTTTGTTCTGCCATAAATTACGTTTAATCTGTTTTTCCATTTCCACGGAAAGCTATGATATATTGCTCCTAAATTTGTGTAGGCAGCAAATGCTAATGAATTTGAACCGCCCTGAGCCCAATTAGAAAATGATGTTTGACTAAGATTTAAACCTACAACTCCAACCATATTCCAGCCATCTACCAACATAGAATCCGGAATATCCTGAGCAAAGGAATTGATTGACATAGCGATAAAGAAAATGAGAAATAGTTTTTTCATTGTTAGATCCCTCTTTTTTTGATTTTTGATAAGTGTGTTTAAGAAATAAGTTTAAATATTAACAATTTGCTCTAATTTAATAGGAAAATTGAAATAAAAATAAGTTTTATCCTCTTTAATAATTTTGTCTTTAGTCAGATAATATTCTTCCGTTAAAGATTCACTTTTTTCATTCTTGTATAAAAAATAAAGTCCTTCTTCACAATAGTATTTAGGTAATCTTATTATTCTATGGGTTAATAAAAACGCCATATCTACCAACACTTTTCGTACAATTCCCGTTCGATTAACTCTTAAATATAACATTATCATTTTCTCTTCATATTAATCCAAAATTAGCTATAAAGAGTGTAATCTAAAAATAAATTTATCATTATCGTTATAAATAGAATTGAATTTATTTAAGATCATATCTTTTATAGATAAAGTTTATATTTGCTTTTCAAAAACAGGATTGATTTAATGAAATCGCTACTTTTTATTCTGATTTCTTCTATTACTTTTTTTTTCAACATTACCTTTGCACAAGTTGAAAATGTTCCCATTGAAAATGGAGTTTATACTTTTTTAAAGGAAATGAAAGTAAAAGGTATCATCTCTTTTATCAGGGAAGACGATCCCGTTTTATCACGATTTGAAGTTAAGGATATTTTAGTTCAAATATCAAATCGCATAACTGAATTAAGCTCAACAGAAAAAAAAATATTAGAAAAATATCTGTTTGAGTTTTCAGATTCAATTGACCCTGATACTGCATCTCAACTATTTAATTCGGAGAATGGATTTTTTTCTGATCTCGATCAGATGTTAACCGATAAAGTAAAATATCTTTATGCTTATCAGGAACCAGAAAACAATATCTATTTTGAATGGCTGGGACATTTTTATCATGGCCAGGATTTTTCTAAAAATAGTGCTGTAAATTCAAATCTTTATGATATAGGATTTAGAATAAGAGGAACAGTTTTTAATCACTTGGGATATAATTTAACGGTAATTAAAGGTGGTGTTAGCGGAGATAAATATTTGGCTGAAGTTATTGAACCAAGATTGCTATTTAATTTTAAATGGATAGAGGATATCGAGAATATTGGAAATTATGATTTTACTTATGGATATTTAAAATATCATACAGAACCTATTGAAGATATGGATCTTTCAATTCAGCTTGGAAGAGAAAATATTACTTTAGGTTATGGATACGGTAGTAAACTTTTGCTTTCGGGTGATAATCCTGCAATGGATTTTCTAAAATTCAATTTTGATTATGGAATTATAAGTTTTCAATCATTACACGCATCCACAACCGGTTATTTTAGTTTTGATAGAGAAGAACGATACACAAAATATTATGCTCAGAATCATTTGAAATTAAAGTTTGATAATTTATTTGATATTGGTATAGGTGAAACTGTAGTTTATTCAAATCGTGGAATTGAGTTTGGTTATTTAACGCCTGTAACTTTTTATAAGTTTATAGAAATGGCCACTCAGGATAGAGACAACGGAAATATTTATTTTGATCTTCAAACAAAGTTTATAAAAAATTTAGAATTGCAAGCAACGTTTTTATTAGATGAAAATATTTTAAGTAATCTTGGCGATCTTGAGAAATACACAAATAAAACTGCTTATCAACTTGGTGCATTTTGGTATCAACCATTTTCAATAAATGATCTTTCGTTAATTGTTGAATACACAAAAATTCGGCCTTACGTTTACACACACTTTGATATTAAAAACAACTACACAGCATTCGGTGCAAATCTTGGGCATAGAATAGGACCAAACGCTGATGAAATAATGTTTCGATCAAATTATAATTTTAATGAATGGATAAGATTTAATCTTGAGTATAGATATCAAAGAGAAGGAAATAATATTGTTGCTGAAGATGGAACAATTATTAAAAATGTTGGAGGTAACATTGCAGAGACCCATGGTAATTTTCTTACAACCGACAGAGCTTACTTTTTAGATGGGGAAAGAGTTAATAATAATTTCTTTAGTTTGGGTTTAAGAGTCGAACCAATCAGGGATTTTATCTTTGATATTTCATATAATTATAATCAACAAGAAAATCTTACAAAAAACACGATCGACCAAATTGACTATGCACTCTTTAAGTTTACCCTTGAATATTAGATTTTGTGCCAAATTTGATTTCCTTTGAACTTTGCTACCTCTAAAAACTTACTATTAAAATTATTTGCTAATTACATAGCATCCCTCAAATTTGAAAGAATTATTTTTCTTATTCCTGATAGTGAGAACTAAATAAGTTGCCAAACTAAATATGTTGCTAAATTTATTGTAAATAATTGAATTTTTAATAAAATGGAATAATTGCCCTATGTGAAACTTTGGAACGTAGTTTGATTAAAAAAAACAAGCAAATAAAAATTCATTAAGGATAGCTTATGAAAAATTCAATACTAGTGTTCTTTTTCTTCTTCACTGTTGGAACAATGCTCAGCTTTGCTCAAACGGTTAGTGTTAAAACCTTTGGTGTTTCTCCAAGAGATGTTTCTAAAGATACTGTAGAACATTATTTTGATAGAGCATACAATAGTTTATTAAATGTTGGCAAAGAAACAAAAGTTTACTTAAAAGGAACTTCATCTGTTGCTCTTTCTGGTGCAACCTGGAGTTTTTCAACAAAACCTGCTGGTTCTAATGCTACATTTGGACCAATTAAAAATTTAGATACTTCAAATCAACTCGTAACTTTTATACCGGATGTTGCCGGTACTTACGTAATTGAATTTGGTAGTTCTGGTGATGTTGCATTATTAACAATTAATGCTGCTGTTTATTGGGGAGTAGAAGGCGGTGCTGTTTCTTGTAAAACTTGTCATCAAAATGCAATAAACAACCTTCCTCCAGTATATAATACTTGGGTAAGTACAGGTCATGCTTCGGATACTAAAAGAGCATTTGATGGTGAATTAAGCAGTCACTTTGGTGTCAGCTGCATGCCTTGCCACTCAACTGGATATGATTTAAATGCTGCAAATGATGGGTTTGATGATTTTCCATTTGTATTCCCAACAGTTTTTCAACCAGGTATGTATGATTCATTGACAGTACTTTACCCTGAAGCAATGGGAAGAGCGAATATTCAATGTGAAGCTTGTCATGGACCGGGAAGCAATCATTTAAGTGCAATAGATCAATCAAAGATAGATAAATCAGTTAGTGCTGAAGTTTGTAATTATTGTCACGATGCATCAGGTACACACCACGTAATTGGCGATCAATGGAATCATTCTGGACACGATGCAACAGATTTTGATGGCAGAGGTTTCCACGGAGGTCACTCTGTAGGTGCATTTGTTGTTTCTGCTGATAGAAATGGTTGTTCACCATGTCATAGTGGTTCTGGTTTTATACAGTGGATAAAAGAAGGAAGACCAGTTGATGCATTAGGTTTACCTGCTGCAACAACAATCAGACCTCCAGCAACAAATATATCTTGTGCCACATGTCATGATCCACATGATGCAACAAATATTCATCAATTAAGATCAGTCGAATCATCTCTTGGTGATGGCACCTTGATTACTGTTGAAGATTATGGAACAGGAACAACTTGTATTACTTGTCACAGAAGCAGAAGAGATGCAAAAACTTATGCTTCAAATGTAAATAACCAAAGTGCTCATTACGGTGCACATCATGGTCCGCAAGGTGATATGGTTGTTGGAAAAAATGCTCCTGACTATGGAATCGAATTCCCGACTTCACCACACGGTGTAGCTGGTGGCAATGCTTGCGTTGACTGCCATATGGTTGGAGAAAAAGTTGATGGCGAAGGTAATCCACTTAAAGTTGGTGGACATACATTTAATATGAATGATTCTGACGGAAATGATCATGTTGAAGCTTGCGAACCTTGCCACGGTAATGTTGGTTCATCATTTAAAGAGAAGAAATATTATATCAATGGTAACGCAGATTTAGATGGTAATGGAGTTGCAGAGGGATTGCAGTTAGAAGTTCATGGATTGATGACAAATTTAGGAAATTTATTACCTCACGATGCTAATGGATTAGTTTCAATCACGAATACAAATGCGGATTCTATTGCATTAACTCCAGAAATTATGAGAGCTGGATACGTGTATTTCTGGATTGAAGAAGACAGAAGTTTTGGAATTCACAATCCTGCATTTACTATCGCAATGTTAAAAGCTGCCATTGAAGAAATGGGTGGTTATGTTGATGTAGAATTTGAAAATAATAATACTCCTTCTACATATTCATTAACACAGAATTATCCGAATCCTTTTAATCCTACAACTACCATCAGTTTCAGTTTACCTGAGCAATCAAATGTAAAAGTTGTTATTTATGATGCATTAGGTAACCAGGTAGATGTAATTACTGATGAAGTTAAATCTGCAGGTACACATAGTGTTAATTGGAATGCGGTTAATTTTGCCTCTGGTATTTACTTCTACAAATTAGAAGCAGGTAATTTTGTTCAGGCTCGTAAGATGATTCTTATGAAATAGCACTTTTTTAATTAGTTGGTTAGTAGTTAGTTAGATATACAGGAGCCCGTTTATGCGGGCTCCTGTTATTTTAAATCTTCTTTATGATGGTTTTAATTCAAAATTCTCATCTCAAAAAAAATGGTTGATGCCCGTTTTATTCTCTTATTCTTTATTTTTAGATGTAATATATTTATTTAATAATATTTTTAAGTATTAAATCGGAGAACCTTAACGATGGTAAAGTCTCTAATAAAATCAGTTTTAGTTCTATTCATTTTGTTAATCTCTAATTTAGATGCGCAAAATAACTTTAAGCTTGATTATGAAAAATATACTCTGGAAAACGGGCTTCAGGTAATTTTACATCAAGATAAATCCGATCCCATTGCAGCTGTTGCAATTCAATTTCATGTTGGATCGAATAGAGAAGTACCTGGAAAAACAGGTTTTGCACATTTGTTTGAACATATAATGTTTCAGGAATCCCAACACGTTCCACAAGATCAATTTTTTAAGCTTATACAAGGCAACGGTGGTACTTTAAATGGCGGAACCTGGCAGGATGGTACAATGTATTTTGAAATCGTTCCAAATAGTGCTTTAGAATTAGCTCTTTGGTTAGAAGCTGATAGAATGGGTTTTATGTTACCAACAGTAACGTATGATGCTTTTCTGAATCAGCAGCAAGTTGTACAAAATGAAAAAAGACAGAATTATGATAATCAGCCTTATGGTAATACCAGTTATGTAATTGGTAAATTACTTTATCCCGAAGGACATCCGTACAACTGGACTACAATTGGTGCACTGGAAGATCTACAAAATGCAACGTTAAAAGATGTACACGATTTTTATACAAGATGGTATGGACCAAATAATGCAACACTAGTTGTTGCGGGTGATTTTGATCTAGACCAGACAAAACAGTGGATTGAAAAATATTTTGGTGAAATAAAACCATCAGCACCTGTTACTCCACTTGTACCTCAAGTAGTCAATTTAAGTGACTGGAAGCGGGCTTATTATGAAGATAATTTTGCACAATCTCCGGAACTTACAATGCTTTTTCCAACAGTTGAACAATTTACAAATGATAGTTATGCTTTAGACGTTTTAGCTGATTTGATTGGAAGAGGCAAAAAATCTCCGCTTTATCAAATTGTAGTGGAAGAAAAAAAACTAGCTCCATCTGTAATGACGTTTAATAACAGCAGTGAAGTTGCTGGCGATTTTAGAATCCGTATAAGAACTTTTCCCGAAAAGAATTTAACTGAAGTAGAACACGCAATTAAAGAAGCATTTTTAAAATTTGAAAAAGAAGGATTTACTGAAAAAGATCTTGCAAGAACGAAAGCAGGAATCGAAACTAATTTTTATAATGGAATATCAAGTGTGCTTGGCAAAGCACGTCAGCTAGGAAATTATAATGTTTTTACCGGTTCACCTGATTACTTAAGCACAGATTTAGATAAAAGTATTGCAGTAACATCCGAAGATGTCTGGAGAGTTTATAATAAGTACATCAAAGATCAGAAATATGTTTTATTGAGTTTTGTTCCAAAAGGAAAGCCTGATTTAGCAGCTGAAAATTCAGTGTTGTTTCAAGTCCCTGGAGACAATATTAAATCTTATACTGAAGAAGAGAAGACGGCTTTAATAAATAAACCTGAGAATCTTGTTAAAGTTGATAAAATAAAATCAAAATTTGATCGTTCTAAAATGCCAGCGAATGGTCAGGATCCGTTACTTAAAGAGCAAACAATCTGGGAAGAAAAATTATCAAATGGGATTAGAATTTTTGGAATTGAACAAAATGAATTACCATTAGTTGAATTTCAAATTTCCATTAAAGGCGGGTTGCTGCTCGATGATATAAATAAAGTTGGTTCAGCAAATCTTGTAAGTAGAATGTTAATGCAGGGTACAAAAAATAGAACTCCACTTGCACTTGAACAGGCAATAGAAGATCTTGGCTCAAGAATATCAGTGAATACTTCTGATGATGCAATTATGATTCGTGCAAATTGTTTATCAACTAAATTTGTTGAAACATTCAAACTCGTTGAAGAAATATTATTTGAACCAAGATGGGATGAAAAAGAATTTGATAGACTTAAGAATGAAACTATTGAATCTATAAAAAGAACTAAAACTTCTGCAAGTACAACAGCTTCTTTGGTTTTCGCTAAACTTATTTATGGTGATGATAATTTACTTTCAAAGAATATCGCAGGGACGGAACAATCAGTTGCAGCACTTACTTTGGATGATTTGAAAAACTACTATGCAAAAGGTTTTTCTTCAAACAACGCTAATATCACAATAGCTGGTAACGTTAGCAAAGATGCCGCGATGGAAATTTTTGAAGGTTTGGAATCTGTATGGAAGGAAAGTGAAGTTGCAGTTAGCATACCAAACTCTTTTAATGAAATTAATTCTACAACTTGCTATTTTGTAGATTTCCCTGGTGCCAGACAATCAGAAATTAGAATTGGTGCAAAGGGTTTGGCATTTGTAGATCCTGATTTCTTTAAAACTACAGTTATGAATTATAAACTTGGCGGAAGCTTTAATGGTAATGTAAACCTGATCTTACGTGAAGAAAAAGGCTACACTTATGGTGCACGAACAGGATTTACAGGATCCGAATATACAGGATATTTTTATGCTTCATCAGGAGTTCAATCAAACGCAACTCTTGAATCAGCTCAAATTTTTAGAGATGAGATTGCAAAATATCGAAACGGAATTACAACAGAAGATTTAAATTTTACCAAGGATGCTTTAATCAAATCAAACGCACTTAGATTTGAAACTATAGGTGCTTTAAGAGGAATGCTGGCGCAGATTGCCCGTTACAATTTACCATATGATTTTATAAAAAATCAGGAAAAACAAATATCTGAAATGACGATTGACGAACATAAAAGACTCGCTCAAAAGTATATTCAACCAGATAAAATGATTTATTTAATTGTTGGCGATAAAGCTACTCAGTTTGATAAATTAAAAGAACTTGGTTTTGGTGATCCTATTCTATTGGATAAAGATGGAAATAAAATCATTAATTAGTTTGAACCTATTTTTAGTAAAATGTCATCTTACATGAAGTAAAAAATATCAGTTATACTTATATAATTTTTAAGCAATAATAATGGAATAATAATGACTTTCGTTCAAAAAAAAATATTTAACCTTACAGTATTTATTTTCTTGATCTTGATTTCGCAATTATTCCCGCAAGGTCAGGATGTAGTAAAAATAAATGTTGTTGAAAAATCAGTAAAAGTAAACCAGGGCGAAAAGTTTACGATAGATCTTTCAATAATAGTTAGTCAAACCTGGCATATTAACTCAAATAAACCAAATGATGATTTTTTAATTCCAAGTGAGATTTCTGCGAACAGTAACGGAATAAAACTACAGTCTGTAAAGTATCCGCAAGCACACGAATTAAAATTATCATTTTCAGAAGAACTGGTTTCTGTTTATGAAGGAACATCGAATGCAAAATTAACTTTTAGTGTTTCTAAAGATGCTAAAGTTGGTAAACAAAAAATTACAGTAACTCTAGATTATCAGGCTTGTAACGATGTAACTTGTATGCCTCCTAATTCAACTATCGCAGATTTTGAAATTGAAGTAGTTGAAAGTGCAATTCAAGATAGCACTCTATCAGAAAATGTAATTGTAGATAGTACAACCCAGCAAACTAAGCAAGATTCAAATATTGAAAATGTAAATACTAAAGTATCTGAAGTTAAGAATGATGATGAAAGTTCAATAGCATCTACACTTGAAAACAGTGGAATATTTTTAAGTTTAATTTTTGTGTTTCTTGCAGGTCTTGCTCTAAATCTAACTCCTTGTGTTTATCCACTTATCCCAATTACAATAGGATATTTTGGAGGGCAGGCTGAAGGGAAAACGAGCCGTTTAGTTATGCTTGGTTTATTATATATGCTTGGAATGGCACTGACATATTC
>JBATOT010000019.1:0-50576 GCA_049291095.1 Ignavibacteriaceae bacterium | reverse complement strand
GCGTAAGGTTACAAGACTATAAGTATCCTGTGGAGTTGTTTCGAACCAGCCCCATTCACTGTTAATAAGATTCATAAAGTTTAAGATATCTAAAGATAACTGGAATTGACCTATTGGAGTTGAGAATGCCTGAGCAACTCTAACATCAAGAACATCATTCCAAGGATTACGAGCAGCGTTCCTTTCTGACATCTTTCCTTTATTTTCAGATAAGTAATCATTGTTATCGATAAAAGCAAAAAGATCGGTGTACATTTGTGCATTAGGAACATAAGCACCACCGGTAATAGCTCCTAACAATATATCATCATTACTTCCTGGAATAAATAACAAGTCATTTCCATTAAATCCATCATTATTCAAATCACCGTTAACTGTAAAAGAGAAAGGACGACCTGATTGATAATTATAGAAGAATGAAAATGTAGTTGGTGAATTAGCAAAAAACTCAATACTATAAGAAACAGATGCAAATGCTCTATGTTCAAGATCAAAACTTGAAGTTGTAAGAGGTGGTGTATTTGCATCAACTGAAATTGGATTAAATCTGATCTGAGATAGTGCTTGTGATGAAAGAACGCTATTCTGATCTTTAGCAACACCATAAGTATAAGCAAGATTAAATCCTAAGCCCATAGGAACGTTTCTCTGCAATTGAGCTGTAAAATTATAAGTATAACCTTGATCTGTGTTTTTTAATACAAGAACATCATTAAAGTTATTATTTTTTCTATCTGTTCCGCCAAATCTTGGTCTTCCATCATCAACTATTGTACTTGTTGATGCAACAGTATTTAGTTTTTCATATATAAGGTCGTTGATAGATTTTGAATACATAAATTCAACTGTACCAATCATTCCCCAAGGTAATTCCTGATCAATACCCAAATTAGCTCTTAAGATTTGTGGAAATTTAAAATCAGGATCAACAAGATTGATTTCTGATCTTAATGTTGGAGCACCTGTGCCAGGATCACCAACACCTGGTTGGTTGTATGGATCTACTGAAAATCCAACATTACCACCACTTGACTGGTTGATTTGTGCAGTCAACAAACCGGTATTTCCGTAATTGTTCGACATCCAAACGTAAGGAATACGACCTGTGAATACACCAACACCACCGCGGATCTGAGTAGATTTGTTTCCAAAAAGATCCCAGTTGAATCCAAGTCTTGGTGAAAACATTACGTTACCACTTGGAACATCACCAGTTGAATAACCTGGGAAATATTTTGAAACTGAGTCATTAACACCTGGTTCTGTTGGTAAAAATGGGATGTCTGCTCTAACACCAAAAGTTAATTTAAATGTTGGGAACACTGTCCATTCATCTTGGATATAAAAACCTAACTGGTTAACACTAAATTGTGCAGCTGGTTTATAATCGCTTGTTCTTGAGTAAGCACGTTCATAATAGCTTGGTGTATTATTTTCAAGATTGGTTAAATTTGAAAATTCATAATAGCCATAGAAAGATCTAATGAATAAATTTCTAAATGAGAAAAATTCATTATGTGTACCGATTGTAATTACGTGATTACCTGCAAATATGGAAAAGTTATCAGTAAGTTCTAATACATCCTGATCCAATTCGTTAGCTGAAGAAAATCTATCTGGACCAGCAATAAGAGTTCCAGCAGTTTCAAGTACTCTAACTTCAGGAGTTAATGTACTGATTCCAGCTCTTCTATCGCGGATAGATGTAAATCCAAGAATAAATTCATTTGAAATATTTTCATTGTTAGTACTGTTAATTTGCAGCACCGTTGAATTAGTTATATTTCTAATTCTATAAGCTAATGTGCTGAATGATAACTGATTATTTGCCGTACGTCCATCAAGAATATCGCGATAAGCGTGAACATAATTATGACGTAAAGTAATTTTATGGTTTTCTGATTGGTTAAGATCAAACCTAATAAAGAATTTTTGGCTTGGTTGTTCAGTTGTGAAAGCTTCCTTTGTTCCAACATTCATTCCTTTACCGCTTAGAATTTGTGCAAATCTATCAGAAAGTAATTTTAATGTGTCAGCACCGGTAACTAATGAAATGTTACTTAGAGGTAAATCTCTTTGTGTCATTTCGCCGTTAACGAAGAAGAATAATTTATCTTTTACAATTGGTCCGCCTAATCTAAATCCATATTGATACTCTTTAAATTCAGGATATTCTTGATCAGTTTCTTTAAATCCTGCATTACCAACTAAGGATTCATTTCTTCCAAAACCAAAGATAGAACCTCTAAATTGATTTGTTCCACTACGAGTAATAGCGTTAATACCACCACCGGTAAATCCACCGTATTTAACATCGTAAGGAGCAACTACAACTTGAAACTCCTGAATAGCATCCAATGAAACTGGATTTGTGTTTGTTTGACCACCAGGTGTACCTGTTGCGCCTAAACCGAATAAATCGTTGTACTGTGTACCATCAATCTGAATGTTATTATAACGATTGCTTCTGCTTGCTACTGAACTGCTATTGCCAGAAAATTGAGGAGAAAGTTTAGCAAATTCCTGAAAGCTTCTTGTAACAGTTGGAACCAATTCAATATCTTTTGCAGTAACGTTTTGTCCTGCACCAGTTCTATTGCTAGAAATAATTGAGTTCTTTTCACCAACAACTGTTATATCACCAAGTTCAACAGCTTCTTCGTAAAGAGTGTAATCTAACTTAGCGTTTTGTCCCAATTGTAATGTTTGTCCTTCATAAACTTGTGGTTTAAATCCGACAAAAGAAACAGTAACTTTATAAGGACCACCGGTTCTAAGACCGTTTAAATTATATTTTCCATCAACACGTGATGTTGTACCATATTCTGTTCCTGATGGTATGTGAACAGCTAATATGTTAGCGCCGGGAAGCGGATCGCCATTTGAATCAACTACCATTCCATTCATAGCTGCTGTTGTAACACCCTGAGCATAGATATTTCCTTGCATCAAAGTAAATGAAACCAGCAGGAGCATAAAAAATGATAGTAATGAGTAACGATTAATCATTGTTTCTCCTTGAGATAGTTTAGGGATAGTGCATTTAAGATAAGTTTAATAGTAAATTTTTTCTGCATAGCAAAGAATCAATAAATTGTATAAGAAATATGAGGGTAATCATTTTTTTATGCAAGCATGGATTGGTGATTTTTTAAAATTAATATTTTGTTAATCTTACTCAATTATTTGCTTTTTAAAATAGTTGTATTTTTTAACGATAATCACATTATTTATATTTACAACCACAACATTCCAAATAAGGGAGTCTCCAATAAAATGCAAAAGTATAAATTTTTTACTCTTTTAGTTATCCTCATATTTTTTTGTCAGGGATCTTATCATTCACAATCTAAAAATTACACTATACTTGTATCGTTTGATGGTTTTAGATGGGATTACCCCAACAGAGGACTCACACCTAATCTAAAATTTATTGAAGCAAATGGCGTTCATTCAATTTCACTAAAACCTTGCTTTCCCTCAAAAACTTTTCCTAATCATTTTTCAATTATTACCGGAATGTATCCTCAAAATCACGGAATTATCGCTAATAATTTTTTGGATCCTATAACTGGTAAATTGTATAAAGTTGGAGATACGACTGAAGTGCGAAATCCAACATGGTACAAAGGTGAAGCGATTTGGGAAACAGCAAAAAGGCAAGGAGTTATTACCGCAAGTTACTTTTGGCCCGGTTCTGAAGTTAATCTTGAGTACAGAAGACCAACATATTATGAAAAATACGATCACAATCGTGATTACAATGAAAGAATTAATGGCGTGTTAAATTGGTTAAAACTTCCATTTAATAATCGCCCAAAATTTATTACACTTTATTTTGATGCAACGGATACTTATGGCCATAGATATGGTACAAATTCAGCAGAAGTAGATAATAGTATTATGAGATTGGATAGTTTAATAGGAAAGTTGTTTAAGGGATTACATGATATTGATCTTTATGACAGCACAAATGTTATCATCGTTTCTGATCACGGAATGGTAGATATAAGTAATGAGAAAATAATTAATGTAGATGAAATCCTAAATGAACTCAAACCCAAATTAATTGATTATGGTCCGGTTATGTATGTATTACCAGAAGAAAATCAAATAGAAAATATTTATTACAAATTAAAGTTAGCTGAAAATCATTTCAAAGTTTATAAACGTTCTGAAATACCAGAATATTTTCATTTTTCAAAGAATCCTTTAATTTCGGAGATTGTTTTAATTGCGGAACCCGGTTGGAGTTTAATGACCAATAAAGATGTTAGTAGATACGGTAATATGAAATCGGGCGGAAATCACGGATATGATAACAATGCAATAGAAATGCATGGTATATTCTTTGCCATCGGCCCAGATTTTAAGCAAGGCTATACAACCGGAACTATAGAAAATATAGATATTTATCCTTTACTTGCAAAAATACTTTGTATCTTTCCAAATAATAATATTGATGGAAAACTTGAACGAATTGAATATCTGTTAAAATAGTTTTTTCAAATAATAACAAACTTTATTTTGTACTTAGTATATATTTAAAAAGCCGAAGGAAAAATTTTGAATCATCTTAATCTTAAATACACAAGAGGTAAAATAAAAAACGGGTTAGAATACATTCTGTACAAGGATAAATCCTTACCTCTTGTTTCAGTAAACATTTGGTATAAAGTAGGCTCTGCATATGAAACTAAAGGTAAAACCGGTTTGGCTCACTTGTTTGAACATATGATGTTTCAGGGTTCTGAAAATGTTGCTAAAGAAATGCATTTCAGACACATTCAGGAATCTGGTGGAACTTTAAATGGTTCAACATCCACAGATAGAACAAATTATTATGAAAAACTTCCTGCTAATTATCTAGAACTAGCTCTCTGGCTTGAATCTGATAGAATGGGATATTTTCTTCCGGCACTTACTCAGGAAAAACTTGATAATCAAAAAGATGTAGTTAAAAATGAAAGATTGGAACGATACGATAATCAACCTTATGGACTAGCTTGGGAACTTGTTAATACAAATCTTTATCCTTCAAACCATCCTTATAGTTGGTCAACAATTGGGATTTTAAATGATATTGAAAGCTACACATTAGAAGATGTTGAAAAATTTTTTAAGAATTATTATTCTCCAAATAATGCGTGTCTGGTAATAGCAGGTGATTTTGAGGAAAATGCAACTATCGATTTGATTGAAAAATACTTCGGATCAATTAAATCTTTTGAGTCAAATCATAAACCAAAAACATCTACAGCCAAACTAGAGAAAAACATATTAGTTGAACATAAAGATAATGTGCAGCTTGATAGAATTTATCTTGCATGGAATTCAGATATTATTTTTGGAGAAAGTGATTCTACATTAGAAGTTGCTGCAGATATTTTATCGGGTTCAAAAAACTCACGCTTGTACAAAAAACTTGTTTTTGATTTACAGATCGCTCAAGATGTTACTGCATTTCAATATTCGGGAAAATTCGGCGGACAGTTTATGATCATTTCTACTGCTCGACCTGGAGTTACTCTTGATAAAATTAAGAATATAATTTTAGAAGAGGTTAAACTTATCGGGAATGATGGTGTATCAAGCAAGGAGCTTGAAAAATCTAAAAACGGAATTAAAGCACAGTTTATTTATGCAATGCAAAACCTTGATACGATTGCGGATTATCTAAACCACTACAATTACCATTTGGATGAACCGAATTCATTTGAGTTTGATCTTGAACGCTACAATTCAGTTAATAATGAGTTATTAAAAGCAGCTGTTAATAAATATCTTACAAAACCATTTGTTGAACTTCGCATAACACCCAAAGGATGATTGAATGACTATTGATCGTAAAAATAAACCGAGTACAAATTTTAATATTGATTTTAATCTTCCGAATCCGAAAGAATTTTTTTTAGATAATGGTTTACGTGTTATCCTTGTAACAAAGGATAAACTTCCAATGATTAGAATGTATATGATGATAAATGCGGGAAGTAAATATGATTTTGAGAGTAAAAATGGTTTAGCATATTTAACTTCACTTGTTATGGATGAAGGCGCAGATAATCTTAATGCCTTACAATTAAGTGATGAATTTGATCTGCTTGGTGCAAATTTTAATTTATCTACAGACAATGATTTAATAAATATTAGTCTTCAATCTCTTACAGATAAATTTGAAAATGCTCTTGAATTGTTTTCTAAAGTATTATTAAAACCAACTTTTAATGATGATGATTTTGACCGTGAAAAAAAGAAACTGATAACAAGAATTCTGCAAAGCAAAGATGAACCTGACTATTTAGCTGACCAAATTTTTGATAAAATTATTTTTGGCAATAAAAATGGTTATGCATCTCCCGTCTCTGGTTACAAAGGAACTGTTGAAACTATTTCTGTTGATGATGTCAAAAATTTTCACAAAAGTTTTTTTTCGCCATCAAATTCTTCGGTTGTTGTTGTGGGGAATATATCTCAGATGGAACTTTCAAACTCTTTAAATAAATATTTATCTGATTGGAAGAACAACAATAACAACTTTACATTTCTAAATGAATCACCTCAGCAGACAAAGCGGATTTATGTTTATCACAAAGAAGATTCCGTGCAAACAGAAATAAGGGTTGGACATATTTCACCTAACAGAAACAACGATGATTATTTTAAGCGAATGTTATTAAATACAATTCTTGGTGGACAATTTACAAGTAGAATAAATTTAAATCTTCGCGAAAGAAACGGATATACTTATGGAGCAACTTCAAGATTTCAATACTATAAAGATTCAGCTTTTTTTGAAGTAACAACATCTGCGGGAATTGAAAATTCTGTTAATGCACTAAAAGAGATTTTATTTGAATTAGAAAACATTCATAATGGGGTAACGGATAATGAAGTTGAATTTGCCAAATCATCTATAACAAAAAAATTTCCATTAAACTTTGAAACTCATCGGCAGATTTCAGCAAGTTTAACCGGAAAAATATTATACAATTTACCTGATAATTATTTTCATAATTATATAAATAGTGTTAACTCAGTATTAAAATCGGAAATAAATAAAGCTGCTAAAGATTTTATCAACAATGACAATCTTTCTATTGTGCTGATCGGTGATAAAAATTTAATTTTACCTAAACTGAGCGAAATACCGATTGAGGTTTCAGAAGTAAATTTGTTTGGAGATATAATTTAGTTTTGTTTTAAATCAGACGGATTTTTTATGATTATATCACCCGGATAAATAAACTTAAACCCAATTTTTCTGTAAGCAGGTATTAAATTAATTATTGAGGAAAATTCATCAGCACTAACAAGTAAAACTTTTTCATCTTTGCTTTGTAATGTCTGCATAAAATTCTGAAAATTATCTTCAGCATTTACGTTAGATGAGGCCAATACACTTAATGATGAAGAATGAACAAGCAATATCCCTCTTTTCTTCAATTCTGATTCAATAATCTTAAAATTGTTTGATTCAAATAAATCAGACTGAACATCTATAATAAAAAATGCAGCTGAATAGAACGCTCCAACTATTTCTTTTATGGATTTTTTAATCCTATTTTCAGAAAGTTTATCGGATAACGTAAAGTTTAGTTCGGTGATATTATCATTAAGTAACAAAGCATAACGCTTACTAGCTTTTGCTAGTAAACTAAGACTTTTTTTAGATTCTTCGCAGGGAATTAGTACACAGTAATAAAGTTCCGGAGTTGCTAAAATTGAGTTAAGAATTTCTTCATCACTTAGTGGTAGATCTTTTACTAAAAATGAAGTTGTTCCATATTGTCTTTTAATGTCATCAGAATAAATAAACTCGGCAGCTAATTTTAAATGTTTACCGGAGGTAAGTTTTAACAATGTCTTTTTTGTTTTAATCAATTCTTCTGCATTAATTTCAATATCATAATCCCATAAAAGATTTTTTATTTCAAGATTTAATAGTTGAATAGGTACATCTTTTGGAACATTAACTAGATAAGTAGAGTAGAGCGAATCACCAACAATATCTTTTAGTTTTTTCTTTACAATCCAATTCTCCGAAAAGCCAAAATTGCCTAATGCAGTCTTAAATTTATGATCTAACTCAATTCCCGAAATTGCTTCTCTATTTTTAGGTGGCTCATTTTTACTAACAAATTTTGTAACAACAATGTTTACCACCAAAAGAATAATTACAATTCCTAACAGAACAAAAGTAATTTTTTTTAACAACGAAAGCTTAAGCATTAGTTTCTTAGTTTAGATTTGAAATTAACTTGATATTAATTTCAAATAAAAGTTTACGACTTTATTAAAAGATAGAATTTTTATTTATTTGTAAAAGAAGGTTTTCGTTTTTCTAGAAAAGCCTTTGTACCCTCTTGAAAATCATCCGTTCCACAACAAAGAGCAAAGAGTGATGCTTCCATATTTTGCCCTTCGTTAAGTGAGACTTCATCAACAACTTTAACAGCTTTTAACGCTAACCTTATTGCTTGCTGTCCTTTGCTTGCAATTTTAGCTGCCATTTCAAGTGCTTTACTTTGCAATTCACTTTGCGGATAAACTTTATTGACTAATCCAATTCTTAAAGCTTCATTTGCATCAATCATATCAGCAGTTAAAATCATTTCTGCTGCTCTGCCAGAATTTATCAATCTTGTTAATCGCTGTGTACCACCATAGCCAGGAATAATTCCCAGGTTAACCTCAGGCTGACCAAATTTTGCATTATCACTTGCAATTCTTATATGACAAGCTAACGCTAATTCGCATCCACCACCGAGTGCAAATCCATTTACAGCAGCGATTACAGGTTTTTCAAATTTTTCAATTAATGAAAAAACTGATTGCCCGAATTCTGCAAACTTTTTCCCATCAAGCATATTAAGTCTGTTTATTTCAGAAATATCGGCTCCTGCCACAAAAGCCTTTTCACCACTGCCTGTAACAATAATTATAAAAATGTTATCGTCTGATTTAAGTTTTTCAAAAACCAGTTTAATTTCTTGCAGTGTTTCATGATTTAGAGCGTTTAGCTTATCAGGTCGGTTTAGGGTTACAATTGCAATATTATAATTAATGGTTAGTAAAATATTTTTGTATTCCATTTTTGCCTCTAAAGATTAATATATAAAGGAATTCTTACTTTTAGATCTACTGATAAAAATTGATTTGTTGGCATATAATTGTAGGCCGCTAAAAATTCCATCATAAACATTGATACACCTGCTCCGGCACTAAATCCAAATTTACTTTCATCTTCCAAAAAATTATTTCTATCGGAATTGTGATCAAATTCGTGAAGTCTTTGATAGTATGTGTAGGTTGCAGATATCTGAACAATCGGCATTAAAAGAACTATGTTTTCTAACAGAGGCGAAAAATAGTATCGCGCACCAATATTAACAGGTAAAGCATTTGTATGATAATTTGAATACTCAGATTCTTGAAAGAAATTTTGTGAACCTGGATATTGTTCAAATCCAATATTTGCAAAAATGAAAATAGGAAGAAATTCATTATCAGTGTAAGTAAATTCAACATTTAATCCGTAGCCTATATCGGTTGTATTAGAAAAATCTCCCAGCGGCAATCTTGGTCCAACACCGAATGCTACAAAAAAACCTGTTGCTTTACTCTCCGGAGGTTTTTCTGCAAACAGATTTATTTGAACAGCTATAAAAACTATTATGATATATTTAATTGTACTAATCATTTCAATCAATATTAGTTAAAAGGTTTTTATCAAACTTACTGCTCATTCCTATAATCTAAAGTTGTAATGGTCACATTATGATGTGCAAACTTACCACCAAAGTATCCCGTTTGAAATACAAAATAATTACCAAACAAAGAAAAAATAAAAAGTAAAAAAACCAATAACCTGGTTAGTTTTTTTTTTTGAAAGAAAAATAATCTTATAAATAATAATGCAGTAAAATACCAAACTGTAATATTTGCATAGGTTTGATGGTTATAAAAGTATTCTCGACTTTGATCTGACCACTCTTTGACCAGCTCAAAAGCTTGATTACCAGATAAAACTGAAATTAAGGCTCCAATCACACCAATTACTAAAAACAAGAATGCCGATTTATTAAAAAATTCCTTTTGAGTAATCAGGTACAATAATTCTATTAAAGAGTATCCAGTAAGGAATGCTATAGGAAAATGAACTACTTTAATATGTATATCGGCTAAAAATTCCATATCAAATATTATCCAATCAAAACAGATCCGCCATTAACATTTAATATTTCTCCATTTACATGTCTCGAAAGATCTGAAGCGAGAAATAATACTGGACCAGCAATATCATCGGCAGAAGCAATTCTTTTTAAAGGTATTTTTTTAAGTTCTTCATCTAGACTTTTTTTATTTGTTAAAACGGACTTAGACATATCAGTTAAAACCCATCCCGGTGCTACGCTATTAACATTGATATTATATTGCCCTAATTCTGCAGCAAGAGATTTTGTAAAAGAAATCATTCCGCCTTTGGATGCGGCATAATGCGAATAATTGGATTCACCTCTTTGCCCTGCTGTTGATGAGATGTTAATTATTTTCCCAAACCTTCTTAATTTCATAGAAGGAATAATAAATTTTGAAAATAAAAACATAGAAGTTAAGTTAACTTTCAATGTCTCTTCCCATTGTGATAGAGTCATTTTATTAATTTTACCTTCTTTCCAAATTCCAATATTATTAACCAGAATATCAATATGACCAAAATCTTTTAGTACCGATAAGACTCCATTTTTAATTTCTGATTCATCGTTAACGTTAACTTTGTACCCCCTGCATTTAGCTATTTTTTCATATCGTTTTTCTAATTTAACTGCTAAAGCAGGATTTGAGTTATAAGTAAAGGCAACAGAAGCACCGGCCATACAAAAATACTTTACGCAAGCAGCACCAATTCCCCTCGAGCCGCCAGTAATAAGAACTTTTTTTGATTTTAGATTTAACATTATTAGTACTCCACTTTATACAAAAATAATCCTTTAGCAGGAACAGAATCATAAGACTCTTCTCTACTTTTTGAGTTAAAAATATCTCTTACAAAAGATTCAGAAAAATCAAACTCATGTGCTTTTAATATAGTACCCGCAATTGCTCTCACCATTCCATGTAAAAAACGATTTGCTTGTATATAAAAAAAAGTTAGATCACCAGTTTTACGCCAATGTAAATTATACAATGTGCAATTTTTGTTATTAAGTTCCGGCGTTTTACGACTGAATGATGAAAAATCATGCTCACCAAGAAAATATTTACTTAACTTATTGAGCTTTACAATATCTATTTTTTTATGATAAAAATATGAATAATTAAGGTAGAATGGGGATTTTTTACACGTTAGGATATAAAAATAAGTCCTTCTTCTGGCATCAAATCTTGAGTGAAATTTTTGATCAACTTCTTCCATAGAAGAAATTGAAATATCAAACGGAAGTATAGAATTTAGTGAATGCTTAAATCTATATATATCAATTTCATTTTCAGTTCTAAAATTTGCAACCTGCCCTAAAGCGTGCACTCCAGAATCAGTTCTTCCTGAGCCTATCAGATTGATTTTTTCCTTAATTAAAATTTCAAGAGCTTCAGTAATTCGCTGTTGAACAGTCTCACTGTTTTTTTGAATTTGCCATCCGGCATATTCTGTTCCATCATACTGTATAGTCAGTTTATAATTTTTCAAAAATATTTTAAAATATTATTATTATTGCAAAGATAACTTCTAATTAAAATTATAACAATTAACAACCAATAATCATTTTTAGCTTAATTATATCGTTAAGTTAGTGGAAATATTAATAATTTTATTAGCATTAAAATTATTTCTTCTTATCTTAAGGAAGCATAAATTAAATCAATTAAATCTCTAAACTAAACTAAACCTTAAAGATGAAACTAAAGTCTCATCCTGCTTTAGATTCAGATAATAAGAATAATACCACTTTGTCTGAACAAGAAAATCTACAAAAATATAAAGCAGTTTTTGATAATCATCCGCTTATCCATCTCACTATTTCTTTAGATAGAAAAATCACTTCCATAAATAAAAACGGTGCAAATGAATTAGGCTATAGTGTTGTAGAATTAATTGGTTCAGATCTTTCTAAATTGTTTATTGCTCAAGAGGAAAAAAGACTTGATAAGCAGATTCAGTACGTTTTATTAGATCCAAGCAAACAATCATCTCATGAAATGAAAATGCTGCGCAAAAATGGGCAGGAGTTTTGGGTTAGAGAAACTATATATATTTCAGAAGACGACAATGTATCACAGGAAATATTTTTCGTCTGTGACAATATAACTTATCAAAAAAATGCTGAAGCAAATGCTAAAAATCTTGCACAAAGTCTTCAGAATATGCTGGATGCTTCCCCCCTTGGTGTTCTGGTTTATAGACTAGACGAACAAGATGAGCTAATTTTGATCAGTACAAATCAATCAGCAGTAAATATTCTTAAGATTGATGTATATGCACTCATTTCAAAAAAAGTTCAGGATATCTTTCCTGCTCTAAGTGAACAAGGAATTGTTGATAAGTTTAAATCAGTACTTATTACTGGTAAACCTCTTCTTAACCAAAATTTGTATTATGAGGATATTCACTTTAAGGGAATATATGAATTTTCAACTATGAAATTATCTGATAATACTATAGCAGTTTTTTTTACTGATATTACCGAAAAACAGAAAGCATTTACAGATTTATCAGATAGTGAGTTAAAATTTAAAACACTTTTTGAGTCAGCAAATGATGCAATCTTTTTAATGAAGAATTCTGTTTTTGTGGATTGTAACCAGAAAACAACTGAAATATTTGGGATAAGTAAAGATAAAATTATTGGAAGTAAACCATATGATTTTTCACCAGAATATCAGCTAGATGGAAGTCTATCAAAGGTTAAGGCAAAAGAAAAAATTAGTAAAGCACTTAATAGTGAGCCACAGTTTTTTGAATGGAATCATAAAAGATTTGATGGGAGTGTATTTGATGCTGAGGTTAGCTTAAAAAAGATTGAGTTTAAAAATGATATTTATCTGCAAGCTATTGTTAGAGATATAACTGAACGAAAGAATTCTGAGCGAATAATTTCAGAACAAAAAAGAGAGCTTTCCACTCTGATGAGTAATCTTCCTGGAATGGCTTATAGATGTGCAAATAATATTAACTGGACGATGGAATTTGTTAGCGAAGGTTGTTATCAATTAACCGGATACAGAAAAGATGAACTTATAAATGATAAAGTTGTAAGCTATGCAAGCTTAATCCATAAAGATGATCAGCTATTGGTTTTTGAAACTGTGCAGAATGCTATCAACAACCACGAACCATTTACTTTGCTTTATAGAATTAATACCTGGCAAGGTATTGATAAATGGGTTTGGGAAAAAGGACGAGCAATATATGATCATCATGGTAATGTTATTTGTATTGAAGGTTTTGTTACAGATATAACCGAACGAAAATTAGCTGAAGAAAAAATCAATATACTCGCTCATGCATTAAAGAGTGTTTCTGAGTGTGTTTGTATTACAAATATGCGCGATAAAATTATTTTTATCAATAAATCATTCAGTCGTATTTATGGTTATTCCCCTGCTGAAATTATTGGCAAGCCTATCTCTTTCATACGATCACCAAATAATGATCAAGAAATGGTTAAAAAAATTTTTCCAGAAACACTTGCTGGCGGTTGGTCTGGTGAACTTATTAATAAAAGAAAGAATGGCGAAGAGTTTCCAATACATTTATCAACTTCACTAATAACTGATGATGCCGGCAAACCAATTGCACTTGCCGGTGTAAGTCTGGATATTACTGAAAATAAACTCCGTGAAACGGAATTAATGGATGCAAAGGAAAAAGCCGAACAAGCATCAAGATTAAAGAGTAATTTCTTCACAAATATCAGTCACGAACTTCGCACACCGTTGGTGGGTATTTTAGGATTTGCAGAAATTCTGCGAGATGAAATAAATAAATCAGAACTTTCTGAAATGGCAGAAATGATACTAAACAGCGGTAAGCGGTTAATGGAAACTTTAAACTCTGTTCTGGATTTGTCTAGAATTGAAGCTGATCGATTGGAACTTAATTATATCGAGGTGGATCTTGGAAAATTTGTTGAAGAAAATATAAAAATATTCAATAATCTTGCATCAAAAAAAGGATTAAAATTAGAAATTAATAAAGTTGATGAGAATGTATATGTGCTTGCAGATGAACAATTGTTATACCAGATTATTAATAATCTGATCGGTAATGCAATTAAGTACACAGAAAAAGGTTCAGTTACAATTGAAATCAGGATAATTACTAAAAACGATTTACACTTTGCATCATTGAGTGTAATAGATACTGGAATAGGAATAAAAAAAGATAATTTAAAACAAATTTTTGAAGCTTTTAGACAGGTTAGCGAGGGACTTAGCAGACAGTTTGAAGGAACAGGTCTTGGCTTAACAATAACAAAAAAATTAGTAGAGATTATGTCTGGTGAAATAACCGTTGAAAGTAAATATGGCAAAGGCTCTACTTTTCAAATAATTTTCCCAAGACAAAGTTTTAGTCTAAAAGACATAAAAAATCACGAGCAAATAGAATTACAAACTGAAGCTGTTAGAAAGTTTGAACTTACTGAGCTGCCTGAAATATTAATGGTTGATGATGATAGTGCAAGCCGCGACATTACACGTTTGTTTCTTAAAAATATTTGCAAAGTTGATTTTGCTCAATCAAGTGATGAAGCGTTAAAACTTGTTGTTAAGAAAACATATAAAATAATTCTTATGGATATCAATTTAGGAAAAGGTTTATCGGGTATTGAAACAACCCAAAAAATCAAAAAAATGAGACCCTATCATAACACTCCAATCGTTGCATTAACAGCATTTGCAATGGCTGGCGAAAAGGAAGAATTTCTTAGAGCCGGGTGCACTCATTATTTATCAAAACCATTTATGAAAAAGGATCTGGTAAATCTTTTGAAAGATATACTCGATTAGCAACTATTTTTAACAGTTCATTTATTTTAGCTCAAAAACGAATAATATTCTTTAAAAATAGCCCAATTGAGCTATTTACTTTAATGATTTATTCACTTTATTAGTGTGGTAAAATTAAAACTATAAAGTAGCAAGGGGTCATACCAATGAACCATTTTATTTCTAATGATGTAGTTATTAGTGAGAGAGAATTAATTCGCGAAATCGTAAATTTAAAAGAAAAGATGCACGATTTGGAGATAGAAAAAAGAAATCAGAAAAAAATTGCAAACCAATATAAAAGTCTATTTCCAAAAATTACAAAACCAATGTTTCTTACAGATGTTGATGGAAAAATAATTGACGCAAATAAAGAATTTATAGAATTATTAGGTTACTCACTTTTTGATTTAAAACGAATGACTATTAAATCAATTACACCAATGAGTTTACATCTGAATGAAAATAAATTATTGATCGAAGAATTAGAGGTAACACCAAAGATAAATGGTAGATGGAGTGAATTCTTTAAAATAAATGGTGAAAAGATTCAGGTTGAGTTAGAGGTAATCGCGACATTTGATGAAAATGATTACTTTGAAGGAATCACCAGAATCGTGAAAAATATTCTTTAATCATTTTACATAAACACTTTTAATATTAACAAACTCTTTTATTCCAAACGGTGAAAGCTCTCTTCCATAACCGGATTCTTTTATCCCGCCAAATGGTAAACGTGGATCAGATTTAACAAAATCATTTACAAAACAACAGCCTGCATTAAGTTTTTCTTTGGCAATAAGCTCTCCCCTTTTAATATCTCTTGTAAAAACAGCAGCTCCTAATCCAAAAATACTTTTATTTGCAAGATTTATTGCGTCATCTTCATCTTTAGCTTTTATTAGAGCAGCAACTGGTCCAAATAGTTCTTCATCAAAAGCAGCCATTCCAGGTTTTACTTCTGTTAAAATAGTTGGAGGATAGTAAGCACCATCTAAATCAGGAATCTTTCCGCCAAGAATTAATTTTGCACCTTGTTCAACACTTCTTAAAACCTGATTATGTAATTCATCTCTTAACTGAAAACTTGCTTGTGGACCAAGATCATTATTTTCATCTAATGGATCACCCATTTTTTTATTTGACATAATTTCCAGGTATAATTTTTCAAATTCATTATAAACTTTTTCCACTATAATAAATCGTTTTGCAGCAATACAACTCTGCCCCGCATTTATTAAGCGCGAAGTTACACAAGACATTGCTGCTTGGTGTAAATCAGCATCCTCTAAAACCACGTATGGATCACTTCCACCCAATTCTAATACTGTCTTTTTGATCAAACTACCGGCAAGAGAAGCAACAGATTTACCTGCAGGCACACTTCCAGTTAAAGTTATAGCCTGCACTTGTCTATTTGAAATTATCTCTTTTACATTATTTGATTTTACCAATAATGTTCTAAAAAGATTTTCTGGAAATCCTGCTTTTATAAAAACATCCTGTATTGCTAAAGCGCAGCCAGAAACATTGGATGCATGCTTTAATAGCCCTGCATTACCAGCCATTAAATTTGGTGCTGCAAATCTAAACACTTGCCAAAAGGGGAAATTCCAAGGCATTATTGCAAGTATAACTCCAAGAGGCTGATAAGAAACAAAACTTTTTGTAGCATCAGTTTTAACAATTTCATCAGCTAAAAACCTTTCCGCATTCTCGGCATAGTAATCACAAACCCAGGCACACTTTTCAACTTCTGCGCGTGATTGCACAATTGGTTTTCCCATTTCTGCGGTCATCAATACGGAATATTCTTCAGAATTCGTTCGTAAAACATTGGCGGCATTTTTCATTAATTGCGAACGATGTACAAATGATGTTTCTTTCCACGTTCTGAAAGCTTCATCCGCAAGTGAAATAATTTCAGTAGATTTTTCACCAGACATTTCTACATAGTTTTTTAGCAACTTATTATTAGCGGGATTAATTGATGATAGCATAACAACCCTTAACTTAATTAAGATGTTCTTTTAATTACTACAAGTGTTTTATCATCGGTATAGGAACCGTTGGTAGAAAATTTTATTACATCTTCCAAAATAGCTAAAGCAATTTCTTTTGGAGTTTTGTCTTTTAATTTTCTAACCATCGAAACCAAACGTTGTTCTCCATAAAAAGCAAATTTTGAATTTGCTGCCTCAGTCACTCCATCAGAATACAAAACCAAAATATCATTTGGATAAATATTTATATTTTCAACAAAATACTTTGATTGAGGCGCTGGTCCAAGTACTGGTCCTGTTGGCTGCAAAAATTCTACTCTATTCTTCTGGCTTCTATAAAATATGGGTGGATTATGTCCAGCATTTGCATAAAGAAATAATCCATTCTTATAAGTTGAAAGTTCACCATAAAATAATGAGGTGAATTTATCATCTTCAAAAATCTTATTAACCAGTTCATTCATTCTTTTTAAGATAAGTGAAATTTTGATTTCAAACGTTGTAGCCATTCTTAACGCACCGGAGACATACATAGCTTCTGCAGCCGCAGCTACACCCTTACTGGCGGCATCACCAATAGCAATACCAATTCTGTCATTATTATCACCAATATCCAGGTAATCAAAAAAATCTCCGCCTACAATTTCTGCAGGATCAGTAATTCCATAAATTTCAAAATGATGAAATTTATATTCGTGTTCCGGCAAAATACTTTTTTGTAATTGTCTTGCTTTATCTATATCCGCCTTAAGCAAATTAGCACTATGCGATATTTTTCTTTGCTTTATTTGTGAAGTTAATGCGGTTGCAATTATGCTTAAATTAATACGCAACTCTTCATCAATATTTTTTGAATTTAATGCAAGTACATATTGGTAAAATGGTTTCCCTTGAATTTTTGTTTTATGACCTACTCCGGAAGCAGAATATTTAAATATTCCTTTTTTTCTTAAAGCTTCAATAGTTTCATGCCCGAGAATGGTTCTGGATTGCGCAAGTTGTTCGAACACAGGATATTCAAGAGCTCTAATAACAAAGTTCTTTTCAATCTTTTCCATTTTACCAGTTTGATAAAGAAGTCTGTAACCTTCAATCTCAGGATAAAGTTTCCAAATTCTTCCACCGGTAAATCCGGTTGATTGATCGTGAACAATCTCATTTAACACTGTCTGTAACATTTCTTCATCGGTAGCAAATTTTTGTGAGGCTATTGTTTCAACAGTTTTATGTAATTTTTTTTGATCCAAAATATTCCTTAGTAATTATTCACTATAAAAATCTATCATCTGTTTTATTGCGCGTTTGCAAATAGGACAAAAATTATCGACTGAAATTGATTTCATCGAACAATCCTGCATTGGTCTGTAAACACCTTTAGAAACATATCCACCACCTTCAAATACGCCAATTGCTTTTCTAAATTCTTTTGTTGAGGGAGTTGGGATTGGAGTTTCCTCATCAAGCATATCTTTCCATTTAGAATCAAAATTAACAAGAGTTGTTAAATTTGGATCAAGCGGTTCAACATCGAGAGGATAAAATTCATTATACGCTACATCAGATGTATAGTACTCATCTCCAAGTCCTGCAAATCCATGTCCAAACTCGTGTGTAAAAATATATTCGCTAAAATTATTATCGCTAACACAAACTGAATAGTGATTGTATATTGCACCGCCGCCATATTTATTTGTATTCACTAAAATAAATATCTGATCATAAGGTGCATTTGAAGCAACGTGTCTTAAAGTTTTATTATCTCTTGTCATCAAGTATCGATCAAGATCAAACATATAAAACTGAGAACCAGCAATTGTATTCTTCCAGATATTTTCAGCAGGAATGTCTGTTCCGGATTCTTTAGATGGAGCTTCAATTCCCCAAATGTTAAAACTTTTTTTGTTTTCTTTGTATGGTGATGCATTGAATAAGTATCCTGCAAATTTTTCACAATCTTTTTTAAACTTATCCATTTCATCTTTTGTGTATCCATCAGGTATAATAACTATATCAACAGCCTCTTCGGAATCATCATTATTTAATACCTCAAAATAATTGTACTCCAGTATTCTTTCAGTTTTAATAAAATAACTGTTTGGATTAACCAAATACTCAAACTTTTTATTAAGAATATTTTTTTTATCTCTTGAGTAAAACTCGACAATAACACTGTTTTTTGGATAAGGAAATACTATTGTTTCGCTGAAACTTTTTACTGTTTGCTTTGCTTCCTCAGTTGTTTGCCATTCACTGAATAAAGTTGAATAAGTTCGGGAATAAATTTCAATTCCTGAATCAAAATCCTTTACTACAAACTTGTACTTGCCGTAATTAAATTTATCAAGCAGGTTTGCTTTTGATCCGCCCCAAAATGGTTCTTCAATCAATTCATCAATAGAATATGAATCACTTGTATCATTACCTGTATGATAGTAATCCAATCTTAACGTTTTGTTAAGAAATAATTGATCAAATGTTATTTGGGGAAATGTTACTATCGGTATGAGAACGAATAATAAAAAATATTTCTTCATCTGTAATTTGAAATTGTGATTAAAAAACTTTTCTGGATCCGGGTTTAACTAACTCTAGTTTTCCTTCTTTACATATTGCACAATCTTCGGGTGGATAAGAAACGGCATTTAGTCTTAGTGAAGGAAAAAATTCATAACCAAAATCAACTTTGCCATTACTTCTATCAACAATACTGCCTACACCAATAACTTCTGCACCAAACTTTTTTACAATATCAATAACTTCAAAAACTGATCCGCCGGTTGTAACAACATCTTCACAAACCAAAACTTTTTCACCTTTGGATAGAGAAAAGCCACGCCGCAAAGTCATTTCCTTGTTTTCTCTTTCTGTAAAGATCGATCTTTTATTTAATTGTCTTGCAACTTCATATCCAACAATTATCCCACCCATTGCAGGAGCAATAACTGTATCAATTTCATGATCCTTAAAATGATCTGCAATCAAAGAACAAATTTGTGAAGTGTATTCAGGATATTGCAACACTTTTGCACACTGAAAATACTGGTTACTGTGTCTGCCGGAAGTAAGAAGAAAATGTCCTTCCAATAATGCTTCAGTTCCTTTAAAAATTTTTATTACATCTTCATTATTCAAGTTCATCAAGATAGTCCTCCAGCGCTCTTATTGCTTTTGTGTCGTTTAATTCTTTAGCTATCCGTAAACCGGTACGATAATAATATTCGGCATCTTCAATTTCATTGTTGTTCTCTTTAAGATTGCCGTAAGTGATGTATGCCTGAACATACTTTGGATCTTTCTTAATTAAATCTTTAAGAAAATCTTCAGCTTCTTCATCCATATTACTTTTTAAATATTCTTTTACGATGCTGTAAATGATATCCGGATCAAGCGGATTTTCATCGTACTTGTCTAAAAGTTCATCTAAACGCGAGCTCATTTTGTTCTTTCCTCTATTTTTTGTGCTAGTATAAAATCTTTATCGGTAACGCCGCCGGCACTATGTGTTGAAATTGTAATTTTAACTTTATTCCAGGCAAACATTAAAATATCAGGATGATGATCCATCTTTTCGGACTCTAATCCCACAGCATTTACAAAAGATAATGCCTCAATAAAATCTTTGAACTGGAATTGTTTTGATATGGAATCGTTTTCAAATTTCCAGTTATTTAATTGATGAAGTCTGGAAGTTATTACATCAACGCTTAATTTTTCCATCATTCTGCCTGTTTATAATTATTTAGTGCAAAAATACAAAAAATTAAGGCATAATTATGTGATGTATTAAAAAATACGTTTTTAGCGCTTATTGATTTTTTGTAGTGATTTTGAAGATTATCGATTTCATTTGCAGATTTTACGAATTCCATTAAAAGGTTCTGGAGCCCTATTTCCAATTTAGGAAATGCCATCTAAGAGCTCTGGAGCCCTATTTCCGATTTTGGAAATGCCATCCAAGAGCTCTGGAACCCTATTCCTGATATTACGAATGCGATTTTGATGAAATTTTGAAGGTTTTTATTACTTCATCAAAATCATTTTCTTTGTTTCAATATATTCACCAGCTTTTAGTTGGTAGAAATAAACTCCACTGGCATTCGCAGGAAAGGATTCCTGCGCTACATCAAATTTAACTTCATAGTTTCCTGCTGGTTTTTCTTCGTTAACTAAGGTTGCAATTTCTTTACCTAAAACATCATAAACTTTTAATGTTACAAATTGCCTACTGCTTATTGCATACTGAATATTGGTGTTTGGATTAAACGGGTTTGGAAAGTTTTGTTCTAAAGAAAACTTTGTTGGTGAATTTATTTCAACTTCAATTGTGTTTGAATATTCAAACGTTCCATCAAAATCTATTTGCTTTAACCTGTACCGATATTTTCCTGCAGTAAGATTTTCATCAACAAACGAATAAGATTGTGTTTCCGTTGTTGTTCCCTTTCCATTTACAAAACCAATATTCTCCCATTCTTCACTTCTTTCGTCTTGCGTTTTTCGTCTATCGATTTGAAAGCCTTGATTATTTGTTTCTGTTGCAGTTTGCCAGTTAAGGTTCACATCGTTTTGATTTATTGATGCAGTGAAAGACATAAGCTCAACAGGAGTAATGCCATTCTCATTAAAAACAACTAAACCTGCACTTTCGGTTGCAATCCAAAGATTTCCAAAATTATCAAATGCAAGATCGTTAATACTATAAGTTTGTGACAACTCTGAGTTTGACGGATTAAATGATATCCAATTTGTTCCATCAAATTTTAACAATTCAGCATTCCCTGTTAAGGATTCAGTTCCAACCCAAAGATTTCCATTATTATCAAATTCAATTGCGGTTGATAGATAATTAAAACCCGAATAATTTATTCCATCAAACTTTACTAAATAACCCCATCCCCCTAATCCTGTTGCAAACCAAATATTATTTAAGGAATCACTTTTAACATCAGTACAATAAAGACCAACCGGTCCATTTTGTGGTGGAAAATATTGTAATGAATCATTTTCAAATAAGTATAATCCCTCCCCATCGCCAATCCAAAATGATTGATTATTTAATAATAACTGACGATGACCATTTGCCAATTCTAAAGTAAGATGTGTTTCCCAAACGCTGTCATCCCTAAATTTCATTAAATAATGAGGCGATCCAATTGGACTATTTAAATTTTTAAGAAACCACACATTATTTAAACTATCAAAAACAATTGAAGAAATACTATGCCCTGGAGGTGTTGAATCTGGGATGCCATATACAAACCAATTAGTACCATCAAACTTTGTCAGGAGATTTCCTATCCCACCCCAAAAATTAAACTCATTATCTATATTTATTGTACTAAAAGAATTAGTGGGAATATTTGAGTTACTTGTATTATAAAGTGTCCAGGCAGTACTATCTATTTTAATTATTCCAGCCTCATAAAATGAAATCCATTTTCTGTTTAACTGATCAACAACAATATCATTTATGGTATTAGAAGGTACATTGGAGTTCGTGGTATCATAGATTATCCACTGAGGATTATTTTGTGAATAACTTATAATGCTAGGTAGAATGACTAAGAGCAGTGCAATCTTTTTCATAAAGACACCCAAATGAAAAATTATAAAATAATCTCACTTCAAACGAACGAAATAAAAACTTAAAAATCAAATTATCATTTCATCAAAATCATTTTCTTAGTTTCAATATAATCTCCAGCTTTTAGTTGATAGAAATAGATTCCTGAACTTAAATCTAAATTCTGCATTCTAAATTCTACATTATACATTCCTGCAGGTTTTTCTTCATTTACCAAGGTTGCAACTTCTTTTCCTAATACATCATAGACTTTTAATGTTACAAATTGCCTACTACTTATTGAATACTGAATACTGGTGCTTGGATTAAACGGATTTGGATAATTCCGTTTTAAAGAAAACTTTGTTGGTGAATTTATTTCAACCTCAACTGTATTTGAGTATTCAAATGTTCCATCAAAATCTATTTGTTTTAACCTGTATTGATATTTTCCTGAAGTCAGATTTTCATCAACAAATGAATATGACTGGGGTTCCGTTGTTGTTCCCTTACCATTTACAAAACCTAATGTATTCCATTCCTCACTTCTTTCGTCTTGCGTTTTTCTTCTTTCGATTTGAAAACCTTGATTATTTGTTTCTGTTGCAGTTTGCCAGTTAAGAATTACATCATTATCAATAACGGATGAGGTGAAAGAAAGAAGTTCAACAGGAATTGTTATTTCTACTATTGCTGCATTGCTAAAGTTAGACCAAGCTGGGCCGTATATAGCTCTCACTCTATAAGAATAAATACTATCTATTTGTACAGTTGTATCTATATAAGAAGTCATATTTACTGGAACCGTAGCAAACAGATTTCCAATATTGTTCGTATCTGCATTTCCTCTGAAAATTTCAAATCCCAACTCGCCAGAATTATCCTCCCAACTTAATCTCACTGCTGGTCCATTATTCCAATCTTCAATAGCATTTAAATTAGTTGGAGCCGTCAGACATCCAAGGCAATAGGACAAAATGATATCATCAACATACCAGCTTTCAATATTAAATGAATAACCATCTGCGAAAATTATTAATTGAAATGTATCTTCATCTACAGGAAATTGAACAGTAATGTTTTCTAAGCCAACGTTGCCACCAATGGGTTGAACCTCCCATATTGTTTGACTTGTAACACCCTGATCATATGTAACTGCAACGCCTAATATTGGGGCTGGATCGCTAAACCAATCACAAAAGTGATTAAAGGAAAGGAGAAATTCCTGTGGGCTATTATTAATAATCGGAATAGAAATTAATCTTGATAAACCATTAAATTCTGGAGTCCAATTAATTCTAAGTTCAGGTGGTGTTCCGCCAGCGAATCCAAAAGTACTAAGTTCCCAATTTGCAATACCTAAAGGACCAATTGCAGTCCAATTATTCAGATTATCAAAATGGTCTTCAAAGAACACCTGTGCATTACAAATTAAGCTTGAGGAAAAGATAAGAAGCGTTAATATCTTTTTCATAAAAGCCTCTTAATGAAATATTATAAAATAATCTTCACCTCAAACGAACGAAATAAAACACACAAAGTCAATTAAAATGCAAAGAAAACTTGTTTGGTAATTCAGACTATAACGGCTAATTTTTCTGCACAAATTTTTAATAATATGAATAAAAATTGGAAGGCTTATGAACTCAAAATATTATATGGATTTAGAGCACAAATACGGTGCTCATAATTATCATCCGCTAGAAGTTGTAATTGCAAAAGGTAAAGGTGTTTGGGTTTGGGATGTTGAAGGTAAAAAATATCTTGATTTTCTTTCTGCTTACTCTGCAGTTAACCAGGGACATTGTCATCCTAAGATTATAAACACACTTATTGAGCAGGCACAAACTTTAACATTAACATCACGCGCATTTTATAATAACGTTCTTGGCGAATATGAAAAGTTTGTAACAGAACTTTTTGGATATGATAAAGTTCTTCCGATGAACACAGGTGTTGAAGGTGATGAAACCGCAGTTAAGCTTGCACGCAAATGGGCTTATGATGTAAAAGGAATTAAAAAGTACGAAGCAAAAATTATTGTAGCTAACGAAAACTTCCACGGCAGAACAATGATGGCTGTTTCTGCTTCTACTGATCCTGATTGTTTTGATGGATTTGGTCCATTTGTACCGGGATTTGAAAAAATACCTTACAACAATATTGCAGCATTAGAAAAAGCTTTGGAGGATCCAAACGTTGCAGCATTTTTAGTTGAACCAATACAAGGTGAGGCTGGTGTTTTTGTTCCCGATGATGGTTACTTAAAGAAAGCACAGGAACTCTGCAAAGCTAAAAATGTTCTTCTCATCTGTGATGAAGTTCAAACAGGGTTAGCCAGAACAGGTAAAATGTTAGCTTCAGATTATGAGTCAGTTAAACCGGATATTTTAATTCTTGGCAAAGCGTTATCAGGTGGAGTAATGCCTGTATCCGCGGCTTTAGCAAATGATGAAGTTATGCTTGCAATAAAACCTGGTCAACACGGATCAACATTCGGAGGCAATCCACTTGCTTGTAAAGTGGCAATAGCATCATTAGAAGTTTTGATTGAAGAAAAGCTTGCAGAAAATGCTTTTGCAATGGGTGCTTATTTCAGATCAGAAGTTCAAAAAATGGTGAATGAATTTGAGCATCTTACTTTAGTTCGTGGTAAAGGATTATTGAATGCAATTGTAATCAAACCTGCTAAGAGCGGAAAAACTGCGTGGGATGTCTGCGTAGCATTAAAAGAAAATGGAATGCTGGCAAAACCAACTCACGGTGATATAATAAGATTTGCTCCGCCGCTTGTTATCACAAAAGATGAAATTGATTTGGCTGTTAGTATTATCAGAAAAGTTTTGAAGGATTTTAATTAGAGTATTTGATTAGAAGAGATGACATCCTTTAAAAAGATGTCATCTCTATTAGTTTAAATTTTATTTTTTAAGACTGCTTTAGTTTCTTTAATAGATTTTGAAAGTTTAGGTATTCTTTCTTCAACATTTCCAAGATCATCATTTCGTGCAGAAAGTTCTATCCCTAAAGCTTCATCACCAATAAGCTTAGCCCCAACTGAATAGCTTGATCCTTTAAGAGTATGTGCAACATCTACAATTTTTTTAATATTTTCTGCACCTAACAATTCAAGCAGAATGTTTATTTTTTGTTCGGCGTCTGCAAAGTAATCAGTAAGTAAATCTTTTTCAAAAACCTCATCCCCAAGACTGATTTGTTTTAGTCTGTCAAAATCAAAATATCTCATATCATTACTGTTTTCAGAAGCTTGTTTATCATCAGCATAATTAATTTTTAAGAAATGATCTATCAGCTGAATAATCTGACGTGCAACCATTGGTTTCGGAACATATTCATCCATACCAGCTTCTATACATTTTTCACGGTCCCCGATTAAAGCGTGTGCAGTAATAGCAATAATCGGAATTTTATTTTTAGGTTCTTTCATTGCTCTGATCATTTTGGTTGCCGTAAATCCATCAACATCAGGCATTTGAACATCCATCAAAATAAGATCATAATTATATTGTGTGTGTGCACGCACTGCCTGATCACCATTCATAACAGCATCAACATCATATCCCGCGGAGTTTAAAGTTCTAATTGCAACTTTTTGATTTATTAAGTTGTCCTCTGCAAGCAGAATTTTAAATCCCTTACGTTTAGGAATGTGTCGTTTAATATCTTCATCAGTAAAAATTATTTCTTCAAAATCTAACTCGTCAGATTTTTCAGCTGATGAAGATTTTCTGATAGAATCTATTGTCTGTTTATGAACAACAATATGAAAATCAAATCTGCTTCCCTCACCTTCAATACTTTGAACTGAAATATCACCTTCCATAAGATTTGTAAACTCTTTACAGATAACCAATCCTAAACCTGTTCCGCCTAAACTATTGCCCTCAATACCCGTTACCTGTGAAAATGGTTTAAATAATTCTTTAATTTTATCAGCAGGAATTCCGATTCCTGAATCAAATATTGAAGTGCTAATTTTTACTTTGGAATTATCTATTTCATCAATCTTAACTACAATTTTAATATCCCCTTCTTTAGTAAACTTAACTGCATTGCTCAGTAGATTTAAAAATATTTGTCTAATTCTTGTAGGATCTCCAACAAAATCCAGATTTATATCTTCCGGTAATTCATAAAGAATATTTAAAAGTTTTTCCTTTGCTTTAGCACTTACAATTGAAATTGCCTGATTAACAACTTTTTTAAGATTGAAATTAAGATTTTCAAGCTCAATTTTACCTGCTTCAATTTTCGATAAATCCAGCACAGCATTTATAGTATCAAGCAAAGATTCTGCAGAAATTTTGGCGCTGCGAATAAACTGTTTTAATTCTTCCTCATTTTGGTATGATTCGTTTTCAATTAGAGCAAGAAAACCAATTATGCCATTCATTGGCGTTCTAATTTCGTGACTCATATTAGCAAGAAAGCGGCTTTTAGCAGTACTTAGTTTCATTGCTTCTTTTGCAAGAGCATCAGATTTTTCTTTTTCTGCATTTAACTCTAATTCGGCTTGTCTTCTCTTTTCCTGAGCAATAATTTCTTCTGTAACATCACGTAAAGTTCCTTCTAAATAATACTTACCAGGTAAATCATCCTTAACATATCTAACATTCATTCTTACGGTTAATTCTTTTTTATTTTTGTCAACCATTTTAGCTATAAAATTTTCGACAGAACCATTTTTCTTAACTTCACGAAGCATTTTTTCCCGATCTGATTTGTCTTTATAATAATCAGTTACCCGGGTAATAATTAAATCATCAAGATTTTCAAATCCCATCATCTTAACTAAGGCTTTATTGGCGGTTATAAAATCGCCCTCAGTTGTTGATTGAAAAATTCCATCAGATGAATTATTAAAAATCGCTCTAAACTTTTTTTCAGATTGTTCAACACGAAGTGCATTTTCTGCAACTTGTAATCGCATTCTAAAATTTATCGCACTACCAACTACAGATAACAAACTGAGGAACAGCACAAAGATCAGCGATTCGAACATGTTAGGTAAGAAATAAATTTTCTGATCGTTAAATAGAATGGCGACAGCAAACACGATATTATAATAGATTGCTACAAGAATCTGGTTTTTAATTTCCCAATTAAGAAACATTGCTGATGTAAATATCATCAATCCAACTATCTGAGAATTTACTATAAGAGAGTTAGGAATTAATAATATCATAATTCCTGATGAAGCAATAATTGTTAAAAGTAATATGTGTACTAAAAGAATTGAATATTTGGTTGCATTTTTAGAATTGAGAAAAACAAGAACTAGAAAAGAAATTAATGTTGCGATTAAACGCACTAAATATATTTCAAAAGTAAATTCTGCATGATATCGTACTTCAAAAATCATTGCAAAGATTCCTGAAATAGCAACCATTAATGCAATTACTTTAAGCGGAGTTACTAAATATTTTCCTGTCTCTTCTCTAATACGATCATACCTCGCTTTCAGAAATGGTATTTCTGGATTTATAATGAAATTAACAAAAGATTTGCTGTCTCTCATTTATTACCCTTAAAGTACATAATAAATCTACATAATTTTTATGAAATATTGATTTATCATTTCTATCTTAACAATAACAATTTTTAATATAATTTACATTATGGATTTTTTATACTCAATTGATTTAAGCATATTTTATTTTTTTAATCATACTTTGTCCTCAGGATTTTTGGATAAGTTTTTTTCCGTAATAACAAACGTAAACAGCTGGTACATTGCTTATATAATATTACTTAGCATAAGCTTTACGAAAGGCGGCACAAAAGGCAAACTAGCAGTTTTAGGAATAATCTTATTAATTATTGTTACAGATCAAACCGGGTACAGACTTTTAAAAGAATATTTTGCAAGACCCAGACCTTGTAATGCTTTAACAGATGTACTCACTCCGCTTGGTTGCACAGGATCATTTTCATTCCCATCAAATCACGCTTTAAACAACTTTGCAGCAGCAATGTTTTTTTACCGATTATTTCCAAAGTTAAAATGGGTGTTATTTATTACAGCTTCACTAGTAGCTATATCCAGAGTTTATTTGGGACTGCATTATCCATCTGATATTTTTGGAGGCGCGGTAATTGGGATAGTCTTTGGATATTTATTTGCCACCGGAGTTTTATATTTAGAAAAATATTTTATTGATAGAAAGCTTAAGCGTTCTGAATCTCAATCAGTTTGAAAGGTCCTTTTAATGAATAAATCATTAGTTGTTATAAATCTTCTTTTACTGTCAAATATCGTTTTAGGTAATTCTTTTCTAAATCAGGCAGACACACTGGAAATTAAATCAATGAATTTTACCGACATTAAAACTGATAGCACTATTTGGATAAATATTGATTATCCTAAAATTGATGGCATCGAAGATTCAATATTAGCATCAAAAATCAATCTGTTCTTGGAAGAGGAATTTAAACAATCTATTAGCTGGTACGAAGAAATGAAGACAGATTCATTACTGTTTGAGGATTATCATTCCGATATGCAGTTTAGTTTTGAAACTGGATTTCAGGTTGAATATAATTCAAAAGATTTTGTAAGCATTGTGATGAGTCATTATCAATTTACAGGTGGTGCACACGGAAATTATTTTGCACTCGGTTACAACATTAATATGGAAGATGGCTCAATTATAACTCTGAAAGATATTGTGACTGATGGATCAATAGATCTTTTGACTTATGAATGTGAAGAAACATTACTAGAAAAATACGAAGCTAATTCTTTACTGGAAGCTGGTCTATTTGAAAATGAAATTTCAATTTCTGATGATCAGGATTTCTATATTATTCCTGGTGCAATAGTTTTACAATTTGATCCTTATGAGATAGGACCATGGGTTATGGGTGAAATAACAGCTGAAATTTCATTCGATAAAATTGTTGATATATTAAAAGATGATATTCCATTTAAGGTTGATTAAAACTAATGGTGAACAAATTAATAATTCGTATTGCTGAAAAAAAAGATGTTGCATCAATTTTTTCTCTAATAAAAGAGTTAGCAGAATATGAAAAATTGTCCGATCAAATTTCAACTTCTGAATCACAATTAGAGAATACGCTTTTTGGTGATGAAAATTTTGTTGAAATACTTGTTGCAGAAGTCGAAGGAATAATCGTTGGTTATGCACTTTTCTTCAAAAACTTTTCAACATTTCTAGGCAAGACGGGCATCTACTTGGAAGATTTATACGTAAGACAAAATATGCGTGGAATGGGAATCGGCAAAACTTTGCTTGAAAAAATCATTGCAATCGCAAAACAAAGAAATTACGGAAGAGTTGAATGGTCAGTATTGGATTGGAATCAATCAGCAATAGATTTTTATAAAAAGATTGGAGCAGTTCCACTAAATGATTGGACGGTTTTCAGGCTTATTTCTGATAAATTTTAAGTTTAATTCTTGCCATTTCAATCAATTTAGTGTAACAACTTTCGCTTAAGCTTTTGCATAAAAATCACTATTTTTGCCTTTCTAAAAATCAGAATGAACATAATATTTTTCATCTTAAAAGAGGATATCAATGTCTAATAAAAATAGAAGAGTTGTTGTAACAGGTATGGGCGCATTAACCCCAATTGGATTGAATGCTACTGAGTTTTGGAATGGTATGATGGAATCTAAAAGTGGCGCAGCGATGATTAAACAATTTGATACATCAAAAGTAGAGACAAAATTTGCCTGTGAATTAAAAGGATTTGACATTTTAAATTTTCTTGATAAAAAATCTGCAAGAAGATTAGATCCTTTTGCACAATATGCTTTGGTGTCTGCACAACAAGCTATTTTAGATGGAAATCTAAAACCAGAAAATCTTTCGGAAGAAGAAAAAAATAAAATAGGTGTAATTTTTGGAAGCGGTATCGGTGGCATTCAAACATTTTATGATCAAGCGGTTACCAATCGAGAACAAGGTCCAAATAGAATTTCTCCATTCTTTATTCCAATGCTAATTCCAGACATTGCTGCCGGACATATTTCAATGCAATATGGTTTTCGTGGTCCTAATTACTGCACAGTTTCAGCTTGTGCTACAGGTAATAATAATATGATTGATAGTTATCTGCTTATAAAATTAGGAATGGCTAATGTTATGATCGCTGGTGGAAGTGAAGCTTCTATTTCAGAACTTGGTATCGGTGGATTTAATGCAAACAGAGCCTTATCCACAAGAAATGATTCACCCGAAACTGCAAGCCGACCTTTTGATGCAACAAGAGATGGATTTGTTATGGGTGAAGGTGGCGGAGCACTGATTCTTGAAGAGCTTGAACACGCTTTAAAACGTAATGCAAAAATCTATTGTGAAATAATTGGTGCTGGTTTATCTGCTGATGCACATCACATTACAGCTCCACACCCGGAAGGCACCGGCGCAATTTTATCGATGAAAATGGCAATTCAACAAGCAGAAATTAAACCAGAAGAAATTGATTATGTAAATATGCATGGCACTGCAACTCCGCTTGGTGATATTGGTGAAACTAAAGCGATAAAGAAAGTGTTTGGAGATCATGCTTTCAAAATGAACGTTTCATCAACAAAAAGTATGACGGGACATTTATTAGGTGCAGCCGGTGCTGTAGAAGCGATAGCTTCAATTCTTGCTGTTGTAAATGATAAGATACCACCAACTATTAACTTTGCAAATCCTGATCCGGAATGTGATTTAAATTATACGTTTAATAAACCACAGGAACGAAAAGTTAATTATGCTCTAAGCAATGCTTTTGGATTTGGTGGTCACAATACATCGGTGATTTTTAAAAAATATGAATAAAAGTTTTTAGGATTATTTAGTGAAGCGCATTATTAATCTGTCTCTAATATTTTTTTTAAGCACATCAATAATTCTTTTATCTTTTGATGGTTCTAAGAAAAAAGGGAAATTAGTTGTAATATTTTACGGAATGAGCTCTAACAATGGTAGTGTAAAAATTGCATTATGTAATTCAGATGAAAATTATAAGGATCATAAACTACCATTTATAGGAAAATCAATAGCAATAAATAAAAATATTGCAATTATAGAATTTGATGATTTACCATTTGGGGATTACGCAATAAAAGCTTTTCACGATGAAGATTCTAACGATGATCTGAATACAAATATTTTGGGAATTCCGGTTGAAGATTATGGATTTTCAAATAATGCTCGTGAAATGTTCGGACCACCTTCCTGGGAAGACGCGAAATTTAAGTTTAACGTTGAAACGAAAACGATTGAAATTGAAATAAAGTAAATTTCAAATTATCCCCTTTTTGATATACAACCGATAAATGACTTTTTTCTGAGTAGCCTAAAAATTAGGTTTAGATCGGAATAGTTAAGTTTAGCGGCGGTGTTCAATAAAATGTTAAAGTGCAATAAGATAGATTAGTTTCCCTTCTAAAGACCTAAACCGCCGCTGAATATATTAAGTAAAATTAATTCTTCTTTTCAAATATTGAATCGGGCACACCTTTATTAACAATGTAATTAGAATAATTAACAATTACCTGGCCTTTTGTTCTCGAATCCGAATTCTTTTTTTTCTTATCAGATTTTTCTGTATTTGTTTCACCACTTATTGTAGCTGGAATGTTCATTTTATCAACATTAAAAGAAAAAACTATTTTTGATGGAAGCGGATAATTAATATTTGCCCCATAAGTAAAATCAATAGAAAATGTGCCGTTTGTTTTAGTAGTAGATTCAACTTTTTGAATAAGGTTATTCTTTTGGTCAATCCATAAAGTAGAAAGTATAACATCACCATGATCCCCAAGTGGAATAACTTTAACTATTGATGTTTTCAATCCATTCAAATTAACATCCTGTTCGTAGATTGCCGTAAAATCTTTATTTAATAATGATGAAGGAGAAAATTCCATACCATTTTTGGGCAGCATAGCAAATCCTTCTGATTCCAAATGCACTTTATCTGGCTGTTTAAAATAGATTTTAGCTTTTGTTTCAGGAACTTTTATAAACTCTACATCAACTTTTATGTTAACATCTACTTGGTAATCACTAACCTTATTAAAGTTAGTAATTACATTATTTATGATTTCATTTGGATCTTTTGATTGTGCTAATCCAATTTTAACTAGCACTAGAATTAAAATTATTAAATGTTTCATCTTATCCTCAGATTATGTAAGAATATCTTTACGTTTAAATAAAACAAGCGCTATAGAAAAGAAAATGAAAATATGTCCGGTTAAAATTAAAGTTGCTTTAGTTAGTTCTTCAAAATCAACAGGATCATCAAAAAATAATCGCCAGGAAAGAATATAATTTGTAAATAAATATGGTTTTATTGTTTGAAAAAAATCCACATTTATTGCAGAAAGAATTATAAATACAATTATTACAGCCATTGTACTAACAATTGGTCCAATCGAATTTTCGACAAGAGATGAAAATAAAAATGCGAGACTAGCTACTACAGACATTCCCAATGAGGCAAAACCATAAGCAAAAAGAAACCTCCAAAGTATATCGCTCTTTTCAAAAATTATTACAGTCTGATTGCTAATTACAAGAAGTTCTCCGCTTCCAAAAATTATTAACCCAACAACAAGGCTCATTAAAGCTAACCAAAGAATTAAAAGATTTGTATAAATAATACCTGCGAAAAATTTTGATGTAATTATCTGTGTACGGGATATTGGCCTCGTAATTAACATTCGGTAAGTTCCCGCAGTTGCTTCACCAGCAAGCAAATCACCGGTAACAAGTGCAATTAAAAACGGAATATGTACAGCCAGGCTTGTCAGTATCAAATAAGAAACTAAATAACCATTTAAAAGATTGCCAACAAAAATAAAAGATTGTTGAATGTTTCTAGTCATAAAATTTAAAGTATCTTGCCCCTCAAAAACCATTGCAATATGTATTATCGGAACTAAAATACCAATTGCAATAAACCCTATATAGGTTCTCCATTTCTTAAAAATCTTATAAAGCTCAATCTGGATAAGAGTTAACATCATGCTACCTCATCAGTTATTTTTAAGAAATACTCTTCAAGAGATCGAGTTGGAATTACCGCATTTACAGCAACTCCATTCTGAACTAAATATTTGTTCAATTCTGCTATTTCAATATTGTCTAAAGAAAATATAAAAACAGATTTTGCATTTGTTTCAAGTTTATTTGCCCAACTTGATTGAGAAATTAAAGTCTTTACTTTTTCTTCATCATCAGTTTCAAATGTAACTTTAAGTTTTTTAGCATTTAACAAGTCCTTCACTTCACCTTCAACTCTTGTCGCACCTTTGTTTATAATAGTCATTCTATTAGCAACAAGTTCAACTTCATAAAGTATATGAGAAGATAGAAAAATAGTTTTCTTTTTTTCTTTAGAAAGATGTAAGATTAAATCTCTTATCTCTTTCATTCCTTGTGGATCTAAACCGGTTGTAGGTTCATCAAGAATTATTAAATCCGGATCATGTAACAATGCCTGCCCCAAACCAAGTCGCTGTTTCATTCCGTGTGAAAAAGTTTTTACTTTGCTTTTATAGCGCTTACTTAATCCAACAAGTTCCAGCACTTCCATAATTCTGTTTTTAGAAATTTCTTTTCCAGAAATCTTACCAAGAATTTCCAAATTTTTAAATGCAGATAGGTATCCATAAAAATCAGGTTTTTCTACAATTGCACCAATCCTTTTAAGAATTTCAATTCTACTATCAACTAATGGTTTTCCAAATAATTTGATAGACCCATTAGTTGGTCTAATTAGTGATAAAAGCATTCTTATTGTAGTGCTTTTACCTGCTCCATTAGGACCCAAAAAACCAAAGACATCTCCTTCAAAAACATTAAGATTTAAATTATTAACTGCGCGTAAATCCTTAAAATCTTTGGTTAAAGAGTTAATCTCTATTATCTTATCACCGTTCAAATTTTTTCCTACAATTTTATTCTATTAACGGCTAAAGATAATAACTAATTACCTATTAAATGATGGATAATTTTTTGAACGGTATTATTTTTTGATAAAGAAGCATGAATTCTTAATGATGCTAAAATTAAATTATTGTCAAGAGTATATGTGATAAAATTTAATTTGTTTTTTTATGAAAAAATTTTCATTTTCAATTTGAAAATTAAGTGATCAAGAAAAATTTTATTACTTCAAGTTCTGTTTTTATATAATTTATTTTAATAGTTTTGTTGTAGATTATAATGAGTGATGCTATGAATTATTTTATTCTTTCTTCATCTTCAATATCACTCACTAAAACAGAGATTACTTCTAACCCGAAATTATTTATTTTTTTTATTTATTAAATACCTGCAATTGCAGGATATTCTTAGGAGATTTGGATGCATATTAATAGACTTTTTACCGAACAGGGAAAGGATCCTTTATTGTCATTGGAGTTTGTCAAGAGAACATCAGAGATTAAAAATCCAGATGGCTCGGTTGTATTCAGAATGGAAAATGTTTCTGTTCCAAAACAATGGTCTCAAGTAGCAACGGACATAATCGCACAAAAATATTTCAGAAAAGCTGGCATACCAAAACTACTTAAAAAAGTTACTGAAAAAGGAGTGCCAAAATGGTTACAAGCTTCCACAGCAGATACCGAAAGATTACAAGAACTACCTGACAATGATAGACTCACTGCTGAAACTGATTCGAGACAGGTCTTTCATCGATTGGCAGGTACCTGGACTTATTGGGGATGGAAAGCTAATTATTTTGATACTGAAGAAGATGCTAAAACATTTTACGATGAATTGATGTTTATGTTTGCTAACCAGATGGCAGCACCCAACAGTCCCCAATGGTTTAATACAGGATTAAACTGGTCATATGGAATTACTGGACCTTCACAAGGACATTTTTATGTTGATTATCAGACAGGTGAGTTAACCAAATCAAATGATGCTTATACTCACCCACAGCCGCATGCATGTTTCATTCAATCAGTAAGTGATGATTTAGTAAATGAAGGCGGCATAATGGACCTTTGGGTTCGTGAAGCCAGGCTATTTAAGTATGGATCTGGAACAGGCTCAAACTTTTCTGAACTAAGAGGCTCAAATGAATCATTAAGTGGTGGTGGTAAATCATCGGGTTTAATGTCTTTCTTACGAATTGGTGATCGATCTGCTGGAGCAATAAAATCCGGTGGAACAACAAGACGCGCTGCTAAAATGGTTACTTTGGACTTAGATCATCCAGATATTGAAGAATATATTAATTGGAAAGTTATTGAGGAACAAAAAGTAGCTGCACTGGTTGCCGGTTCAAAACTTTGTAACCTTCACCTAAATAATATTATGAAGGCTTGTTACGATGAACATCCTGAAAATGATAGATTTAATAAAAAACTTAATAAAAAGTTAAGTTATGCTATTCTTGAAGCAAGAAAAGCTCAAGTACCAAATAATTATGTTGAAAGAGTAATTCATTTAGCAAAATTAGGATTTAAATCAATTGAATTTCCAATATATGATACCGATTGGAATTCTGAAGCTTATGCAACTGTTTCAGGTCAAAATTCAAATAACTCAGTTAGAGTTACAAATGAATTTATGAATGCAGTTTTGACTGATGGAAATTGGAATTTATATTGGAGAATTGAAAAAAGGAAAGCAAAAAAAGAAAAACGAAATCCAAAAGCTTGCAAAACATTAAAAGCTCGTGATTTGTGGGAACAAATAGGATACTCTGCTTGGTCTTGCGCAGATCCTGGAATACAATACCACACAACAATAAATGAGTGGCACACATGCCCCGCTGGTGGAGAAATCAAAGCATCTAATCCTTGCAGTGAATATATGTTTCTGGATGATACTGCTTGTAATCTTGCTTCACTAAATCTTGTAAAGTTCTATAATAATGAAAAACATGAATTTGATATTCAGGCATATAGACATGCTACCAGAATTTGGACTATGGTACTTGAGATAAGTGTGCTTATGGCTCAATTCCCGAGTAAAGAAATTGCTCAGTTAAGTTATGAATATAGAACACTTGGATTAGGATACGCAAACCTTGGAACTTTATTAATGTTGCAGGGAATACCTTACGATAGTCGTGAAGGTTTTGCAATTTGCGGCGCACTTACTTCGATTATGCATATGACTTCTTATGCTACATCTGCAGAACTTGCCAAACAAGCAGGCACTTTCCCTAGATATGAAGAAAATAAATATAATATGTTACGGGTATTAAGAAATCACAGAAGAGCAGCATATAATGTACCCAACGAAGAGTATGAAGGGCTTACAATCTATCCAGTCGGAATCAATCCTCAATACTGCCCATCAGACTTGTTAAAAGCTGCAAGGGAAGATGCTGATAAAGCAGTTGAGCTAGGTGAATTGTATGGATACAGAAATGCCCAAGTAACTGTTATTGCCCCAACAGGAACAATCGGCCTCGTGATGGATTGTGATACGACAGGAGTGGAACCAGATTTTGCATTAGTAAAATTTAAAAAATTAGCTGGTGGCGGCTATTTTAAAATTATCAATCAATCAATTCCCCCAGCGCTAGAAAAATTAGGATATAACAAAGATCAGATAACTGAAATAATAAGATACGCAAAAGGATCTGGATCTTTGGAAGGGTGCCCATATATAAACCCTCAATCTTTAAAAGCAAAGGGTTTTACTGAGGACATTATTACGAAAATAGAAAAATCACTTCCATCGGTTTTTGATATAACTTTTGCATTCAATAAATATTCTTTGGGAACTGAATTTTTAACAAAAACTTTAGGATTTAATGAAAATGAAATTGAATCCTATGATTTTGATGTATTGACTAAACTTGGATTTTCTAAAACTGAAATCTCTTCAGCTAATGATTACATTTGTGGAACAATGACTGTTGAAGGTGCCCCTTTCTTAAAGCATGATCATTACTCAGTTTTTGATTGTGCAAGCAAGTGCGGTAAAAAAGGTACAAGATTTATCCGTTCATTAGCACATATTAAAATGATGGCTGCAGCACAACCATTTATTTCAGGTGCTATTTCCAAAACTATAAATTTACCTAATAGTGCAACTGTTGAGGATGTAAAAGATGCTTACTTGCAAAGCTGGAAACTTGGTGTAAAAGCAAACGCACTTTATCGTGATGGCTCAAAACTTTCTCAACCTCTTAATACAATGAGTGATGAAGAGATTGAAGCTATCATGGAGGATAAAGAAAAGAATGATATTGTTAAAGTTGCAGAAAAAATTATCCATAGGTACATTGCTAAACGAAGAAGATTACCAGACAGACGATCTGGTTATACTCAAAAAGCAAAGATAAACGGTCAGTCCGTCTATATTCGAACTGGTGAATATGATAACGGCCAATTAGGAGAAATATTTATTGATATGCATCGCGAAGGTGCTTCTTTTAGAAGTTTAATTAACTGTTTTGCAATTTCAATCTCTTTAGGATTGCAGCACGGTGTTCCGCTAGAAGAATTTACAGACGCATTTGTCTTCACGAGATTTGAACCTAGTGGAATTGTTACTGGAAACGATAAAATAAAAATGGCTACATCTGTAATAGATTATATTTTCAGAGAATTAGCAGTGACGTATCTAGGAAGAAACGATCTGGCACACGTTGGAACAGAAGAAATTACCTCCAGAGCTTCTCGAAGTATAGTTAAAAAATTAAGCGAGCCGGAATTTGAAAGTGAAGAATTAATTAGTGAAAGGGTTGTTGAACTTGACAAAGAGAATCCAGATTCATTTGATTTTTCAAGCAGTTCAAGAAGTAGTTCAATGCAGAATATTTCAACAAAAACAGTTAGCAGTATGACTGTAAAAGTTAAACAAGCAATCGAAAATGGGTATACCGGCGATATTTGCCCAGAATGCCAAAGTATAACAATGGTAAGAAATGGAACTTGTTTGAAATGTATGACTTGTGGTGCAACCACAGGTTGTAGTTAATAAGTTTATAAACTTAAAAAAAGCTGTTCAATTGAACAGCTTTTTTTGTTTAATTTAATAATTCATCATCTTCAATTCTTCGAGCACCCATATAGCGTTTATTATAATAATCATGTTCTAAAGATGAAATAGTTACACCAAGTTTGGATGAGGCATGAGCGAATAGATTTTCACCAATATAAATTCCAACATGTCCGGGTTTAACTCGTCTTCTTGTATTAAAAAAAACCAAATCACCAAACTTCAATTCAGATCTATCATTTATTATTATCCCCTGCTTATATTGTTCTCTTGCTGATCGATTAATATTTAACAACCACGAATCTCTGTAAACATTTTGAGTAAAGGCACTGCAATCAATACCATTCAAAGAATTTCCTCCATATTTATAAGGCGTATTCATATATTTGATTATTTCCATAATCATTAAATCTCTTTTGGATGATAAGAGCACTTCTCCATCTGAACTGTTAGATTTTTCATCAAGACTTTTCATTAAGGATGTTAAATCTATTTTAGATTCATTTTCGGGTAAATCGCTCGGATCCTGAAATTCCGGAACATCTTCATCTTCAAATATCACTAAAGAATCATCATTAGGTTCAGTATTTCCACTATATCTAAAATCTGCATTGGTATTTGATAATTGCTTATCTTCTTTTTCATTATATCTTAATGTTCCGGATGTGCTTGAACAGTTTATAAAACTAATAGCGGAAATAACGAAGAATAAAATAATAAGCACTGTTTTCGGTTTATGCATAAATTATCCAAGATACGATTTTAAATTTTTACTTTTTGAATTGTGTCTTAATTTTCTAATTGCTTTTTCCTTAATTTGTCTAACTCGTTCTCTTGTAAGATTAAACTTCTCTCCAATTTCTTCTAAGGTCATTGAAAACTCACCATCCAACCCAAAATATAATCTGATCACTTCAGCTTCTCTAGCTGGTAAAATATCAAGGACGTTCTTTATTTCAGTCTTTAGTGATTCTGAAATCAATTCATTATCAGGCGATGGCTGCTGATCATTTTCAATAACATCAAGTAAACTATTTTCTTCACCTGACGAAAAAGGAGCATCTACAGAAACATGTCGCCCTGAAATCTTCATAGCAGCGGCGATATCCTCAACGTCCATTTCTAAAACCTGTGCAATTTCTTCGGGACTTGGTTCTCTTTCAAACTCCTGTTTCAAATTACTGTAAGCTTTACCAATTTTATTTAAAGCGCCGACTCTATTCAGGGGCAATCTTACAATTCTGGATTGCTCAGCTAATGCCTGTAAAATGGATTGTCTGATCCACCATACTGCATATGAAATAAACTTAAATCCTCTTGTTTCATCAAACCGACGAACAGCCTTAATAAGACCAAGATTACCCTCATTTATCAAATCACCCAATGATAAACCTTGATTTTGATACTGCTTGGCCACACTGACAACAAATCTAAGATTCGCCTTTGTAAGTAATTCCATAGCAGCGTGATCGCCTTTTTTCATCCTGACAGTCAATTCAATTTCCTGCTCAGGAGTAAGTAAATCAACTTTTCCAATCTCTTGTAGATATTTATCTAAAGATTGTGTCTCTCTATTTGTAAATTGTTTTACTATTCGCATAGTTAATAATAAAATATTTCTTGGAGCAGTCGCTGATATACAATTATTAATAAGTTCTTTTAGTTATACCAATTACTTATAATAAAAATAGAGATGAATTACATTAAAATAAAGTAATACTATTTTCAAAAAATAGAAAACTACAATAAATTCATTGGGTGAACTGATGGGGCTTTTAGTCCAATATATTTTTCTGGTTTTAAAGAGACTATAGTTAATCGATTGACTTCAGCTAATATATAAAACAAAGCATCACGTATATTATAGAATTTATTCGAGTGATCCGGAATTAAGAGGCTATATCTGGAATGAATACCAAGAACTTTTAATGCATAAAGTAATTCTTTAACTTTTTTAATTTCATAGTCAGAATTTGAAAGTAGTAAAAGTTCAGAAGCATTAAAAACTGATGTAAAGCAAAGTCCTAATTGCATTAATTTTGTTAGGAATGAATCAAATGGATAATTTGTGGTTAAATGTTGAATAAGTATATCTGTTTCAATTAGATATTTGGGAGCTTTGTCCATTTATTTTATTTCTGCTTTCAAAGTTGGTTTTAGCTAACGAACCAGAGCATCTTAGAAAGTTTTTAACTACTTCTTCAGGTAATTCTTGAACTTCTGAAATCTTTTTAATTATATTTATATCAAAATTAATTACGTCACCCGATTCAAGATTATTTATTTCTTCATTATTCATCTAAAAAGCTAATGCCTTTTAATTCATTCTTAATGTTAAAATAGTTAGCAACTGTTTTCCCAACATCCGCAAATGTTTTCCTGATACCTAAATTATTAGCCATTTTATTATTACCAAAATATAATAATGGAACATACTCTCTACTATGATCAGTACTTGGAGTTGTTGGATCATTTCCATGATCAGCTGTAAAAATGACTCTATCTGAATTATGAAGTTTACCCAAAAATGCTGGTAGAAAATCATCAAATATTTTTAAAGCTTCAGCAAATCCTTTAACATCATTACGATGCCCAAAATAGACATCAAAATCAACAAGATTAATAAATATCAGACTATTATTATATTTTTCAACAGCTTTAAGAAGGTTATGAAATCCTTCTTGATTTGATTTACTTTTTACCTGAACTGAAATTCCACGATAATTAAAAAGATCATTAATCTTTCCAATGGCCACTGTTTGAATATTTTCTTTATTCAACAAATCTAGGATTGTTTCAGATGGTGGATCTAAAGAATAATCTTTTCTGTAAACAGTTCTTTGATAATTACCATTTGCACCTAAAAATGGACGCGCAATCACTCTTCCAACTTTTAATGGTTCAGATAAAACCTCATTCCGTGTCTTATCACAAATATCGTAAAGTTTTTCTATTGGAATTATATCCTGATGTGCCGCAATTTGAAATACTGAATCAGCAGAGGTATAAATTATTGGAAAACCTGTTTTAATATGTTCATCACCTAATTCATTAATTATCTCAGTACCGGATGCTGCTTTGTTACCTAAAATGTTCTTACATCCTGTTGCCGTTAGAAATTTTTCAATCAGATATTGTGGAAACCCATTAGGGAAGTAATCAAAATCCGTGTCCACAAAAAGGCCACTCAATTCCCAATGTCCTGTTGTGCTGTCTTTACCTTTTGAAAGCTCTGCCATTTTCCCAAATGATGCTAAAGGATACTGATTACTTTCAATGCCTTTAATCGGTATGATATTGCCAAGACCAAGTTGTTGCAGATTGGGTAAGTAAATGCCATTTAGATTGCTTGCAATATTACAAATTGTATTGCTTCCACCATCACCGTAAAGATCTGCATCTGGTAATTCTCCAATACCAACACCATCAAGTACAATGATAAAAAAATTATTCATACAGGTTAATTAATTAGGTAAGATAAAATTAGTTAATATTTCTTACGGCGTTTCCGCCTTTTTCAACTGCTTTCTGTAATGCTAATTCAGCGTTCCGAATTACATCGTCGGTATCTAACTTACCATGCGTGGATGCCACACCAACCGAAATTGTATATGTATTTTGTTTTGAAACTACGGCAATTGGTTTCCGAGCAATTTTAACTCTAAGTTTTTCAGCCCATATAAAAACATTTTTTGCATCAGTGTTAAAAAAGTAAACTGCAAATACTTTTTCTTCTACTCTGCCAAAGATATTAAGCGGAGTCATTTCTTTAGCAATTGATTCAGCAACAACTTTTAAAACTTTGGGTAACGGATCACCATCAAACAAAGATTCTTGTTCTAAAAATTCATCAATCTTTACCAATGCTATAGCGCCAGGCAAATTTAGAGAGTTAGCTTTATACAGATCAGAACTTAGTCGCTCTTTAAATGTTTCTAAATTTAAAGCTCTGGTTTCCATATCAAGAGCTATCAAGCTTTTTATAAGTGTTTGTGATGAATGTGAATATATTATGTATGAAATTATATGAATTGAGTTTTTAAGAAATTTAATATCAGAATTTGTATAAGCGTTTTTCTTTAGGCTCTCAAAACATAAAACACCAAAATTTTGATTACCATAAATTAATGGGATAGCCAAAAATGATCCATCAAAAGTAAGATCCTCGGATTTAGAAAATCTTTTATAATTGTCTGCGGAAGTATCATCAATCTTAACTGGTAAACCGGATAAAATTGCTTTCCCTACAAGAGTACCAGAAAGATCAATTTGCAATCCTTGTCCAATATATTTTAAGGAAGTTTTATTGTTAACTCTAAAAGCTTCAAATTTTTGTTCGACTGGTTTGAAATAAACAAAAACTAACGCATCCCACTCTACTAATTCACTCATAGCATCTTGCATTGAAGTAAGTAGATTTTCCTCAGTATCAAAATTAGTTTCTGGTCCAATCAAATTAAGCAAACCCTTTAATCTCTGCTGAGAAATGGAATCTGAATGCTTTTCTTCAAAGATTTGAATAATCATTGTAATAACTCTTACAAATCTTCCCAGAGAATAAATAGTTTCAATTCCAAAAGAATCACCAACCTTTGCATCTATTGCTAGAATAGCAATTAGTGAACCTTCATAAAACAGTGGAACACCGACAAAGCTTCTTATTCCCTGTCCACGGTCATAGTATCGAATAACATCAGATTCTGCAGCCGGAGATATATCACTCAGAAGTTCTGGTTCACCTTTCTGAACGATTTTACTCAATATATCATCTTCAATATCAAATTTTCTCTTTGCTATTTCATTAGGTGAGGCAGAAACAAATTTTTCAATTGTTAACTTTTCTTTTTTCTTATTGTACCAAAAAAATATTGCAGTATGTGCGGAGTAAGCATCCTTAATTACAGTTAACATTTTTTCTAATGCAAAAGCAAACTGCCCATCATGTCCAATCTCTTGCGGTAATGATTCATTTGCAATCTCATCAAATCTTTCGCGCAGATCAGGCGGTATTAAAGTTGTTTTTGGGGTTTTGAAATCAGGCGTATAATTATCAGCAGTAATTACTTCTACTTTGGAGGTTTTAGAAACTATTTTAAAAGATTCATCATGATCACTAACTGAAGGAATATTATAATCTTCATCAATGTCATCTTTTTCATTAATCGAATATCTACCATCAAATCTAACAGAATCTCTTAGAAAGATTATGAAGGCAACATATATTACAATAACTGCAATTGTAATGACACGTATGAGTAAGTCATCCGTAATAAAAAGGATAGCAGCAAGAATAGGAACTAGTAAAAATATAAGTATTCGCTTTTTTTGTCTTTTATCCATTCGAAATAGTTCTTACAGTCAGATTAATAGTTTAAGTTGTTATAAAGATAAAGTTATACTAAAAAATTTACAAACTTTGTCTAGCAAAGATATAAACTATTTAATAAAATAATGCGGTTAGTACTTTTTTAATTTCTTTGGATCCTGTCCCTTTTACTGATGAATAATAAAAAAGATTTTCATTTAGTAATAGTTCAGGAAAAAATTCTTTAACCTGTTTTACACCTTTTGCGAATTCAGACTGTTTAAGCTTATCTGATTTATTAAGAAGTACCAAATACGGCAAATTTAAATTCCTTAACATATTATTAAGTTGAATGTCCAATTCAGTCGGTTTATGTCTACTATCTAAAACATGAACAGTTAAAACAATGTTTTTTGATGTAGTAAAAAAATCATTTATCAGTTTACCCCATTTTTTCCTTTCAGATTGACTAATCTTTGCATATCCATATCCGGGCAAATCAACTAAATAAAATTTCGAGTCTATATCATAATAATTTATTGATCTTGTTTTTCCTGGCGTGGAACTGGTTTTGGCTAAGTTCTTTCTATTAAAAAGTGAATTAATAAATGAAGATTTGCCAACATTGGATCTTCCACAAAGCACTACTTCGGGAAGCTTTTCTTTTGGTAATTCGGCTATACTAAAAGCGGATGCAATAAATTTTTGGTTTTCAAACATAATAAAAAAAAGAGTAACCGATTTAACGATTACTCTTTATAATAAGACACTTTATAAATTATTACTTACTTTTTTTATCTAATTTTTCTTCAACAACAGTAGCTTCTTCAATACCATCACTCGATCGTTTTTCAGCTTTTACTTTTGCTTTAAGTTCCCGTTTTTCTTTGTGTTCCTCAGCTTTTTTGTTAGCAACATCATTATAGTCAACTAACTCAAGAATAGCCATTGGTGCAGCATCGCCATTACGATTACCTAGTTTTACAACTCTTGTATAACCGCCTGGTCTTTCACCAATTTTAGGAATTATTTCACTAAAAAGTTCTTTCACAACGTCTTTATCATTTACAACTGCTATCACCTGACGTCGTACGTGTAAATCATTCTTTTTAGCTTTAGTAATTAATTTTTCTACAAAAGTTCTAGCTTCTTTTGCTTTTGCTTCAGTAGTTTTTATTCTTTTATATTTTAAAAGGGAAGTAGCTAATGAATTAAGTAATGCAGCACGATGACTTGCAGTTCTACCTAATTTTCTTCCTTTAACGCTGTGTATCATTTAAAAACCTATCTAAATTAATTTGAATCAGAATCTTCTTTAATATATTTATCTACATCCATTCCAAAATCAAGCCCAAGAGTTTCAACAATTTCCATTAACTCAGCTAAGGACTTTCTTCCGAAATTTCTAAACTTGAGCATTTCTTGCTCATCTTTTCTAACTAATTCAGCTAAATTTTTAATGTTAGCTGCTTTAAGACAATTATGTGATCTCACACTAAGTTCAAGATCATCAACTGGAGTTAACAATATTTTTTTGATTCTTTCAGTTTCACTGTCTTTTTGACTTACATTCTGTTCTTCTTCTTGTTCAAGATCAAAATTAATAAACAACTGAACATGTTCTCTCAAAATCTTAGCTGCTTGAGTAAGTGCATCGTCAGGTGTAATTGATCCATCAGTTGTAATTTCCATTGTAAGCTTTTCAAAATCGTTCTTATCACCAATTCTTACATTTTCAACCAAGTACTTTACAACTTTAATTGGAGTAAATATTGAGTCTATTGGAATCACACCAATTGTTTGCTCTGGTGATACATTTTCTGATGCAGGAACATAACCAACGCCTTTACCAACACGAATTTCAACATCAATCTTAGCATTTTTATTAAGTGTGGCAATGTGCAGATCAGGATTTAATATTTCAATCTCATTACTAGCTTTTTGTATATCCGCGGCTGTAAATTCGCCTGGTCCAGCAAGTGAAATATCAATTTTATTTGGTTTCTTAGAAAGAAATTTCATTCTAACTTGTTTGAGATTTAAAATAATCTCAGAAACATCCTCTACAATTCCTTCGATCGTAGTAAACTCATGCAATACACCACTAAACTTAACAGATGTAATTGCAGAACCTTGCAAAGATGATAAAAGTACTCTGCGAAGTGAGTTACCTAGAGTTACACCATAACCTCTTTCAAGTGGTTGTAGTGTAAATCTTCCAAACGAATTCGTGTAATTGGCTTCATCAAGAACAACAGCTTCAGGCATCTTTAAAGATGATACGCTCATTATTATCCTCTATCTTATTCTAATTAAAAATTTTATTTCGAGTAAAGCTCAACTACTAATTGCTCATTAGCGTTCAATGGAACATCTGCTCGTTCTGGTATTTGTACAAAAGTACCTGAGAGAGATGCTTTATCAACTGTAAGCCAGCTGTATGTATTATCTTTTACTCTTTTTAGTGAATTATGAATTGCATCTAATTTTTTACTTTTCTCTTTTACCTGAATAACATCACCAGCTTTTAACAAATATGCAGGAATTGTAACAAGAGAATTATTTATTAAAATATGTCTGTGCGTAATAAGTTGTCTTGCTTGTTTTCTAGATGATGCAAAACCTAATCTAAAAACAACATTGTCTAATCTTCTTTCAAGTATCTTTATTAAATTTTCGCCAGTTCTTCCTTTTTGCTTATTTGCTTTTTCAAAATAATTTCTAAACTGGGTTTCTAATAAACCATAAGATCTTTTTATCTTTTGTTTTTCCCTTAATTGTACTCCGTATTCAGAAACTTTTGCTCTTCGCGATAATCCATGTTGTCCTGGAGGATAATTCTTTTCCTCTATAGGACATTTCTCCGAAAAACACTTCTGTCCTTTTAGGAAAAGCTTCTGTCTTTCTCTTCTACATAATTTACAAACTGAATCAGTATATCTTGCCATTTAATGAATCTCCAATAAATTAAACTCTTCTTTTCTTAGGTGGTCTGCATCCGTTATGAGGAATAGGTGTAACATCTTTTATAGATGAGATAGTTAACCCTGCAGTGTGTAATGCTCTAATCGCTGCTTCTCTACCGGAGCCAGGCCCCTTAACAAACACTTCAATCTTTCTCATTCCTAAATCATACGCTTCTTTTCCAGCTGCTTCAGCAGAAACTTGTGCGGCAAAAGGTGTATTTTTTCTTGATCCTTTAAATCCGTTCTTACCAGCAGATGACCAAGAAACAGTGTTTCCATATATATCTGTTATTGTAACAAGAACGTTATTGAATGTTGCTTTAATATGTGCAACACCATTTGAATCAACGTGCGTTTTTTTCTTAACTTTTTTTACAGTTTTAGCCAATTCTCGATCCTCCGTGTATCATATATTATTTCTTAGAAGGTGCTTTTTTCTTACCAGCAACAGTTCTTCTCTTGCCTTTTCTAGTTCTGGAATTAGTTCTAGTTCGCTGACCTCTAGCAGGTAAACTTTTGCGATGTCTAACACCTCTGTAAGAACCAATATCCATTAATCTCTTTATATTTTGCTGAACCTCAGAACGCAATGCTCCTTCAACTCTGTATTCAGCAGTTATCACAGCTCTAATCTCAGCAACTTCTTCATCAGTCAAATCAGAAACTTTTTTGATAGGACTAACTTTAGCTTTTTCTAAAATTGTTGCGGCTGTAAACTCACCTATACCGTAGATGTATTGTAAGCCATACAACACTTTTTTATTTTTTGGTAAATCAACTCCAGCTATACGAGCCAATGATATACTCCTTTATTTTTAACCTTGACGTTGTTTGTGTTTTGGGTTTTTGCAAATAACTCTTACAACACCCTTGCGTTTTATAACTTTACATTTATCGCAAATCTTTTTAACAGATGCTCTAACTTTCATTTTAATTGTTCCTATTTATACCTGTAAGTAATTCTGCCTTTTGTCAGATCGTAAGGAGATAGTTCAATCGAAACTTTATCTCCAACTAAAATTTTTATGAAATGCATTCTCATCTTGCCGGATATATGCGCAAGTATTTCATGACCATTATCAAGTTTTACTCTAAATGTTGCATTAGGTAAAGTCTCAGTGATAATTCCATCTATTTTTATCGGTCCTTGTTTAGCCATTTAACAAACTGTCAATATTTCCGGCGAATTATTATTTATCAAAATTGTATGTTCAAAATGTGCAGATGTAGAACCGTCTGCTGAAATAATTGTCCATCCATCTTTAGCTGTTATAACCTCATATTTACCAGCATTTACCATAGGTTCTATCGCTAAAGTCATTCCATTTTTTAGTTTAGGGCCAGTACCTTTTCTACCAAAATTTGGAATCGAAGGATCTTCATGAAGAAACTTTCCAACACCATGTCCACATAAATCCCTAACAATTGAAAATCCATTTTCTTCAACAAAAACCTGAACCGCGTTTGAAATATCGTGAACACGATTACCAACAACTGCTTGTTCAATTCCAAGATGTAAAGAACGCTCAGTAACTTCCATTAACTTAATTTTTTCTTCATCAATAATACCAACTGCAACACTAAGTGCAGCATCTCCATAATATCCATTCTTTAGAACGCCAATATCAATCGACACTAATTCGCCATCTTTTAGAACTCTTGAACTTGGAATCCCGTGTACAACTTCATCATCAATCGAAGCGCAAATTGAACCCGGAAAACCTGGAGCACCACCTTGTGAATAACCTTTAAAGGCTGGCGTTGCATTATTACTTCTTATATAATCTTCAGCAATCTTATCAAGTTCTAAAGTTGTAATCCCAGCTTTAATATTTCCTTTGAGTAGTTGAAGTGTTTCGGCAACTATCTTGCAACTCTCTTTTATAAAATCAATTTCTTTTTTGGATTTTATTAAAATCACAAATAATTATCTTCGACCTTTTATTTTACCCGATTTCATAAATCCATCATAATGCCTCATTAACAAGTGCGATTCAATTTGTTGTAAAGTATCAAGCGCTACACCAACAACAATTAACAAACTTGTGCCGCCAAAAAATTGAGCAAAATTTCCAGAAACTCCCCACGCGGATACAAATGCAGGTAAAATTGCAATGATAGCTAGGAATATTGATCCGGGTAATGTAATCTTTGTTAAAATATTATCTATAAATTCTGATGTTTGTTTTCCTGGTCTTATACCTGGAATAAATCCACCTTGTTTTTTCATATTATCCGCAACGTCTTTTGGATTGAATGCTATTGCAGTATAAAAATAAGTAAAGAATATAATCATCAATGCGTAAAAGAAGGAATATACTGGTGATGTAAATACAAAGTATCCTGAAAGAGTTTGTAGAAACTGATTGTCAGGGAAAAAAGATAATACTGTGCTTGGTATAAACATAATTGACTGTGCAAATATAATTGGCATTACGCCAGCAGTATTAACTCTTAAAGGGATATACTGAGTTACACCGCCATATACTTTTCTTCCAACAACCCTTTTTGCATACTGTACTGGTATTTTTCTTGTGCCTTGAGTAACTAAAACAACACCTGCTATGATAAAAAACATAAAGGCAAAGATAATAATCTCTATAATTATTGATCTTTGACCAGCAGTGATCAATCTGTATTCATCCAATAATGCAATTGGGAAACGTGCAATAATTCCAATAAAGATTATAAGTGAAATACCGTTTCCAATTCCTTTGTCGGTAATCTGTTCGCCCATCCACATCATAAACATAGTGCCAGCCGTTAGAATTACTATAGTAGAAACAATCCAACCAAATCCTTGAACAGCTTCCGGAACGATGGGTAAACCTTGCACCTGAATATTTAGTAATCTAACAGTTACACCCCAAGCTTGCATTGCTGAAATTAATACAGTTCCGTATCTGGTTAACTGCGTTATTTTCTTTCTGCCTTCTTCACCTTCTTGCTGCAACTTTTGAAAATATGGAACTACGGCACCCATTAACTGCAAAATAATTGATGCAGAAATGTACGGCATAATTCCTAAAGCAAAAATTGCTGCATTTGAAAAAGCACCACCAACAAAAAGATCATATAATCCAAAAAGATTATCTGATGAAGCATTCTTCATACTTTCTGAAAGCAGAACAGAATCAACACCGGGGATGGTTAGATGCGAACCCAATCTTACAATAAACAGCAATGCTAATGTATATAGAATACGCTGTCTAAGTTCGTGGATCTTAAAAATATTTCTGAAGGTATCTGTAAATCTTGACATCTGTTTTTATGCTATATCTTTGTTATAGTTCCACCAGCTGCTTCAATTTTTTGCTGAGCTGATTTGCTGAAATCTGTTACTTCTAAATTTAATTTAGCTTTAACATCACCTTTACCTAAAATTTTGATTGGTTTTTTTGAACTTGAAACCAATCCCAATTTCTTTAATACTTCTGCATTTATAGTTTGATCAGTTACTACTTTTGAATCAACTAATTTTTGAAGTGAATTAACATTCACAACTTGATATTCAATTTTGAAAATATTTGTAAACCCGAATTTGGGAACTCTTCTCTGAAGCGGCATCTGACCACCTTCAAACCAAGCTTTATGTTTAGCACCTGATCTGGATAACTGGCCATTCATACCTCTTGTGGATTGTCCACCGTGGCCGGAACCTTCACCTCTACCAACACGTTTACGATTTTTTCTTGAGCCTTTTGCGTATTTAAGATTACTTAAAATATCCATTATAAAACCTTATTAATCTTTTAATTCTTCCACTTTAACCAAGTG
>JBATOT010000018.1:0-24542 GCA_049291095.1 Ignavibacteriaceae bacterium | reverse complement strand
AATAGTATGATGAAAGATGTGAGAGGCTAGAAGCGAGAAGTAATGTTGATGGATATCGCAGAGCGGAATGCGGCGACAATTAACAATTTATGATTTGTATTTAATTACTTCTAACCTCTTGCGTTTCACTTCTCTCAAATACCTCTCCACTGAGAATCACAGAGTTTTGCACTGAGTTACACGGAGAAATAAATGCATAGCGGAAAGCGGTAAGAGCAGAGGGGAAATTTATAGTCATTAGTTGTCATTGAGTTAATTGTTGTAAAGCTAGTTACTAGATGCTAGATACTGGATACTGGATACTGGATTCCGGATGCTGATAGGAAGTGAGTGCATATGTTGAATGTTACCCAGGCAGTTTTAAATGGTTAAGAACTATGAACTAATAACTATTTACTAATCACTGCTGCAATGGCACGCTGATGACGCGGATGAGACTGATATTAACTGATCAAGAATTGTGAAACGTCAAATGTGAGACGAAAGACGTTAAGTAAAAAATGTTAAATACTCAATGTTCAATACTCAGAACAAAGAACTATGAACTAAGAACAATGATCTAGCACCTATTAAGTATATTTTCGTTAGATTAAAATAAATTGAAAAAAATCTTTTATAAATATTTGGATGTTCTGTTTGCGATTGTTCCATTGCTTTTATACAGTAATTCTTATTCACAGGATCTCTCTATAAGGGATAATTCTTTTTACTATCCGCATACATTAAACCTTAATGAAATTAATCACACTATTGGATTAGCATCTGCAAAGTTACCTGAAGATGTTGTGGAAACTGATGATGTCTTCAGGGCACCGTTATTTTCATATCGAATAAAGTATGGTCTGCCAATCAATATTACCGCAGAAGGATCTTTTGAAACCAATTTAATTACATATCATTTTGCATTAGGCGGCAAATGGATTTATGAATTTGGTAAATTAAGTATAAGTGCAGGCTCAGATGCTGCATTCTGGTTCGGTGCATTGGATCAGTATGGGTTTGATACCAGGATAGACGGCTGGCATCTTTATCCAAATCTTAGTCTTGGTTATGCATTCAGCAATTTTAGTGTATCAGTTAAATCCGAGTTATTATTTATACTAACCCAATCAACCAGAAACGGGGATATCAAAACAGAAAATACTTACGATAAATTTTCAGGTTATTCAATAGGAGTTTATATAGAACAGCCATTATGGAAAGAAAATTTTATTGTAATTGGTTTCAAATCAAACTTTACAAAGTTTTATTATCCATTGTGGGCGGGATTTTCTACTTTTGACCGGTACTTTTTTATACCAGAATTTGTATTCAGTTTTAACTTATGAAAAAGTTGATATTGACAAGCAGCTTAATACTGTTACTATTTCAATCCTGCAATAACATTGTTGAAGTGACGCAGCCGGAAGTTGACCCTGCAGGTTTTCTATTACAAACCACACCAATCCCTGATTCATCAAAAATAATTATGGATGGAATTTATTCGGTTATTGAGGGCACAGAAAAATTTGGTCAGCAGGTTGCTGTAAAATGGAACGGAAATAATCTATCTATTTTTACATCGGTAGAAGCGGGATATTTAGTACTGCAAGGCGGCAGTTTGGATTCAGTGATATTTTTAATGGGGTACTGGCGTTATGCAACCGGAACAGAAACGGGGTTGATCAGTTTGTATATACCAAAAGACAGCGGCGGCAAGAAAATTTTAGAAAATGATACAACAGGTATAAGTATTATTTTTAACGGCAGTTACGGAATGGGTACAAATTTGAGTAATAAAAAATTGCAGTTAAAGTACTTAAGACCATTCAGTGATTTTGTAAAGCAGAGTGATTTTAAAATAATTGCGCACCGCGGAGGTGGAAGAAACTCAGAGTATCTTGGTGTTTCTGAAAATACAATTGAAATGATCAGTAAAGCAGAAAGTTTCGGTGCTACGGGAATTGAGATTGATGTAAAAGTTTCAAATGACGGAGTGCCTTTTCTTTATCACGATTCTGATATAAATCTAAGGTTAACTGAAAAGAGTGTTATCTGGGGACAGATAGAGGATTTTTCGTGGTTACAGTTAAGTCTTTTTATTAAACTAAAAAATGGAGAAAGCATACCGAGTTTAAGAGAAGCACTGGAATTTGTTCTTGAAAAAACAAATCTAAAATTTGTCTGGCTTGATCTTAAATCTGAGACCAATGAAATATCCAAAGTAGCTGAATTGCAAAATGAAATAATGCAAAGAGCCGCCGCTTTAAACAGGGATTTACAAATAGTTTTAGGATTACCCACGGAGGATAAGGTAAATAATCTGCTGGCTTACCCGGGATATGAGAATGTTCCCTCTTTGTGTGAATTGGATATTAACCAGGTGCGACTTGTGAATGCAAGAGTATGGGCGCCAAGATGGACACAGGGAACACAGACAAGTTTGGTGGAAGAAATGCATGGTGAAGGAAGAAAGTCATTCGTGTGGACTCTGGATGAACCGGCATTTATTGAGAGTTTTATTCGTGATGGAAAATTTGACGGGATACTTACAAACTATCCATCGCTGGTTTCTTACTATCATTATATAAGATAAAATATATGTTATATAAAACCCTTATCTTGTTATTTTTTAGCTACTTAACCGTCTTTGCTCAGAATAGAGATACTCTTTACTCTTTATCGGTTGATATCGGGGGTGGATATTTGCGATACATAACTACACTTGATTATGAAAGCCTGGATCAAAATGGATACAGCGGAACTGTTAGAATTATGTGGCATCCGGAGCATCTTTTAAGTCTGGGATTTGAAACCGGTTATCAGTATTTGTACTCTATAAACCCCAAAATAACCACAGTTGAATTCGGTACAAGTGAGGCAAAGGCATCAATGGTTTCCGTACCGCTATTTGCAATCTTTTCTATGAAAGTTTTTCCGGAATTACTGCCAAATCTTGAAGTGAAATTCGGACCGGGTGTTTTTTTATTATACAACCGAGGTGAGATATTCAATGAAAAAATTAAAAGTTCGCTGATAAGTATAGGAATGGTAACAGGTGTAACTTATCTCCATCCATTAAACGACTTTATTGCTGTAGGAGGTGAGATTAAATATCATAACATTTCTAAAATACAGGATAGTGTTCTTACTTTCAATTTAATGTTTTCTTATAAGTTTGTTCAATGGTAAAGGGATGGATACTTAAAAAATCGCAAAGCGGAAAGCGGTAAGGGCAAAGAACAGGAAATTCTTAGTCATTCGTGGTCATTGGGTTATTTGATGTGCAAATATTGAAGGTTCCCCGAAGGGGCAGGCAATGTTCAATAACGACAAACAAAGATTTTTCTGGCAATGCCATCGAAATGACTGATAAAATATCAACAGATTATATTTGATATTTGACTTGGTACTATGAACTTCTTACTAATCACTAATAACTTTTTACTGTTAACTACTCACTACTGCCTGCTTAACTGCTTAGTATTTTTTTAGCTTCAGCAAGTTCGTTAATTTGTGTTTCAGTTACATCGGGATATTTAAGATTTATTGAATTGAGTGAACTAATAATTGCAGAAGAAACAACCAGTCGAGTAAACCATTTATTATCAGCCGGCACGACATACCAGGGAGAATCTTTGGTTGCTGTATTTTTGATCATATCCTCATAAGCATTCATATAATCATTCCAATGCTCCCTTTCTTTAATATCACCCATTGCAAATTTCCAATTCTTATCAGGATTATCTATACGCTCAAGAAATCTTTTTTTCTGTTCTTTTTTAGAAACGTTAAGAAAGAACTTGCAAACCAGTATTCCATTTCTGTTTAAGTATTTTTCAAAATTTCTTATATCTTCAAAGCGTTCATTCCAGATATATTTAGATTTAAACTTATCAGGTATTTTCTGGTTGTGAAGAATTTCCTGGTGTACCCGAACAACTAATGTTTCTTCATAGTAACTGCGGTTAAAGATTCCTATACGTCCGCGCTCTGGTAAGTTTTTAAGACAGCGCCACATAAAATCGTGATCAAGTTCTTCACTTGATGGAGCTTTGAATGAATAGACCTGACAGCCTTGCGGGTTTATGCCGGACATTACATGTTTAATTGCACTGTCTTTACCTGCGGCATCCATAGCCTGAAAGATGAGCAGTAAGGCCCATTTGTCCTGTGCATAAAGTTTATCCTGCAGTTGAGCCATAAGTTCTGTACCCAGTTTTAAGGTCTCCACTGCCTTTGGTTTATCCTCAGACTTAAAGTGAAGAGTTTCTTCGGGATCAAAATCTTTTAATCTAAATTTTTTACCATCGGTAACACGAAATGGTTTAGAAAGTTTAACTGCTTTTTTAATGAATTCCTTTTTGTCCATATTCTTTTACCTGAATGTAATTATTAAAAAACGGTTTAATGATAAATAAATCATTACTTAATGCAAAATATGATTTTAGTAATTAGTAAGGAGTAATCAGTGAATAGTAATCAGTGAATAGTGATTAGTAAATAGTGAGCAGTGATTAGGATTGAGATGGCAGGCCATTAATCCGATGGTTAGGCGTTAGCGGATGTATGAACAATATAAGAATTATAACTATTTAATAAACAGCAAATAAACACCCAGAATACTAACTGCAAAAGCTAAGATTATTAAAATGTCATATAATTTTTCAGATATTCTTTTAAACTTCATATATTTTTTTTGAAAAGAATATGCTATTTAATTACTACTAATTCAAATCATAAATAAGTTGTTTGTAAAAGAATGACTTTAATACAAAAAAAAAGCCGCTTAATAGTAAGCGGCTTAAGTAAAATTAAATATTCAAACTAATATACTTCTTCATTGCCAAAAAGATTTAACTTACCATTGATATGTTTACTCTTATCAATAATAGTATAAGTAGTGCCTGATACTTCAACAACATCTGTATGGCAAAGCTGACAGTTTAGATTAGGAGGATGAGTGCCACCCTCTGATGGAGTTTTAGGTAAAGGACTTCCTGTTGACGCATCGCCGTGGCATGTACCGCATGCTGAACCCTGAGACATAGAAGTAAATGAAACAACGTTACTTACATTTCCATTCTTAAAATAACCGTGACAGTATGTATTTGAGCAAGTACCGGCAGTAAAATCAAAAGAAGGATTTGGGTTAAAATTACCAAGACCCGGATCATAATTTGAGCTTGAAGGAATATTTGTTGAGAGACTTGCAAAACTACCAAAAACTAACTCAGCACCCGGAGTTGAATCAATATGATTTGGATCATCAAATGCAGGGACAGTATGACACTCAGTGCATTCAACAGCCACACCGATAGAATTTTCGCTTAAATGTTTTAAATGAGCACCAACACCTCGTTCGCTAGGTAAAATAGCTCCGCTTGTAGATCTAGGCGGTGCGTGTCTTAATGGATTAGCAAAATCACCGTGGCAGGTATTACAAGCCTGTGGTCCGCCCGGAAAAGTATGGCAATCATAGCAGCTTGCCCCGGCAGTTCCGCCATTATAATTTGATCCATGACATTGCTGGCATTGAGTCATATCCCAATTAGCGTCAGATACAAGGTTACCATGAAAATCCGGTGAAGCCGGATTAATGATACCGGTTTTATGAAGTGATAAACCCGGTGAAGAAATAGGTACATCTTCTTTTAAATCACTACAACTAATGATCAGCAGTGAACTAAAGATCACTATAAAAAATAAAATTATATACTTCATTATTTTATCCGTAAAAAATTTCAGTTTAATCATTTAATCCGTGGCAGTAACCACAAAATCCAACACCAGCCTGCGACTGAGGTGAAAAACTTGAATGACAATTGTAACAAACAGAACCCTGATCATTATGCCAATCGCCTTCTTCATTACTCATAAATCCAGCCGGGTGTGTTTTAGGATTTGTACCTTTAATTCCATCGGCATCAAAATGACAGGTAATACAAGTTGGGTCAGCTCCATTAACATCGTGACAGGACATACATCTTTCGATATCTCTTTTAGCAAGAGTTGCATGATCACCGCCGCCGCTGCCAACACCTAATGTCTTAAAATTCATGCTAAGATGAGAAGCCGGAACAATACCGCCAAAAGCAAAATCCTGATTTTCTGCCTGATGACACTCAACACAAAACGTTTCCGTTTGATGGCAGGTCTGGCAATCAGATGTTTTTCCTCTTGCATCAATACCGTGAGAGAATCTATAATTTAATTCGTGTACACGATTTATTGATTGTTGTTTAGCACCATCAACAAAATTACCGGGATAATAAGGCTGATAGAAATCATCCGGAAGATTTGTTTCAGTCATCCCAATAGTAGCAACGTGGCAATCTTCACAACTTTGATTATCGTGGCACATAGCGCAGTTTGCATTAAACTGTTGAGCAGCAAATTTATGAGTTTTAGTAAAGCTAACAACTTTATGATCCTGAGGTAAAAGATTTGCGGTAGAAATATGACAGGATTCGCAAGCATTTGTTGCAACTGTTTTATCGTTATGGCAAGCGTAACAAGTTTCCATAGGCGGATTTGCATTAGCAGCCTGCCAGCTGTAATCAACATCGCTTAATCCTTTATGGCAGGATTCGCAACTAAATTCAGAACCTGTAAGATGAATTTTATGATTGAAGATCAATTCAGATTCACTTTTAACCAGAGCTTCATAATTATCATCATAATGACAGGTTGAGCATTCTTCGTCATTATCAACTTCATGGCACCCAGCACAATTATCGTGATTTGGGAAAAGTGGATCTTTAAGACTAACACTTTCCTTAACTGCAGAGTGGCAGGTTTGGCAATCAACTAAATCTTTATGAAGTGAGTGCGAAAATTTAATTTTGCCTTCATTAGATACGGAGCTATCTTCATTAGCAGAACCCATCGCTCCAATCAGCAAAAAGGTTACTGTTCCTAAAAAGATAAACAGATATAAAACTTTTAATTTTTGCATAGTTAGAATATTAAATGTTTAAGTTAAACCAGTAATTAAGTTTGAAGAATAATCTCAGATCATTCTTATAAATTTTGTTATCCATATACTGTCCCTGCAGATCAAACGAAAGCATACGGAAAGGACGAATATTTGCACCAACTAAAAGTGTTGTAATGTTGTTGGCTTCTGCATCGGGATTTAGTTTGTAATTTGTATATGAAAGTCCGACTGACGGAGTTACTAAACCATCTAAAAAAGTATAACCAGAATAAACAGACACCGCATCAAGTTCACCGGCATAACCAAATGTTTTTCTGTAATTAATATTTCCGTAGATGGTAGATAAGCCGATACCTATTCTTTGAGAGTTTTCATCTTTATACTGCACATTGCCAAACTTGCCGATAACTGTAAACTTATTATTAAGTTTATAGTCAGCACCGATTTCAATTTCGTGGGTGTTTCCATAATCAAAAACAGCAAAGATTGAATTGTATCTTATTTTTGGCTGACGATAATTATAGTAAAGATTTACACCTAATCTCTCAACAGCTTCGGTTCTTGCATCAAACTCAAACTTAGAAGTTTGTTCGTAGTTTAAATCGAAATCGTATCTTGTAAATACATCAACAATACCGGGCATAGAGTAATTTACTTCTCCCGTTACAAACTGGTATTGATTTGATTTATTTTCAATTTCAACTTCGATAAGATTAAGATCGGGATCGAGCCTGTTTGCAAGATAATTCTGAGATTGAAAATTTTTGCTTACATATCCCACAGCTATCTGGGCATTTGTAAGTACAGTTGTAGTAAACTTGCCGCCCATAATATAGTTCTGATCAAAATTTTCTACGAGTTCAAATTTTTGATAAGCGGGTACATTACCGCCGTAGTATGCATTCAATTTATAATCTGAATGTTTTAATGTCAGTGATGCACCATCATAAAGACCGCCTGCAACACTATTTATAATCGGCTGTCTTCCCAATCGAATTGTAGCAACATCAAAAAGATCACGCGCTTCAAGATATAAATTATAAAATCTCAGCCTCGGATCAGAGATCATCTTATTGGTAACATCAGTTTCCATGTTAAGATATGATCTTACAGAAAACTTATCATAGTTAAGATTAAGATTAAGCATTTCATAAGCGCGCAGATAATTGGAAGAAGAGTTTAAGGAATCATATCTTTCAAATGAATACAGCGAGCTAGAGAAACGGCCATTTATATTTTGTGCAGAGATAAATGTTGCTGCTCCTATAATAAGTAAGAGTATTAATTTTTTCATTTATGTTCTATCAGAATTATTCTATAAATAAATTAATTTTCAGTTTTAGGTACATTATGTTTAATTTTTTGCCAGGCCTCTTCAATATTAATATCAACGAATGTAGGGCTTTCAACATTATGACAGCTTGTACAGAAACTTTCAAGTTTTTCGTGAACAACCAAACCATTTTTAATGGCAAGATCTTTATCCTTCATAACTTTCATATCTTTATAAGCTGAGCCCGGTCCGTGGCAGGTTTCGCACTGTACGCCATCTTCAACTTTAAATTTTTTGCCAAGCATCGAAGCGTCAAGATTATAACCAGTAACATGGCATTTTAAGCATTCGGGAGTTTCAGAAGCAGGAGTTTGAAACCCTTTTTCTTTGGCTATCTGATTTGCCTTCTCAGTTTTAAGAGTTTCAAAAGCTTGTGAGTGTTTACTGTTTTTCCAGATTGATTGCTGACTTCCCTGTTTTTCTGTTTTGTGGCACATAGCACAACCATCCACGCCAATATATGTGTAACCATTTTGTGAAATAAGTGCGGAAGCAGGAAGAAGAATAAGTGAAACTAGGAAGTAAAAAAAGTATTTCATAGGACCTCCTAAAAATGTTAAAAACTCAATGCAATATGGGAAGAATTATTAATAAAGACAAAAGTAAAGATTACAAATAATTCGAAAATCTAAAGATATTAACCAAATTGAATTGCTGTTATTATCATTAAATAATTTTCAAATCACATAGATTTATTAATACTCCCCTACCAAATGTTTTTAATTAAGGACAAATTAAAGACCAAAAAATGTTTCTTTTTTTAAACTTTTTTTATTAGCAATCAATTAGCAATTCTTTATTTTGAAAAATCCAGTCAATTATCTCCCATTATTGGTAATTACCATTAGTAAATATTTTAATTACTTAATGATTTAGCTTTAAGTTTAATAGTTCAATTATAGTTTTAAAAAGAGTATTTTAGCAGCAGAAATTGAAAGTAATTTTTTTAATTACTACAGCAGCAAATCACAAAACAAAAAAATTATGGTATCAGAAAATCTTTCGGTTAAAGATTCACCCGTTCATGGCAAAGGACTATATTCAAATATTGATTATACAGAGGGTGAAACAATTACAATCATTTACGGTGAACATATTGATGCTGATGAATGTGTAAGAAGAGAGAATGAAGAAAATAATGTGTACATTTTTTATAAGAATGATGATGAATACATTGATGCGGCAAATCAAACGCAATTAAGATTTTTAAATCATTCCTGCGATTATAATTGCGATATTGATGAAGATGAGAACGGCGAACTGGTTTTATATGCTGTTTCAGACATCAAAGCAGGAGAAGAGCTTACAATTGATTACGGCTATGAGGAAATATATCAATACTGTTCCTGTATGGATTGCGGTAATAAACCCGGGCAGAGCGATTAAAACAAATTAAGTGATAATCTGAGTATGAAGTGCAATTTCTTCTAGTATTGAAGAAACTTTAAGACACTCATTAATTGACCCATTAAAAACGATTGATTTCCCTTTTACGTGTACTTCAAAAGCAAAAGAGCGTGCCTGTTCGTAGGTACATTTTACAGCAACAATTAATTGGGCAATCACTTCATCAAAGGTATGCCAATCATCATTATACAGTACAACTTTTGAAGAAAGTTTATTATCAGTAGTTTCTTCGGTGATAATTTCAACCTGCTGTTTTTCATCCGGTTTTAATTCCATAGTTAAAAATAGCTAAAGAAGAATTTTAAAAAAAGAATTTATCCCGAGACTTAAATTATTATGGATATAATTAAGTAATCTTTTAATTGATTTTAGAAGACTGTGTCTTTATATTTTTGTATTAAAAACAAAGAACTTTACGGAGGTTAAATGAAAATAGCAGTATGTGTTAGTCATGTACCGGACACTGCTACTCGTATTAAAATCGGAACGGATAGAAAATCAATTGATCCTTCCGGGGTAACTTATATCATAAATCCTTATGATGAATTTGCAGTAGAAGAAGCATTAAAGACAAAAGAAAAAATTGGCAGCGATTCCTTAGTTTATGCTATAAGCGTTGGAAGTGACTCTAACAAAGAAACAATTCGCAAAGCACTTGCAATGGGTGTTGATGAAGGTGTTTTATTAAAAGATGATAATTACAGAGATTCATTTGGTATTGCAAAAGCATTAGCAGAGGAAATAAAATCGCTTGGATGCGAAATGGTTTTTTGCGGAAAGCAATCTGTCGATTATGATAATTCGATAACCGGTCAGGTTGTTGCAGAAATGCTTGGTTACAATTGCGTACCTGTTGTTGTTGATTTTAAACTGGATGGAAATAAAATTACAGCTGAACGTGAGATTGAAGGTGGAAAAGAAGTTGTTGAAACCGAATTACCTGCTGTTATTACAACACAAAAGGGATTGAACGAACCAAGATACGCCTCTTTAAAAGGTATTATGGCAGCCAAGAAAAAGACTATTGTTGAAAAACCTGCAGCTGCTTCATCAAACTTGACCGAGGTTTTAGATATGAATCTGCCTGCATCAAAACAACCGGGTAGAATTTTAGGCTCGGATAGTTCTGCAGTTGCTGAATTAGTAAAATTATTAAGAGAAGAAGCAAAGGTTATATAGGTATAAATATGGCAAATAAAATCTTAGCAGTATTAGAACAAAGAGAAGGCGTATTAAAAAAAGTATCTTTTGAAGCAGCAAGTGTTGCGGTTAAATTATCAAAGGAATTAAATCTTGAAGCCGAAGCAGTTGTTGCGGGATCAGATATTACGAATTTAAGCTATTTAGGAAAATACGGTATTTCAAAAGTAGTCCACTTAAAGCATTCCGAGTTTGTCAATTATTCTTCAAGCGGTTACACGGAAGCTATAAGCAACTATGCAAAGGAAACCGGTGCGGTATATTTAATTATAGGCAACACAGCGTTCGGAAATGATATAACACCAAGATTAGCTGTAAAACTTAATTCAGCCTGCTTAGTCGATTGTACAGATTTAAGTGTGGAATCCGGTGAAGTAATAGCAACACGTCCGGTTTTTGCAGGTAAATCAAACTTAAAGACTAAAATAAATTCTGAAGTTAAAATATTTTCAATCAGACCAAATATTTTTAAAGTTGAATCATCAAATAGTACAGAAACAATAATTGAGGTTAAAGAAGTAAGTAATCCTAATTTAAAATCTAAAGTTGTTGCATTCAAAAAATCTGAGGGTAAGTTAGATGTTGCTGAAGCCGATATAATAGTATCCGGCGGAAGAGGAATGAAAGGACCTGAAAACTTTAACCTGATAGAATCATTAGCTGATTCACTTGGTGCTGCAGTTGGAGCTTCACGTGCAGTTGTAGATGCAGGATGGAGACCTCATCGTGAGCAGGTTGGGCAAACTGGAAAGACCGTCTCCCCTTCTTTATATGTTGCGTGCGGAATTTCCGGAGCGATACAGCATTTAGCTGGAATGTCTTCATCAAAATATATTGTTGCGATCAATAAAGATAAAGACGCACCAATTTTTAGTGTTGCAGATTATGGAATTGCAGGAGACTTATTTGAGATTTTACCTGTATTAACTGAAGAAATAAAAAAAATAAAATCATAAAAGATTGGGTTAATGGTTTGGATAAAGTTCAATGTGAGATTTTAGGATTATCTTCTAATCCATCTACCGGCGGTGCTTATGCAATTCTTTTAAAAGAAGCCGAAGGTTCAAGAAGACTGCCGATAATTATAGGAGCATTTGAGGCTCAGGCTATTGCTCTTGAAATGGAAGGAATAAAACCGCCCAGACCATTAACCCACGATTTATTAAAAACGCTAATAGATAATCTTGGTGCAAACGTTGTAGAAATAATTGTCAGCGAATTAAAGGACAATACTTTTTATGCGAAGATTATACTTGAGGCTTCAGGTTTAACAAACGAAATTGATGCCAGACCCAGTGACGCAATTGCTCTGGCTGTTAGAACATTTGCACCAATTTATGTAAATGAAATTGTTATGAGTGCGGCTTCTTTTATACCTACAGATGAAACGGATATACCCGGATTTGAAGGAATCAGCGATCAGGAATCAGACATAAAACCTGTTTCAAAAGAAGCACAATTAGCAGCCCTGCAGGATAAATTACGTGAAGCGCTGGAGAGTGAAGAATTTGAACGTGCTGCAAAGCTGCGCGATGATATAAAACGATTGAGCCAGAATAATTAATTAAAAACTTTCTTTCCAATTTCGCATTCAAGACACCTGTTTTTAATACAGTAGTTTCTAAATAAATCTATCATTCCCTGATAATAAACACTCCTGAATTTTTCATTCTTGAACCCAAGAGTTTCATTTACTTTTTCTACAAGATGATTACTTTCCTTTTGATAAAAGTTTAGAAACAAATCAAGCACTTTTTGAGATAGTTCTTTTTTGTTGTGTACTTCAAAATAGATTGAATAGACCGGCAGAATAATGTTAATAATTATTTCATCTGCCCTGCCAAGGCCTACAAAATAGTTTAGTCTTGTTTTTGTTTCTTTATTGAAATTATAGTGAGATGACCAATAACCTTCACCCTGAACAATAAACTCATTTCTTAATTTAGTAACCATTTTACTTGGCTCTGCTAAATCATTAAAGATATTCATGATGCGTATAAACTGATCGTGAAGAATAATTCTTTCAATTAATCTTGCACCGGCTGCAATTCGGATTGTGGGAAAGTTTTGGGGTCTAAGCTTAAAGAAATTCCAATCATTTTTGTTTAGTATTCCTGAATCATATTTAGATTTTACATTATTCCAATGGTCCAGACTATTACGCAAATATTCTGAAGTTTCTTCACTTGCAATATCAGTAACTTCAGGCAACAATCCGCTTATATGAAAAAGCACGCTCTCAATTTTTTCTCGTGTAAGATTCTCAATAGACTTGAAAAATTTAACATCAGCAAATCGGCTTAACTTAAGCATAGTATCTTTATTTTTCGAATATCCCAAAGCTTCAAACAACTGCTCAAAATATAACTGCTGCCAAAACAGTAATTGTTCGAAATCTTTTTGCGCAAATTCCCTTTTACTGATCTGTTCGTGAAAATCGTGATAAATTTTGGGTTCCTTTACATGCATTTCATCGAGCAGTATCAGTTCTTTTAATCTATCCAGATTTTTTTCACATTTTTTTCTAAAGCGCAGCAATCCCAGATTTTTTATAAATAACAGTTTATCTCTTCTATCCATCATATGATTAAGCTGGGAACAGGGCATTCTAACTTCATCATCGGTTTTAACCTCAATAATATCCTTATGAAGATTTTCCTTAATAGGGTTAGTTAAATATTTTTCCAGTTCGAGTGTTGGGACTTTTCTTCCGCTTTGTGTTACAACAAAAGGATATGAAGAATCATTTTTAAGTACAGCGTGAAGAATCGTTTTATTATATCTTTGATTGAGATTGTGGCCATGTGCTTTCCAATCCGAATGCAAAGTATCAATTTCAACATCACCGGTAAAAGTTATGTTTCCTATTCTGATTCTTGTGTGATTGTAATCCGGGCCAGCCTCATCTGTATTTCTGATGCCGCAGTCAATAACTTCAATTGATAAACCATCGGCAGTTTTCAATGAGGAATTAAAACGTTTTTCTTCCCAGATTTTATAGATAAGTTCTTCAGGAATTTTAGGATTGGATTTCAATAGATTACTCTGATTTTAATAAATTTATAATTCAAAGTTTTCAGTTGAGTATTCTTATTTGAATTCTCGATTCAAATTTAGGATTAATTATGATCTTACTAAAGGGAAATATTTATCAATAAAAAAAATAAAATGTTTTGAGCAATTAGCAAGAGAGTAACTAAATATCTACATAGACTTTGTTAAGCTGTATGATTTCATATTGTGCAGCTTCTGCAAAATCTGCTTTACTGCTTTTATAAATTATTCCACGGCTAACATTAACCAAATAATTTTTCCGATTATTATTTTTGAATACAGAACTTACTTCTTGCAGGCTTCCGCCCTGTGCACCAACGCCAGGTAATAAAACTGATAAATTTCCAAAATCATTAATGCAGGATTTTAAATCATCAATTTTAGTTGCACCAAAAACAATTCCACAATTATTATTTGTATTCCAGTTATTAACGCTCTCCAGTACTTTCTGATATACTAATTTTCCATCTTTAAGTTCAAGCTTTTCAAAATCATTTGCACCGGTATTTGATGTTAGCACTAAAACATAATTCATCTTATCAGAAAAATCCAAAAAAGGCTGCAAGGAATCTTTGCCCATATATGGGTGCAGAGTCACAGCATCAAAATTAAAATGTTCGTAAATAGATTTTGCATACATTTCTGATGTGTTACCAATATCTCCCCTTTTTGCATCTGCAATAGACAATATACTTTCGGGGATTAATTCAACAGTTCTTTCAAGCTCATTTATACCTTCAGAACCCGCACGTTCATAAAATGCAAAATTGATTTTATATGCAGCAGCATGCTCTTTTGTTGCTTCAATTATTGATTGATTAAACTTGAAAACTCCATCAGGATCATCCTGCAAAAAAAGTGGTATTTTGGAAATATCTGTATCTAACCCAACACAAATAAATTTACCATCGTTATTCTTATTGCTAATTTTCTGTTGTGATGTCATATATTTGTTTAAGTATAATTTTTTCTGTTTCGATAAACATTTGCGATTATGCCAAGCATAAACATATTTACTAAAAGTGAACTTCCACCGTAACTTACAAATGGAAGCGGTATTCCGATAACGGGTAATATCCCGACTACCATACCAATATTAATTACAAAGTGAACTATATATACCGAAAGTATACCGATAACTGTTAAACTTAAAAATTCATCTTTAGTAGTCGATGCAATTTTTAACACCCTTAAAAAAAGAACTAAAAATAAAACCAGAACAATTATGGAACCAATAAATCCAAACTCTTCACCAATAACGCAATAAATAAAGTCTGTCCATTGTTCGGGTATGTATTGCAGTTGAGTTTGATTACCTTGTAAAAATCCTTTACCAAATAATCCCCCAGAACCTATCGCTACCTTTGCCTGAATCGTATTATATCCAGCGCCAAGCGGATCGGTATTAGGATCAATAAATGATTGGATACGTTTTTGCTGATGCGGACTAAGTGCATTATATAAATAGTCCGTAAAAAATCCAGCAGCCAGATTTAAAGCAAAGATTGATCCGCTAAAGAATATATCTTTCTTAAAAAGTAAAAGAACAACAAGGATAAGAGCTAAAGATCCTATGAAATAATAAAATCCAAATAAAGCAGATATTGCAACAAAACCCGGTGAAAGAACAATGAATAATCCAAAAAGACTAATGCCCTTCCAAAAAATCATTGTTAAAATTAAGCCAATAAAAACCATTGAAGTTCCCATATCAGGTTCAAGTAAAACCAATCCAACCGGAACAAATCCAATTGCAAGCGAGAATAAAATATCTTTGAACGATTCTATATCTGTATTTTTTCTGCTAAGATATAAAGACATTGCCAGAATAGTTCCAATCTTACCAAACTCGGAAGGTTGAAATCCAAACGGTCCAATATCCAACCAGCTTCTTGCACCTGAAGTTTTTCTTCCTAGTACCAATACAACAAGAAGTAACGCTAATGCAAAAAGGTATGCAGGAACCGAGATCATTTTAAATGTATTCGTCGGAATAGAATAAGTAATGAAGAAAACAAAAAATGCAGCAATACCAAAAACCAATTGTCTGTTAAAGTTTCCACTCATTGTCGGATGATTGAAAGTAGAGCTGAATACTGCAGTTAATCCTATTGCAATTAATATTGATACAGGGATAAAAATTCCAAAATCAAACTTATCGCTTAATTTATAATCAATCCTCATTCTCAACTCCGGCTATTGTTTGATTATTTTCAATTGGTTGAGAATCTTTTTTTAACGTTTCTTTTTTTAGATAAGCTTCAATTAATGCTTTTGCAATAGGCGCTGCGTGAGTACCGCCAAATCCAATATTTTCTACAACAACTGCTACTGCAATAGTTGGATTATCCGAAGGAGCATAACCAACAAAAAATGCGTGATCTTTTCCGTGCGGATTCTGGGCAGTTCCTGTTTTACCGGATATTTTTATATCAGGCATTTTAATATGTGTTGCAGTACCTGAACCATTTACTACCAGAAACATTCCTTCTTTAACTATATCAAAGACTTTTTGTTTAACACCGGTTTTAATTTCCGGAAACTGATAAGGAATTATCTGTCTCGTTTTTTCATCAAAGAAACCTTTAACTATATGAGGCTCAAAAGAAATTCCATTGTTTGCAATTAATGCAACGTACTTTGCTAATTGAAGAGGAGTAACACTAACCTCACCTTGCCCGATACCCAAACTTGCCATAATACTTCTTGGCCATTTTTCACCGTACATCTTTACATAATAATTTTCTCCGGGAATAAATCCAGCGGCTTCCTCACCAATATCGATACCAGTTTTTGTTGCGAATCCAAATTTTAATGCATACTCTTTCCATTTATCAAGCCCGATTTTATAGATAAGCTGGTAAAAGAAAGTGTTACAAGATTTTTCGATTGCGTGAACCACATTAACAGAGCCGTGAGATCCGTGACATTTAAAGAATCTTCCAAATGTAAAACCACCACCACAAAATATTGTAGTGTTTTCATCAATAATTCCCATATCCAGAGCGGCAATTGCTGCCAGCATTTTAAATGTTGATCCGGGTGGTTTTAAAGACATAGTAGCGCGGTTAAAAGAAGGTTTATCAGGATTGTTATACAGATCTTGTAAAAATTCTTTAGAAGTTACGTAAGAAAACTGATTCAAATCATAATCAGGTGCACTAACGAGAGCTAATATCTCACCAGTTTTTGGTTCGATAGCAACAATGGCTCCACGTTTACCAATCATCTGTTCTTCAGCAACTTTTTGAACATCAGCATCATACGAAAGGACAAGATCTTTTCCTTTTGTTGAACTTTTATCTTCAGTACCGTCTTTATACTTACCAATTTCTTTACGTTTGGAATTTACCAGAACATAATTGAAACCCTTTACTCCTCGTAAATCCTTTTCGTACTGCTTTTCAATTCCATTATGCCCTACATAATCACCCGGAATATAATAATCTTTTTCTTTACTTAATTGATTAGGCGAAATTTCCTTTGTGTATCCAAATGAATGAGATCCTTTAATTCCAAGTGGATAACCGCGCTGCATTTCAACAATATAATCTACACCAGGTAAATGCTCCTGGTTTTCTTCGTACCAGGCAACAGTTTCGAACGTAATTCCTCTTTTGATCCTAATAGGTATATACTTAGAATAAATTCTGTTTTTTTTAAGTATTGAGGCAACATAACCGGAATCCACAACTAATATTTTATCGAGTAATGAATTTAATTTTGAATCATAATCTGCAGGAGTAATACGTAAAGTGTAGGCAGGAATATTATCAACCATTACTTTCAAATTACGATCATAAAAAACTCCGCGAAATGGAATCTGTTCAATAGCCTTAATGCTGTTATCTGCAGATTTTTCTTCGTAAGATTGCTGATCGAGTATTTGCATCTGGAAAAGTCTGAATGATATAACACCGAATAGAATGATCAGAAATGCAAATATAAAACTTCTTCTGCTTATGGAAGCAAAATTTACGGATCTCAAAACAATTTCCTTTTAGGATAAAATATCATAACCATTAAAGCTATTGCACCACTAAAAATTGCGGGCAATAATGCATGTTGAAAAAAGACCATAAATATATTTGCGGTAAAATTAAAAGAAGAAAAAAACGCATTTATTGTTGAATCAATTAAAGATGCAACGAGTACAATCAAAGCAAAATTATATGATATTAAATACTGATCTTGTTTATTTTCAGATGAAAAATATCCAGCTGTAAAACCAGCCATTGTTTTTGCTATCATTGCACTTCCTAAAGTTGTACCTGTAATTATATCAATTAAAAATCCATAAATAAACCCAAGAACTGATCCATAAATCTGTCCCTGTGTAATGGAATAATATACAAGCAGTATCAGGATTAAATCGGGGATAACAGTATCGATAGCAATTAGAGGAATTACTGTTGTTTGAATAAGCAGCATAGGAAAAAATAAAATAATTGATATTATGTAATGAGATTTTATCATTCTCTTTTCAAAAAATTAAATTCAATGTCATCAATCTCTTTACTCTTAACAATTCCCAGGATAAATAAATTTTCAACATTCTGAAAATCTACAAAAGGTTGAATTTTAACTTCATTAAAAATTCCTTTTTCAACATTTCCCACTTCATACACTACACCCACAGGCAGTGGAAATGGTACGATAGAACTGATTTCAGATGTAACAATTCTATCTCCTTTTTTCAGATCATATGTTTTGGGAACATTTATCATCACAAGCCAATCACCATTCCATTTAAGTACGGCATTTTCCCTGGTACGTTCGCTTTTTACAGTTAATTTTAGATCCACATTTGTAATGGTTCTTGCAATGGAATAATTATCGGCAATCGAATATACGATACCAACGATTCCTTTATCTGTTATGACAGGCATTCCAACTTTTACCGATTGATTTTTGCCTGCATTAAGTGTTAGAGTTCCTTGTGATTTAGTTAAAGATTTTGATACAACAGTTGCCGGAATTAAAGGAAATTTGGAAGAATCTTTTAGTGCAAGTAATCCCTTCAAATTTTCATTAACAATTCCATATTCTCTAAGCCTGCTTAATTGAAGCATCATTTCTGCATTTGTTCTTCGCAGATTTTCATTTTCATTTTTAAGATTACTAATATTAAAAACATCAGTAAACAGTGATGTAATTGATGCAAATGTTCCAAACGCAATGGATCTTACTTTTTGAATACCCTGAGTATTATTTTGTGAAAGCAGAATGAGGCTGGTTATTAATAAAATTACTAATACTATATACTCTTTAAATTTTTCCCAAACCGAAACAAAAAATCTTGTCATTAATATCTTCTGTTACGTATTAATACCTTAGAATAGTGGTTAAGATTATCTATTACTTTACCGGCGCCGCGAACAACCGCGGTTAATGGATCTTCAGCAACATGCACAGGCAAATTGGTCTCCATTCTGATTCGTTCATCCAATCCTTTTAACAATGCACCACCACCTGTAATCATTACTCCACGATCCAAAATATCAGCAGAAAGTTCCGGTGGAGTTCTTTCAAGAGTTTGCCGTACAGCATCAACAATCTGAACAACTGCTTCGTTTAATGCTTCACGAATCTCGACTGAACTAACTTCAGTTGTCTTAGGAATTCCACCAACTAAATCTCTTCCTTTTACTTGAATAGTTATTTCTTCTTTAAGCGGTACAGCAGAACCGACCTCACATTTAATTGCTTCAGCTGTTCTTTCACCAATAAGTATATTATGATTTTTTTTGAAAAACTGCATAATTGCATAGTTCATTTCATCGCCTGCAATTCTAATCGATTCTTCATTTACAATTCCTGATAAAGCAATTACAGCAATTTCTGTGGTACCACCGCCGATATCAATAATCATATTTCCGACCGGCGCCTCAACATCAATTCCAATACCTATAGCAGCAGCCATTGGTTCAGCAATTAAGTGAACCTCTTTAGCACCAGCGTGTTCAGCACTATCTCTAACAGCTCTCTTTTCAACTTCAGTAACGCCGCTTGGCACAGCAACAATAACTCTTCTGCTGGCCATAACACTACCGCCATGCACTCTTTTTATAAACGCCCGAATCATTCCTTCAGCAATTTCAAAATCAGCGATAACACCATCACGCATAGGCCGAGTGACTTTAATTTCCTTGTGTTCCCTTCCCTGCATTTCTTTTGCTTTATTACCCAGTGCAATTATTCGCTTTGAGTTTTTATCAAAAGCAACGATGGAAGGTTCATTTAAAACTATGCCCTTACCTTTAACGTGGATAAGTGTATTTGCAGTTCCTAAATCTATTGCAATATCGTTAGAGAAAAAATCAAATATGCCCATTGTGCCTCTTAATGTTTAAAGTGCCTGATTCCAGTAAAAACCATAGAAATTTTATTTTGATTTGCAGCATCAATTACTTCTACATCCCGAACAGAACCACCGGGTTGAATGACAGAAACAGCGCCGCATTTTATTATTTCAATTAATCCATCTGCAAAAGGAAAAAATGCATCTGATGCTGCAACAGACCCGCTTAAATCTAGTCCGTGTTCTTTTGCTTTCATCACCGCAATTTTTGCAGAATCTATTCTAGACATTTGACCAGCACCAACGCCTAAAGTAGCTTTATCTTTAACATAAACAATTGCGTTGGATTTTGTATGTTTAGCAATTTTCCAGGCGAACTTAAGATCTTCTAATTCTGCTTCTGAAGGAACTTTATCAGTTACTACTTTTAATTCAGCTTCGTTCAATGATATCGAATCAGCATCCTGTGCAAGAACACCACCAGGTATTGAACGAAAAGTTTTATTCGTATCAAGTACAGATTTTTTTTGCAGAACCAGTCTTCTGTCTTTTTTCTTTTTCAGTATTTCCAATGCACCATCACTAAACGAAGGCGCACATACAATTTCTAAAAAAATCTTGTTCAACTCAATAGCAGTTTCAATATCTACTGCTTTGTTAAAAGCAACAATGCCTCCAAAAGATGAAACGGGATCACATTTTAATGCCCGAATATAAGCTTCAAAAGTATTCTTACCAATAGCAGCACCAGCAGGATTATTATGTTTTATAATTGTACAAGATGTTTCACCTAAATCTTCACAAAGCTCTACTGCCGAAACTAAATCGAGAATATTGTTATAAGAAATTTCCTTACCATGAAATACTTCAAAGTATTGCTCAAAGTTTCCAAATATTCCTGCACTTTGATGTGGATTTTCACCATATCTGAGTGGTTGGGTAATCTTTTCATTTATACGAATGTGTGACGGTTGAAAATTAAATTTACTTTCTAAATAATTAGCAATATGCGTATCATAATTGGCCGTGTGAGAATATGCAGCAACAGCAAGCTTTTTTCTTGTTTCTTCTGAGATATCACCGGTATTTAATTCTTCAAGAAATGAATCATACTGTTCTGGATTTGTTAGAATAGAAACAAACTTATAATTTTTTGCAGAAGCTCTTACTAAACTTGGTCCACCAATATCAATGTTTTCAATGATTTCATCCAATGTAGATTCCGGATTTGAAACCGTTTTAATAAAAGGATAAAGATTAACACAAACGATATCGATAGCCTCAATGGAATTTTCAATTGCCTGTTTAATATCTGAATCATTATCCCGCCTAAAAAGAATGCCGCCAAATATTTTAGGATGCAATGTTTTTACCCTGCCATCAAACACTTCAGGAAATCCTGTTAAGGAACTTATTTCAGTTACGTTTATTTTGTTTTCCAAAAGTATTTTTGATGTATTCCCTGTTGCGATAATCCGATATCCATTTTTTGATAGACCTTTTGCAAACTCAACTATATTATTTTTATCGGAAACACTTAATAACGCTAGTTTTTTCAATTTCATTTTCCTGTTGGATGAGAGGATAACAAGTCTTCTCAGTTTTTAATAATAATTCTAACGGGATCAATACATACTCTATCCTGAGCAAATGCTTTTATAACTTCTGGTAGTAATTGATGTTCAATCAACAAAACTCTTTCAGCTATTTCTTCAGGTGTTTTAACATCAGATATATCAACACATTTTTGCGTAATTATTTTTCCGGTATCATAAGTTGTATCAACCATATGAACAGTAGCGCCGCTTACTTTAGCAGAAGAATTAAAAACAGCGCGATGTACATTAATTCCATACATTCCTTTTCCGCCAAATGATGGAAGAAGTGCAGGATGAATATTTATAATTCTATTCTCAAAATTCTTTACAAGATTATCGGGAATTAATTTCAAATAACCAGCAAGCACAACTAAATCAACATTAAGATTCTTAAGAACTGATGCAATTTCTGATTGTTTTACACAGCCTTCATCTTGCCCAATGCTATAAGTTTTAATCCCAAATTCCTTAGCTAAATTAAAAGCTTTACAATCAATTTTATCACTAACAACAGCAATAACTTCCACTATATTTTTAAGATCAGGATTATTCAATATAGCGTTAAGGTTAGAACCTCTGCCGGAAACAAAAACTGCAATTTTCAATTAAAAATACCTGAAATGTTGGCGAAAATTAGCTAATCGGTAAAAAAGAAGCAATGAAAGAAATGCTTAAATTAAATTATTTATTACTTTCCTGCGGTAATAATCTTTGCAAAGTGTAAATCTTATTTTCTAACGAATTTCTAAAATCATACTCCTCAAGTTCATTTATTTGTAGAAGAAACAATTCTGAATCAACAAACTTTTTCTGATGATAACTTATCCAGGCACCAAAATAATAAGCGTAAGCATGCACCCATTTTTCATTTTCTACATCTGTATTTATGCAGTCGACAACGAATTCTATAGCCTGGTGATACTCCCTTTGCTTATAGCAAACCTTTGCAAGATAAAATAAAGCTTCGGCTTTTAATTCATTATTAATTTTATTTTGTAAAATAAAATTCTCGAGAGAATCTTTTACAGCTATTAACTTATTTTGTTTTATAAGATTGGAGTACTTAATCAATCTAATTTCGTTAGATGTTAACCTTCTGTTTTCAAACTCATTGCCTTTGCGTTCCGCAAACAAATCTTCCTCAATATCAGAATTTCCATCAGAACATTTTGAAAAATACTTAACTGCTTCTTTTCTATTACCAGTTATCTCACTGCATAATCCAATTTGATAGTTTGCAAAACCTTTATAGTCATCGTTTATTGATAACTTAATATAATTTTGATAATATACTTTTGCAGAATCAAACTGATTACGAGCAAAAAAAACATTAGCTAATACATAGTTTGAATTTGAAACAACAAATGGATACAATTCATCCTTTGAATTGATAACAAATCTTAAATGTTTTTCAGCATTGGCAAGTTCATCCAATTCATATTCAATCCAGGCTAAAGAAAATTTAAACAATAAATTGTTTGGATATCTTCGAACAAGTGTATTTAATAATTCTTTTGCAGAAGGATGATCTACAACCACCCGTGAGTATAATTGAGATAGATAATACTGGGCATCAATTTTAGAAAGTTTACCTTTTGCAACACTCTTTTTCACATAAGTTAAACCTAATTCTTTATCAGCAGTAATACCAACAAGATTAGCTGCCCATTCTAATGTTGATGGAATTTGAGATAGTGCAAAATTATAGAGTCCTAATCCAAGAAACGCATCATAATAATTAGGATTGATTCTAACAGCTTCTTCAAGGTTCGATTTCATTTGGTTGCTAGTCCAAAGTGCTTGAAGATAATTTCCGCCACGAGCTTCGGCTATTGACTTATTGTAATAAATTGACCCGATAAGGTAACTTAATTCAGCAGATGATTTTTCTTTTTTCTTTAATTCAGCAAGTTCAAGAGATTTGTCAGAAAAATAAATGAATGAATCTAAATTTGTTTCATTCAGATTGCCAAGATAATACCATAAAAAAATTATTGATTTGTAGTGATAACCACGAGGATCATCAGGATTTTTCTTTATTATCGAGTTGAATGCTTTAAATCCTTCATCCCAATTAAAATTATAAATCTTATCTAATCCGACCTGGATTTGCTTATCTGTTAACTGTTGAGGAAATATCCCACAAACTAAAAAGATAAAAATGATTACTATATATTTTAGCATTTTACTACTTAACGTATAACAGATTTACTTTTCTTTGTTAGCTAAAAATAATTTTAGCGAAGCTTTAACAAACTCTCTGAACAAAGGATGAGCCTTAGTAGCTCTTGATTTAAGTTCCGGATGAAACTGACATGCAACGAACCATCTTTTTTCGGATAATTCAATAATCTCTACTAATTCCCTGTCGGGAGATAATCCGGAGAGGATCATACCGTTTTCAGTTAAAACACTTCTAAACTTATTATTAACTTCGTATCGATGTCTGTGTCTTTCGGAAATGTATGAGCTCTGATAAGCTTTAAAGGCTTGGGTTTTTTCTTTAATGCTGCATGGGTAAGCTCCAAGTCTCATTGTTGCGCCCATATCTTTTATATTCTTTTGATCAGGCATTAAGTCTATAACGCTAAATTTATTTTTCTTAAACTCAGAACTGTGCGCATTTTTAATTCCACAAACATTTCTTGCATATTCTATAACCGCACACTGCATTCCCAAACAAATACCTAAAAATGGAATGTCATTTTCTCTTGCATACTGGACTGCTTT
>JBATOT010000017.1:0-13035 GCA_049291095.1 Ignavibacteriaceae bacterium | reverse complement strand
TCTCCATTCTTTTTCAGATGTTCTGCAAACTTTAAGTGTTTGTTCACGTAAACAGTGCCCTTCTTTTAAAAGCAACAAGTCATTTACGTACAAATCATCAACACTTATTTTTTCTTTACTAAACAATTTGTGTTTTTCCGGAATGAACGCGACAAATGGCTCATAATACAAAGGCTCTTCAATAATACCGGAATCATTAATTGGTAACGCTAAAATTCCAAAATCTAAAGTTGATTTATGAATCCCGGAAATAATTTCATTTGTGGTCAGTTCATCGAATATTAATTCTACTTTTGGATATTTATCAATAAACGACTGCAGAAAAAGTGGAAGTAAAAAAGGAGCGATAGTTGGGATAATTCCAATTCTTAAAATTCCGGTAAACTCCCCTTTTACATTTTCAATTATATTTTGAAATTGATCGCGTTCTGTTATAATAATTTTTGCTTGTCTTATTAGCTGTTCACCAATATCAGTAGCAGAAATTGGATTTCGGCTTCTATCAAAAATCACAACTCCAAGTTCTTCTTCCAGCTTTTGTACCTGCATACTTAAAGTTGGTTGTGTTACAAAACAATGATTTGCCGCGATTGAAAAACTTTTATAGTTGTTTACAGCGATGATATATTCTAATTGTGTAATTGTCATAATTTTCGATTCTAAGTTAAGAAATCTTTAGCCAAAATTTGTCCGAATTTGAAGCAAATTCGCCATTATAAATTGATTCTATATAGTTATAAATTAAATCAATTTGATATACTTTAATTATACATTAATATTCACACCATAATAAAATTAAACTAATTTTAAATTAGATTTGAAATGAAAGAACAGTCAATTCCGATTTCACCCTTTGTAAAATATTTTTATCTAATAAGTGGATTTCTACTTGTCGCTATCGGTGTGATAGGAATTTTTCTTCCACTTCTTCCAACAACAATTTTTCTAATTCTTGCTTCAATCTGTTTTGTTAAAAGTTCGCCAAGAGCAAATGAATGGTTAAGGAATCATAAAATACTTGGCGGTTATATTGATAACTATCAAAACAAAACTGGATTAACTCGCAATGCAAAAATTGCAAACACAATTATTCTCTGGACTTCAATTTCATTATCAGCTTTTTTACTTACTGAAGAACTTTATATCAGAATACTTTTACTAGCAATTGCAATTGGAGTAACAATTCATTTAGTAATGATCAAAACAAAAAAAGTTTAAACTATTTAACAATAAATAAAGAGGAGAAAAAATGAGTGATGAAAGTAAATGTCCTGTGCCGCACGGAAATAATGGCCGTTTTACGGGTAGAGGAACATCAAACCGCGACTGGTGGCCTAATCAATTGAACTTAAATATTCTACATCAGCATTCACCTGCTTCCAATCCAATGGATGATAAATTTAATTATTCAAAAGAATTTAAGAAGCTGGATTTAAAAGCACTTAAAAAAGATTTATATGATCTGATGACTAACTCACAAGATTGGTGGCCTGCTGATTGGGGGCATTATGGTGGATTGTTTATCAGAATGACCTGGCACAGTGCAGGAACTTATCGTACTGCTGATGGACGAGGCGGTGGCGGAACAGGAAACCAGCGTTTTGCGCCTGTAAATAGCTGGCCGGATAATGGAAATCTTGACAAAGCAAGAAGATTACTCTGGCCGATCAAACAGAAATATGGAAACAAAATTTCCTGGGCGGATCTTTTAATCTTAGCTGGCAATTGTGCAATGGAATCCATGGGATTTAAAACTTTTGGTTTCGCAGGCGGAAGAGAAGATATTTATCAACCTGAAGAAGATGTTTATTGGGGTGCAGAAAAAGAATGGTTAGCAACAAGTGATAAACCACATAGCAGATATTCTGGTGAAAGAGATTTGGATAATCCTTTAGCTGCAGTTCAGATGGGATTGATTTATGTTAACCCTGAAGGACCAGATGGAAATCCAGATCCAGTTGCTTCTGGTAGAGATGTTAGAGAAACATTTAAACGTATGGCAATGAATGATGAAGAAACAGTTGCACTTACTGCTGGCGGACACACATTTGGTAAAATGCATGGTGCCGGCGATCCAAAATTAGTTGGACCCGAACCAGAAGCTGCTCCGATTGAATTACAAGGGTTAGGATGGATAAATAAATTTGGAAGTGGTAAAGGTATTCATTCAACAACAAGTGGATTGGAAGGAGCCTGGAAACCAAATCCAACTAAATGGGATAATGGCTACTTTGATATGTTGTTTGGTTACGAATGGGAAAAAGTAAAAAGTCCTGCTGGTGCATGGCAATGGCAGGCTAAAGATGTTAAACCGGAACATATGATTCCGGATGCTCATGATCCGTCAATAAAACATCCTCCAACGATGACAACTGCTGATATGTCTTTGCGTTTCGATCCTATTTACGAACCGATTTCACGAAAATTCCATAAAAATCCAAAAGCATTTGCAGATGCATTTGCTAGAGCCTGGTTTAAGCTTACTCACAGGGATATGGGACCAAAAGCTCGTTATCTGGGACCAGAAGTTCCGAAAGAAAATTTAATTTGGCAGGATCCAATTCCGGCGGTTAATCATAAACTGGTAAATAAAAAAGATATCTCTTCTCTTAAAACTAAAATCCTAGCATCCGGATTATCGATATCAGAATTAGTTTACACTGCATGGTCTTCAGCATCAACTTTCCGCGGATCAGATTTTCGTGGTGGTGCAAACGGCGCCCGTATTAGATTAGAACCACAAAAAGATTGGGAAGTAAATCAACCAACCCAATTAGATAAAGTTCTTAAGAAACTAAAAAATATTCAAAAAGAATTTAACAGTGCTCAGAAAGATGATAAAAAAATCTCATTGGCTGATCTTATCGTTTTAGCTGGTTGTGCTGCAATTGAAGCCGCTGCCAAAGCAGCTGGATATAAGATTGATGTTCCATTTTCTCCGGGAAGAATGGATGCTTCGCAGGCACAAACTGATATTGAGTCTTTTGATGTTATGGAACCGGAAGCAGATGGATTTAGAAATTATCAGAAAAAAACTTACACTATTAAAGCCGAAGAGATGCTGGTCGATAAAGCTCAATTACTAACTTTGAGTGCACCTGAAATGACTGTCTTAGTCGGTGGATTACGAGTTCTCGGAACAAATTTTGGTCAATCAAAACATGGAGTCTTTACAAACCAGGTTGGCAAACTAACAAATGATTTCTTTGTAAATCTTCTTGATATGAATACCGTTTGGAAACCGATATCTGAAAAAGAAGAAACTTTTGAAGGACGAGTTCGAAAATCTGGTGAAGTGAAATGGACAGGTACCAGAGTAGATCTTATTTTTGGTTCAAACTCACAGTTACGCGCGTTAGCAGAAGTGTATGCACAAAACGATTCCTTAGAAAAATTTGTTAACGATTTTATTGCTGCATGGAATAAAGTAATGAATCTTGATCGATTTGATTTGAAGTAAAATCTATTTTAATAAAGATGGATTATAAATGGACTCGCAAGAGTCCATTTATATTTTAAATCTTTTTATCTTTGCACTATGAACATTCGATCAGCATATAATACTTGGGCTAATAACTACGATGAAGATAAAAATCTTACTCGTGATCTTGATGCTGAAATTGTTAGAAAAGAATTTTCAAATCAAAAATTTGATTCTATTCTTGAGGTGGGATGTGGAACCGGAAAGAACACAATTTTCTTTGAATCCATTTCGGATCATTTAACTGCAATAGATTTTCTGATAACATGATTTCTAAAGCAAAGAAAAAAGTAATATCTAAAAATGTTAGTTTTAAAATTGCGGATATAACGAAAGACTGGGATTTAGAAGAAAATAAATTTGATCTTATAACATTTAATTTGATACTTGAACACATTGAAAATCTTACTTTTATTTTTGAGCAGACTCACAAACATTTAAAATCGAAAGGATTATTTTTCATCAACGAGTTACATCCTTTTAGACAATATGATGGAAAGAAAGCTGTATACGAAGAAAATGGTGAGATAAAAGAGATTGATGCTTTCGTACATAACATTTCAGATTTTATCGATGCAGCCAATAAAAATGGAATAAAATTATTAACGATTAATGAATACTGGCAAGAACAGGATCAAAATAAATTACCAAGAATTATTTCACTATTATTTACTAAAGATTAAAAACGCATGAAATTAAAAAATGATCTTTTCAATAAATTTCCTTTTTTAAAAACGAAGACAGCTAAATACTTATTCATTTTTTCTATCGTAAGGAGAATTGCTGTTTTGATCTTTGTGTTATTTTATTTCAATTGATTTTAAACAAAGCCTCTCTTAAGTTTCTAATGAATAATTATCAGAGGAGTATTTGTGAGGGTAGCGGATAAAATCTTAGTTTTACTTATTATTTTTACCTTCAAATTAAATGCACAAGAAATCGATAATAAAATTTTATCTGTCGATTCAACAAAACTAACAATCAATTATCTGCAAGAAAAAATACAATTCAAGAATTTCTTTCAGGGTAGTTTTCACAGAAGAATTAGCCAAACTGATTTATCGAGTTTAAGATTATACAATGAAATCAATGATAAAATATTATTTTCCCAGAATTATTTTTTGTCGAACAAAGATAATTTTATAGATTCAACTGAAAATTTTAAGCAGTCATTTGCATTATTAATGGAATACGAAAAACACAATCAAAACAAGTATGATCTTGGAGAGTTTGGAAGATATTTAGGTATTTCAAAAGATATTATGACAATTATTCTTGCTTTAATATCTGTAGCTAAATAAATTTAAATCAGTCTCATATCATTTAAAAAAGGTAATTTACTTCTAATCTCATCGACAAAAGTTTTATCAATTTCTACAGAAATTATTTTTTCTTCATTTTCAACAGCAACAGTTTCTTTTCCCATTGGATCAAACAAAGAACTAAATCCATTGAAATGTAATTTCGGATCATCCCCTACTCTGTTAACACCAATAACATAACATTGATTTTCAATTGCTCGGGCTTTCAATAAAGTCCGCCAATGTTCTACACGAGTTTCAGGCCAATTTGCAATATCCACAATGCAATCAACTTTTTCTTTTGCATATAAACGATATAATTCAGGAAATCTTAAATCATAACAAATTGATAAACCAAATTTTATTCCTTTTACTTTCGTTATGATAGGATTTTTTCCTTTTCCAAAATATTTATCTTCATTTGCAAAAGAGAATGGATGAATTTTTCTGTACGTTGATATTATTTTACCCTGATTATTAAGATGGACCAAAGTGTTAAAAATTCTATTCTTCCCATTTTCGATAAATCCATACATCAAAGCAGATTTGATCGACTTTGCTAATAAAGAAAAGAAAGTAAATGTTTCTCCAGAAATATCTTCTGCAAGATTATTTGCTTGCATAGAAAATCCGGTAAGTGTCATTTCTGGAAATATGTAAAGATCAAGTCCGGTTTGATTTGAAATTAATTTTTTAATTTTTTCTATACTTGCTTTTTTATCTTCCCACACAGGATTATACTGAACTAATCCAATTTTTAATTTCTTTTCCATAAAATTTTATTTAATAGTTAATAATATCATTGCAATTAAGATTCCAACTATAGATTGTATAACAATCTCATTTTTTGTTAAATCACCTTTAAACCAACCAAGTGGTGTCCATCTCATCCAATTCCATTTTAACGGCAGTTTTTCATTTAAAAAAAGATAGTAGAAAATATCCTGTAAACCGAACAATTTCACTATCCAGCCAGCTATAGAGGCGACCCAACTAAATTGAATTCCTATCAGTAAAAGTAATAAAGCATCGAATAAAAATTGGTTAACCCTGTAAGATTTAACAATTATTTTATCTGGAATTTGATTTGTTCTTCGGATCAAAGTAAAATGATAGCCAAGTATATCAAAAACATTGCTTAATAAGACAAAAAATAAAGCTGAAATTTCAAAAACAATAAAGGAAAGTATTCCTGTGAGAAAACATAAGATTATATTAAGCCAAACACGTTTATATTTTAGGATAATTAACAAATCAAGCATATTTAAAAATAGTTTAATCCATTTGATTTTGAAATTAAAACTTTAGAGTAAAAGTATCTTATTTTTCCTTTATTAAATAGTAATGGAATGCTTATTTTAACGCAACATTTTAATAATTTTTATTATTCCCAATGAACGAAAATATATATTTAGATTTTTCTTTGTTTGATGGTTTTCCGGACATGTGTTTTTTAATTAATGAACTTGGGGATATTAAATTCATGAATAAAGTTTCGACAGAAAAGCTTGATTCTCGAAACTCTAAGACTGATATGTTCTTTGATTATGTTGAACTATGTGATAGAGTTCAAACTGAAACTTTGTTTAATAATTCCTTCAAATCAGATGTTTCATCTGCGATTGAAACAAGATTATTTATTAAGAAAACATTTATTAGTGTAAAACTGACTTTTGTTCCATTTGCCAGTAAAGGTTTTAATGAAAAATTAATATTGATAACTGCAAGGGATATCAGCGAAGAGAAGAAAAAAGAAATTGATCTGATTAGATTTTATAATGTTGCGGAAAATAGTGTTAATCCGTTGCAAATAACTGATCTTAGCGGTAAAATGATTTACATTAACAAAGCATTTGAAATTGCGAGCGGTTATTCAAAAGAAGAATTAATTGGAAAAAATCCAAGAGTATTTGGAAGCGGTAAAAATCCAACAAAATTTTGGGATAAGATGTGGGATACTATCTCAAGTGGTAAGGTATGGGTTGGTGAAGTAGAAAATTTAAGGAAAACCGGAGAACCATTTTTCACTCAGCTTCTAATTTCTCCGATTCTAGATAAAGACGGAAAAGTTTCAGGTTATTTTGGAATTCACAGAGATTTAACTGAAAAAAGAACATTAGAAAGGCAACTTATACATACTCAAAAAATGGAAAGTATAGGGACTTTAGCAGCAGGCATTGCGCATGAAGTTGGAAATCCATTGGCATCAATTTCTGCACTCGTTCAGGTTGCACAAAGAATAACTAGTGATCCATTTGTAAATGAAAAACTTGGACTTGTTAAAAGCCAGGTAACAAGAATTTCAAAAATTATTAGAGATCTGGTAGATTTTTCCCGACCCTCAAATTATGAACTTGAGTTGACAGACATAAATAAAGTAATTTATGAAGCAGTGGAGATAACAAAAGTAGGAACCAAAGCTAAAGACATAATATTTGAAACAACTTTAAGTAAATCAATTCCTATGCTCCCTTTAATTGCGGATCAGACTCAACAAGTTTTTGTTAATATATTGCTTAATGCTGTTGATGCAATTGCAGATAAAAAAAGGAATAATAAAATTGATAAAATTTCAGTAAAATCTGAATCTAATGAGGATGAGGTTACTTTAACTTTTTCTGATACTGGAATTGGAATAAAGGAAGAAAATCTAAATAAAGTTTTTGAACCATTTTTTACAACAAAAAAAGAAGGTAAAGGAACTGGACTTGGACTGTGGGTTAGTTATGGTATAGTAAAAAGTTTTCAGGGTGATATAAAAATTAAAAGCAAGCAAAATGAAGGAACTATTTTCATTATCAAATTGCCAATAAATTAGAATTTAAACAGGATAAAAATGAATCATAAAATATTAGTTGTAGATGATGAAGAAATAATTCGAGATTCTCTTTATTATATTCTCGAAAAGGAAGGTTATCACGTTGATAAAGCAGAAAATGGTAAAGTAGCATATGATAAAATAATTGCAAATCACTTTGATCTTGTAATTACAGATATTGAAATGCCGGTTATGAAGGGTACCGAACTATTAGAAAAAATTAAAACACTGGATTTTCAAACTTCAGTTATAATAATTACGGCGTTTGGTTCATTGGATACTGCAATAAGTGCATTAAGAAATGGAGCAAGTGATTATATTCTTAAACCAGTTGAGTTTGATGAACTTTTAATAAAAGCTAAACGATTATTTGAAGTAAGAGATTTATTAATCGAAAATAAAGTTTTGCGGGATGAAATTCACAGAAAATATGATTTCGAAAATATTATTGGTAAAAGTCAGAGCATTAAAAAAATATATGAAATGATTGAAGCAGTTGCTGAAACTGATTCAACTGTTTTAATTAGTGGAAACAGTGGAACAGGCAAAGAACTTGTTGCTCGTGCATTGCATTACAAAAGTCATCGTAAAAACAAACCGTTTGTTGCTGTTAATTGCGGAGCTATTTCAGAAAATCTTATTGAGAGTGAATTATTTGGACATAAAAAGGGAGCTTTTACAGGTGCTATCTCTGATAAAGATGGTTATATGAAAGCTGCAAACGGAGGAACATTGTTTTTAGATGAGATCAGTGAAATGCCTCCTCAATTGCAGGTAAAATTGTTAAGGGCAATACAAGAAAGAGAATATACACCCGTTGGAACTACGGTATCATTACCAATTAATACAAGATTTATTGCTACCACAAATAGAAATTTAGAAGAGGAAGTAAAAACAGGCAGATTTCGTGAGGATCTTTTTTATAGAATAAATGTTGTTGATATTCATTTACCATCTTTAAAAGAAAGAGAAGAAGATATTCCGTTATTGGCTGATCATTTTCTTAATAAATACCGCAAAGAATTAAACAAAAATATCAAGGGTATAGATAATGAAGCAATGCGAGCAATATTGAATCACGAATGGAAAGGTGAAGTAAGGGAGTTAGAAAATATTATAGAACGTGCTGCAATATTTTGCAAAGGTGATTTTATTACTATTCAGGAATTGCCAGTTACATTTAAACCTAAATCTGATGAATTTGAATTTTCATTTAACGGATCGCTTGATGAATCCGTTAGAAAATTTGAACGTGATTTTATATTGAAGGCTTTAGAAAACAATGATAACAATAAAGAAAAAACAGCTGATGCATTAAAAGTTGGGTTATCGACATTATATAGAAAATTAAAGGAATTAGATATTAAAATTTAACCATGTTTTATATATGAATTTATAAAAAGTGCATTCTCAATAATTATAATGCTACTTTTATGCTTTTTCAATTACGAGAATGTTACGGCACACATTGTCTATCAATTAGTCTCAAAAACTACTGTTTATCCACAATATTTCTTAAATATCAACTTTGGCACACAAATAGCAAAAATAATCTAGCTTTTCCACTCAGGGGAAAGACTCAAAATAATATATAAATGAAAAATGTAATAATTTACAGTCCTGATTTTAGCTTGTGCTATAGTCTATTAATGTATTTGCAGACTCAGTACAAAGTTGTAGCAACAACCGATTTGGAGATTGTATCCTCACTTGTATGCAGTGGTTCTGCAGATTTAGTTATATTGGATACTGAACCAGATTCAATACTGCTTTCAAAATGTGAACAATTTAAAAATTGCAAAAAAGATATGCCGTTAATTCTTACATACGTTTTTAATGAACGTGTAAAGGAATCCGAAAGTAAAATTAAAAAATTTGTTGACGATATTTTTTATAAACCTTTTGATCTTAACGAAATTACTTCCAGAATTCCTTTGTTATTACCAACAGCTTAATAATAGATTTGTCTTATAAAAAAATCATATCGTACAATTAAGACAACAATTAACGATTTCTATTTTTTTAACAAGTATTTGTTTTTATTCCGATTCTTGCGAATCTAAGCTAAATAGGCTTCCCAAAGCTGAGAAATTTAGCAAATCTGAACGATAAGAATATTGGATTTTTAGCAAATAAAATAAGAAATAGTGTGGTATTCTAATTGTAACTAGTTGATCAAAAATCAATATTTACTAATCAAATATAAAAGGAACTACAAATGAAAAATGTATTGATTTATCTTGGTTTAATTATAACTATAGTTGCATTGTATGGATTTGCTTTTACAATTGCAGATCAATCAAGTGATGACGGTAAAAAAGTATTTGTTGATAGCAAATGTGGTATGTGCCACACTGTAAAATCTGCCGCTCTTGAATCAAAAAAATCTGATGCAACTGATCTTTCAACAGTCGGTAAAGATAGAACTGCTGATTTTTTAACCAAATATTTGAAAAAAGAGGCTAAGTTAAATGACAAAGATCATAAATCATCTTTTAAAGGAACTGATGAAGATCTTAAAAAGTTGGTTGATTGGTTATTAACACTTAAAGCTGAATAGATTTAAAGTTATAAACTATGGCACTAAAATCATCATCAAACGAAAAAAAAAGATGCTTCCCAAACATCTTAAAAAATATACAAACCCTCCTTGTAATCGGATTAGTTATTCTACCCCAATATATATATGCTCAATCGATTGATGACTGTTTGATGTGCCATAGTGATAACGAACTCACTATGGAAAAAAATGGGAAAGAAATTTCCCTGTTCGTTAAAGAAGATGTTTATAAAAATTCTACCCATTCAAAATTAAGTTGTATTGCTTGTCATAAAGGATTTGATGCTGAAGCAATGCCTCACGCTGAAAATATTAAAGAGGTAAACTGTGTAAGCTGTCATCAAAAAGATTTAACAAACCATGCATTTCATCCACAGATAATAAAATCTAAAGGATTCGGAAAAACCAGCGATACATCTTGTAAAAGCTGTCATGGAATTCACGATGTTATATCAACTAAAAATTCTAAAAGTAAATGGAACAAGACTAATTTAGTCGTTACTTGTGGTAACTGTCATAAAGATGCAAGTGATTATTTTCTTGATTCAGATCACGGATCAGCATTTAAAACAGGTGACAATGGTGCACCGAATTGTATTACGTGTCATAAATCTCCAATTACAACTAAGGCTTTTGGTGATAATAAGGTTGATAAAAAGATTGCGCAAGAAAAATTATGTCTTTCCTGCCATCTTGATAATGAAGATGTAAGACAGAGAACAACTCCATCAGCTGGATTTATTCATGCGTATGATAAAAGTGTTCATGGATTTGCTTTGCATAATAAAAAGAATGGCGAAGCTGCCACCTGTACTGATTGTCATAAAGCCCACTTTGTTGTTAAAGGATCTGATTCAAGATCAACTGTTTATAGATTAAATATTCAAAACACTTGTGGGTCATGTCACGTAGAAGTTAAAAAAGAATATGAAGAAAGTATTCATGGCAAATTAGTTGCTAAAGGTAATGGTGATTCCCCTTCTTGTACTGATTGTCATGGTGAACATAATATTTTAAAGACCGACGATCCAAATTCACCAGTTGCCTTTCAAAATGTATCAAGACAAATTTGCTCACCTTGTCATGAATCGATGAAACTTTCTGAAAAATATGGTATGTCCGCAAATCGCTACAAAACTTTTTCAGAATCCTATCATGGTTTAGCATTAAGTGGTGGTTCGGCATCCGTTGCAAATTGCGGTAGTTGTCATGGTGTTCATAATATTAAACCTTCGTCAGACCCAACTTCTATGGTTCATAAAGATAATCTTGTAAAAACCTGTGGAAGCTGTCACCCTGGAGCGAATGAAACTTTTACTCAAGGTAGTATTCATGTAACCTTGGATAAAGAAGATGAACCAATTCTTTACTGGATATCAACCACTTACATATTTCTTTTAATTTCTGTTCTTGGTGGGATGTTTTTACACAATCTTTTAGACTTAATAAAAAAATCTAAAATCAGAAAATTAAAGCAGCTTGGTCAGATTAAAGAAGAAAAACATGGCCATTCACTTTATTTAAGAATGACTGTTGGTGAAAGAATTCAACATGCTACAATGGCGATAAGTTTTATGATTCTTGTTGTAACCGGGTTTATGTTACGTTATCCGGATTCGTGGTGGGTTAGCCACATAAGAGATATCTGGACTGATGCTGTTGAGTACAGAAGTTGGATACATCGAATTGCAGCTATTGCAATGATTATAGTAAGCTTATATCATATCTATTATATCGCATTTACTCAAAGAGGAAGAGAATTAGTAAGAGATCTATTTCCAAATCTAAAAGATCTAACCGATGCTATTGGAGTTGCAAAATTTAATCTTGGAATTTCAAAAGTTAAACCTAAACTTGATCGATTCAGCTATGTAGAAAAAGCTGAATATTGGGCTTTAGTTTGGGGCACAATTGTAATGAGTGTTACTGGTTTATTAATGTGGATTTATATTGATTACATTGGTGTTTTTTCAAAACTTGATTGGGATATCGCAAGAACAATCCATTATTATGAAGCATGGTTAGCCTTCTTAGCTATCGTTATTTGGCACTTCTACTTTGTCATTTTCAATCCTGATATATATCCAATGAGCCTTGCGTGGTTTAAGGGAACGGTAACTGAAGAGGAAATGGCTGAAGAGCATCCACTTGAACTTGAACGAATTAAAAAGAAAAAAGCTGAAGAAAGAATGAAGTCTGATGAAAATTCAGATGAAGTTTAATCAACCAAATTCTCTTTTATTACTTTAAGCACAGATCATTATTAACTTGCCTTAAACGACTGAGGAATTTATGAAGCAACGATTCCCACATTTTGTTTATAATCCAATAACATTAATTGGTGCCGCAATTGCCGCATTAAGTTTTGGGTTAATAATATTTTTATTCATCCTGGATTTATTCAGCAGTGAAGAAAACACTTATATGGGAATTCTTACTTACATAATAATTCCCTCTTTTCTAATCGTTGGATTGCTTTTAATAGCATATGGAATCTTTAGAGAAAGAAAACGTGAAAAATCAGGTAAAGTAAGAGAACGAAAACTTCCAATAATAGATTTAAATGATCCAAAGAAGCGGGCTGTAGTTGTAACTTTTTCTGTGGGAACAATTGTACTATTAATGTTTTCTGCATTTGGAAGTTTTAAAGCTTATGAGTACACTGAGACTGATGAATTTTGCGGAACTGTTTGTCATAAAGTAATGGAGCCTGAGTATACAGCTTACCTTGATTCACCTCATTCTCGTGTTGGTTGCGTTGGCTGCCATATTGGTTCAGGTACCAGCTGGTATGTGAAATCAAAATTTTCTGGTGCTTACCAGGTTTATTCAGTACTATTTAATAAATATTCAAAACCGATTCCAACACCAGTCC
>JBATOT010000016.1:0-6085 GCA_049291095.1 Ignavibacteriaceae bacterium | reverse complement strand
AAAAGACTCATTACCAATCGTGCTGTTCTTCAGCCCGTTGGCTATCTCAAAAAATTTGGTATAACAAAACAAACCGCTTCAAGAATTGTAGGCGGTCGCTTCGCCACACTAAAACTTTCACAACTCGAAAATCTTTGTATCGCATTCAACTGCACCCCTAACGATTTATTCGAATACACACCCGATGATAAAATAAAAACATCAACCCATCCCCTAACAACACTCATCCGTAATGAACAGTCGAAAAAAGTTCAGGAAATTCTTAACGATATTCCTATCGATAAACTTTCTGCCTTCACAAACAAAATTGATGAGCTAAAAAAAGAAATGTTAACTGTTAAGGGCTAATCATAATCCGTTTAATCTGTGTGCCGTTGTGATTAAACTAATTAAAGAATATTTTTCCAAATAAAATTATGGATTATAAAACACTCGCACATAAAGCAGTTGAAGCAAAAGCAAATGCACTTCCTCCCTACTCCAACTTTCACGTTGGTGCAGCACTTCTAACAACAGATAATAAAGTTTACACCGGATGCAATGTTGAAAACAGCACGTTTGGATTAACACTCTGTGCAGAACGTACTGCAATATTCAAGGCTATTTCTGAAGGTGAAAGAAAATTTAAAGCAATTGCTATCGCAAGTGATTCACCGGATTATATTACTCCCTGCGGTGCATGCAGACAAATTATTTTTGATCACTGCGGTGAGATTGACATTATCTGCACAAATGGAAAAGAAGAATACAAAGTTTTTAAAACATCAGAATTATTACCATTCGCTTTTGGGGATAAGGACTTAAACAAATAATTATGGAACCAACTCCACACGCAGTACCACGAGAAACAGGCTGGATTGAAGTTATTGCCGGCTGTATGTTCAGCGGAAAGACAGAAGAACTTATACGCCGTTTACGCAGAGCAAAAATTGCAAAACAAAAAGTTATAATCTTTAAACCAAATATTGATACAAGATATTCTTCTAACTCAATTGTATCCCACAGCGAGCAATCCCTTCCTTCAATACTTATTAAAGATGTAAATGAAATTCTGGATTTAGTGGAAGATGCCCAGGTAATTGGAATTGATGAAGCTCAATTTTTTTCAAGCGATTTGGTTAATGTTTGTAACCAGCTTGCAGATGAAGGTAAAAGAGTTATCGTTGCAGGATTGGATATGGATTATCGCGGCGTACCATTTGAGCCAATACCGCAGCTACTTTCTATCGCTGAATATATAACAAAACCATTAGCAATTTGTGTTGAATGCGGAAATCCTGCTGACAGAACTCAGCGTAAAACTCATTCATCAGAACGTGTAATTGTTGGTGCAGCAGATGTGTATGAAGCACGATGCCGCAAATGTCATTACATCCCAACCGAAGAGCAACATTAATGAATTTTGAATCATTCATACGTGGCATTTTTGGGCTGGCATTATTAATCGGAATTGCATTTCTTATATCCAACAACAAGAAAAAAATAAACTGGCGTTTAGTTGGTTCAGGATTCGTACTTCAAATAATTTTTGCAATACTTATTCTCCGTGGTGATTCACTTCGTTCGTTCTTCGTCCCTTTCGGATGGCCAAAAGATTTTTTTAATTCCGTTAGTTATGTTTTTGTTTTGATCTTAAACTTTACAACTGAAGGTGCAAAATTTGTTTTTGGAAATCTTGCACTCGCTCCCGGCAATGAAGGTAATCTTGGATTCTTCTTTGCATTCCAGGTTCTGCCAACAATAATATTCTTTGCCAGCTTGATGTCTGTATTTTACTATTTGGGAATAATGCAAAAAATTGTTCAGGGTATGGCATGGGTTATGGCAAAAGTTATGGGCACAAGTGGTGCCGAATCACTTTCCTGCACAGCAAATATTTTTGTTGGACAAACTGAAGCACCACTAATGATTAAACCTTTTGTAAAAGGAATGACACAAAGTGAACTTCTTACGATTATGATTGGCGGAATGGCTACAATTGCCGGCGGAGTTATGGCCGCTTATATTCAAATGCTTGGAAGTGCTTATGCAACCGCACACGGAATTCCGTTAGTTGAAGCACAACAAATGTTTGCAACACAATTACTTGGCGCAAGTGTTATGGCCGCTCCCGGTGCAATGATGATTGGGAAAATTTTAATTCCTGAAACTGTTGAATCAGAAACCAAAGGCTCGGTAAAAGTTTCAATCGAAAAAAATTCAAGTAATGTAATTGAAGCTGCAGCAAATGGTGCAAGTGATGGATTGCAGTTAGCTTTAAATGTTGGTGCAATGTTACTTGCATTTATTGCACTTATCGCATTAATAAATTTTCTCCTAAACGGATTTGGAGATATTATCGGATTAAATTCCTACTTGATTGCAAATTTTGGTCAGCCATTAAGTTTTCAACTTATGATTGGATTAGTCTTACAGTTTGTTGCATTTGGAATTGGAGTTCCGTGGCAGGATAGTTTAACATTCGGAAGTTTACTTGGAACAAAAGTAGTGTTAAATGAATTTGTTGCTTATTCAGATATGGGTAATCTTGTGCAGGCTGGTAAACTTGTAAATGAAAAATCTATTCTTATGGCAACTTATGCCTTATGTGGGTTTGCAAACTTCTCATCAATTGCAATTCAAATTGGCGGGCTTGGACCGCTTGCACCAAATAGAAAATCTGATATTGCTGCACTTGGAATTAAAGCAGTTATTGGCGGTGTGCTTACAACATTATTAACCGCAACTTTAGCCGGATTATTTTTTGCTTTCTGATGGTTGATTTAAATTTTAAATACAAAGCACTTTTAGATTTTTTAAAGACTGAAGCTCCATTCACTCCGGATATTTCAATTATTCTTGGCAGCGGACTTGGAGATTTTGCAGAACAACTTCAAATCCACAAATCAATTTCTACTTTTGATATTCCCGGTTACCCTGTTTCTACAGTTGTGGGGCATAAAGGTAAAATACATTTTGCTGAGTATGAAAATAAAAAGTTAATTCTTTTTCAGGGAAGAGTACATTTTTATGAAGGCTATAATATTAATGAATGTATAATTCCTGTTTTTATATCACATAAACTTGGCGTTAAAAATCTTTTACTTACGAATGCTGCAGGCGGAATAAATAAAAATTTTACTCCCGGTGATCTGATGCTTGCAACTTCATTAAACGGAATTCTAATTAAAAAAGAATTAACTGATTTAATTGGATTAACAAATCAAACCGGAAAAAATAATTTTATTAACCTTCCCGATCATGATTTAAACTTAATTATAAAAAAATCTGCTGATGCTGAAAAAATAAATCTAAAAGAAGGTGTTTACTGGTTTACAAAAGGACCAACCTACGAAACACCTGCTGAGATTAAGTTTTTTGCAAAGTACGGTGCAGATGCTGTTGGGATGTCAACAGTTCATGAAGCAGTTTATTCATCTTATCTTGGAATAAAAACAGCAGCTATTTCATGTATCACAAATTTTGCTTCAGGCATTTCAGATCAAAAACTTTCACACGGCGAAGTAACAGAAACAGCGGACAGAGTTAAAAACATTTTTGCAAGTTTAGTTAAAGCGATTATAAAAAGAATTTAATTTTCCCTATAAATAATCAACCTCACTTCAAAATCACCATCTTTTTATAGTAGTATCAAAAGCATCAAGTCTTAAAAAATAAACTCCGGATGCTAAACCATCCGAATCAAATTCAAGTTCATAAATTCCTGCTTCTTATAAATTTTTTGTATTGTATAATGATTGGAGTTTGCGTTGAAGCAGATAATTATTCAATTTCTATATCATATTTATTTAACAGTCCTGATAATCCAACTACTGAAAACTTAGCTTTTGCAATTTTATTATTCTCCGGATCAATCGAATAATTTAATGCTTTTCGAAAATCACATTTGGATAGATTAGTGTTTTCAAATATTGTTTTATTAAGCTCGCATTCATCAAATGTGGAACCGCTCAAATCCGATTTGCCAAAATCAGTCTCAATCATTTCACATTTACTAAACTGTGTATTTCGCAAATTCATCTTGTAGAATGAAGATCTATTTAAACTGCATTGATGAAATTTAAAGGATAAAAGCAATTGATTGCATTCATTGAATTGAAGGTTTGCTAGATTGCAATTATTAAAAATTACATCTCTAAAAACTGATCCAGAAATATTGCAGCCGTTTAGATTTGAGTTATTAAATTCACAATTAATAAATACACATTCAATTACTTTAAGCTTAGAAAAATTACAGTTATCAAAAATGCAATTTTCATATTCGCCCGGTGAAAATGGATTTTTTGAATAATCAATCTTAACATATTCCTGCTCATAAAAATATCCGGTTGTTTGCATCATATTTATTTTATTAGAATCATTTTTTTTGTTTCAATATAATTTCCTGCCTGTATTTTATATAGATAAACACCACTGGTAAATTGAGTTGCATTAAAATTTACTTCATACTTTCCCGCAGGTTTTACTTCGTTTACAAGAGTAGCAATTTCATTTCCAAGAATATCATAAACTTTAATTATTACTTTACTGTTTACAGGTAATTGATAATTGATTACCGTACCTGGATTAAAAGGATTAGGATAGTTTTGTGATATACTAAATTCTTTTGGTAATTGGGGTGCAACTTCAACAAGAAATGAATTAGTGTATGAACCATCAAAATCTATTTGCTTTAGCCGATAAGCAGTTTTGCAGAATATTTCTTCATCATCAATGTAAGAATATTCTTGTTTAGATACTGCTGTTCCTTTCCCCGGAACAAATCCAATTGTTTTCCATTCCATAAAACTTTTTGATTTTTCATTGTAAAATGATTTTTCAATTTCAAAACCTGAGTTATTAAGTTCACTTGCTGTTGACCAATTTAAGGTTGTTTTATTGGCAAAAACCGTTGCAGTAAAACCAGCTAACTCAACAGGCAATGGATAATCAGTGCTTTCATCTGCACCCATATAAGGGAAATACAAATTACGAGGTTCATTATCTATATCAACTTGTACTAAAGAATTCGGTTGAGCTGTTAAATCTTCATCACCAAGTGAAGTTCCCGTTAGATGTAAATCATTTTGAGAAATAAAATTTACATTCTTTGAAATCGAATGTTCATCCTTTTGTGTAAATGATCGCCATTCATTTATGCTGGTAACATCATAACTTAACCATCGACCTAAAACTGAACCGGTACCGAATGAATAATAGTTGTTATAATCTAATTGATGGAATCCACGTTCATCTTCAATTGCTATTGCATAGTGCCAGCCAAAACCCTGTGTATTGTTTCGCTTGTTTATTAAGATATTGTTTTTCATTCTTAGGCTTAACCCGCCATAGTATTGGTGAGCTCTTCTTCTGAAGCAATAGCTGTTTTGTTCATTTATTGAATTACCGTAAATGTAAATTGTGTTATTAAATATACTATCATAACTTGCATACGCCCCGCTGTAATCTATACCAGTAACTTGTGAATATTCATTTCCCGAAAGACTGATAAAATTATTCATAATATCATGATAAGAACTGAAAGGTATTTCTATTCCTGTTATAAAATTTGTGGAAGAGAGGCTGCTTGAAAGTGAGTGAATTTTATTTTTTTCAATACGAAGTGAAGAAACTGGTTCTATCATTTTAATGCCAGAAACTTTATTCTTAGGACTAGGATCAGTTAGAAATATTTCACAGTCCTCAATCGTTGCTGTTGAACCTGTTTCAAAATTTACACCTATGCTTGTAAAGTCAGTAATTGAACAACCAGATATTTTCCAGTAGCTAATACCACCATAAGAAGTGCTGCCAAAATAAAAACAGTTTGCGGGTCTGCCAGTAATACTTTTACCTATATAGCAATTTGAAATTGTAACATTATCACTACTAAGATTAAAATCGGAAAAGGAAAACTCAACAACACCTTTGTTTTCAGAAACACTGCTGCCTAATATCTTACAGTGTGTAATTACAATATTTTTGGAATCATTGGTAACCAAAATTGCTGAGCCGCTTGTATCCAAATTTTGGATTGTGAGACCTATTGATTCACCGATCCCACCTGGTCTTCCATCAATAATTAAATTATCTGCATTATCAAACT
>JBATOT010000015.1:0-2991 GCA_049291095.1 Ignavibacteriaceae bacterium | reverse complement strand
GGTTGAGGCGCTGGTTAGGTAGTTTATTAGTTTATTCTTACGAACTCATTTTTTTTTAATTTTAATTTCCAAGTTTCTTTTTTAGTTGGACAGCAAAGCCCATCACCTTTATCGTGCACAATTAAATCCAAATATACTAATGACTTTTTCTTATATATTTTTTCGATCTTAACTCTATCATCTAGTAAAAATGGTTTAAGTGGGCTTGGTTCTCCATTGACATTTAAAACTGGAAATACATACGGATCTACACCAGTTCCTCCAAATTTTCCTTTAAGAATAATTATGGCATCTATAAGACTATCACTATTTAATTCACAACTTATATGTTTATCGTACCAAATTAAAAAAGTTCCAGAAGTGCCATACTTTGAAATTACTTCTTTTGAAAAATCACAGTTACCGTCTTTTAGTTTAATAATTTTAATAGGATCATCTTCAGAATAGCCAATTTGGTAACTGCAATTAAGCAAAGATTCTAAAGTTAGAATCGGAAAAGTTTTGGTAGAATCTTGATTTATAATATTTTGCTGAGAGAATATATGAAGAGAGCCTAGTAAGAATAAATAAAATGAATTAAAAATTATATTTAACATTTATTTTGAACTACCTAACGGCGTTGCGCTTAACCCGCCGCCCATAACAAGGAAGCCAAGTAAAACACAACAGATAAATATTTAACAAACTGCACTTAACTTGCGTCAGCAAAAGTGCAGTTTGTAAGTTAATTAATTAGAACGAACACTTAGAACAAATTGCCTAACAAAAACTAAACGCCAAAAATTAAAAAATCACCGAACTAAAATGGCGGTCGGGTTGAGGCGCTGGTTATAATGCTATTAATTAATTTTATTATTATTTATTTCCTCAATACGTATTTTATTTTCTTGAATTTTTAAATCTTGATCGTGCACTTTATTATTAATCTCTTTTTGAGTTTCTTTAACATCCTTCATATCTTCTTTTATATTATCTACATTTGTTTCTATTCCCTTTATATCAACTTTAGAGTCAATCATTAAAAAAATCAAAACCATTGCTACAGCACCTATTAACCAATTAACCCAATTTTCATAAAAATGATCAGATAATTTTTGTTTTATACTAATTTTTCTTTTATTGCTTGATTTTGGTTGACTAAAGTCCCGTTTATTGTCATCTGTTTCAGGAAACTTGATAGTTTCATCAACCGTTGGTTCATAATCGAGATTTTTAATAACACGTGAGTAATAATCTCTTTCTAATTTTGATTTTCCAGTATGTGCTTTCCTTTGTGTCATTTTAGCTTACCATAATTTTTATTTAGCCAGTTTAAATAAGTTTTGGAATTGAAGCCATTCACTCTTTTGACAAATTCTTCAAATTCAATTTCAGAAGATGAGGGTAAAAATGGATCAAAATATTTTTGATAATCTATCGACATAAATAGTTCATCTCTATCAGATGTTTTAATGACATTGAAAATAGCTGAATAATAATCGTTAACACCTTTTTTAATTAATGATTCTGCCGCTGTTAATTTTTTTGAAAAACGTAAATTAATATCATTAATGCCTTCGAGTGTTGAACCTATGGTTTTATTAATGAATACATCAGCTAATTCGTTTATTTTGAACAAATATCTATTAATTATACCGATACGATTTATTTCAGTGATTTTATATTTTTTTAAAATACCATCTATTATTTCATTATTAAAATGTTTAAAAATCTCATCTATATCTGAAACATTAAATTTGTTTCCAAAATTAATTTCGAGAATTAGGTTTGAGTTATTTATTGTTAAATGGTCATTTGTTGTTTCGTCAATTAAAACTTTCTCATTTAGATTAGTGTATACCATTGGGAAAAGATTTGCACTAAAGTAACTATCAGGCGTATACAATATTTGATCCGCTATTTTCCCTAATTGATCTTCTATAGTGAAATTTGCTCTGTATCTGATGCCAATTGCGATTCCGACCAAATAATCTTTTAAATTTTCAATCATATTCTCCTCTTAAATATTTGAGCATTATAACGACGTTGCGCCTAACCCGCCGCCCATAGCAAGGAAGCCAAGTAAAACACAAATGCCAATGATTAAACAAACTGCACTTAACTTGCGTCAGCAAAGTGCAGTTTGTAAGTTAATTAATTAGAACGAACACTTAGAACAACAAACTATAACTAAAATACAATTTCAAAAATCTCAAATCCGCCGAACTAAAATGGCGGTCGGGTTGAGGCGCTGGTTAGGTAGAACGACTTTAAATTTATTATTTCTTAACCAAATCTTTTGCAAAATCCTCAACTAAATCTGGATTATTTTCATCCGAAGAAAATTCAACAAACTCATCGTGTGAAATAAATGCTCTTGAATATCCCACTGTTGGTAATAAATGAACATCCCAACCACAAATTATAGCTACTTCAATAAATGAAATTAAATCAACTGATTCGTAACTTAAAAATAGATGACCGGGAGCTTCGTGAATCAAACGTTTATCGCCATAAGATTGACGAAGTTTATAATACAAATGAAGGTTTTCATTCCAGATTCCCCAATCAGTAACCCAGAAAAGACAAGCTTCTCTTGGTCTTAAAGAAAATTCTAAATGTTGAGAAAACCAAGTAAGCTTTGTATACGACTGAGGAATATCTAAATGAATGCTATGTTTTTCGCTACTAGGTTTTGGTGGTTTTCCGTCATCTAACAATTTGTAACCAGAATTTTCACACCAATTCTTCGTCTCTTCTAAAGTAAGAAAACGCATTTAATATCTTTCTACCTAACGACGTTGCGCTTAACCCGCCGCCCATAACAAGGAAGCCGAGTAAAACACAAATGATAAATATTAAGCCGAAGGTTTGTAACTTTTTCAGTACAAACCGAAGGCAAGTTAATTAATTGAACGAACACTTAGAACAAAATGCCGAACAAAAACAAAACACCAAAAATCACAAGTCCGCCGAACTAAAATGGCGGTCGGGTTGAGGCGCTGGTTATAC
>JBATOT010000014.1:0-62283 GCA_049291095.1 Ignavibacteriaceae bacterium | reverse complement strand
ATCAAATAAATGAATTGAGCCAAGAAATAATGTATTGCCGCTGCCTTGAAGATCCCAAGTTGTTCCTCCATTTGTAGTCCTAACAACAACACCTTGAGCACCAACCGCATAACCAAGATTTGGAGTTAGAAATTTTATATCCACCAATGTGCTTGTAGTTGGGCTGGTTTGCTGAATCCAGGTATTGCCGCCATCTATTGACTTATAAATAATTCCAAAGTTGCCGACCACCCAGCCTGTGTTTTGATCAACGAAATATACTGATTGAAGAAATCCGGCATTCCCAGGTGTTTTTATATCCCAGGTGTTGCCTCCATCTGTAGTTAGCACTACTGAAAAACTTCCTCCAACAGCCCAACCAAAATTTTCATCTAGAAAAAATACATCATCATATCCAATAAAAGTGCTTGTTTGAATTTCTGACCATGAATTACCGTCATCAGTTGTTTTAATTATTACATCTCCAAAACCAACACCAAACCCTACACTACTATTTATAAATTGAACTCTCTCTATCCCAAAATCAGAGTTATTAATATTGTATTTGATCTCCCAGGTTGAACCAAAGTCTGTGGTCTTTATCTGAGTTTCGTTCTGACCCTAAGCCATAAAAGTATTTGCATCTATAGCTTGCACAGTTGCTAGTTGATTTCCCTGTGGCGTTAGATTTTGCCATTCCCAACCGCTTTGCGCAAGTGTTAATGAATAGAGGATTAAAACAAATAGAAGGTACAAATAAATTTTTAACATTTTTGCTCCTCGAATTAAAAGTTATTCGAAGGGCAAACTATCTTAAATTGAAAGTGAAATATTCCACAAACGTCTCAAATATTATAACATATGTCTCTTTTAAAAAGAATTGTTTGAAATGCAGATAAGAGTTAACACAAACAACTATTTGCTGTTTTGCTTTTTGAAATCGAGCGGAGTTAATCCATAAAGTTGTTGAAACATTTTGGTAAAGTAAGCCTGGCTACTGAATCCAACCCTGTAAGATATTTCTGCAATGTTCCCTGCGTTTTGTTTTAGTAGTTCTGAGGCTCTCTGCAGACGGAAATTTCTAATGAATTCTGAAGCAGATTGATTTGTAACTGCTTTTATTTTTCTATGCAATTGTGCACGACTCATTCCTATATCATCACAGAGTATTTCAACAGAAAATTCTTCATTAGAAATATTTTTTTCTATAATTGAAGTGAGTTTGTCAAGAAATACTTTCTGTGTTGATGGAACTACAACATCAGCTGGTTTTATAAGCATCTGAGATTGATATTTTTCTCTCAATTGTCTGCGAACTTTTATTAAATTCTTTACACGGATTTTTAATTCATTAGGATTAAATGGTTTAATAAGATAATCATCTGCACCCGTTTCAAGACCTTCAATCTTATCTTTTGTTTCTGCTTTTGCAGTCAAAAGTATTACGGGGATATGATTTGTTTTTTCGTTGGTTTTTATTTTTTGGGATAATTCATAGCCATCCATTTCAGGCATCATTATATCACTAATAATTAAATCAGGAATTGTTTCTTCAGCGAGCTTTAATCCTTTAACTCCATTTTCTGCTTCAAGTACAAAATAACTTTCCTGCAGATTTTCTTTAATCATTTCTCGCAGATCAGAATTATCTTCCACAATTAGAATTATTGTTTTATCAGTTTCAACTTGTTCATTAACAATTTGTGTTGAAGTTGTTGATAAATCACTCTGGGGAATCAAATCCATCTGTAATTGATCAAAATCTTCCTGCACAATTTCATTTTCGCTTAAATGATTTTTACCAAGCGGTAGATGAATAGTAAATATTGTTCTGTTGTTATTACTCTCAACTACAATTTTGCTTTTGTGAAGTTCAACATATTCTTTTACCAGAGCGAGACCAATTCCTGTTCCTTCGAAATTGCGTGTTCCAGTATCGTCAATCTGATAAAACCGATCAAAAATATTTTTAATCTTGTCTGCGGAAATTTCTATGCCACTATTAACAAAATTTATTTTTACGTTTGCATCAAATTTTGAAACACTTACATCAATTATTTCACCTGCCGGACTGAACTTAACAGCATTAGATAGCAAATTGTAAAAAACGGTCTCAAGTTTTTTCTTATCATAATAAAGTAATATTTCTTCACCTAGTTGTACTTCATCAATTGGATAGCTATTAAAAGTAAGTTTTATATTTTTATCATTAGCCAACGAAGAAAAAGAGGCCGTAATTCTTTTTAGAAATTTTACAATATCGTTTTCAGCCGCATTTAATTTTGTATTACCGGATTCTATTCTGGAAAGTTCTAATAATTGATTAATCAACTGTAATAATCTTGAAGCATTTCTTTTCATTACAACAAACTCTTTATTATCAGAATTGTTTTCCATTTTACTTTTAAGCTTTTCTAATGATCCGATAATTATTGTTAAAGGTGTTCTGAACTCGTGAGAAATATTTGCAAAGAAACGTGATTTAATCTGATCAACTTCCTGAAGTTTTTGTGATTCGAATTCCTTTAGCTTCAAATCATTTCTAAGTTTAACCCTGTTAAGTTCATATCTTCTTACTGCAAAAAATCCCACCGCCGCAAGAATGAAATAAATTGTATATGCCCACCAGGTTTTCCAGAAAGGAGGATTGATAATCAAATTTACTGCGAGACCTTCTTCGTTCCAGTAACCATCGCTATTGGTCCCTTTAACTTTAAATATGTATTTGCCTGGATCTAAATTTGTATAAGTTACTTCTCTTCTGTTTCCTGAGCTTATCCAATCCTCATCAAATCCTTCAAGCATATATAGGTATTGATTTTTTTCAGGACTTGTGAAATCCAATGAGGCGAATTCAAATGAAAAAACATTTTCATTGTGAGCTAATTCAATTTCGTATCTCTCGGATTTGTTATTATCATTCACAGCGGAATATTTAAGCAGAACAGATTTATTGAAAACTTTAAAATCGGTAAGCACAATCGCAGGTATTTTTTTTATTTCATTAATGGAATTGAAAGAATAAACATTCAATCCTTTTTCACCACCAAAATAAATCAAACTGGTTTTTGAGTCCTTAAAAACAGATCTCTGGTTAAAAACTTTTCCCTGAAGCCCATCACTCTCATCAAAATTTTTAAAAATTTTTTTATCAGGATCAAAATTGGATATCCCATTTATTGTTGTTATCCACAAATTACCTTTCGTATCTTCAGTAATAGATTGAACTGTATTGCTTGCCAATCCATCCTTTTCTAAATAATGAATGAATGAATTTTCTTTTTCATTGTATAGATTCAATCCGCCGCTGAATGTTCCTATCCATAACCTTTTTTTAGAATCTTCATAAACACAATTTATTCGATTACTGCTGATACTATTCAGGTCTTCCTGAATATGTTTAAAGTGAACAAATGATTCTGCGTTTTTATCAAACCTGCTAAGTCCACCGGTTGAGGTACCTACCCACAGATATCCTTTGTTGTCTTCGAGAATTGAAGTTACCTCCGGAGAGTTTAAATACTTATTGCTGTTGGGATATTTAGGATTGTCTCTATATCTTTTAAAAGAATTAGTTTCTTTTTCAAATCTGTTAAATCCACTTAAGCCAGTGCCCACCCAGATTCTTCCTTCTGAATCTTCATAAACAGTATGAATAAAATCGTTACCAAGTGTTCTAGGATCTTCCTGTTTATACTTAAATACTTCCAACTTTTTTTGTAAAGGATCATATTTGTTTACTCCACCACCAAAGGTCCCTATCCAAATTATTCCGGATTTATCCTGTATAATTGATGTTACATCGTTACTGTTAATGCTATTTTTATTATTTGGATCAGCTTTAAGCTCAAGTAACAAATTATTTTTATCAAATACATTTTTATCACGATATACTTTTATTCCATCTCCGTTGGTTCCGAGCCATAAATTATTTTTATCATCAATTAGTATAGACGAAACATTATTTTCCACAACTTTACTTTTTGCGAATGGTGATGGCTGAGAAAGTATGAACCGATTTTGAGTTGAGCTGTATTTATTAATTCCATTGGCAAATGTTCCGATCCATACATTCTGAAACTTATCGATGCAAATTGAGGAAATATTATTTTCACTTAAGCTTGAGTTGTCCTCTTCAACATTCTGATAACTTGTAAATTGATTTGTTGAAAGATTGAATATATTTAAACCGCCTCCTAAAGTACCAATCCATAAAAGACCCTTACTATCCTCTGCCATCTTACTAATATTATTATTACTTATTGAGTTTTTGTCTGCAGGATTATGGCGATAGGCTAAGAATACTGCTTCGCCTTTATCAAATGATATTAACCGGTTTAATCCGGAGTTTGTCCCAACCCAAATATTTCCTTTTGAATCTTCGAATAAAGAGGTTATAAGATTACCACTAATGCTTTTAGGGTCTTGCGAGTTTTTCAAAAACACTTTAAACGAATTTGTTTTGTAATCAAATTTATTTAACCCAAACTGGGTACCGACCCACAAATTATTTTTCGAATCAAATAAAAGTGAAGTAACATAATTAAAACTCAAACTGTTTTTATCTGAAGAATTATGTTGAAATAAGGTGAAGCTTTTTGTATTTGGATTATAAAGACTTAATCCCTTTCTGGTTCCAATCCAGATGTTTCCATTTTTATCTTCAGTAGTGCAGACAATTTTTTCGGAACCTAATAGGATTGTGCTGTCTTTTTGCGGATTGTAATGCGTAAATGTTTCATTCTCAGGATTAAATATATTTAATCCTTCGCGTGTTGCAATCCAAAAATTCCCTTTCGAATCCTCATAAATATGACCCGAAGCGTAATCACTTAAAGAATTTGCATTGCCAGGAAGATGTCTGAAACGTTTAAATCTGTAACCATCATAGCGATTGATTCCATCCTGTGTGCTTATCCAAAGAAATCCTTTTTTATCCTGAAATATGTAGGAAGTGTAATTGCTTGATAATCCTTTATCAGTTGTAATGTGCTCAAACCTAATGTTAAGTGGTTGAGCGTAAAGCAACGGATAATAAATTAATAAAAAAGCAAATAAATATTTTCTAAAGCCTAAATGCATTAAATAATAATTATTGTGTTGAAATGAATAAAATTAAGATAAAATAATTAGAATAGATTTAAAACCTATTTGTTTATAAAACTAAATCGGGAAATCAAGATGATAATAAAAAATAACCAAAACTTTTCAGATGTCAATAGAGTTTGGTGTAATAGTCAAAGTAAAAATCTATTAATCCCCTCAACAACATTTTCACCATCAATTGCGGCAGAAACAATTCCACCTGCATATCCGGCACCTTCGCCGCAAGGAAACAATCCGATTATATCAGGATGCATAAAAGTTTCTTTATCACGTGGAATACGAATTGGGGAACTAGTTCGCGATTCTACCCCAACTAAAACTGCATCTTCAGAGTTATAACCTCGCATTTTCTTATCAAACACATCTAATGATTTAATTAATCTTGATGTAATAAATTTTGGAAGTGATTCGTGTAAAGGTGCAGAGGTCAAACCTGGAATATATGATGATTTTGGAAGTGAACTGGATATTCTACCTGCAACAAAATCTGTTAATCTTTGTGCTGGTGCACTTTGAGTATTATTTGCAAGTTCATAAGCTTGTTTTTCTAATTCCTGTTGAAGCAGCAAACCGGAAAATGGATAACTATTTGAATATTTGCTCCATTCTTTTTCAGTGATTTCAACAACAAATCCGGAATTTGCAAAAGGAGAATTTCTTTTTGATAGTGACATCCCATTAACAACAATTTCTCCCGGAGATGTTGCAGCTGGCACAATAATACCTCCGGGACACATGCAAAATGAGTAAACTCCTCTTTCATCTATATTGCAAGCTAAGGAATAACTTGCGGATGGTAGATTTTCATTTTTTTCTTTAGTGTGATATTGTATTTCATTTATTAATTCCTGCGGATGTTCAATTCTAACACCCATAGCAAATGGTTTTGGTTCTATCCGTATCTTACTATTATTTAGCAAATAAAATATATCTCTTGCAGAGTGTCCTGTTGCCAGTATAACTGAATCACCAAATATTTCTGTACTATTATTAATTCTAATTCCAATAATTTTATTTTTATTAAAAATAAAATCAGTCAATCTTGAATTAAATAAAATCTCTCCACCGTTTTGTAAAATATTATCCCGTATTGCTGCAACAATTTTTGGTAATCGGTTAGAACCAATATGCGGATGTGTATCAATGGCTATATCTGGTTCAGCACCATGTTGAATTAAAATATCAAGTATTCTTTTTGTATCTCCACGCTTAGTTGATCTGGTGTAAAGTTTTCCATCACTATAAGCGCCGGCACCACCTTCACCAAAACAATAATTAGAATCGGGATTAACAATATGTTCCTGTTGGATTGCTCTGATATCTCGTCTTCGGGTTTGAACATCTTTTCCACGTTCAATCACTATTGGCTTAATTCCAAGTTCAATAAGTTTCAATGCTGCAAACATTCCAGCAGGACCAAATCCAACTATTATAACTTTTTTATGATTTGAGACGGCGTTGTAACAAATATTACGTTTTTGTTCAATAGGATTTTCATCGATATAAACATCAGTAAGGATTCTATAAACAACATTTCTACTTCTGGCATCAATAGATCTTTTAAGTGGAATAACAGCTGAGATTTGTTCTTGATTTAATCTGAGTTGATAGGCTGCAGTATTTTTTAGAATACCTTCAGATAATAAATCTTCGGGCTTTATTATTAGTTCAATTTGTTGTATCAATACGTCCTCTATTTATGAGGAAAAGTTAGTTATTAAAAAATAGATTTTGTTGATCCTCCATCAACCTGAATTGTTGTTCCAGTAATATAACTTGCTTTTTGTGAAGCAAGAAAAGCAACTATAGCTGCAATTTCTTCCGGCCCGCCTAATCTGCTCATCGGAACATCTTTTGCCATATCAACTAAAATCTCTTCGTGAGATTTACCCGAAGCTTTTGCGCGAGTAACTGCCAGTTCATAAAGTCTGTGAGTTAACGTATAACCCGGAGCAACATTGTTAACTGTAATATTCTTATTCCCAAATTCATTGCTTAATGATTTAGCAAATCCGGTTACACCAGCGCGCAGTGAATTAGATAACATTAAATTATGCACAGGTTGTTTAACTGCAACAGAAGTTATATTAATTATCCTTCCCCATTCTTGTTCGATCATTTTAGGAATAACAAGATTAGAAAATCTAATAACACTTAACAGAACTTGCTTAATTGCATTGTCCCAATCCTCTTCAGAAAGTTCTCTAAAAAAACCGGGAATAGGGCCGCCGCAATTGTTAACCAGGATATCGATTTTACCAAAATGATTTTTTACAGCCTCATAAAAATTTTCGATATCTTTATGCTGATTTAAATCGCAGACTCCCCAGAAAGGCTCAATATTATATTTGGATTTAATATCGCGTGCTGTTTCTAACAATGTATCTTTAGATCTAGAACAGATTGCAAGATTGCATCCCTCAGCCGCTAAACTTTCAGCTACTGCTTTGCCAATACCCGTGCTGGAAGCAGAAACCAAAGCAATTTTACCTTTTATTCCCAGATCCATCTGCTAAACCTTTGGAAATTTTGGTGATTATTATTTATTCATTTCAGAAACTATCTTTGCTGTATCAAGTGCGATTACTAATTCTTCATTGGTTGGTATTCGCATTACTTTTACTTTGGAGCTATTTTTTGAAATAATTTCTTCTCCATTCTGATTTTTTAATTCATCAAGTTCAATTCCTATGTATTCCATTTCTTTACAAACTTCTTCTCTAACCTCTTTAGCATTCTCTCCAATCCCTCCGGTAAACACAACTACATCAACTCCACCCATAGCTGCTGCATATGCTCCAACATATTTTTTAATTCTATATGTAAAAATCTCAAAAGCCCACTTAGCTCTTTGCTGATTATCCTTAACAGCACTCAGAATTTCTCGCATATCACTGCTTTCACCACTAATTCCGATTAAGCCGCTATGTTTATTTAACAAAGTGTTTGCTTCACCAAGAGTTAAACCTTCTTTACCCATAATATATAAAATTAAAGATGGATCAAGATCACCACTTCTGGTACCCATGAGTAATCCCTCAAGAGGAGTAAATCCCATTGATGTATCAATTGATTGACCATGCTTTACTGCAGCTATAGAACAACCATTACCAAGATGAGCAGTTATAATTTTTAAATCTTTAATATCTTTTCCTAGTAGATCAGCTGCACGTAGCGAAACATACAAGTGTGAAGTTCCATGAAATCCGTATCTACGGATTTTATGCTTTTTGTAAAGCTCGTAAGGAATTCCGTATAGATAAGATTTTGGCGGCATCTTTGAATGAAATGCTGTGTCAAAAGTTCCGCACTGTGGAGTATCAGGTAAAATTCTCTTGCAAGCCTGAATACCTTTTATATTTGGTGGATTATGTAGTGGTGCTAATTCAATATTATCCTGCAAAACCTTCACAACTTCGTCGGTTACAAAAACAGAACCAGAAAATGTTTCACCTCCATGTACAACTCTATGTCCTACTGCTTCAATATCTTTTTTCTCATTTATAACGCCATGATTTTTACTTAGCATTACTCCAAGTACATATTCAACCGCAATTTGATGATCAAGAATTTCACCAGCGATTTTAATTTGGTCACCATCATATCTTTGATGTGTTAAAACAGCGCCTGCCATGCCTATTCGATCAACCAATCCTTTTGCTAGTGCAACTTGTTTATCAGTATCAATGAATTGATACTTTATTGATGAACTTCCGCTATTTAGTACTAATACTTTCATAATTTTATTTCCAGATTTATTTGATTTTCCCCATTTAAATTTAATTTAATTTGTTGCCGTGCTCGTCGTATTTAAAAATTCCTTCGCCGGTTTTTTTACCTAATTTTCTTTCCCGAACAAGTTTTCTAATCATTGGATTTGGTCTATATCTTGGTTCGCCAAGTGTTTTCCATAAGGTTTCCATCCAGGTTAATACTTCATCAAGTCCCATTGAATCAGCCATCTCGAGTGGACCATATTGGAAATTGTATCCAAGTTTTAATGCTGTATCAATATCTTTTGCAGTTGCTATGCCTTCAAGAAGCATATGCATTGCTTCGTTTACTAAAGGAACAATTGCACGAGTTGTAATAAAACCAGGATACTCATAAACCTCAACAGGAGTTTTGCCTATTCTGGAAGCAAACTCTTTTACTTTTAATACAGTTTCGTTGGATGTGTGTAGGCTTTTTACTAGTTCAACCATGGGAATTTTTGGAACAGGATTTAGGAAATGCATTCCAATAACTTTACTGGATCTTGAAATTGATTCAGATATTTTAGTTAAACTTAGAGTAGATGTATTTGATACAAATATTGTATCAGGATTTGCGATTTTATCTATTTCCTTAAACACACTAACTTTCAAATCAAAATCTTCTTGAACTGCTTCAATGATTATTTCACATTCTTTTACAGCATTGGCATCCGTCACCCATTTAATTCTGCTAAAAATTGCTTTCTTATCTGATTTAGTCATTGCCCATCTTTTGATTTCTCTATCAATTGTTTCAGTAAGCTGGGCTTTTGCGTTTTCTAATTTTTCAGAATCAACTTCAACAACAATTACTTCCAGTCCCATTCCTGCTACAGTTTGTGCAATTCCCTGCCCCATAATTCCTGCGCCAATTATTGCAACATTATTGATTCTATCATCATCAGCATTAGAAGATTGAGATGATTCTAATAAATCTTCTAATCTTAATTTTTCTTCCTGCATAAAAAATCCTTAAGTAATTTCTTTAATAAGTTTTGTTCATATATCATTTAGTAATTAAGTAAATAATTTAAGGTTAGATAAGTTTATACTTAAATATGAGCAATGTAATTCTGATTGGATAACAGTACGAAGTTTTGAAAATAAAGTACTTTGTGCTGAAAATAAAACTAAGCAGCTATTACGTTGTGAATAAAAATTTATCTTAACTCTGTTCATCTAAATACTTAAGTGAATCAAATTTTCACACACAAAATTAGTAATAAAAAAGGGGCTGTCCAAAGAATGATTGATTATCAAAGTATGAAATCTCTGGTTTTAACAATCAAATTTTGAAAAGCCCCATAAATATTTGTTACTTAAGTAATATTAATTTTTTCATTTCACGATATAAGATCCTATCACTTAAATCTTTAACCTCAAACGAATAGAAATAAATTCCAGAAGCATAGTTTTTTGCATCCCAAACAACGGAATAATTTCCTGCGCTTTGTACTTGGTTGACTAGTTGTTCAATTTCTTGTCCAAGCGAATTATAGATAATAATTCTAGCGTTTGCTTCAATATTTAGCCAGTATTTTATTGTTGTGGTTGGATTAAATGGATTTGGAAAATTTTGTGATAAAGATATTTCTGTTGGAATAAATTCTACATCTACAGCAATAACATCAGAATATTCAAAAGTGCCGTTATAATCTACTTGTTTTAATCTATAAAGCACTGTTCCGTTATAAGGTAGCATCGAAAAATCATCTTCATAAAAATAATCTCTATACTCTGTTATTGTTCCAGAGCCAGAAATAATACCTAATTTTTCCCAGTCCTGATTTTTAAACTTTCTTTCAATTTCAAAATGACTGTTATTTGTTTCTGTTGCAGTTTTCCAGTTTAATAAAACTTTCTTATCAATTTGATTCGCTGTAAATGAAATCAATTCAACAGGAATTTGAAAATCAACAAAAGCTTCGTAGACTCCTCTGCCGTGTGTTGCAGCTCTTAACATTTGATTTGATGCCGAATAATCAAGATGCATTACAACAGTGTTAGGTAAATCTGTTGAAATTTCGTACCAATTTGTCCCATCATTTTCTGTTAAAAATATTCCAATATCCGTTGCAATAAAAAATGTATTTGGATTTCCAGGATTACTTGGATAAACAAAAATATCGTTTACAGGTGTGTCAGGTAAATTTCCACTAATCGAAATCCAAGTAGCTCCACCATTTGATGATTTATACACTTTGTTGGTACCAAATCCAGAAAATGTTAAATAAACTAAATTAGGATCTGTAGGATAAACACTAACAGAAGTGATAGTTCGTGTTGGTAAGCCGGAGGTAGCGTTTACCCAATTAACACCGCTATCTGATGATTTAAAAACATAACTGCCTGATGTAGCAAACATTATTGAAGGATTTGATTTACTGATTGCCATTTCTCTTATTGCACTTGTACCATTTACATTAGCTGAGATAGGATTCCAACTTTCTCCATTATTAGTAGTTACATAAACTCTTTGCCTTGCAATGTAAAAAGTTCCATCAATAGTTGGATGAGCAATAATTGGTGCAATCCAGCTAACACTTTCACTCATATTTATTCCACTAGTTGCGCTAAGCCAGCTTGTGCCATTGTTAGATGTCCTGAACAATCCACCATTTTGGGTTTCACCTAAAATAAAATTTTCATTAAACTGGTTAAAACAAACTTCACCACCATCACCACCGTATGCAGCGGACCAATTTAGTGATGAAAATGTTTGTTGAGTTCCATTATCCTGAGTGCCTCCTAAAATTCTACTGGAATTATGTGGACTTGATGCGATTCTATAAAATTGAGTTAATGTTAAATTCTGATTTAGATTAACAAATGTATCGCCATTATTTCCACTGTACCAAATTCCACCATCATTACATACAATAAAAGTATTTTCCTGAGCAGGATGAAAAAACAAATAATGTTGATCTACGTGAACATTTCCGCCAGCATATCCATTTGTGATATTCGTAAAATTTGTTCCATTTGTTGATCTATAAACATCTATCATTCCAACATAAACTTTTAAATGGTTTTTTGGATTAACTCTTACATACAAATCATACCATGCTTGACTGCATTGGTTTTGAAAATCGGTTGGTGTAGATAATGAAATCCAATTAGCACCAAAATCTGTAGTTTTATATATAGTAACTCCTGAATTGTAAACTGCTGCATACATAAAAGCAGGATTGGATTTTGCTAAATCAAAATGAGTTCTTGTACCTGTAGTTAGGCCAGAACCAAAAGCAGTAAATGTTGCTCCACCGTTAATTGATCTTCTTAGCCCTAATGTTCCTCCAATTGCAAAAGCTGTATCTCCTGAAGGAGAAAACACAACATCATCAATTTTACCAGTTAAAATTTGTGTCCACGATGTACCTGAGTTTGTACTACGATATAATCCATTATTACCCATTGCTGCCAGTAGTTGTGTGGAATTATTTGGTCGAATTTTAATCCTTGAAAAGTAAGTTGTTGTAGGCAAACCATTTGTAATATTTGTCCACGTATTACCAGCATCTGTAGATTTGAGCAAGCCTCTGCCATAATAAGAACAACCGCTGTATGTAGCTTCACCTGTTCCAGCATAAATTACGTTTGTATTTGATGGATCAACTTCAATCGCACCCATTGATAATGAGGCTTGCTGATCAGTTAATGGAAACCAGTTAATCCCACTATTAGTAGATTTCCAAACACCACCATTTGCCGGGCCAACATAAACAATATTGGGATTACCAGGATCATAAGCCCCAGAGACTATTCTGCTGGAAATATTACCATAATTAAAATAAGCGCCTGGTGTTGGACCAAGACTAACCCAATTAAATTGTGGTATGCTATCTATTTCATCGGATGAAACTAATTGTTGGTTATACTCACGTAATACTTGTCTTTGATCCATAGAGTTTTTGTAAGCATCAACTGGAATAAAGTCTTCGGGATATGTTCTCTGTTCATAAAACCACCATTCCCGCATAAGTGATTTTCTGGATTTAACTTCCTCTGGAGCTGCGGTAAATACACTTTGCGGGTTAAGTAAATCAGAATATTGAGGTAGTGTCATTGAAGTGTACAATAAAAAAAAGAGTACAATTCGAAGCGAGTAAAATCTTAACATAAGTCTGTTTCTCCTCTGACGGAAAAAGATTCGGATCAAAAATGTTTATTATTCGCCTCACTCATTTCTTATCAGAAATTAGACCATAAAAAAATAATTCAAAAAAACTTTTTTGCTAATAAATAAAATTGAATATGAGCAGTTATTACTCAATTGGTTAGAAATACTCGCCGCCATTTTTGTCTAATATTTTTTTATAAAAAATATTTTTAAATAAGACCTAAATGACCTTTAAAAATTATTTTTTAATTCGATAATAGTTTTAGGGCAATTTTATTTGGTAGTATTTCGATAAAGCGAAGAATCTTGCGATTAGTACAGGCCTTAATCTGATGATAAAAATGTTTAGTAGAATTTTATTGGATGAAAATTAGGATAGCTTTTAATATATATTAATAAAATAAAACAGGCTGATAAATGAATGATATTTCAATTCAAATTTTACCAGCCTGTTATAAAAAATATTATAACTACTTAAGCAGAATAAGTTTTTTCATTTCTTTGTTTAGTAAACTTTTATGATGATTAGTGACTTCAAATGAATAAAAATAAATTCCGGATGCAAATTTTTCCGCATTCCAGCTAACAGAATAATTTCCTGCACTTTGATTATTGTTTACCAAGTTTTCAATTTCCTGGCCAAGTGAATTGTAAATACTAATCTTTACACCTGCATCAACATTAAGCCAGTATTTTATAGTTGTTATAGGATTAAACGGATTTGGGTAATTTTGAGAGATTGAAATTTCAGTTGGAACGAATTGAACATCTACAGCAATAGTGCTGGAATATTCAAACACACCGTTAAAATCTACTTGTTTTAATCTATAAACAACAACACCATTATATGGTAAAGATGAAAAATCATCTTCATAAAAATAATCACGATACTCAGTGATAGTTCCAGATCCAGAAATGACTCCTAACTTTTCCCATTCCTGATTTTTAAACTTTCGTTCGATTTCAAAATGACTATTATTTGTTTCAGTTGCAGTCTGCCAGCTTAGCAAAACTTTTTTATCATTTTGATTTGCAGTAAACGAAACCAACTCAACAGGAATACTAAAATCTACAAAAGCTTCATATACACCTCTGCCGTGTGTGCCTGCTCTCAACATTTGATTCGATGGTGAATAGTCGAGATGCATAACGACTGTGTTTGGCATATCTGTAGATATCTCAACCCAATTGGACCCATCATTTTCTGTAACAAATATTCCAATATCTGTAGCAACAAAAAATGTATTGGGGAATCCTAAGTTACCTGTATAAACAAAAAGATCATTAACAGGAGAATCCGGCAAATTACCATGTATCGAAATCCATGTTGTTCCGCCGTTTGTTGATTTGTAAACTTTGTTTGTTCCAAAACCAGAAAAAGTTAAAAATACTAAGTCTGGATCAGTTGGATAAATTGAAACTGCAGTAATTGTTCTACCTGGTAATCCAGAAGTTACATTCGTCCATGTTAACCCGGCATCTGTAGATCTAAAAACAAGACTGCTAGAAGTTGCATACATTATTGATGGATTTGATTGACTAATTGCCATTTGTCTAACAGCAGTTGTGCCGTTTATATTTGCCGAAATTACAGTCCAACTTGCCCCATTATCTGTTGAACGATAAACTTTTTGACGTGCGACATAAAAAGTTCCAGATATTGTTGGATGTGCAATAATTGGGGCAACCCAGGCAACACTTTCACTTTCATCAATTCCATTTGTTGCACCTCCCCAACTTGCTCCATTGTTGCTTGTTCTTGCAAGTCCGCCATTTTGAGTTTCACCAAGAATATAATTTGAATTGAATGGATTAAAACAAACCTCGCCGCCATCACCACCAAATGCTGCAGCCCAATTTAAAGATGAATAAGTTTGTTGAGTTCCATTATCCTGCGTACCTCCAAGAATTCTGCTTGGAGTAAAGGGACTTGCAGTAATTCTGTAAAATTGTGTTAGAGTAAGATTTTGATTGTAATTAGTGAAAGCATCACCGTTGTTTGTTGTTTTCCAAATTCCTCCATCATTACATACAAAAAAAGTATTTTCATCAGTTGGATGGAAGAATAGAAAATGTTGATCAACATGAACACTGCCACCGGAATATCCATTTGTGATGTTAGTAAAATTAGTTCCATCTGTTGATCTGAAAACATCAATTACACCTACATAAACTTTGTTTGGATTTTTCTGATTAACTCTTAAATACAAATCATACCATGCTTGCCCACCCTGGCTTTGGATTTCTGAATTGACAGGTAAAGCCGACCAATTAGCTCCATTGTTTGTTGATTTATATAAATTAACTGTACTGCTGTAAACTGCCGCATACATAATTGCTGGATTTGATTTTGCAAAATCAAAATGAGTTCTGGTTCCAGTTGCCAGTCCCGTTCCAAATGTTGAAAATGTTGCACCGCCATCAATCGATCTTCTTAATCCTGAACTTCCGCCAACTGCAAAAACTGTATCACCACTTGATGTAAAAACCACATCATCTATTCTACCAGATAATATTTGAATCCATGTTGTTCCAGAATTTGTACTTCTATATAATCCACTATTACCTAGTGCTGCTAAAAGTTGAGTGTTATTATTTGGTCTTATTTTTAGTCTGGAAAAATATGTTGATGTTGGTAAACCACTTGTAATATTTGTCCAGGAACTTCCACCATCTGTTGATTTGAGTAAACCTCGCCCGTAATAAGATGCTCCGCTATATGTGGCTTCACCTGTGCCCGCATAAATATTATTTGTATTTATTGGATCAATCTCAATCGCACCCATAGATAACGAAGCTTGCTGATCGGTTAATGGCATCCATGTAATTCCAGCATCAGTTGATTTCCAGACTCCACCGTTAGCAGGACCAATATAAATTATATTTGGATTTGCTGGATCAAAAGCACCGCTAACAATTCTGCTGGAAATATTTCCGTATGAAAAATAAGCACCTGGTGTTGGACCAAGACTTACCCAGTTAAATGTTGGAATGTTAAAACTGTTATCTACAGAATTTAATTGTTCATTATATTGCCTTAATTGATCTCTTTGAATAAGAGAATTTTTATAAGCATCAACGGGAATATTATTTTCAGGAAATGCGCGCTGTTCATAAAACCACCATTCACGCATAAAAGCTTTACGAGATTTTATTTCATCCGGCGCATCTGTAAAAACACTTTGTGGATTTAATAAATCTGTAAATTGTTGTTGAGCTTGGACAAAGTTTGATAATAAAAGAATACTTACGAAAAGTAACTGATAGAAGAATTTTGACATGATTTCCTCAAATTTTTTAATGGCTTAAAATACTACAGAAATCATTCCAAATAAGGGACTTATCAATAAATCTTTTTTAGTATTTTTATGTACTGATTAAGTAATATTTACTATTCCAAAATCATAATTACATCACTGATTTTATACAGAATTTAGAAAATATCGATGACCACTTTTGAAGCATTAAATAAATACTTTGGTTATAATGAATTCCGACAAGGACAATTAGAAATAATTGATGAAATTATTCAGGGTAAAAATGCACTGGCAGTCTTACCAACCGGGGCTGGCAAATCAATTTGTTATCAAATCCCTGCATTGATAAGCGATAATTACTCAATTGTTATCTCACCATTAATTGCCTTGATGAAAGATCAAGTTGATTCACTAAATAAATCTCAAGAAGTTGCGGCCTTTATAAATAGCACACAAAGTTATTATGAAACAGAAAAAGTTTTGCAAGACATTAACTTTGGTAAAATAAAAATAGTCTATGTTGCACCAGAACGACTTGAGAATACTGAATTTGCACTCAGATTAAAAAACTTAAATCCACAATATTTATTTATTGATGAAGCACATTGCATAAGTGAATGGGGACACAATTTTCGTCCAAGTTATACCAAGTTAAAAGACTTTGTTGAGTTTACTGGAATAAAAAAGATTTCTGCTTTTACCGCCACAGCAACTCCGGAAGTTGTTAAAGATATAGTTAAACAACTTGGAATGAAGAATGCAAAAATAATTATCAAAGGTTTTGAAAGAGATAATCTTTTTCTAAATGTAGAAATCTGTAAGAGAAAAAATGAACGCTGTTTAGAAATTTATCAAAGACATAAAAATCCAGCTATTATTTATACATCTTCCCGAAAAAAAGCTGAAGAGTTAGCTGAATATTTTAGATTCAATAAAGTAAAATGTGAATTCTACCATGCTGGACTTGACCCAATCATAAGAAAGAAAATTCAAGAAGATTTTATCGAAGATAGATTACAATTAATCATTGCAACAAATGCTTTTGGAATGGGAATCGATAAAAAAGATATACGATTAGTTATACATTTTAATTCAACCGGATCAATAGAAAATTATTACCAGGAAATTGGTCGTGCTGGCAGAGATGGAAAGTCTTCTCACACTTATCTTTTGTTTGATGAGAGTGATGTTCGTATCCACGAATATTTTATTTCAAATTCTTATCCAAACAAAGATACAATAAAAAAGATTTATGCAGCAATTTGCGATTCTGCACAAATTGCTCTTGGAATGATTCCTGAGAAAGTAATCCCAATAAATCAACCTTACATAAAACTGCATACTAAAGAAGATATTTCAAATCCAATACTATATTCATCCTTAAAATATTTAGAGGATGCTGGTTATATAAATATCAACTCTGCTTACAAATCTGCAAATAAAATAAAAATTTTATTTGATGAAACTCGTTTAAAAAGTTTTATTAAAAACACTTCCAACGAATTAATGAAAGATGTATTGTTATATCTGATAAGAAATTATGGGAAAGAAATATTTGTAAAATCGACAAACGTTAATATTGATCAACTGCAATCTGAAACCGGTTTAACAAAACAAGAGACTAATGAAACATTAACAAATCTTGAATTTCTTGGCATACTCGAATTTTTTAAAGCTGATGGGAAAGAATCAATTTCATTTATAAAACCACGAGTTAGAGTTGAAGAATTAAAATTGAATTACAAATTGATAAATGAACTGTATATAAGTTCGAAGCAAAAACTTGACAAGATGGTTGATTTTGTTTACACAGATGACTGCAGATTTAAATTTATCCTCAAATATTTTGGTGAAGATGCAAAGGAATATTCGTGTGGTAAATGTGATAATTGTTTAAAGCAAAACGGATCATCTGAATATTCTAAAGAATATGTAAATGAAAAAGTTGAGGAACTCTTAAATGAAAATCATCTTGAACTGACTGAAAAACAAATATCAGATATTTTGATTGGTAAAGCGACAGATAGTAAACAAAGAAAAAGTAAATTCTTTGGCTCACTTACTAATTACAGAAAAGAAGATATTTCCCATTCACTTAGATTTTTAGTAAGCGAAGATCGTTTAGAAGAGAAGAAACAAGGCAGAAGTAAGTTATATTTTATCAATAACTCTGATTTTGTTTTAGATCAAGAAAGATTAAATCAAAATAAGCTTATAGAAAATACTGATAAAAACCTTGAGCTGTTTCATTTGATAAGAGAAGCTCGTGAAAAAGCTTCTAAAAAATTTCTTCAATCACCAAATATTATTTGTTCAGATGATCTGCTTGCCAAAATTTCACAGCAGAAACCAAAAACAAAATCAGAATTGCTTAGCATTAAAGGCTTTAATGAAAGAATGTTTAATAAGCTTGGCAATGATTTTTTAGAAATAATAAATTCTTTTGATTTGGATGGTGAAAAATCAAACAATAAAAAAGAAGTTTTAATTCCACCTAACATTGTTGAAACTTATAATTTGCTTAAAAAAAAATACACATTACAAGAAATATCAAAACTAAGAAAACTTAATGAAGCTGTAATTTCTATGCAAATAGAAACTATTTTAAGTTACGCACCGGAAACTGAGATAGACTCAATTATAGATATTAATAACTTAAGTCTTGTAAATGAAAAATATAAAAGCGGTATTACTGGATTGAAGGAACTTAAGGATTCTCTACCAAAGGATTTTTCCTATCCAATGATACGGATCGCTCTGGCAAAGATTTTACATCTTTCTGTTTAGATTTTGGCTTTACTTTTTCCATATAAACAATTACACTATCAAAAAATGTTTGCCATTTTTCCGGGTTGTTATTATAAAATTCTATCGTTCTGTCATAATCATTTTTAGATATTTTGAATTTATTTAGTACTGTATCCTTAATTAGAATTTGCGATAGTGAAGAGGTATCTTGCATTAATACCATCTCAGAATAAACTTTAATAAATTTTTTATCAGATATTGGTGGTGCTTGATCACAAGATGATGAAGCAATAAAAATGGTAAACATTAAAATAAATATGAATTGATTTGATCTCATTTCATTTTCTTACTTGCCTGAAATAATATTTTCTTTTCACGTTCACTTAGATTCTGATAACCGGATTGACTAATTTTATCCAATATCGCATCAATTTCTGCCTGAGAAATTTCTTCATCATTCTTATTTTTTATGTCGTAATATTTTGCGTCTTCAGCATCAGTGTTACTACTATAACTTTTACTAAATGGATTTGTAAAAATATCTTTCTTAGGATTTGATTTATAGTAATATGATTTTTTAAAAACATTTTTAAGTGATACATAACTATTTTTATCAAACATTATATATAAAAATCCAAATAACGCACCACCAAGATGTGCAAGATGAGCCACATTACTGGAAGCACTATCGATAGCAAGAAATTCTATCACAATTAAAAATCCAATCATATATTTAGCTTTAACTGGAATCAGGAAGTAAAGGAAAATTAGATTATCCGGGAAAAACATAGCGTACGCTATCATAATACCATAAACAGCACCTGAAGCACCAATTGTAATTGCTTGCCCGCCACCAAAAAATGGGGATACAAATAAATGCAACAAACCAGCACTAACACCGGCCAAGAGATAAAATATTAAAAACTTTTTAGATCCAAAAATTTCTTCAATGCTGGCACCAAACATCCAGAGCATTAGCATATTAAAAAAGATATGAGACAAACTGCCATGCATAAATTGGTAGGTAATCAACTGCCAGATCTGAAAATTAAATGGCCAATCGATATACCCACTAATGTTTATTGGATTTAATGCTAACCATTTATTTAATAATATTCTTCCTTCAATTGTGTTTTCAAGTATTATTTGCAAGAAAAACACAATACCATTAATTATAAGAAGATTCTTGATCACTGGAGGAAAAGTAAAAAATCCTCCAAAACCTCTTGGCCGATAATAATTATTCAAACTAATCCTTTTTTATTTAACATCGTTTAAAGCAATAACACCTGGTAGAGCTTTACCTTCCAAAAATTCTAAAGAAGCTCCGCCACCAGTTGAAACGTGTGATACTTTATCTTTTAATCCAGCTTTTGTAATCGCTGCTGCAGAATCGCCGCCGCCGATAACAGTAATTGAACCTGTTTCAGTTACATCAGCTAAAACCTGAGCAATTGCATTTGTACCTTTAGCAAAATTATCCATTTCAAAAACACCCATTGGCCCGTTCCAAACAATCGTTTTTGCATTTCTCAATTCATCTGAAAATAACTTAATTGTTTCAGGTCCAATATCCAATCCCATTTTATCGGCTGGCATTGCATCAACACTTACAACTGTTGAAGGTGAATCGTTATTAAATTCAGCTGCTACAACGACATCTTTCGGAAGCAAGAATTTAATTCCGGATTTTTTTGCATTAGCTAAAACTTCTTTTGCAAGTTCAATTTTTTCTGCTTCAAGTAATGATGTTCCGATTTCTTTACCTTCAGCTTTGTAGAAAGTATAAGCCATTCCGCCACCAACAATCAAAGTATCAACTTTTCCTAAAAGATTATTGATAACATCAATCTTACCCGAAATTTTTGCACCACCTAAAATAGCAACATAAGGCCGTTTAGGATTTGTTATCGCGCCGCCAAGATAATCAAGTTCTTTCTGCATTAAATATCCAGCAGCAGAAATTTTGATAAACTTTGTTACTCCTTCTGTTGAAGCGTGAGCTCTATGCGCACTTCCAAAAGCATCGTTGATATAAACGTCACCAAGCTCTGCTAGTTGTTTTGCAAATTCAGGATCATTTTTTTCTTCTTCTGCATGAAAACGAACATTTTCAAGAATAAGCACATCACCATTTTGCATTGTATCAACCATAGCTTTGGTTTCTACTCCAATACAATCCGGTGCAAGTTTAACATCTTTACCTAATAATTCGTTTAAGCGTTTTGCTGTTGGTGCTAAACTGTATTTTGGATTTGGTCCACCTTTTGGTCTGCCCAAATGGCTCATAAGAATCGCTTTACCGCCTTCTGCAACAATTTTTTTTATTGTTGGAAGTGATTCTGTTATTCTTATATCATCAGTGATATTTAAATTTTCATCAAGCGGGACATTAAAATCAACGCGAACAAGAACACGTTTACCTTTAAGTTCTACTTTATCAATTGTTAATTTATTCATTTTATTATTCCCTGATATTAAATTTTAATTAATATTAAAAAGGCGATCCTTTAAGATCGCCTTAAAGATTCTATTTACATTTTCGCAACTTTTAATAATAAATCAACACATCTGTTTGAATATCCCCATTCATTATCATACCAACTAACAACTTTAAAGAATCGTTTTTCATCTTTAAAATTATTTTGCATAGTTGCTAATGAATCATAAATTGATGAGCGTTCATCATGATTGAAATCTGTTGAAACTAATTCTTCATTGCAATATCCAAGAATACCATTCATATAAGATTCTGATGCTTTTTTCATTAATTCATCAATCTCTTTAATTGAAGTATCTTTTGAGGTACGGAAAGTTAAATCAACAACGGAAACATTTGCTGTTGGTACGCGGAATGACATTCCTGTTAACTTACCTTTTACTGCTGGTAATACTTCACCAACTGCTTTAGCTGCTCCTGTAGTTGAAGGGATAATATTGATTGCAGCAGCTCTTCCGCCTCTCCAATCTTTCTTTGAAGGACCATCAACAGTTTTTTGTGTTGCTGTGTATGAGTGGATTGTTGTCATAATTCCAACTTCAACTCCAATTCCCTCTTTCATTAAAACGTGAACAACTGGCGCTAAACAGTTTGTTGTACATGAAGCATTTGAAATAATCGTATGTTCTGGTTTTAACTCGTCATCATTAACACCCATAACAACTGTTTTAACATCGCCTTTACCTGGAGCAGAAATTATAACTTTCTTTGCACCGGCGGCAATGTGTCCTTTTGCTTTTTCTGAATCTGTAAATAAACCGGTTGATTCAATTACGTAATCAACACCAAGTTCTTTCCAGGGTAGTTGTGAAGGATCTTTTGTAGCAATAATACATTTTGTTTCTTCACCATTGATAACTAATGTATCATCAGCTTCTAATTCTGGTTTACTTTTTTTAGAAGTAACTTCACCTTTAAAAATACCGTGAGCAGAATCATATTTTAATTGGTAAGCAAAATATTTTGCGTCGTTGCTAACATCAACAAGAGCGACAATGTCTATCTCTTTGCCTAAAACGCCTTTATCTGCCATTGCACGTAAAACGAGTCTTCCAATTCTTCCAAACCCGTTAATCGCTACTTTAACTGCCATTTTATACTCCTTAATTTGAAATTAAACTTATTTATAAGCCCAAACAAAATTAGCTAAAGAGCGTTTTATTATCAATTCGATTTAATAGTATTCTGTGCACTTTAACACAATTTTAACAAATAATTTTCAGCGTATTTGAACTAAATGATTTATATTTGAGTTAGATATTTCATAATCATAAACAATTTGTTGAGGAAATTATGTTAACTCCAAAAATGCAAAAAGCACTTAACACACATCTTAATGAGGAACTTTATTCTTCCTATCTTTATTTATCTATGGCTGCATACTTTGAAGCAAAAAATTTAAAAGGTTTTGCTAATTGGATGAGAATTCAATCTGTAGAAGAACAGATGCATGGTATGAAATTTTTTGATTTCATTTTACAAAAAGGCGGCAAAGTTACTCTAGCAGAAATTGGGGCTCCTAAAATTGAATGGAAATCTATTCCAGAAGTTTTTGCCGATACTCTAAAACATGAACAAAAAATTTCAAACTTGATTAATAAGCTTGTAGAAGTTGCGATGGCTGAAAAAGATTATGCAACAAATACATTCTTACAATGGTTTGTAACGGAACAAGTTGAAGAAGAATCAAATGTTGAAGAAATTGTTCAGAAGATAGATATGATCGGCGATAATAAAAGTGGTTTGTATATGCTTGATAATGAATTGGGAGCGAGAGCAGCTGCACCTGCTAGTGTTTAATTTTATTTAACTGATTGCAAACAAAAAATCCTCTCATTGTTGAGAGGATTTTTTTAATTAATGAATTCAATAAATTTAATTCTTAACTTCAGCTAAAGGTCTTGCAGTTTCTCTCATTGAGTGAACTTTATTTGCAACTTGCAGATTTACTTCTTTACTAACTCTTGCCTCAAAATAATCTCTGAATCTTGTAACCATAAATCTAACCGGCCAGGCAGCAGCTTCGCCAAGTGCACAAATTGTGTTTCCTTCAATCTGGTTTGCAACAGTAACTAACAAATCAATATCACTTACAGAACCATTTCCTGCAAGAATTCTTTTTAAGATTTTTTCAAGCCAGCCAGTTCCTTCGCGACAAGGAGTGCATTGTCCGCAACTTTCGTGATGATAAAAATGTGAAAGACGAGCTAAAACTTTTACAAGATCAGTATCTTCATCCATCACCATAATTCCGCCAGTACCAATTGCAGAGCCAGCAGCACGCAATGATTCAGCATCCATCTTTACACCTTCAAGCTGATCACCGCGCAATGGTGGCATTGATGAACCACCAGGAATCACACATAATATCTTTTTATTTCCTGGAACTCCACCGGCATAATTGTAAATTATATCAGTTAGTAATGTACCAGAAGGAAGTTCATAAACTCCTGGTTTGTTTACGTGTCCGCTTACACCAAATAAAATTGTTCCCGGATGTTTTGGTTCTCCAATTTTGGAAAACCATTCCCAGCCTTTTGTAATAATAGGAGGAATGTTCGTTATAGTTTCAACATTATTGATCGTGGTTGGGCATCCCCATAAACCATTTTGTGCTGGAAATGGAGGTTTAATTCTTGGGTAACCTCTTTGTCCTTCTAGTGAATTCATAAGCGAAGACTCTTCACCACAAATGTAAGCGCCGGCACCTTTGTGAATATAAATGTTACAGAAAAATTCTGTTCCAAATTTTTCTTTCATTGCTTCACCTGCATAGCCAGCAGCATAAGCATCATCAAGAGCTTTTTGCATCAGCTTAATCCATTTATGATATTCACCACGAATATAAATGTAAGCTGTCTTTGCGCCAATCGCGTAACAAGTAATTAAAATACCTTCTATCAACTGATGAGGATTGTACTCAAAAATTTGTCTGTCTTTAAAAGAGCCTGGTTCAGATTCATCGCCGTTAACACAAAGATATTTTGGTTTATCTGTTGTCTTAGGCATAAAGCTCCACTTCAATCCGGCAGAAAATGCAGCACCACCTCTACCACGCAAACCGGATTTTTTAACTTGATCGATTATATCATCGGTAGATTGTGAGAAAGCTTTTTTTGCAGCAGAAAATCCACCATTCTCAACATATATATCAAGAATGTGAATATCTTTTATTTCCGGTAAAACTATTTTTTCCATTTGATAAAATTACTTTAAGGAATTGATGAGTTCTTCTACTTTATCTTTGGTGAGATTTTCAAAATAATCTTCATTAACAGCAAGCATAGGAGCAGTTCCGCAGCTTCCCATACATTCAACTTCTTCTAATGAAAATTTACCATCACCTGTAACTTCCATATTTCCGATACCGAGCTTATCTTTAACTTGGTTCCATATTTCATACCCGCCTCGAAGCATACAGGATACATTCGTACAGACTTGTATATGATGTTTGCCCATTGGTTTTTGAAAATACATTGTATAAAAAGTTACAACACCAAGCACATCTTCAGCAGTCATATCAAGTAAGGTTGCTACTTCTTGTATTACTTCACTTGAGATATAACCATTTTGTTCTTGGGCTATATAGAGCGCAGCCATAACCGCTGGTTTTTTCACAGGATATTTTGCAATTTCTTTATTGATTCGTTCGATATTTTCTGTAGTAAATTTAAAATCCATATTATTTATCCGCCTCTCCCATAATTGGATCTATGCTTCCGATAATTGCGACTACATCCGAAACCATATGACCTTTTACTAAATGTGGTAAAGATTGAATATGAATAAACGAGGGCGAGCGAATTTTACATTTCCACGGATGTCCTTCGCCTTTACTAACGATATAAAAACCAAGTTCACCTTTTGAGCCTTCGATGGCGTGATAAACTTCTCCAACCGGAGGATTTATTCCAAAGTTTACAATCATGAAATCGTGAATAAGTTCTTCCATCTTTGAGTAAACTTCTACTTTTTGAGGAAGAACAGATTTTGGAAGATTAGCTTTTATTTCCCCAGGCTGCATTAATTGCAAACATTGTTTAACAATTTTTGCACTTTCTCTAACTTCATCAGCACGAACAAAATATCTTGCTAATGCATCGCCTTCCTGATAAACAGGAATTTTGAAATCAACTTTATCATATTGCAAGTAAGGTGTTGCTCTTCTTAAATCAAACTCAACTCCACTAGCGCGAAGATTTGGACCTGTGTAGCCATAACTTAATGCATCTTCTTTAGAAATTCTTCCAACACCATCTAATCTCTCAATAAAAATTCTATTTGTATTTAATAGACTTTCACATTCAGAAAGATTATCATCAATTTCATCAACAAACTTTTTAATCAGTGTTATAACTTCAGGTTGAGCATCATTTGCAACGCCACCAATACGCGTAAAACTATTTGTAAATCTCGCACCGCAAAGAATATCCCACATATCCATTATTTTTTCTCGCTCACGCAAAGTCCATAGAAAAACTGTAAGAGCACCAACATCCATTGCAAAAGATCCGATAGCTACTAAGTGAGAAGCTATTCTTGCAAGTTCGGCAACAATCATTCTTATATATTGTGCACGCACTGGAACTTCTATTCCAGCTAATTTTTCAACTGCTAAAACCCACGCAACATTGTTTGCTAATGGAGAAATGTAATCAAGCCGATCTGTATGAGGAATGTATTCATAGTAACTCATATTCTCAGCCATTTTTTCGTATCCACGATGTAAGTAACCAACATCAGGTACGCAGCCAACAACAGTTTCACCATCAAGTCTTAGTAACAATCTTAACACACCGTGAGTTGCAGGATGCTGAGGACCCATATTGAGGATCATTTCGTTCTCAAGTGCATCATCAATAGTAATGTCTGTATCTTCTAATAACTTCTGTAAGATTTTAGGTTGAACGTTGTCTTTAGTTAATCTATCCATAATTTTTATTTCTTTGGTAATGGTAGTGAACCAGGAATGCCCATTAAAGGAAAATCTTTTCTTAAAGGATGATATTCAAATTCTTCAGGCATATAAATTCTTCTCATATCAGGATGATTGTTAAATTTAATACCGTACATATCATAACATTCTCTTTCCTGCCAGTCGGATGTTTTCCAAACTGAAGAAACAGTATCGATGTTGCAATCATTCTCTTCAACATCTGACTTAAGAACTAATCTAAAATTATTTTTAATTGAAAAGATATGATACACAACTGTGAACCTGTTTTTTCTTGTTGCCCAATCAACTGCTGTAATATCTTCACAAAGTAAAAACTCTAATTCAGAATCATCTTTAAGAAATTTACAGATTGGATTTATAAATATCTTCTTAAACTTTATACTTAACTCATTTCTGAATTCTGAAAACTCAAACCCAGCTTCAGGGAAATTTACTTGTAATTTTTGCGTTATTAGTTCTTTTATTTCCATATCAATTATTCTGGATTACATTTAATTCTGGAAGTTTTAAATTCTGAAAATCTTTTGGACGCGTTTTACCAATTTTATCTTGAATATGTATTAATGCATTTAAAAGATTATCCGGTCTAGGAGGACATCCTGCCACATAAACATCAACAGGAAGAAACTGATCTATTCCTTGCACTACAGAATATGAACGATACATTCCGCCGGTTGAAGTACAAGCACCCATAGCAATCACCCATTTTGGATCAGGCATTTGCTCATAAATTTTTCTTACAACGTGTGACATTTTGTAGGTTACTGTTCCGGCAACAATCATCAAATCACATTGGCGCGGAGTAAATCGCATAACCTCAGAACCAAATCTTGCTATATCATACTTTGGATCTGCGGAAGCCATCATCTCTATTGCACAGCAGCTAATTCCCATTGGCATAGGATAAACAGAATTTTTTCTTGCCCAATTAATTATTGCTTCAATCTTTGTAACAAAAAATCCATCGCCATTAAGTTTTGCTTCTAATCCCATTTGAATCCACCTTTTTTGTAAGCATATAAATATCCAAGCTCAAGCACGATTAAAAATACTAACATAGAATAGAAGACAGAAATTCCAATTTCACCATAAAGTTTTTTAAATTGTATTGCCCATGGGTAAACAAAAATCACCTCAAGATCAAATATTATAAAGAGCATAGCAACTAAATAATATTTAACAGAAACTCTTTCGTGTGTTGACCCGACAGGTTTCATTCCACTTTCATAAGTAGAAAGTTTTTCTCTGTTTGGTCTTTGCGGTCCAAAAATTACAGAAGACATTACTGTTGCAACTGCAAATACAACTCCAATTGCGAGTACTATAAATATTGGTATATAATTTTCAATCATCGTATTATTTGTAAAAATTGTGGCCAAAGTTATCCAAAATATGACTGATTGTCAATTTAAACCCGAGTGCCATTTTACGATAATTCTTGTTTGACAGACCGATATTTTTACCAAAAAGTTAAGTGGTTTATTGTTTGCATAAACATTATAATTGCGCAAGAAATAAACATTATACTTAAAGAGTTTTTTTTGAAGTTAAAGAAAGTAAAATCCATAAAACTAAGCTGGCACTTTATCGCAGCAGGATTTTTAATCTTTATATTTTTTGCATCAGAATCAAACTCACAAACCCGTGTTGATAGTTTAGAATATTTAGGCAGATTTTTTAATTCAAATATTTTAAGAACCGGTTTTGACAAACAATTAAACACTTTTCATTTGTATTCAAATCTTAAGCTGTTCGGTAATTTTGATAAAGTATTAATTAGACTAAATGAAAACTTTAGTTCTACTTTTATTAGGAATGAAACTAAAAACGTAAGAGATGAACAGCATCTTAATTTTAGTACAATGTATTTGTACAACAAAAATGTTTCATTTGGTTTAGCAGGTAACAGTTCACTTCTGTCAGACAATCGATCGCTTGGTATAAATGAATCAGCAGTAAACTTTGCAACAATTTTTACTGAGATTCAGCCTATCTCAAATGTTAGAGTAAGTCCGTTTGGCGGATATTTAAGTAACAGGCAAATAGGGGTTACAGATTTTGGAAATGTTTACGGCATTGAAGGAACTTTGGATAAACTTAATTTTTCTGATCTGGATATTAATTCAGAACTTAGATTTCGAAATGAAGATATACTTCCCCGACGTAACCTGATTAGATATTATACTTTATCTGTGGGAAACAATTTTGATAGAAGTGTTAATAATAATATCCGAACAAATTATTCTCAAAGCCGAAAAGATTTTTACTTTGAAGCTGATTCAATAACATCAACTGAATATAACATCAACAACAATATTCAAAGCAGAACAGAAACTGCATATCAGATATTTGATCGGCTTTCTTATGAAGGATTTTTAGATCTTTTTTCTCTTGACCTTTCCGGAGGAATTAACTGGAGAAATATTGATAGAGATACACGATTTAAAACTTCTGCACTTCAGACAAATACTTTGTATGATACAAGAATTGAAGAACTAAAACTTGAGTTTGATGTGATTGTTAGATACACATCTTATTTATTGAATGGAATTATTAGATTTAATTTTTATGAACGCGATGAAAAACATTTAGTAAAACGATTTGATGGATTATCTGAACAAATTTTTGAGCAAAAATCTGAACTTGAAGAACAAAAAAATAATAACTCAAATCGTGCAACATTATCTTTTTCAGGAAATTTGAAAATCAGTAATCGGGATAATCTAACTTTCAGTCTTTACCAAAGTAAACTTATTTACGACACAAGAAGTCAAACTAATGATGATGACCGCGATGAGATTTTATCAATTATCAGGATAAGGTATCTAAGAAATTTAAGTTCGTATTTTAGCGCTTTCATCAATACAGAATACACTTACGGACACACAGTATATCTTTTTGCCAGCAGAAGTTCAAACAACAATGAAAATAGAATACTTAGATTTAGAGCCGGCGGCGAATATTATGGTAAGCATATAAGAAGTTTTAACAGTTTTGAAGTATCTGCAAATTATACCGTTTATGATTTTGAGGACATAACTACAAATTATCAAAGCTATTCGTTCAGACAATTTACTGCCATTGATTCTACTACGATTAAATTAACAGATAAAACTTCTTTTTTTACTTATGGATATTTAAAATTATCTGAAGTTGGAGATTTTAGCTGGAATAATTTTAGCGCCCGACCAACCAGATTTTTGCAAGAGCTTTATTTAGAACCAAGATTTATTTTAAATTATTATAGAACAATTTTTTCTGTCGGTGTAAGATTATTTTCACTAAACACATATTCATACAAAAAAGGTGAAAAGCAGATTGATACTGAATTTCTTAGCATTGGACCAATGGCATTGATTGATATTTTAGCATGGAATAATCTCAATCTAATCTTTAAAGGTTATTATGAATTTATTTCGAATACTGATCAGCAGAATAAAGAGCAGGCAAGTTTGCTTATGCAGGTTAATTGGAAATTTTAATTGAAACCGATATATTCACAGCACTTAAATAATAATAATTAACTGAATTGACTGAACCGCAATATTTTTTAGAGATTGAAAGTACTCCAAATAATCTTATAACTGTAGAAGAATTTGTTAATTATTTTTCAGTTGAATTAGGATTAGAGCAGGAAAAAATAAATGGATTACTTTTAGCTGTTACCGAAGCAACAACAAATGCTATAATTCATGGTAACAAAAACAATAAGCTAAAAATGGTTCGTATTTCAGTTTTTGTCGATCGTTCTGTAGTAACAATAAAAATCAAAGATGAAGGAAAAGGTTTTGATCCTTCAATTGTTCCAGATCCTACTGATCCTGAAAATTTGTTAAAAGATTCCGGGCGCGGATTATATCTTATGCGTGTGTATATGGATGGATTAAGCTACAATCAAACTCCAGAAGGAACCGAAACAATTCTTACTTTAAAGATTTAACTATCTTCCTTTTTTATTTTATCGTTCCAATACTGCAGTTCTATCAATTTCACTATTCCCTTAAAAGCCTTTGCATCTACTTAGCCACTTGTCTATTTTAAATCAAAACATTAACAAAATTTTTCAGAGGAGTATCAAATGGCACGCAAAAAAATTTCGCTTATTGGCGGTGGACAAATTGGTGGCGTTCTTGCTCAACTAATCGCATTAAGACAACTTGGTGATGTTGTAATGTTTGATATAGTTGAAGATTTACCTCAAGGTAAAACTCTTGATATCGTTGAAGCATCACGCGTTGATGGATTTGATGGTAAAGTTACAGGTACAAATGATTATAAAGATATTGAAGGTTCTGATCTTGTTATTATTACTGCTGGTTTACCGCGTAAACCCGGAATGAGTCGCGATGATCTTTTAGTGACAAATGCAAAGATAATGCAAAATGTTGCAGAGAATGTTAAAAAGTTTGCACCAAATTCTATTGTAATCATCATTTCAAATCCTTTGGATGCAATGGTAACATTGTTTAAAAAAATTACTGGCTTCCCTGAAAACAGAGTTATGGGCCAAGCAGGAGTTTTGGATTCATCACGCTTTTCTACTTTTATTGCGTGGGAACTCGGCGTTTCTGTAAAAGATGTTAACGCAATGGTACTTGGGGGACACGGCGATACAATGGTTCCGATTGTACGTTATGCAAATGTAAATGGCATACCTGTTATGGAATTGTTAGAGAAAAAATATAATGATAAAACAAAAGCTGCCGAAGTTATGAAAGCAATGGTTGAAAGAACAAAAGCTGCCGGTGGTGAAGTTGTTAAATTATTAAAAACAGGTTCAGCTTTTTATTCGCCTGCTTCTTCTGCAATTGCAATGGCAGAAGCAATTATATATGATGAAAAACGTGTGTTGCCTGTTTGCGCTCTGTTAAAAGGCGAATTTGGTGTTAACGGATATTATGTTGGTGTGCCTGCTGTACTTGGTGCAAATGGTGTTGAAAAAATTATTGAGTTTGAACTCAATGGCGAAGAGCAGGCTTTATTAGATAACTCTGTTAAAGCTGTTAAAGAACTTGTTGCAGATATGGAAAGATTAGGTTTTTAATTTCTTTATGTAGGGAACGGTCTCCCGACCGTTCCTAATTTTTTTAATTATACACTGATCGATTAGGAAATCGATCCCTACATCTTACTTCAATAAAATCATTTTCTTAGTTTCAATATATTCATCAGCTTTTAATTGGTAAAAATATATACCGCTACTTATCGCAGGAAAGGATTCCTGCACTACATTAAATTGCACTTCATAACTTCCTGCATTTCTGTACTCGTTGACTAATGTGGCAACTTCTTTACCTAATACATCATATATCTTTAAAGTTTGCCAACCGCTTATAGGCGATTGCCAGCTTATAGTTGTACTAGGATTAAATGGGTTAGGGAAATTTTGATTTAAAGAAAATCTTGTTGGAATACTTATTTCAATTTCAATAGGATTTGAATATTCAAATGTTCCACTAAATTCTATTAGCTTTAATCTGTATTGATATTTTCCTGCTTCTAAATTCTCATCGACAAATGAATATGATTGAGGTTCTGTTGTTGTTCCGTTACCATTTACAAAACCTAAAACATTCCAATTTCCATTGTGGACTGAAGACTGTTGACTGAAGACTTGCTTTTTCTGTATTTCAAATCCTTGATTGTTTGTTTCTGTTACTGTTTGCCAATCAAGTGTTACATCATTTCCAGTAATCGATGAGGTGAATGAAGTAATTTCAACGGGAACAATTGCATTAGAAGTCTTTATGATGGTTCCACCTTCACCAACAGCGTAACCTGTTGTTGAATTAGGAAAACTAATTGAATACAAAATTCTGCTACTCTCACAATCATTAGAATTCCATGTATTTCCGCCGTCCGTTGAATTTACTACCTTCCCTTCAACGTCAGCACCACCAGCAGAATAACCACCTGCAACATAAACTGCACTACCATTAAAGTTTGCGATATAAGAAATTGAGAAAAGTGAATCAGTTGTACCACTGATTTGCGAAATCCAATCACTACCACCATTAGTTGTTTTAAGAATAACACCATTATTTCCCACAGTTAACCCATTTGATGGATCACTAAATTTAATATCATTTAATGTAGTTGTAACTCCGCTTGTTTGATTGAGCCAGTTTTCGCCACCATTTATTGATTTTATAATTGTACCATTGGCCCCGACTGCAAAACCGATTTGTGTATCAACAAAATAAACACTTCTCAAGTTAAAAGTTGTTCCGCTCGATTTAATAACCCAGTTGTTTCCACCGTTTGTTGATTTAAGTATTCTTCCATTTTGTCCAGCAATAAATCCCAAATCAGAATTTGGAAAATAAATCGATTCAAAATGATTACTCACTCCACTCGATACACTATTCCAATTAGTTCCCATATCGATTGTTTTCAGTATTAAACCCGATTTACCAACAACATAACCAGTGTCCTGATTTATAAAATAAACTGCATTTAAGTCAGTAGTTGTATTACTTAATTGAGTTAACCAGTTTATTCCACCATTAGTTGTAGATAAAATTGTTCCACTTTTCCCGACAGCGAAAACTCTATTTGAATCTACTGAACAAACATCATACAAGTTAGCTTTTGAGCCAGCTAATTTATTTACCCAGGAATTTCCAGCATCAGTTGTTTTTAAAATTATTCCAAAGTTTCCAACTATAATGCCCGTATCCGGATTTATAAATTGTACACCAATTAGTTGTCTGGCTGAAATAATATTTTGAATATTCCAGGTTGTACCCCCATCTGTTGTTTTGCCAATCATTCCATTGCTGCCATTAAAACCTACTGCATAGCCAACCAATTCATTTAGAAAATAAATTCTGGGAGCGGACATCCCAATATCTGTGTTATGAATAACCCAAATATTACCAGCATCGGTAGTTTTAAGTAATAGTCCACTTATACCTATAATATATCCAACCGTATCATTAATAAATTTAATGCCTCCTAAAGCTTCATTAGTGCCACTTAATTGAGGGAGCCAAGTTTCACCGCTATTAGTTGTTTTAAGTAAAACTCCATTCCATCCGGAAATAAAACCGACAATATCGTTAATAAAAATGATTGAATTTAAAGTTTCAGTTGTTCCACTTGAAATAGTGGTCCAACTACTTCCACTATCTGTAGTTTTAATTAATACCCCATCATTTCCTACACAAAAACCTGTTTCGTTATTTTTAAAATAAACTGATCGAAGATGTATAGTATCAGAGATTGAAATATCAGTCCATACATTGCCTGCATTTGTTGTTTTGAAGATAGCTCCATATACACCAACTACAAAACCAATGTTTTCATCTATAAAATAAATACTTAAAAAATACTTATCTGGTAAATCGATATTAGACCAACTTTCTCCACTATCGGTAGTTTTAATCAATGCACCATTTACACCAACCGCATAACCGGTATTATCGTTTGTAAAACAGAGAGAAATTAATGTATTTGCTTGCGGTAATGGATTTTGCCAAAACCACTGTGCTTTTAATTGAAATGAAAATGAGAAGAAAAGAACGAAACCAAAAACTAACCCAATCTTTTTCATAAAAGCCCCGAAATAAAAAATTAAGATAAAAATTGTGCCCGAAAGGGGACTTGAACCCCTAATGGCTTGCGCCAACTAGCTCCTGAAACTAGCGTGTCTACCAATTTCACCATCCGGGCTTTACAATTAAAAATGAACAATGAACAATGAACAATGGAAAATTAATAATTTTTCTTTTCAAATAAATCAATTGTTAATTTTTAATTGTTAGTTACTCCTACCATTGGCTGTCTGCATCCTTATTCTCGTGGATTATTCTGCCGCCGTTGCCTGCGTGTATTTCACAATATCCGGGAGATTTACTTGCATCGATCAAATCAGTGTAAGTTTCGGGACAAGAATCCGTTGCTAACTTTGCATCACCGAGGTTCATACTTTCTTTACAAAATGTCGCCATCTCAACCCCTTCTGCAAGAGTAAAATATTGAAGCGGGAGTTTAAGTTCTTTGTACGCACCTTCCATAAACATTGCCCATATTGGTAAAGCTGCTCTACCTCCCTGTCCGTACCAATTTGTAAATTTAACACGATGATCATCAAATCCGACCCAAGCACCTGCAACTAAAGTTGGAGTAACACCAATAAACCAAGCATCAGAAAACTTTTGTGTTGTTCCGGTTTTACCAGCAGCAGGATATTGAAAATATCTTCTTACACCTGCCCCTGTTCCATAGTTAATAACATCGGTCATCATATCAACAATAATAGAAGACGTTTGCGGAGAAATTGCCTGAACTGATTCCGGAACAAATTCATCCAGCACAACACCATTTCTATCTTCAATCTTTAATATAGAAATTGGATCAACGTGAACACCGCTATTAACAAAAGTACCCATTGCAGAAACCATTTCTAATGGCGTAACTTCAACAGTACCCAGAGCGATTGATGGATAAGCATCCATATGAGATTTTATTCCCATACGCTGTGCAAACTTTACAACCTGGTAAGGTGGCGCCATATCGCTAATTGTTAATCTGCCGGCAATAACGTTTACCGAATTTGCTAAACCCCATCGTAAAGTTTCATAACTGCTATAATCACCACCAGCATTGGATGGAGACCAGCCATTATAATTAAATTGCTGATTTAAAACAGTTGATGCCGGTGTGTATCCATTTTCTAAAGCTGTAGCATAAACAAATGGTTTGAATGATGAGCCTGGTTGTCTTCTGATTCCGGTTACATGATTTAGTCCACGACCGAAGTCCTGATTTTCACCACCAACAAGAGTTTTAATAAATCCAGTTTTAGGATCAAGCACAACAAAACCAACTTCAACAGTTTGTGCAACTTTTTTTACTGAATCAACAAAATCAACATCATTTTTTAGCCGATTATATACTTTTGCTTTTGCTTCACTTGTGGTTACAGTTTTGTAACGCGGATCATCTTTGATTGCTCTATCAAGAATATTGCTTAATAGACTTTTATTGTTTTGCCATTTCCAATTTTTATCAAACAAAGTTTGATATTCAGCTATATGTTTTTTGGCAGAACGGTTTGCAATTCTTTGCATATGGAGATCAAGAGTTGTGTAGATATTCAAACCATCACGATATAAATCATATCCATATTTATCTGCCAGTGTCGTCATCTGCTGCCTGATGTATTCCAAAAAGTGCGGGGCTTCAGATCTAACGTGACTTAATTTTTCAGACGCTAATTGAATTGGCTGCTGTTTTAACCTGTTATATTCATCTTCAGTAAGCATATCAACATCAACCATATTTAACATTACCTGGTTGCGTCTTTGCAAAGCAGTTTCATACCTGTTTACAGGATCGTAATTAACAGATGATTTGAGCAGCGCAACAAACAAAGCAGCTTCGGGCAGTGTTAAATCTTTAGCGCGTTTATTAAAATATACTTTTGATGCAGATTCAATTCCATAAGCACTTCTGCCGAAGTAGGAAACGTTAAGGTAAAGTTCCGCAATTTCATTTTTGGTAAAAGTTTTTTCGATTTGAATTGCAGAAATCCATTCTCGCACTTTTCTAACAGCTTTATCGAGCGGATTTTCTCTTCCTTCTTTAAGCGAGTAGAGATTTTTAGCAAGCTGTTGTGTAATCGTGCTTGCACCTTCACGCAATGAAAGTGAAAAAAGGTTTTTAACCATTGCTTTAAAAAATCGAGGTACATCAACACCCCAGTGATCATAAAAATTTCTATCTTCTGTGGCAATCAATGCTTTAACTACATATGGCGGCAAGCTATCCAAGTTTGTAGTGATTCGATTTTCAATAAAAAATTGTCCAATCAATTCCCCATCAGCAGAAAAAACTCTGCTAGCAAGCGGCGGTTTTGGATTTTCAAGTTCTGCTAAATCCGGCAATCCACTGATAGTATAAACAGCTAATACAAGAAATATAAATGTTATAGTTCCCCAGATGTACCATTTTTTTTTGTTACTATTATTTTTTTTGATATTTGTTTTAGCCATAACTTAAAAATTCTTTTGGGTTTTATTACCAATCAATGATTTCAAATTTATCTGTAAACTTACCGTAACAAGGCTGCTCAATCCACGAACCTAAATTAACATAAACACCATTTTTATATTCGTTAAAACATTTTTTGTGCAAATGCCCGAACAAAACAAAATCATTACCTTTATCTATAAAAGATTTTGCAGCATCAAACAATCCATCTTCTTCGCCGTAATCTTTTTTTGTTGTGTAATCTCTGCTTGATTTACTTGTGCCGCTCGCAATTTTAACACCAAGATCAGGATGAATTAAACCATATAACCATTGAGTAAAAGGACTGCGTAAAATCTTTTTAAGAATATTATAACCTAAATCATTTTTAACAAGTCCATCACCGTGACCAATGAAAAACTTTTTACCATTCAGTAAAAATTCTTTTCCATCTGGATAAAGATTTACACCAATTTCTTTTCCAAAAAAATCTTTGTGAAAGAAATCGTGGTTGCCGATAAAGTAATGAACCTTAATTCCTTTTTCCGTTAAATCCTGCAACGCTGTTAAAGTTCTGAAATTTCCTTTTTGATAAACGCGTTTATACTCAAACCAGTAATCAAAAAGATCCCCAACGATAAAAAGTTCATCGCAGTTATCTTTAGCAAACTCAAGAAACTTTACAAGAAGCCTTTCCTTTTTGTTTTCAATCTCTTTTGATTGAAGACCAAGATGTATGTCGGAAATGAACAGATAAGTTTTATTCACAGAGTATCAATTTTAGTTGATAGAAATTTACTCATATGATAAAAGAAATAAAACATACTTAGCTTTTACTTTGAATAAGATTTTTCGAAAGTTGCTAACAATTTAGAGTCAGGATCGAGTGAAATAGTTTCAACTTTTTTATCAAAACTAAACTTATAATTTTCTTCAATTTCATTCACATAAACTTTCTTAATTTCATTTGTTCCATCAGCAAACTGAAATTCAATCTCTAAGGGGAAATGAAATTCCTCATAATCCTGTGGTTCTTGAAAAAGTTTTATCGAACATTCGCTTCCAATTTCCGTCTTTAATATTTCAAAATTGTATGAACAAAAAATATTTTCGGTACCAGTATAAACCCATTGATCGAAGAATTTATCCAGATTCATTCCAGATATTTTTTCACAAACGGATTTAAAATCCTCCACAGAAGCATTTGAGAATTTATAAGTATAATAATAATTATGAAGAACAGAAAAGAAATTACTATCTCCAATTTCATATCTTAACATATGCAAAACCCACGCACCTTTTTCGTAAATTGTTCCGCTAAACAAATCTCTTGGGGCATACAATGTTCCTTTAAAATTATCACTAAACTTACTTTGCATTGTAGATTTTAAAGCATCTTTGCCGTTCTTTGCTTCATTATAAAGCGCTTCAGAGTAAGTTGCAAAACCTTCATTAAGCCAGATATCATTCCATGTTTTTGGGCCAACTGAATTTCCCCACCAATGGTGAGCAAGTTCGTGAACATAAGTATCACGGAAAAAATTATTTCCTCCAATAAAACTATAACCAACACCTGTGATAGTTTGATTTTCCATAGCACCGTAATTCCAAAGAAATTCTGCAACTCCATATTTTTCATTAATAAAAGGATATTCCCCGTAAATTTGTGAAAGTGTTTGCAGATAATCTACGTGTTCACCAAAATCTATTTTAGCATCATCAAAATGTTCCGGCATTGCATAGTAATTAACACTCATAGAGTCTTTCCCATCAAGACTAACATAAACATCGTTAAAAGTTTTGTAAGGCGCAGAATAAACTGCGACTAAATATGGAGAGATTGGATAATAAGTTTTGTAATGATAAGTTTTTTTGGGTCCATTTGATTGAACATCAAGTAACTTTCCATTTGATACAGAAACAAATTGAGAATCATTTGTAATTCTAATATCAAGCATCGCTTTATCGGAAGGATCATCATCACAAGGGAACCAAGTTGATGCAAAATTTGGCTCACTGATATTATATACCAAATCATTTCCATTTACTGATCCGAATACAAAACCATCAAATCCCCCACGCTGTGGAGTTCCGGAATATTTTATTTCAACAATAAAAGTATCGGACAACTCTTTTATGATTTTGACGAACAAACGATTTTTCATTCGCTTAAACTCAATCGGTTCATCATTAATATTTACACTTGATATTTCTAAGTTATCATAAAAATTGAGTTCGATGTTGAGTTCATCTTTTGGGAGGTGTTCCAATATAAAATCAGGAACTTTTATTGATGTAAGTCTCGCAATTCCGGTAAGAATTTTTTCTTCAGTATTTAGATCAAAAGAAAGATCATAGTGAAGTATATCAACACTTTTTTGAAAATCACTAACTAAATATTTTCGATCATTTGATTCCTTGTTTTTTAAATTGCCCTGGCTAAAAACAATAATTGAATTGAAAACTAAAAAACTTAACAACAATACTTTTAACTGGAATTTCATCAGCAACAATACTTTCTTATTAAAAATGATTTACATTAACCAAAAATAATTTAACTATTTGTTTAATTGCCAAACAAATGATATTTCAATATATTTAGTTCGAATTTAAGGAGTGTCTATGATATCACCAGGTTCCTCAATCCTAAGAGATACAGTTACAGTTATCCTGGCAGGTGGTCAGGGCGAGAGATTACATCCTTTAACTGCTGTAAGAAGCAAACCCGCAGTTCCATTCGGAGGTAAGTATCGTATAATTGATTTTGCACTTTCAAATTGTTTAAACTCAGGTTTTAGAAGAGTTTATGTTTTAACTCAGTATAAATCTGACTCCCTAAACATGCACCTTTACGAAGCGTGGAGTATTTTTAATCCAGAGCTTGGAGAATTTATTTATTCTGTTCCGCCACAACGAAAACTTAACAACGAATGGTATCTAGGAACAGCAAATGCAATCCACCAAAACTTAAATCTTTTTTCCGACAAAAAAGCAAAATGGGTTTTGATTTTAGGTGGTGATCATATCTATAAGATGGATTATTTAAAATTCTTAACAAATCACATCGAACAAAATGCAGATTTATCTATTGCTTCAATTGAAGTACGTAAAGATGAAGCAAGTAGATTTGGCATTATTGGTGTTGATGCTGATTATAATGTTCAATCTTTTATAGAAAAACCAGCTAATCCTCCACAGATTCCTGATAAACCAGGATACTCTTTTGTTAATATGGGCATTTATGTTTTTAATGCTAATGTTTTAAGAGAAGTTTTACATGAAATGGAAACCAAAAAAATTAAAAATCATGATTTTGGTCAACATGTAATTCCTTATATGATTGAATCAAAACTAAAAGTTGTTGCTTACAAGTTTCTTGATGAGAATAAAAAAAATCAGCCTTACTGGAAAGATATCGGAACACTTGATAGTTACTATGCTGCAAATATGGATTTGATAAGCGTAATCCCTGAGTTCAATCTGTACGATCCAGATTGGCCGTTGAGAACATATCAATATCAATATCCGCCTGCAAAAACAGTATCGCACGAAGGCGAACGAGTTGGTAGAACACTTAATTCGCTTGTGTGTGATGGAACAATTGTATCAGGAGGTTTGGTTGAAAGATCATTACTTGGTTCAAACGTAAAAGTAAACAGTTATTCTTACGTTACTGATTCTATAATCATGAATAATGTTACGATTGGACGACATGCAAGAATTCGAAGAGCTATAATTGATAAAAATGTAGTTATACCTGAAGGTTATGAAGTAGGGTTTGATCCCGAAGGTGATAAAAAGAAATTTACGGTTACAGATACAGGTATTGTTGTAATTGCTAAAAATTCTATCTTACCTGAAGAAAAAAAATAATACTTGTCTTAAAATCATACTAAAGTTCCGATGATTTAATTGAAATATTGACTAAATCATCGGAATGAATTTTGTTATCCCAAAGCAATGAATCCTAAATTAGAAACTAACTTAAAAAACTTGCCTTCTTCACCGGGCGTGTACCAATTCTTAAACAAGAATGGTAAAGTCATTTATGTTGGTAAAGCTAAGAATCTAAAAAACAGGGTTCGCAGTTACTTCCAGGAAAATCCCGGCTCGGCAAAAACTATTGCACTTGTTAGCAAAATAGAAGATTTTCAGTTGGTTGTAACTGATTCAGAACTTGAAGCATTGATACTTGAAAACAATTTAATCAAGCAGCTTAAGCCGCGATACAATGTTAATCTTAAAGACGATAAATCATTCCCCTTTATAAAAGTTACAAACGAGTTGTTTCCGAGAATTTATCCAACAAGAAGTGTTTACAATGATGGATCAAAATATTTTGGTCCTTACACTGATGTGAGAAGTATGAAAGCTTCACTTGGAATGATTAACAAAATATTTAAAATAAGAAGCTGCAAACTTGATTTGACCGAAGAAAATATAAATGCAAAGAAGTTTAAAGTCTGTTTAGACTATCACATAAAAAAATGTGATGGACCTTGCGAGAATTTAATTTCGGCTACCGCATATAACGAAATGGTTGATGAAGTTATCAAACTTCTAAAAGGTAAAACTGAAGATTTGATTAAAGATTTAAAATCACGAATGCAAAGTGCAGTTGAGAATCTTGAGTTTGAAAAAGCTGCTGAACTTCGGGATAAAATTGATCAGCTGAGTTCAATTTCTTCCAGGCAAAAAATTGTTAGTGATGATTTTGAAGATCGTGATATTATCTCAATTGCTTATGAAGGTAAAGATTCAACTTGTGCTATTTTTAATATTCGTGATGGAAAGTTAATTGGTAAAAAACAACTTAAACTCTCAATAGAAGAAGGTGAAGAGATTGAAGAAATTTATTCTTCAGCGATAAAATATTATTATGGTGAATTAACAGAAATTCCAAGAGAAATTGTACTTGAAGTTAAGCCAAATGATGAAGAAGTTTTGATTGAGTGGTTAAAAACCAAAAGCGAGAAAAAAGTAAAAATAATTGTGCCTCAACGAGGTGATCTTAGATCTTTAATAAAGATGTGCAAAGAAAATGCAATACTTCAACTGAAAGAAATCCAGCTTCAGAAGATGAAAAATCTTGGAAATGTTTCTTATTCAGTTTCAGCTTTGCAAAGAGATTTGCGATTAAAAAATCTTCCAAGAAAAATTGAATGTTTTGATATTTCAAACCTTCAGGGTACTGACACAGTTGCAAGTATGGTTGTTTTTGAAGATGGAAAACCGAAGAAAAGTTTGTACAGAAAATTTATAATTAAAACGGTTGAAGGTCCCGATGACTTTTCTAGTATGCGTGAAGTTATTGAAAGAAGATACTCAAGATTACTTGAAGAAAATCAACCGTTACCAGAATTAATTATGGTTGATGGCGGTAAAGGACAACTTTCAAGCGCTGTTGAGATTCTTGATAATCTCGGATTTAAGGATTACAACATTATTGGTTTAGCAAAAAGGCTTGAGGAAGTTTTTTTGCCAGAAAAATCTGATCCTGAACTTATTCCTAAAACTTCTTCAGGACTAAAATTATTACAACAAGTAAGAGATGAAGCACATAGATTTGCAATTACTTTTCATCGTGAAAGAAGAAGCAAAAGAATTATAAAATCTGAGCTTACAGATATAAAAGGAATCGGAACAGAAACTGCAAAGTTACTACTTGAGAAGTTTGGAAGTTTGGAATCAATAAAAAAAGTATCTCAACAAGAACTTGAAGAAGTTGTTGGGAAGAAAAAAACAGTAGTATTGTTAAATCATTTTAAAATTGAAAAAAAATAAATGAAACATTTTTTAATCTTATTAATAGTCACTTCAAATCTTTTTGCGATTGATGATAAGAAAAATCAATCGACAAATCCTGATGAAGAAAAACTAAATTATAGAATAAATTATTCCTTACTTAAGGACACATTATTTACAACTCACGATTATTTTCTTGAGGTAGATTTAGCAACCCAGATGAGTTATTTGCATTCAAGATTTGATTCAATTAAATCCTTTAGTGTTTCAACTGGAACATCGAGAATAAAAGAAGGAATTGAAACTAAAGAAGGTGTGTTTGCAATTCAGTTTAAAGCTGAACGATGGCATTCAGTTCAATTTGATAGTACGCTTATGCTGCATTTTATGACTTTTAATTGGGGAGTTGGATTTCATGCACTTGCGGGTAAAAGCTATTATAAGTACTTAGGCGTAAAACGTTCTTCTCACGGATGTGTTAGAGTTAGTAAAGAAGATGCCAAGGATATTTACAGCAAAGTAAAGTTCGGAACTCCGGTTATTGTACACAGCGGTAATCCTGCTGTTTTTATTGGATTTGCAGAAAACAATGACCCTGATCTGCAATACTTAGAATACCAGGAATTAAAAAATATTTTAACAAATCGAATTGATAATCTCTATAAAGGAGAATATCTCTTAAAACCGAACGCAAAACTTTTAATTGATAATAAAAATGTTACGCATGCAGGTTTACCAGTTGGTGATGGAAGTAAAATAAATATCAGACAAATTTTAAAACCAGATTATTTATTTATTGAAGATGCAAAACCACAGCCAAGAGAATTTGTAAGAATATATTTGGATAAAGGTTGTCTAATTAGTAATGATTTTGGAAGAGGAAATTGGCCGCAAATTCCAATTTCTGAAATATCAGATTAAACGATTTGAATTCGTATCTTTGAACAACTAATTTTTAATGAATATGAAAAATCAAATAATAATATTTCTCGTTATTTCAATATTAATTGGAATTACTGGTTGTAAAGAAAAAGTTGAAGAAAAACCATTTGTATTTAATGGTAAATCGTTTCTTGATCTAGTTGCAAATTCTATTAAAGGTGATGAAAAAAGCAAAAAAACTCTTGAAGGATTAATTACATTTGATGTTGCACTTTCAACTTTTAATAAAATTGAAGTTGATAGTTTAGAAATTAATAATTCAAACTACTACGCTTTGCTTTTAGAAAATCAGAATCCAATGTATAATTTATTTGCTATTGTGGATAAGGATCTTAACCTGATTTTAAAGGATGAATCATTAAATGGTTATTTAAATCTTAACTTTAAAAAATCAGGTTCACGAATTTTTGCAGTTATAACTGAAGATTTCAATTCCAAAGATGTTATAAAATTAAAAAGAGTAACTTATTACTCATTGGAAGAATATGCTTCTAATCTTGTTTTTCGTCAGTTCACTGAATTTAAATCACCGCAAAAAGAAGCGCAGCAAGTTATCTCTGTTATTTCAGATACCGCAATTGTCACTAATATCTTTTACCCTTCTTCTAAATTAAAAAAGGAATCAAGAGACGTATTTAGTTTCGATGTTGGGAAAATTTCATACAAAAGTAAGAATAATTTTTTTGATAGTTTAATTTACCGTGAAATTAGAAGTTATACAGGCACAATTAATAAAAAACAAATTGTTGATTCTTTAATGTTAAATAGTAAATAAACGATATTTTAAAAACTCATTTAATCCAATTTTATTATTCATTACAGTTTTATGTATAAACAATTATTTTTTCTTCACAAATCCGAAAATGATAAAGCGCTTCCACACTTTAAAGATGTAATCATGAACCATTTAAAAGAAATTAGCGGAAAAAATATTGCGATCGCAAAAGTTGAAAGTAATTTACTTCTCGATCAAAAATATTCTTATTTATTTGAAGTTGAATTTGAATCTAAAGACACAATGAATGCAATGATGAATACTAAAGACGGAAAAGAATTAACAAAAGCTTTGATGGATTTTCATAAAATGATTACTGTTATTTCAATAAATTATGATACAACCGAATGAACTTATATTTAATTAGACATAGTATTGCAGAAAATATTTCTATCGAGAAAAAAGATTTTGACCGGGAATTGACTCTGGAAGGTAAAGAAGTTATAATAAAAACATCTAAAGCCTGGAAAAATTATATTGAACAATTTGATATTGTACTTTCCTCTCCGCTTACGAGAGCTGTACAAACTGCCGAAATAATTTCATCACATCTTCAGCCAAATCAAAATATTATTAGAGATAATAACCTTGGAACAGGCAGCCGCACACCAGATTTAATTGAGTTGCTTAATTCATTTGATTATGAAAATGTTGCAATTGTTGGTCATCAACCTGATTTATCAATTCATATAAATAATTTTTGTGGAACCGGAAGTTTTAATTTAGTATTTCCACCTGCAGCACTTGCAAAAATTGAATTTGAAAACAGCATTAAATATGGAAGAGGTAGATTGGTTTATTTTATCCCGCCAAACGTACATTTATAAAAATTTTATTTTCCCAGTATGATGCTATACTTGATGACTTAGAAATCTTTTTAGCGGATTTCAGTGGGAATTACTAATCAGCTCAATTAAAAAAAGAGGCACACAGTTACACAAATTATATACTGACCGCTGCTTCCTTCCGGACCTCACGGGGTTGGGTATTAACTTGTTAACCGGTGCCTTAATCTTAAAATCGTGGGTGTTAAAATGTATAATTTTAGGTTAGTAAACAAGAAAAGTTATCAACATTAAAATTACTTTTTCTTTTGTTCCTGAAGTGTATTTCTCTCCCAAAAAACTCCGTCTTCATATCCTTGTATAAATTTATCTTTGTCTGTTAAATCTAATCTTTTTAATGTTAGCGCTGCAAAAATCTCATCAATTTCAACTCCACAGAATTTACGATTTAGTTTTTTTGCGGTAACAGCAGTTGTTCCCGAACCGAGAAATGGATCAAACACAAAATCATTTTCATTTGTGCTGGCAAGGATAATTTTAGCAAGCAGTTTTTCAGGTTTTTGTGTCGGATGATCTGTATTCTCAGGCATAGACCAAAATGGAATTGTAATGTCTGTCCATAAGTTTGATGGATGCGTAATTCTGAAATTTCTTCCGTCTTCATTTTTCCAGTCTTTTGGAGTTCCATCATTAGTTTTATACGGTGCACGAACCAGACGTTTTAGTTTTACTGCTTCGGTGTTAAAAGTAAATTTCTCAGATTGTGTACAATACCAGATATCTTCGTAAGAATTTTTCCAATTTTCTTTTGCACCTCTTCCCTTTTCGCGTTCCCAGGTAATTCGATTTCTAATTATAAAATATTTTTTCAAAACATTGTAAGCAGGAATTGAAGTTTTCCAATCGCAACAAAAATATATTGAAGCATCTGGTTTTAACACTTTAACCAGTTTATTTAGCCAAGAATCAGTCCATTTTTCATATTCATCATCTTTCATCTCCTTAAAATTAATAGATGAAAATTTTTTGTTAAGATTGTATGGTGGATCAATAAAAAGTAAATCAACAAATTGTTCGGGCAAAAAATCAAATAATTCAAACAAATTTTGATTTATAATTTTATCAACTAAATCACTACTCGAATTTTTATTTGAAAGAAATAAAAGTCGTTTTTTCGAAGAAAGGATTTCGGCATCACTAATATTTATAGTTCGGTTTAAAGGAGCTCTTTTCTTTTGCAAATCAGACATAATAAGGATGGATAAAATTAGGAAACGTTATAGTTTAAGTATTTATTTTTCAGCAACACAATTTCTTCAAGTATAGAATCAAATTGTTCAGAAACTTTTTTAAATATTTTCAAGGATTCTTCAGTAATGTTATTATCAAGAGCCATATCTTCAAGAATTTTGAAACTATCCAAGACACATTCTATACCTAATGTTAAAGATGAGCCTTTTAGTTTGTGAACATAAAATCGTAAATGATCGGCATTATTTTGAAAAATTGAATTGCGGATAAACTCAATATTTTTTGGAATTTCTTTTATATAGATATCAAGCATTTCTTTAAAAAATTCTAAATCAGCAGCAGATTTTAAATCCTGCAAAAAAGAAATTTTCTTTTCATCAATAAAATTAAGTTGAATCTGATCTTCATGTTTAACAAATATATCATTTTGTTTAACATAACTTATTTTTTCACCCCACTTCTCTATGATCTTTTTGAGCTCTTCAATATTAACAGGCTTACTTATATAATCATCCATTCCAACTTTAAGGTAATTTTCTCGATCACCGTGCATTGCGTTTGCGGTCATCGCAACAATAATTGGCTGTTTGGTTAATTTTTTATTTGCTCTGATCAGTGAACAAGCAGTTAGTCCATCCATTTCCGGCATAGAGATATCCATAAAAACCAAATCATACCCAATGTTCTCAATTGAATCAACAGCTTCAAGTCCGTTTGAAGCTAAATCAGCATTATAACCAATTCTTTGAAGCATACGAGTTGCAACCATTTGATTTACATTATTATCCTCAACAAGTAAAATTTTAATTTTATTGGTAGTTATTGTTTTCAGTGATTGCTTCTCCGGAGAAGTAAAAATTTCAGTTCCTTTGCCTGATTCAATGTAGGTAACAATACTTTGATGCAATTGTTTTCGTCTTACAGGTTTTGTAATCATTCTACAGAAAGGATTATGATCCGATTCTGCAATACCCAAATCTATACCACGCGGTTTAATTATTATGAATCCAATTTTTCTACCAGAACATAAGCTCTTAACTTTATCTAAAATGGAATAAACTTTATTATTAAATGAAGATGAATTAATTATAAAAAGTTCCGTATCGTTATTTAATTCTAGTCTGGGTTTTAAATCTGCAAGATCGGAAATAAAATCAACATTCATTTTCCATCTTTTAAGTAAATCGTTTAACATCATTCCATTTGATTTATTCTGATCTATAACCAAAACTCGTTTTGCAGTAATAACAGATGAAGCCTCAAATAAATAAACTTTTTTATCAGATGTAATCGATTCGGTTTTTATACTAAAGTAAAAGTTGCTTCCTCTTTCAACAATACTGTTTACTCCAATTTCTCCGCCCATCATTTCTACAAGTTTTTTACTTATAACTAAACCCAAACCCGTTCCTCCAAAACTCCTTGTTGTGGATGAATCCACCTGGCTGAATGGTTTAAAAAGTTTATCAAGTTTATCTTTCGGAATTCCTACACCTGTATCACGAACATTAAACTTTAATAAATATTCCTTAAAATCTATTTGTTCTGAAGTAACTTTTATTTCGACCTCACCTTTATGAGTAAACTTAACCGCATTGCTTAATAAATTTGTTAAAACTTGTCTTAACCGTGTAACATCTCCCCGAATGGCAACCGGTGTGTTTTCATCAATATTGTAAAAAAGTTCTATATCCTGTTCAGCAACTTTTGTTGAAATAAGATCCATAGAATCTTCAATACATTCTCTTAAATCAAATGGTTGTGTTTCAAGTTCTAGTTTTTCTGATTCAATTTTTGATAGATCTAGAATATCGTTTATTATTACCAGAAGCTGCTCACCGCTAAGCCTGATGGTATTAACATAATCTTTTTGAGATTCAGAGAGCATTGTTTCAAGTAATAATCCAGTCATCCCTATAACACCATTCATAGGTGTCCTGATTTCATGACTCATCAATGCTAAAAATTCACTTCTTGCCTTAGCTGCTTTTTCTGCTTCCTTAACAGCAATATCAAGTTCTAAATTTTTTCTAATAATTTCTTCACGAAATTTATTTTTCTTTATAACTTCTCCAAAAGTTGCAGCTAGTGCACTAAGTATAGATTCCTCATCACTGCTCCATATGCGATCAGAATGGCATTCATCAAATCCTATAAATCCCCAATAGGCTCCATCAAGTAAAATTGGAACTAAAATTATTGATCTGATATTGTTATCTATAAAAACAGATTGCATCTCAGCAGAGAGGTTTTTAACTATAAACTTTAAAGTTTCACCGTTTAAAAAAGATTCAAAAAATTTGAGTTGTGCAAATCTTGAGTAAGATAATTTTCCGAGAAGTGCATCTTGAAGTTGAGATGTTATACCATTTGCAGTCCATTCGTACAAAGGTGTAAAATATAATTCCCCGGTTTCATCATCTTCCATATGTTTATAAATATAAACGCGATCAGTTTCAGCAGCTTCACCCAAAATGGCAAGTGCAATGTTAAATCCATCTATGTAGTCAGAATCTGTAATTAATGCATTTGTAGCTTTTGCTATACCTTGTAGCAATCTTCCCTTTTTTTGAAGTAGTTCTTCATTGACTTTTCGTTCACTTGTATCTCTAAAAATACTTAGTAAAAAACGCTTAGCATCAGAATCTTCTATTATCGAGTTGGATATTTCAAAAAAAAGTTTTTTTCCGTTCCACAATACTGCGCTTGATTCGATATAATCTTTTACCATCCCCTGAATGAAATTTTGTTTATACTTACTTATAACTATGTTTTTACTATCTTCAAAGTAAAGATCACTTATCGGTCTATCAATAAGGTCTTCTTTGGTTTTATCAAAAAGACTTGCAAAAGAATCGTTACATAAAACTATAGTCCCATCCTGATCTGTTAATCTCATTCCGTCTTTTGAATTTTCCCAAATAGCTCTAAAAATATTTTCAGAACTTAATAATTTTTTTTGAGTTTCGATTCGCTGTCTGATATCCCTGATTGTTCCCTGCCCCATTTTTTTGCCATCAATCTCAACTACTTTTCCGGTTATTTCAACGGATATTTTTGAACCCCTTTTGTGAACCATTTCTGCATGAAATGTTATGATGTCACTTTTTCTGAACAATATAGACATATCACTAAAATATTGGGGCAATCGTACTGAGGGAATGAAGTTGGCAAAAGATTTATTTAGTATCTCATTTGGAAGATATCCGAGTAAGTCAAAAACCGATGCACTTATGTAGTTTATTTTTCCGGTTGGCGAGATCCTGAAAATAACGTCTAATGATGAATCAAGTAAAGACTCCAGATGTGTTATATTTGCTAAATGCTCAGTTTTATTTTCAGACATTTTATTTCTAAAAGATTGACTTTTATATTATCGTCTTTTTTGTGATTCAATTTAATATTTTTGCGGGTTAAAATTAAATTTAACCCTAATAATCTCATTTGTTCAATTTATTTTCTTGCTTTACACACCCTCAAATATTTAAGTTTCACCCATCAATAATTTCTAATTTTATAGGGATTTTTTATGAATAGAACAATCGTTACAATGCCTGGTGATGGTATTGGCAAAACAGTTTTACCTGAAGCAATAAGAGTTTTAGATGCAGTCGGTTTTGATGCCGAATATGTTCACGGAGATATTGGCTGGGATTTTTGGTGCAGTGAAGGGAATGCTCTTCCACAACGTACCATCGATCTGCTTGAAAAACATAAAATTGGTTTGTTCGGTGCTATCACTTCTAAACCTAAAGATGCTGCTGATAAAGAACTTGATCCATCTTTAAAAGGAAAAGGATTTGTTTACTTTTCTCCTATCGTTGGATTACGACAAAAGTTTAATCTTGATATTTGTATTCGTCCTTGCCAATCATTCAAAGGTAATCCTTTAAATTTTATAATTAGAAATGCAGGAGGCGGATTTGATGAACCATTAGTTAACGCAGTAGTTTTCAGACAAAATACTGAAGGTCTTTATGGCGGTGTTGAATGGACTAATCCTCCAAAACAAGTTCGTGATGCACTTGAAACGCATACTAAAATGAAGTTCTTTAAAGATGTTCCTAGTGAAGATATGGCAATCTCTACAAGAATTGTTACAAGAAATGCGTCACGCAGAATTATTCGTGCTGGATTTGAGTATGCAAAGAAATACGGATACACAAATCTTACACTCTGCGAAAAACCAAATGTACTTAGAGAAACCTCTGGTATGATGTTTAAAGAGGCAAAATTAATTGCTAAAGATTATCCTGGTATTGATTTATGGGATACAAACATTGATGCACAAATGATGTGGCTTACAAAAAATCCTGAGACATACGGAGTAATTGTCGCAGAAAATATGTTTGGTGATATTATCTCTGATGGTTTTGCTGGATTAGTTGGCGGACTTGGTTTTGCATGTAGTGCAAACATTGGTGAAGAAGTTGCTGTGTTTGAACCAACACACGGGAGTGCACCAAAATATCAGGAATTAAATCCATCAATAGTTAACCCTATTGCAATGATGTTAAGTGCTTGTATGATGCTAGATCATATTGATGAAAAAGCTAAAGCTGATAAAATCAGGAGTGCAATTGCTAAAGTTGTTGAAGAAGGGAAAGTTAAAACTTACGATATGATGAAGTTGCGTGGTGGTCCTGATGTGTTTAGTAAAGGAGCCTGCACAACTCAGCAGATGACTGAGGAAATCATCAAAAATCTCTAAGTGTTTCTTAGTGTTCTAAGTGTCTTAGTGGTAGAAGAACCTTTTTACCACTTAGGCACGAAGTTCACTTAGTTTCATTAAGAAAGAAAAAAATGAACGGAATAGAACTAGTCATAATCGCATTAATCATGTACGTTGTTGCATACAAGTTATATGGAGGATTTTTAACCAAACGACTTGATGTAAATAACAACAAACAAACTCCGGCACACACAATGGCCGATGGAATTGATTATTGTCCTGCAAAAGCACCTGTTTTGCTTGGTCATCATTTCGCTTCAATCGCCGGAGCTGGTCCAATTGTTGGTCCTGTTATAGCAGCGGGATTTGGTTGGATGCCGGTTTATCTTTGGGTTATATTTGGTTCGATTTTTATTGGTGGTGTCCACGATTATGCAAGCATCGTTGCTTCGGTGCGTCATCAAAGTAAATCAATTGGATTTATAATTCAATCATACATAGGAATAAGCGGTAAAAAACTATTCCTGGTTTTCGCATGGGCAACTTTAGTTTTAGTTATCGCAGTTTTCACAATTATCGTAGCTGATACTTTCACTCATATTCCAAGCGCAGGAACTTCTTCCATCTTGTTTATGCTGCTTGCTGTATTATTTGGAATAGCAATTTACAGGTTAAAAGTTCCGTTATGGGTTGCAACCATTGTAGGAGTTATTCTACTTTTTCTTTCTATCCCAGCAGGAAATTTATTTCCATTAGAATTGGATGCATTAACCTGGCAGTTAATTTTATTTGGATATATTTTTGTCGCATCAACCGTTCCTGTTTGGATTTTATTACAGCCTCGCGATTATCTGAATTCTTTCTTTCTTTATGCTCTAATGATTGGAGGACTAGTTGGAGTTTTCTTTGCAGCACCAGCAATTAATATTCCTGCTTTCAATTCTTTTTCTTTGGATAAAGTTGGATACTTGTTCCCCGCTCTATTCGTAACAGTAGCTTGTGGTGCTATAAGTGGATTCCATTCCATTGTCGGAAGTGGTACTACAGCAAAACAACTTAACAAAGAAACTGATGGAAAAATTGTTGGTTATGGTGGAATGCTAATAGAAGGAATGTTAGCAGTGCTATCTCTTGTTGCGGTTGCATCAATGGTAAACAAAGAGTTCATTGATATACTTACAACTAAAGGACCGGTTCCCGCTTTTTCACTTGGCGTTGCAAGATTCATTCACGCAATTCCAGTTTTTAATTTCTCAGTTGAATCCGCTCAAACTTTTACATCGCTTGCTGTATCGGCATTTGCACTTACGTCACTTGATACTGCAACTCGTCTAGCGAGATTTATGTTCCAGGAATATTTTGAAAACAAAGAGAGTGAAAAAAAGTCTGTGTTCGTTACAAACAGATATGCATCAACAGCGATAACTGTTGCCTTTGGTGCTGCACTTACATTTAGTGGACAAACAATGTCAATCTGGCCTGTGTTTGGAAGTGCTAATCAATTACTTGCCGCACTTGCATTACTTGCACTTACAGTTTGGGTTGCTAATCTTAAAAAAGGATATTTGTTTGTAATGATTCCGATGATATTCATGTTTGCAGTTACACTAACCGCACTCGGAATGCTCATTTACACAAATTTTGTTGCAACAAATTACGCACTGTCAATCATATCAATTTTATTATTCACTTTAGCAGTTTTACTTGGTATCAAAGCTTACACTGTTTTAACTGAAGGAAAACAATTAATTAAGGAATCTATTTAATTCAAAATGGAGAATTCGTGAAAGAAAAAGTTTTAAAAATATGGCCCGAAATAAATTGGATTGAAAATCCTGAATTAAGAGAAAAAGTTTTAAACTGCTGGATTTATGCGATAGAAAATTCTGTATTATCACCAGAAGATTTAGAAGTAATTCCATTTTCATTACTTATTAAAGATTGTAACATTTCTTTTATGAATCACAAACGTACTGCGGTTCAGCTTTCGGTTGATATTGCAAAACGTATGAAAGAAAACTTTGGTGATGAAATAAAAATTAATATGGATTTACTAATTGCCGGTGCAATATTAATTGATATCGGTAAACTGATTGAGTATGATAAAGTAGATGGAAAATTAGTTACGAGCAAAGCTGGTCATTTATTACGTCATCCATTTAGCGGAGTATCAATTGCAGATCGTTTTGGTTTGCCATATGAAGTGCAGCATATAATTGCATATCACGCTAAAGAAGGTGATCTGGCAAAACGAAATGTTGAAGCAATAATTGTTCATCATGCAGATTTTGTTTCGTTCGATCCGTTTAAAGCGTGATTTCACTATCGTCATTGCGAGTGAGTCTTCGAACGAAGCAATCTATCTTCTTGGATGTCATTGTGAACGAGTCTTCGAGTGAAGCAATCTGTAATACAAAATGAAAAATTATTGTATTTACATTTTAACAAATAAAAATAATTCAGTTCTATATGTTGGTGTAACAAATAATCTTACTAGAAGAATCTGGGAACATAAATCAAAATTGATTGAAGGATTTACTAAGAAATATAACATTGATAAACTTATTTATTTCGAATCGTTTGATAATCCCAAAGATGCAATTAAAAGAGAAAAACAATTAAAAGCTGGATCAAGAAAAAAGAAAATTGAGTTGGTTAACAAGTTTAATCCTGAATGGAAAGACTTATATAATTTTGACCATTTGTATGTATAAGAAATTATAAATAGAAGTCATTGCAAGCGAGTCTTCGAGCGAAGCAATCTTTATATTACAAATAGATTGCTTCAGTCACCCTGAAGGGATTCCTTCGCAATGACGTTTAAGAAAAAGGAAACTAAAATGTCACAAACACTAATAGAAAAAATCGCACAAAAATTTGCATTCGGATTGGATGCAAAACATGAAGTTCACGCAGGTGATTATCTTTCTATCAAACCTGCGTACGTAATGACGCACGATAATACAGGTGCAGTCATTCCAAAATTCAAATCGATAGGAGCAACAAAACTTTTTAATCCACGCCAAGTTGTTAACACTCTTGATCATAATGTTCAGGATAAAACTGAAAAGAATTTAGAGAAGTACAAAAAGATTGAAGAGTTTGCTAAATCATTGGGAATCGATTTCTATCCTGCTGGTCGTGGGATCGGACACCAAATTATGTGTGAAGAAGGTTATGCATTTCCTGGAACAATGGTTGTTGCTTCAGATTCACATTCAAATATGTATGGTGGACTAGGTTGCCTCGGAACTCCAATTGTTCGAACAGATGCTGCTGCTATCTGGGCAACAGGAAGAACCTGGTGGCAAGTTCCACCAATTGCAAAAGTTGAACTTAAAGGAAGCTTAAGACAAGGTGTTACTGGTAAAGATGTTATCATTGCTTTGTGCGGATTTTTTAATCACGATGAAGTATTGAATCATGCAATAGAATTTGTTGGTGATGGAATTCGTTATTTAACAATTGATGAAAGACTTGCGATTGCAAATATGACGACGGAATGGGGCGCACTTGCAGGTGTCTTCCCTATTGATCTTGCAACAATTCTCTGGTTGAAAAAACGTGAAAGATTTATTGAACATCGCGGACTTGAAGGAGTTTTTTCTGATACAGATGGAAAAGGACAACATCCGAGAATTAATCATAAACGAATTGAAGAATTAGAACACAACATTCCAGAAGCAGATGCTGATGCGTTTTATGCAAAAGAATTAATAATTGATTTATCGACTGTCGAACCTTTTGTTTCCGGTCCAAACACAGTAAAAACTTATGCAGCTGTTTCAGAACTAAAAGAAAAAAATATTGCAATAAACAAAGCGTACCTTGTTTCTTGTGTTAATAGTCGCGTTGATGATATTGCAGAAGCAGCTGCTGTAGTTAAGGGTAGAAAAATTTCTGAACAAGTTAAATTTTATATTGCTGCTGCATCGAGTGAAGTACAAAAAGAAGCAGAACGATACGGTTATTGGCAATCATTAATTGAAGCTGGCGCTATTCCACTTCCTCCGGGCTGTGGTCCTTGTATAGGACTAGGAACTGGTTTGCTTGAAGATGGTGAAGTTGGAATTTCAGCAACTAACAGAAACTTTAAAGGCCGAATGGGGTCAGCGAGTGCACAAGCTTATCTTGCTTCTCCTGCAGTTGTTGCTGCTTCTGCAATTTCTGGTAAGATAGATTACGATTGGAAAAATAAAGAACATCGTGAACTTAAAGTATCTATTAAATTAAATGAGAAAAAAGCAGGAGCTAAATCCTCTGTAAAAATCATTAATGGATTTAAACCAGTTGTTGAAGGAGAATTAATTTTCTGTCATCAGGATAATATGAATACAGATGGAATTTATCCCGGTAAGTACACTTACAATGATGATATGACTCCACAGCAGCAAGCAGAAGTTGTTATGGAAAATTATGATCCTGAATTTGTAAAGATTACTAAAGCCGGAGATATACTTGTTGGTGGATTTAATTTTGGCACAGGTTCATCCCGTGAGCAAGCAGCAACGGCCTTAAAGTATAAAGGTATTCAATTAGTTGTGGCTGGAACATTCAACGAGACTTATAAACGCAACGCATTAAACAATGGTTATTTGTTGATTGAGTGTCCACAGCTCGTAAATGATTTAAAATCTAAATACGGAAAAGATAAGCTTACAGTAAAATCAGCAATGAATGTAAAAATAGATTTTGAAAATTCAGTTTTAACATTTGATAACAAAACTTATTCTATCGATCCGGTTGGTGAAGCAGCACAAGTGCTTATTTTTACCGGCGGATTGGAAGATTGGGTGAAGAATAATATTAAATGATATTAGTACAACAATTGAAAGTATTATTTATAAATATTATTTCCCAGCTAGAAGTTAAAAATTCAATTTTTGAAATTTTCTCAAATTATTTTCAACTTCTAATGGAGGGCACTAGTGGTGGCAAATTATATCTAATATGTATTTTTCTTTTAATTTTGAGTTACTTTTTCTTTAAAAATTACAAATTCTATTTCAACACTTTGTTCGTCCTTTACATTTTTTTATTCTTTTATTATTTCTTAAGCATACACTTTTACCATGAAGGAATTCTCGATTGGGCAACGGTTGGACATGGTACAGGTTTGCATTTTGATGAAATTTATTTATCATATCTTGATACATCAGTATTCTTCATAATATACAACCTTATTTTTGTAATAATCTTATTTTTTCATAATCGGACAAACCACAACGGGAATAAATGAACAAAGCAATCTCAAGAACAATATCAGAATTTATAGTTAAAAATGAATAGGATGAAAATAAGAGAATCAAACCCAATTGATGGCATCACAAAATGTGATAACATTAAAAATGGAAATCACTAATTGTGATGTCCAAAAACAATAGAACAAGTAAACAATATAACAATCAAACAATAGAGCAATAGAAAATGAACAAATCAATTTCAAGAACAATCTCAGAGTTTGCAGTTAATCTGCAATACAAAGATCTACCGCAAAATGTAATTCACGAAGTTAAAAGATATCTCTACGATTCTGTAGGATGTGCATTCGGTGGTTATCACACAAAAGATGTAAGAATAATTAGAAACATCTACCACGATATGGGCGGAACTGATGAAGCAACCGTAATCGGATTTGGAGATAAAATTCCTGCCGTAAATGCTACACTTGTAAACTCGCTTATGATTCGTGCTTTGGATTTTAATGACATCTATTGGAAAGAAGATCCTTCACATCCATCTGATATAATTCCTGCTGCGCTTTCCGTTGCAGAAATGGTTGGCGCATCTATGGAAGAAGTAATAACTGCAATTGTTCTTGCTTACGAATTTGAACAAAGACTTTGTGAGTTTGCTGTCCCGGGAATTCGTGAACGCAAATGGCATCACGCAACTTTAACACAATTTGTCTCTCCTATTGTTGCAGGAAAAATACTTGGTTTAACTGTTGATCAAATGGTTAATGCAATCGGAATAAGTGGAAGCCACAGTCATACAATCGGCTGCCCAACTGCAGGCAAACTTACCATGATGAAAAACACTGTTGACCCAATGGCAACTCAAGCTGGAGTTTTTGCTGCTCTTATGGCAAAACGGGGATACACTGGAACAGAAACTGTATTTGAAGGTAAAGAAGGTTTTATGGATTGCTTCCTTGGATACAATGCAAAAGAAAATAAAGTTGAACCGCAAAGTATGAAAGGTCGTGATGGAGTTTCCGAGTGGAAATGGAATCTTGATAAACTTATCGGTGGACTTGGTGAATCATATAAAATTCTTGAATGTGGAATGAAAGCATTTCCAACAGAGGCATTAACACATACACATCTTTCAGCAACACTAAATGTTGTAACAAAAAATAATATCAGTTACGATCAGATAGAATCTGTAACACTTACAACTTTAGCACAAGCTTACGATATTCTTTTTGATCCACATAAGTATCGTCCGGAATCCAGAGAAACTGCTGATCATTCACTTCCCTATTGTATAGCTGCAGCATTAGTTGATCATAAAGTTACAACACAATCTTTTTCAGATGAAAAATTAAAAGATCCAAGAATCTGGGAAGTGATTGACAGAATTAAAGGTGAACCATCAGTTGAGTTTGAAAAAATGTTTCCTGCAAAGCAGCCAAGTAAAGTTATTGTTAGGACGAAAGATGGAAGAGAATTTTCTGAATATTTAGAATATCCAAAAGGTGATCCACGAGAACCAATGACAATGGAAGATCTGGATAATAAGTTTGAAGCACTTTCATCACAACTGCTTGTTGCAGGCAGAAGAAAAGAAATTAAAGAGGCAATCTTTAGTGCGGAGCTAATGACTGCGAGAGAATTTATGAAGAAACTTATCGTTTAATTATTTCATTGCCCGATTGTTAAATTGCTTTATTGTTGAATTATGGAAAAGAAATACTTAAAACTTAATGATATCGATCCATATAAAGTTGCATTTAATTTAAGCAACTATGTTTGGGATTTAATATTTAAATGGGACAGATTTAGTTCAGATACAGTTGGGAAACAATTTGTTCGATCAGTTGATTCGATTTCAGCAAACTTAGCTGAGGGATTTGGCAGGTATTCAAAGAAGGATAAAGTTAAATTCTATCGAATCAGTTTTGGTTCAATGTATGAATCTTTGGATTGGAATGAAAAAGCTTTGAAAAGAAAATTAATAAATAAAAGTGAATACGATTATATTTTTTCTGAGTTACAAAAACTACCTAAATTAATACATCAGTTAGTTAAATTTACAAACACAAAACTTTCCGAATAACAATGCAACAATCTAACAATGAAACAATAGAGCAAAACACATTTGTATATAATAAGAAATGAGATTTTATATGAGAACAAAATTAAATAAAGCAATTAGTGGCAAACGTGGCGATTCAGTTCGTTCTGATTGTTATTACGAAATCGAACTTAAAAATTCAGGTGGAATCAAAATAGATCTAAAAAGCAAAGTAGATGTAATGTATGGGGAATCAATCAAACAAATGATTCTTGATATGTCCAAATACTTTGGGTTAAAAGACGCAAAGATTCTGTTAGAAGATAATGGGGCTTTACCTTTTGTTCTTGCAGCAAGATTTGAACTTGCAGTTAAAAGATTGTTTCCCGAATTGAAGAAAGAATATCTTCTTCCCTTCCACGAAAAGAATTTATACTCAACAAAAAAAGATCAGCAACGAAGAAGCAGATTATATCTACCTGGAAATGAACCAAAGTTTTTTGTTAATGCAGGACTTCATTCACCGGACGGAATTATACTTGATCTTGAAGATAGTGTTGCTCCAACCGAAAAAGATGCAGCACAATTACTTGTTCGTAATTCATTACGATCAGTTGATTTTTATGGTGCTGAAAGAATGGTCCGAATCAATCAACTTCCAAATAGTTTGGATGATTTAAAATATATTGTTCCGAATAATGTAAATGTAATTTTAATTCCTAAGTGTGAATCAGCGGAGCAAATTCATCAACTTGAAAAAGAAGTTGAGAAAATTAAAAAACAACATAAAGTTGAAAATCCAATTTACTTTATGCCGATAATTGAAAGTGCACTTGGAGTTATTAAAGCTTATGAGATAGCATCAGCTTCAAAAAATAATTGCGCGCTTGCAATCGGACTTGAAGATTACACGGCCGATATCGGAACTCAACGAACAAACGATGGACGAGAAAGTATTTTTGCTAGACAAATGTTAGTTAATGCAGCTAAGGCAGCAGGAATACAAGCAATTGATACAGTTTTTTCGGATGTTGCTGACATGGAAGCATTGAGACAAAGTGTTATAGAAGCAAAATCACTTGGATTTGAAGGTAAAGGATGCATTCATCCAAGACAAATAAAAGTTGTACACGAAGCCTTTGCACCAACTGCTGAAGAAATTGAAAAAGCTAATAAGATCGTCAAGGCATTTGAAGAAGCTGAAAAAAAGGGACTAGGTGTTGTTTCACTTGGCAGTAAAATGATTGATCCGCCTGTGGTTAAACGGGCACATAATACAATCAATCTTGCATTGATGAATAACTTGATTAGCAAAGATTGGAGAAAACAATGAAACTAGTAAAAAATGCAGCAGGAAGATTTGTTCCAACAGAAGTTAACGGGGAAACTCAAATTCCATTTATGGGAGTTGATAAATACAAACCAACAGGAGTAAAAGCCAAACCTCAAATCCGTACTTGTATTGATTATCCAGCTGATGGAAATAAAGTTGTTAAAGATTTAAAAACTGCTTTAAAAAAAGCCGGACTAAAAGATGGAATGACAATTTCAACTCATCATCATTTACGTAATGGTGATGCAGTTACAAATATGTTGTTCGATGCTGTGAAAGAAATGGGAATAAAAAATATTCGCTGGTTCCCATCTGCTTCATTTCCTGTTCATTCTCACTTGATAAAATATTTAGAAGATGGAACTATTCATCACATTGAAGGAAGTATGAATGGTCCGCTCGGTAAATTTACAAGCGAAGGAAAAATGAAAGGTGTTGGTGTACTACGTTCTCATGGTGGAAGATACCAATCATTGCAGGATGGTGAAGTTCACGTTGATATTGCGGTGATACTTGCGCCAACGGCTGATCCATTTGGTAATGCAACTGGTGATCGTGGCAAATCTGCTTGCGGATTAATTGGTTTTGCACTTAGCGATTCTGAATATGCGGATAGGACTATAATTGTTACTGATAATCTTATTCCTTTCCCTTGTGTTCCCTGGCAGATTCAAGGTGGTAATGTTGATTTTGTTGTTGAAGTTGAATCACTCGGTGATCCAAAAAAAATTGTAAGTGGAACAACCGAAGTAACCAAATCACCAGATCGATTACTTATTGCTGAATATGTTGCAGATTTTATCGAAGCAGCCGGAATTATGAAAGATGGTTTTTCACTTCAAGCCGGTGCGGGTGGAACTAATCTTGCATTCGTTTTATTCCTTAAAGAAAAGATGAAAGCTAAAGGTGTTAAAGCGAGATTTATGCGCGGAGGGAGTACAAAATATTTAGTTGAGATGCTTGAAGAAGGGTTAACAGATTACATTCTCGACGGACAAACATTTGATCTTGAAGGCGTAAGAAGTATGCGTGAGAATGCTAATCACGTAAACACTTCTCCATTTACAAGTTATAATTTTCATGGCAAAGGTAATTTTGCATCTATAGTTGATACTGCTGTTCTTGGTGCAACAGAAGTTGATGTTAAGTTTAATGCAAATGTTGTTACACATTCTGATGGTTATCTCTTACATGGAATTGGTGGTTGGCAAAATTGTTTATACTCAAAATGCACAATACTTGCTATTCCCTCTTTTAGAGATAGAATTCCAGTCATAGTAGAAGATGTTACAACTATTTGCGGACCTGGTGAATTGATAGATGTTATCATTACAGAACGAGGAATTGCAATTAATCCAAATCGAAAAGATTTACTAAAATCAGTTAAAGGTTCGGGACTACCCATAAAAGATATCAAACAAATCAAAAAAGAAGTTGATGAAATCTGTGGTGGATCTCCGGCAAAACCAAAAGTAAATAAAGAAAAAGTTGTTGCAATTGTTAAATGGGTTGATGGGACAGTGCTTGACTCTGTTTTCTGTGTGGAGTCCACCTCATAGGTGGCCTCCACTTAGGCTTCAAATCATGGAATTAGAACAAAATAAATATTATCATCTCTATAATCGTTCTAATAATCACGAGTTATTATTTAGAAACAGAGATAACTACATTTACTTTCTCTCGAAGTACAAAAAATATTTATCACCTTTTGTTAATACGCTTGCTTACTGTTTGATGCCGGATCACTTCCATTTTTCTGTTTATGTAAAATCGAATGATTCAATAACTCTTAAAAAAAGCATAGGTTTACTTTTAAGTTCTTACACCAAAGCAATCAATAAGTCTTTCTCAAGAGTTGGTAGTCTATTCCAGCAACACACAAAAACTAAATTAATTGTGGATGATAAAAGCCTGCTTACTGTGATATCTTATATACATCAAAATCCTAAAAGGAAAAGCCTTGTTAGCAATTTAGAAGATTGGGAATTTTCAAGTTATAGAGATTACCTTGGCTTGCGAAATGGAACCTTGGTTGATAAAACTTTTATCCGAAAGAATTTTACTTCAATTGAGGCTTTTAAATTGCTTTCTTTGTCCAAGGTAGAAAAGAATAATTTTATTTATGATTTGCATTAATCGCAACTTGGAGGCCACCATCAATTTTTTAAGGTTATCTAATTATATATGAATAGCAAAATTTCTAATATCACTATTGCAAAATCTAAGGTGGACTCCAAGTCAATAGGAATAGCATTTGGTGCCGGTGGTGCGCGTGGATTAGCCCATCTCTTGATGATTGAAGCACTTGATGAACTTGGTGTTAAGCCATCAATTATTACAGGATCAAGTATTGGGGCTGTTGTGGGCGCTTTTTATGCGGCTGGATTTTCAGCAAAAGAGATGAAAGAAATTCTTAATCAACTTATAAATCCAAAAAGTGATTCTGTATTTGATTTTCTTTTAAAATCTGATATTGTAAAAATGTTTACAATGTTTGATCCACAGTTCATAAGATCCGGATTTATAAAAGGTGAGAAATTTCAGAACTACATGAAAAATCATTTGAAGGTTTCAAAATTTGAAGAATTAAAAATCCCATTAAAAATAGTTGCAACAGATTATTGGAAAAAAGAAGCAGTGGTTTTTGAAAAAGGTGATTTGATCCAGCCAATTAAAGCAAGCTATTCATTGCCTGGTTTATTCACTCCTGTTAAAATAAAAAACAGAATTTTAATTGATGGAGGTGCAGTTAATCCACTACCATTTGATTTAATAATGGATAAATGTGATATAACAATTGCGATAGATGTAACAGCATTCAAAGCACAAAATGAAAGTGAAATTCCACCAACATTTGATTCTGTTTTTACAACATATCAGACTATGCAGAATTCTATAATCAAGGAACGATTAAAATTTTTACGACCTGATATTTATATTCGACCAGAAATATTTGATGTAAGAGTATTTGATTTTGTAAAGGCGAATTTAATTTTTAAACAAGCTGAAACTGCAAAAGAAGAGTTGAAAAGACAGTTAGACAAAATGCTTGCGATCGTTTAGTCCATCTTCCAGATGGCCTACACTTAAAAGTTATTTATTTTATAAAGTACATACTCAAATTGGAGGCCACCTCAACTATGC
>JBATOT010000013.1:0-9904 GCA_049291095.1 Ignavibacteriaceae bacterium | reverse complement strand
GTCTGACTCCGATTGATTCTGATCTAGTAAAACCTAAACGAGTTAAGGAATCTCCATTCCAAATGGAGTGTAAATTACTTGATATGATGAGTTATGGAAATGGCGGTACTGCCGCCAACATTGCGATTTGTGAAGTGATCAAAATACATGTTGATGAAGATATTTTTGAAAATGGGTTGATTCACCCAAGCAAAATCGATCTTGTAGCTCGTATGTCCGGAAATTTTTATTGTCGTGCTTTTGGCGATGCAATTTTTGAAATTGAAAAACCAATCATTAAAAAGGGTATCGGATATGATCAAATTCCAGAGATTATTAAAAGCTCTTTAGTGTTCTCTGCGAATAATCTTGCTAAGTTTGGGAACAGTGAAATTGTACCTTCAGAGAATGCTGTAAGTGACTATATAAAAGAAATTAAAGATTTAACCTTATATGATTATGAGCATTCCTATTCTTCTTTTAATCGATACAAAAGAGATAAAAATTATATTTTTATGTTAAGATTTTTACTGGAAGATTCGGAAATAAAACCAAATCTAAAACGACATTTATTTGAGGAAACAGCGAAGATTGCGTTGGAATCAAATCAAACGGAAGCAGCCTGGAAAATTGCTTTATATGCAGGAAGAGAAAAATGAGTGATGAAAAACTACCGATATGGATTCCTACAGATGATCGAATTAACAGAAGCAACTTAAAAAAATATTTATCATTCCTTTCATCTAACTATAAAAAAAACTTTTCAAATTATTCTGAACTATACAATTGGTCGGTCAACGAAATCGAAGAATTCTGGAAAACGATTTGGGAATACTCAAAGATTGTCCATTCTAAGACTTATTCATTGGTACTATCAAAAAGAATTCTGCCGGGTGCAGTTTGGTTTAAGGATTCTGAATTGAACTTTGCAGAAAATCTTTTATGGTATAATGATGATAGAATTGCTATAATTTCAATTCGAGAAAAACATCCCACAATAAAATTAACATATAACGAACTTTACAATTTAGTTGCTCAATGTGCAGCGGGATTGAAAAATCTTGGAGTGAAAAAGGGAGATAGGGTTGCAGGTTTTGTAACTAATTATCCTGAATCAGTGATCGCGATGTTAGCAGCAACAAGTTTGGGAGCAATATGGAGTTCCACTTCTCCAGACTTTGGATTTGATGGTGTATATGATCGATTCAGCCAAATTGAACCAAAAATACTTTTTGCAATTGAATCATATAATTACGCTGGTAAAAAAATAAGTTCTTTAGAAAAGATTGAAAAATTATCTGCAGAAATTTCATCAATTGAAAAAGTAATTCTAATCGATGAGTTTGATGATTTAAAAAACAAAAAGACCAATCCAAATGATCTAAAATCATCTAACTATATAAAATTTAATGAATTACTGAATAGCACTTCAACAGAAATTACTTTTGAGCAAGTTCCATTCGATCATCCAATATATATTATGTTTTCTTCAGGCACTACCGGAAAACCGAAGTGCATAGTTCATGGAGCAGGCGGAACTTTATTGCAACATTTTAAGGAATTACATCTACATACTGATGTGAAAAGAGAAGATAAAATTTCCTATTATACAACTTGTGGCTGGATGATGTGGAATTGGCTTGTAAGTGGTTTGCAATTGGGAGCAAGCATAGTCTTGATTGATGGAAGTCCGGTATACCCGGACAATGAGATTCTTTGGAAGAAAATAGAAGAAGAAGAGATTACAATTTTTGGTACAAGTCCAAAATATTTAACAAGCATTGATAAATCAGGGTTAATCCCCAAGGACAAGTTTGATTTATCCAAACTAAAGACAATTCTTTCTACAGGTTCACCTTTAAGTGAAGAGAATTTTAAATGGGTCTACAAAAATGTAAAATCAGATTTGCAACTTTCATCTATCTCGGGAGGTACGGATATTATTTCTTGTTTTATGTTAGGCTGTCCAATTCTTCCTGTATATCCTGGTGAAATTCAATGCAGAGGATTAGGAATGAAAGTGGAAGCATTTGATGATTATGGAAATTCAGTAATTGATGAAAAAGGAGAACTTGTTTGTACAGAGCCATTTCCATCTAGTCCAATTTATTTTTGGAATGATGCTGGAAATGAAAAATACAAGAAAGCATATTTTACAAGATTTACTGGAGTTTGGCATCATGGAGATTTTATAAAAATTACCAAGAATGGTGGCGTTGTAGTTTATGGAAGGTCTGATGCAACATTAAATCCTGGTGGTGTGCGAATTGGTACAGCTGAGATATACAGAATTGTGGAATCAATTGATGAGGTTGTTGATAGCCTTGTTGTTGGCCAAAATTGGAACAACGATGTAAGAGTGGTTCTCTTTGTTGTATTAAAGAATGATTTAGAACTGAATCCTAATCTAATTGAAAAAATAAAATCAAAAATTAGAACAGGTGCCACACCAAGGCATGTACCTTCAATTATCAAACAGGTCAATCAAATTCCGCATACAGTAAGTGGAAAAAAAGTAGAACTTGCAGTTACCAGAATTCTTAACGGTGAAAAAGTAGATAACAGGGAAGCATTAGCTAATCCTGAATCACTCGATCAATTTACTTTCATTAGCACAACCGATACTTAGTCCACACAAATCTCTTCAACTAATCTTCATTTTGTAAACAATACAATTCATCCACAAAAATTATTTAACTTTTTAATCTTACGGTAAAATATTTTTTGCTAGAAAGATAATTGGTAAAATTAAGTTCTGATTTTCAACTTTTAAGTGTACTCATATGAATTTGGTTAGTAAACTAAGAGAACCTATGAATGGTTTTACGCATTTTATAGGGGTTCTGTTGTCAATATTTGGAACGGTGCTTTTGATAAACAAATCAATTAACCCTTATATACCAGAACAATTTTATTCGTTTTTAGTTTTTGGAATTGCAACTATTCTTCTATATAGCACAAGCACGGTTTACCATTGGTTAAGACTATCGGAAGATGGAATTAAAAAACTAAGAAAAGCTGATCATATAATGATCTTCATTTCGATAGCATCTTCTTATACACCAATATGTGTTCTAGTTCTTCACGGCACTTTAGGATGGAGTTTGCTGATATTAGTCTGGTTAGTTGCTGTTGCCGGCAGTATAATAAAAATATTCTGGATGAACGCACCACGATGGTTATCAACATTTATTTATTTACTGATGGGCTGGTTAGTAGTAATTGTAATTTATCCTTTAATACAAGCTTTGCAAACAGAAGCGATGATCTGGTTAATATTTGAAGCAGTATTTTATACAATCGGTGCGATTATCTATGCACTAAAAAAACCCAATCCATATCCCGGTCTTTTAGGCTTTCACGAAATATTTCACATTTTTGTTTTACTTGGTGGGTTCTCGCATTTTATACTCATTTATCAATATGTTGCACTCTCAAATTAAAAATTACTTACTCGAATATTTATATCAACTTAAAAATTTATTTATTGCTATTTTAGATATACGTATTTACAGATTTTTACAGAAGACATTGTGTGAACTATGAGAACATTATTGATTGTATTTTTTTGCATTATCACTTTATTTAATGCTAAAAGTTTTACTGAACCTGATTCAGTTATTTTCACTTCATCAAACCTGCCTCTTGTACTGATCAACACAAATGGACAGACTATCCACAACAGTTATAGAATTGTTGCTGATATGGGAATTATCAATAATCCCAATGGCGCGCGAAACCATTTAACAGATCCGTTTACAGATTACAACGGTAAAATAAGTATTGAAATAAGAGGAAGTTCATCAACAATGTTTGATAAAAAACCTTATGGATTTGAAACTCAGGATTCTGCAGGAAATAATGCTAATGTTTCCTTACTTTCTATGCCTAAAGAAAACGACTGGGTACTTTACGCTTCTTATTCAGATAAAACTTTTTTAAGAAATGAAATACCGTATTACCTTACAAGATCACTTGGCATTTATGCTTCACGCACTGCTTATTGTGAATTGTTTATAAATGGTTCTTACCGCGGCTTGTATGTTCTGATGGAAAAAATTAAACAGGATAAGAATCGTGTTGATATTGCGAAGTTAAATCCACAAGATACAACAGGAATCGAGTTGACAGGTGGTTATATTCTTAAAGTGGATAAACCTTATGATTATGGTTGGCAGGTAAATGTAAACCCGCTTTACGGATTTGATAAAACCTATTATCAATACCACGATCCTGATTCTGCTGAACTTGCACCACAGCAGAGAGCTTATATTAAAAATTTCATGTTCAAAGTGGAAAGCACCCTTGTAAGTTCAAATTATGCAGATACGATCAATGGATATGCAAAGTATATAGATGTTGAGTCTTTCGTTGATTATTTCTTAATATCAGAACTGGTAAAAAGTGTTGACGCATATCGTTTCAGTTTTTATATGTATAAAGAAAAGGATGATGACGGCGGTAAATTGCACGTCGGGCCGATATGGGATTATGATCTTGCATTTGCAAACTATGGAGAGAATGCCTGGGAACAACCCTGGAAAACATCTGATTGGAATGCAGACATAGTAGCCTGGAAACGCACCTATTTTATGAAAAGATTATTCAGTGATCAAAATTTTAAAAACAAACTTAAAGAAAGATGGATTGAGATTCGTAATGGTGCTTTTTCTAATAGTAATATCTTAACATTTATGAATGAAACAGTTGATAGTATAAGGGAAGCCCGCATAAGGAATTTTATTAAGTGGCCTATAATTGGTGTGTATGTTTGGCCTAATTATTTCATCGGTGCAACTTATGAGGATGAAGTTACTTTTTTACAAAATTGGATAGTGCAAAGATTATTATGGATGGACACTCAATTAACCGGTGCCCCATTACAGATTAATGATGATCCAAACAATGTTGTTACAACATTTAGGTTATTTCAAAATTATCCGAATCCGTTTAATCCAGGTACAACAATCAGTTGGCAATCGCCAAAAAGTGATTGGCAAACTGTAAAAATTTATAACTCTCTTGGACAGGAAGTTGAAATAATAGTAAATGAATATTTAGAGGCAGGATTTCATTCTAAATATTACACACTTAATTCAACATTGTCGAGCGGAATCTATTTCTATCAATTAAAATCAGGCAGCTTTATCGAAACAAAAAAAATGATAATGTTGAAATAACAACTTATCCGATTTTAATTTCGGAACCTTAACTATTCATTAAAGAGAGAATTTTAGTCTGTATAGAGTTTCTTTGATGCTAATAAATCATAACTATTAGAAAACCATTTTTATTTAAATTATTTTAGCAATAACAAAAATTAAAAATAAAATTTAGGAGAAATAAAATGCACGAGAAAAGTATAGAATTATTAAATAAAGCTATTGCTGATGAACTATTTGCTGTTCATCAATATATGTACTTCCATTTTTTATGTGATGATCAAGGTTATGATTTACTTGCCGGACTTTTTAAAAGAACTGCAATTGATGAAATGCTTCACGTTGAAAAACTTGCAGAAAGAATTTTATTCTTAAAAGGTGAAGTTGAAATGAAAGTCGGTGGAGAAGTAGAAAAGATTAAAGATGTTGCAAAGATGCTGGAGAAAGCTGCAAACATGGAACAGGAAAGTGCGCGTGATTATAATCTTTGGGCTAATCAATCTTCAGCTAATGCTGATTCAGCAACAAAGCAAATCTTTGAAGGTTTGGTTGCCGATGAAGAAAGACATTATGATCAGTATGATACTGAAGCGGATAATCTTAAAAAGTTCGGTGATAGATATCTTGCACTTCAATCAATTGAGAGAAGTAAAAATCTTTCAGCAATGGGACGACCTGTTGAATAAAAACAAGTGAATTATCAAGTTAAATATGGCGCTATTTAGGCGCCATTTTTTTGATATGATGTTTGTAATTATTCTAAGCAAATCATTTAAGTGAAATTAACCGGAGCAATTGCTGCGCTGAGTTACCAGATCAAAACAAGGTGCGTGCAATTACTGTTACTTTCATTTATAACCTGATCTGATTTTACCGGTCTTTAATGAAAGGTACTTAGACTAAAAAATTTTATTTTATTGAAAACTCTTTTGATATTGAGGCAGAGTGATTATAAAATTTACCCTTGCTGTTAATAATAAGCGCTGAAAATACAATTAAGTTTTTGTACTTGTTTATTATCTTTTTTTCGGTTGTTGAAAAGGAAATGTTAAAATTTATATCCTCCAGGTTATCCACCTGTTCTAATTCTATTGTGCTTACTAAAAATTCTGTGCCCGATTTTTTTGAAGCGGGATTAAATAAAGCAATAATAAAGTAAGCATTCAACGCAAACTTCTTTAATGTTAATCCAGCGTTAGAAAGATCAAGGTTGAATAATAATGTACTGTCTTCATTTAGATCGCAATTAAAGGTGTAATCAAATCCTTTTGGGATCATCTGATTGCGAATTGACAACAATCCATCTTTAGTTAGCGGTAAGTTATGCTTTAATATTCTATGATAAGCAGACGTGCCTTTGATTTTTGCTTTTTTCCAACAATAAGATAATTCGTCTGAAGAAGTAATAAGCTTTGCAAACTGTACAACCGTACCGAATGCCTGCCTGGAGTTTTTTGCTGATTTAGTTTGACTGATATTATATGTATCCGGACGAAATGAAAAGAAGGTCTTGCCATTCACCTGCCTGAAAACCTTACCATCAGTTTTGCCAATTGGCGTACCAAGTACACCGGGAATAAATCTTGCCATATTGTTTTAACGACTTTGCTGCGAGTTTAATGTATGTTAATACCGAAAGATAAAGCCTGGCATAACGTGTTCAAAACGGATTGTAAACGGTATCAGAACGGATTCATATTATCGTAGGAGATGTGCAAAATGCAGTTAGTTTTCTGTATTTTTTATTATCAATACATAGATACAAGGATTGCAAGAACCAATCATTTTATTTATTTAAATGTACACTTACTTAATAAAATATTCAAGATTTTTTTAATACCGGGGCGGGGGAATGATGGAGTGATGGAATTGTGCAGTAGTGGAGTTATGGAATACATGTATAGGTTATGGGGTAAAAGGTATAGTAGATGTATAATGCAGGGGTGATGATTGCTTTAGCAGTAAACCTTTTAATAAATTTTGTTAGACTTAAATATATTCTTTCCTTATTTTAATCTAGTTGTTTTATAATTAGCAATACGATGGCAGCTTTCCCGTTACGCCACAAGGTGTTGAGATGAAATTGATTAAGTTAAATTTTTAACAAAGTCAATACTAATTATCTTTGTTCATATTATTTGGGCTTTGTTTCCAATTGAATCAGAATAATTTATTTGAATTAGAAACACTTCGAACTGAGTTAATTAATAAATCATTTAATTCATCTTCCAGCATTAATAACCTAAATCTTTTCGTTAATTATTTCGAAACTATTCTCTCACTTAATAATCCAAATTTAATTGAAGCATTCTTAAAAGAGTTTATCGCAGATTTTATTACCAGTATTAAAAAATTTGATGTATGGGGTGTTGATCCTTCATTCACAAATAGATTGAATGTTATTCTGGAAAAACTTTCTGATTTAGATTGCTTTGAGGTTGATGAACAAACTCTCTTGAAAGAATTAGAAAGAATTAAGAATCGATATGATAAGCTTCTGGATATTCTAGAAGATAAAGAGTACAAAAACGGAATTGAGCAAAAAGCCTACTTTCCATTAATTGATAATGAACCCATAGAGAATATTTATGGAGTTATTGATTCTATTACTGTGAGAATCAGCAAGTGCGCAGAAAACAATAAATTTATTATTGTACCGAGTGAAAAAGAAATCGAAAAAAGAATAATTGAGCAGTGTGAAAATTCCTGGAAAGTTGCACTTATCCAATTAAGTACATATATAAAAAAACCTTTTCCATATCACGACATTATAATCAGTTTTGACAAAAAGATAGGATTTTACGAAGGTGATTCTCTTGGTATAGCGCTAACACTTACTATGTTAGAGGAATTATTAAGGTTTTATAATCCCGAATACATTATTAAAATTAAAGAATGCAGTGCTTTTACCGGTGGAGTTAAAGAAAATGGAAGGGTACAGGAAACTGGAAAAGAAATAATAAAACAAAAAGTAAAGGCGATATTTTTTTCAGAGATAAATACCTTTATCCTACCAAAATTTGAAGAAACTTATGCACAATTTGCACTAACACAATTAAAACTTGTTTATCCAAACAGAAACTTAAAACTTATTCCTGCTGAAGATATCAGCGATGTTATCAATAGGAGAGATGTTGTTGATATTAAAAAACAAAGTATGATTGTAAGGACTGGAAAATTTATTAAAAAAAATAGCCTTAGTGTTATAATTACAATCTGTCTGATAATGATAATAGCATATATGGTGGCAATTGATTTTGATAAAAATCCTAACACACTTCATACTGATGGTAATGCTTTATTCATTAAAAATAAAAATGGACGTATCATTTGGACAACTAATGTAAAAATAACGCCTTCAAATTTGGAACAATTCGCTAAGATAGTGGACATAGATTACGATGGAATTAATGAAGTAATAATTTGTGGATTTGATGGGAATAAAAATAAAAAAGATATCAGGTACACTACTTGTTTTTCAAATCAAGGTGAAATAATCTGGTGCTATCTTTTTACCGATGTTGTTAAAACAAACAGAGAAAATTTAAATTCAGATTATGCAATTAAAATCCTGGATACTCTAACATACAATTCGAGGAAATCACTATATCTAATTGCAACAAATCTAAATTCATTCAGTTCCGCTATCTTTAGGATTGATCTCAAAACAAAGAAAAGGTTACCCGGGACGTATTGGGCATCTGGACATATAATGAATTGTATAGTTAAAAGTGATAAAGATAAAATGCCTGTAATTGTAGGAATAGGATATGACAACGGTTTTGAAGAATTAGTTATGTTTAATTTTAAATTGGATACACTTACTCTAGTGCGACCTACAACAGAAGATTACTTAATAAATGATTACACATTAATGAAATTTGAGTCATACATCAGATTCCCAAAAACAGACTTTGATCTTCTATACAATAATCATAGAACACCACTTTTTGCAAATGGTGGTATACTAAACGAGGAGAATGATACATCTTACTCATTTGCAACTGCATTACCATCCAATATAAATGAAGTAGAAATTGGATATTACGTACAAAAAAATTTTAAAAATGTAGATCTTGTTATCGATAGTGATTTTAGAGTACAAAGAGACACACTTGTCGCACATGGCAAACTAACCCAACCCTACACAGATACGGAAGAATATAAAAATATTATTAAGAGTAATATTCTGTATTGGAAAAGTGGTGAATGGGTTAAACAAAATGCAATTAATTAAAAAAAGCTGCCGAAGTCTTTACTACGACAGCCTACAGTAATTTTGAATAATAATTTTTATACTACTTGAGAAGGATCATTTTCTTTGTTTGAACGAAATCACCTATTTGAATTTGATAAAAATAAACACCGCTTGTTAAGCCCTTCGAATCAAATCTAATCTCATAATCTCCAGCGCTACGAAATTCATCCACTAAATTAGCTACTTCATTACCTAAAATATCAAAGATCTTTAAAGATTGTTGTGCACTTATAGTTGAATGCCAAGATATTTTAGTGCTTGGATTAAATGGATTAGGATAGTTCTGATTTATATAATAATCATTACTAACGATATTTTCATCATTTTTAACATCAACTAATGAACCATATAATATTTGTATTTCCCCATTTGTAAGTACTCTATTATAAATTCTAATATCATCTATTGAACCAGTAAAGGAATTTAAATAACTTTGCACCCAGGCACCTATTCTAAGAACCGCATTTGTATTTTGAATTGATGTTATTGTAGAATTAGTTATTGT
>JBATOT010000012.1:0-5673 GCA_049291095.1 Ignavibacteriaceae bacterium | reverse complement strand
TATTAATACAGCAGCATTTTCATCAAATCTTATATATGATCCATCTTTTCTTCTGACTTCTTTTTTAGTTCTAACTATTACTGCGCGTGATACTTCACCTTTTTTAACTGTTCCATTAGGAATAGCAGTTTTAACTGAAACAACGATGGGATCACCAACGGTTGCATATTTTCTATCACTACCGCCAAGTACGCGGATGCATCTAACTCTTTTAGCACCGGAATTATCCGCAGCGATTAAATTGGTTTCTTCCTGAATCATTTTATAAAGTCTCCTTACTTGGCTTTTTCAACAATTTCTACAAGACGCCACCTTTTATTTTTACTAAGCGGGCGTGTTTCCATAATTTTAACTTTGTCCCCTAATCCACATTCCTGCTTTTCATCATGTGCCATCAATTTAGTGGTTTTCTTAAAATACTTTTTATAAATAGGATGAGGTACTTTTCTTTCAATTGCAACTGTAATAGTCTTGTCCATTTTACTGCTAACAACAACACCAATTCTGGTTTTTCTTAACGCACGTTCTACCATTTTAAGCATTAGCTCCTTCCTGTATATCTTTTTGAGCTGCTTTTTCAGAACTCAATCTTTCACTTAAAATAGTCTTCATTCTAGCAATATCCTTTTTAGCAAGTCTTAATTTAGAAGTATTACTCAATTGTTTTAGCTGATGAGAGAAACGAAGGTCTACCATATTTTTTTCTTCTTCTTCAATTCTCTTAACAAGTTCATCACTTGTCATTTCTTTTATTTCATGTAATTTCATTTTATTAAATTCTCTTTCTATTCGTAATCTGGTCTGCTTACAACTTTAGTTTTGATCGGAAGTTTGTGTGAACATAATTTCAAAGCTTCACTTGCTAACTCTTTTGTAATGCCAGCAACTTCAAACATAACTCTTCCAGGTTTAATAACAGCCACCCAAAATTCAGGAGCGCCTTTACCTTTACCCATTCTTGTTTCAAGTGGTTTTTTAGAAACCGGTTTATCAGGAAAAATTCTAATCCAAACTTTTCCATCTCTTTTCATTTTTCTGGTCAAGGCAACACGACAAGCTTCAATTTGTCTGCTTGTTATCCAAGCTGGTTCCATTGCTTTTAATCCAAAATCACCAAATGCAACGGTGCTTCCTCTATAAGCTTTACCAGCTCTTCTTCCGCGCTGCGATTTTCTGTATTTAACTCTTTTGGGCATTAACATAAAAAAAAACTCCTAAGCGATTTTATTCAGTAACTCTTTTGCCAAGAATTTCACCACGGCAAATCCAAACTTTTATTCCGATAGAACCATAAATTGTTTCAGCTCTACCATTTGCATAATCTATATCAGCTCTAATAGTATGAAGTGGTATTCTACCTTCTTTATACTGCTCTGTTCTAGCCATTTCAGCTCCACCAAGTCGTCCTGCACACATAATCCTAATACCTTCGGCGCCCATTCTCATCGCAGCTGTAATTGAAGTCTTCATGGCTCTTCTAAATGAAACTCTACCAGCAAGTTGATTTGCAATATTTTCTGCAACAAGATAAGCGTCCAACTCAGGTCTTTTTATTTCTGATATCTGTACTTTTACATCTTTACTTGTAACTCTTTTTAATTCTTCTTCTAACTGAGTAATTTCTTTTCCACTCTTTCCTATAACAACACCAGGTCTGGATGTGTGGATTGTTAGAATAATATTTTTAGATGTTCTGTCAATAACTATTCTTGAGATACCCGCTTTTTTTAATCTGCTTCTAATATATGCGCGAAGTTTGTCATCTTCTTTAAGCTTTAGTGAATAGCTTTTATTTTCATACCAGTTAGAATCCCATCCTCTGATGACTCCAACTCTAAATCCTACGGGGTGTGTTTTTTGTCCCAAAAATCTTTCTCCTTAATTAATCTTTACTTGCAACAACAACAGTTAAATGACAGGATCTTTTTCTAATTCTGTATGCACGTCCCATCGGTGCAGGTGAAATTCTTTTTATTGTTGGTCCCTGATTTACAAAAACTTCTTTTACATATAAATCTTGAGGTTCAACTCTAGTCGCATCATCAGAATTCATAAGATTTGCAACAGCAGATCTTAATGTCTTTTCTGCATCCTTAGAAGAATGTTTTGAAGAAAAGTGCAGAGTTTCCAATGCTTTATCTACCCTCATTCCTCTGATAAGATCAATTACCAATCTCATCTTTCTTGGTGATGAACCTATATATCTATTTATTGCTTTAGCTTCCATTAAATTCAAATCCTATTTTTTATCATTTAGAAGATTTTTCAGCTTTTGTTCCAGGATGACCTCTGAATACTCTTGTAGGTGAAAATTCACCAAGTTTATGACCAACCATATTTTCTGTTATGTACACTGGAATCATTTTATTCCCATTATGTACTGCAATTGTATGGCCTACAAAATCTGGAAAAATTGTTGAAGAACGTGACCAGGTCTTAATTATTTTTTTCTGATTAGTATCATTTAGCTTTTTAACTTTTTCAGCTAACTTATAATCTAGAAAAGGACCTTTTTTTACGGATCTTGGCATAAATTACTCTCTAATTGCTACTTACGTCTTTTAATTATGTGTTTATTAGATTCTTTTTTTCTTTTTCTTGTCTTAAGACCTTTTGCTTTTTGTCCCCAAGGTGAAACTGGATGACCGCCGCCAGAAGTTTTACCTTCACCACCACCCATTGGGTGATCAACAGGATTCATCGCAACACCTCTTACACTTGGTCTTTTCCCTAACCATCTGTTTCTACCAGCTTTACCTAAACTAATATTTTCTTGTTCAGAGTTACCAACAACTCCGTACGTTGCCATACATTCAAGTCTAATCATTCTTACTTCGCCTGAAGGTAATTTTAAAGTAGCAAAGTCACCCTCTTTAGCCATAACCTGTAATGAAGCACCGGCACTTCTTCCTATTTGTCCGCCTTTTCCAGGTTTCATTTCAACATTGTGAACAAAACTACCAAGTGGCATTTCCTTCAAAGGAAGTGCATTACCAATTTGAATATCGCTGCCTGGACCAGAAACAACTTTACTTCCAACTTTTAACCCTTCTGGTGCAAGAATATATCTCTTATCTCCATCAATATAATGCAATAAGGCTATTCTGCATGTTCTGTTTGGATCATACTCAATTGAAAAAACTTTTGCAGGTACTCCTGGTTTGTTTCTTTTAAAATCAATCAAACGATATCTTCTTTTGTGTCCACCACCAATAAATCTTGTGGTTATGTGTCCGGTATTATTTCTTCCACCAGATTTTTTAATAGATACTGTTAGCGACTTTTCAGGAGTAGATTTTGTGACTTCTTCAAAAGTAGAATTAGATCTAAATCTTGTTCCTGGAGTAGTTGGTTTTAATTTTTTAATTCCCATTATAAAATCCTGTTTCCTATACTATACTTGCTCAAAGAGTTCAATTTTTTCGCCCTCTTTAAGTGTAATGATTGCTTTCTTTGTTCGTGCTGTTTTACCTTCAAATCGTCCGCTTTTTCTAAATTGTGATTTAATTTTTCCAGGATGATTTATAGTTCTGACATCAACTACATGAACATCGAATTTCTTTTCAATTGCTTTTTTAATTTCAATTTTATTTGCTTTTGGATTTACAAGAAATCCATATTTACCAGTATGTTCAGCGCTAATGTTAGTCATTTTTTCTGTTATAAGAGGTCTTACTAATATCTGATTCATAATTAACTTACCACCTCTGCATTTGCAGTAAATGTTTTTTCAATTTCTTTTACAGCACTTTTTTGAAGAATAAGGATTTGATTGTTCAATAAATCATATGTAGATGCTTTTGCTGCTTCTAAAACCTTTACCTTTGGGATATTTCTTCCTGATTTATAAATATTCGGATTATTTACTTCAGTTAATAAAAGTACTTTTTTTCCGCTAATCTTAAGAGCACTAAGAATTTTAGAGAATTCCTTAGTTTTTGGTTGATCGATATTAAAATCCTCAACCACCAAAAGCTGCTCATCTTTTAATTTGTAACTAAAAGCAGATTTACGAGCTAATCTTCTTAATTTTTTTGGAATATCTTGACGATAATCTCTGGGCCGTGGGCCAAAAATGGTTCCACCGCCAACCCATAATGGAGAGCGAGAAGTACCGGCACGAGCACCGCCACGACCCTTTTGCTTCCAAGGTTTTTTACCGCCGCCTCTTACTTCTCCTCTTTCCTTAGCTTTTGAAGTACCTTGTCTTTGGTTTGCCAAGAACGATTTTACAGATAAGTAAATAGCATGATCATTCGGTTCAATTGCAAAAATGCTATCGGATAAATCAATTTTTTCGCCCGATTTTGAACCATCAATTTTATAAACATCAAGTGTCATTTTTTTACCAAATTACTTCTTAATCAATTCTAAAATTGTATTCACGGCACCAGGAACAGCGCCTTTAACAAAAATTAAATTTTGTTCTGGAATAACTTTAACTACTTTTAGACCGGCAATAGTTACATTTTCATAACCCATTCTACCTGCCATTTTCATTCCCTTAAATACTCTCGAAGGATAAGAACTTGAGCCAATTGATCCAGGTGCTCTTAGTCTATCACTTTGTCCGTGAGTAGTACCTCCAACACCTCCAAAATTGTGGCGTCTCATAACTCCCTGAAATCCCTTCCCTTTATTTCTTCCTCTAACTTTTATTTTTTCACCTTCGGCAAAAAAATCAGCGCCTAATTGATCACCAACCTTAAAATCGGCAGTATTAAAGTTTTTAAATTCCTTAAGTAATCTTGCAGGTGTAAGCCCACTACTTTTAAACTGTCCTGCTAATGGTTTTGAAGTATGCTTTTCTTTTCTTTCACCAAATGAAAGTTGCAAAGCCTCATATCCATTTTTTTCTTTAGTTCTAATGTTTACAACCTTACAGGGACCTGCTTGTATTACAGTAACAGGTATAATTTCTCCGTCTTGACCGAAGATATTAGACATTCCCAATTTTTTACCAATTATACCAGACATCTTATCTCCAAAATTCATTATAACTTAATCTCAATATCAACTCCCGCAGGTATATCAAGCTTACTTAATGAATCTACGGTTTTGTTGTTTGAGTTATGGATATCAATTATTCTTTTGTGCGCCCTTGTTTCAAATTGTTCTCTCGATTTTTTATCTACGTGAGGTGAACGTAAAACAGTGTAAATAGTTTTCTTAGTTGGAAGCGGAATAGGTCCTGAAACAACAGCACCAGTGCTTCTAACTGTTTTTATTATCTTCTCAGTAGATTTATCAATCAAAATATGATCGTACGATTTCAACTTGATTCTTATTTTTTGACCGGGCACTTAATCAACTCCTTATATTAATTTAGATAAGAAAAGGGAGTAGAAACTCCCTTTTCAAGAGAATATTCAAATACTATTCAATAATCTTTGTTACAACACCAGAACCAACTGTTCTGCCACCTTCACGAATAGCAAATCTCAACTTTTCTTCCATCGCGATAGGAGCAATCAATTCTATAGATAAATTCACATTATCGCCAGGCATAACCATTTCTGTACCTTCAGGGAGTGTAGCAACACCAGTTACGTCAGTAGTTCTGAAATAGAACTGAGGTCTGTAACCATTAAAAAATGGTGTGTGTCTGCCACCCTCATCTTTTGAAAGAACATAAACTGAACCTTCAAACTTAGTGTGAGGTGTGATTGATCC
>JBATOT010000011.1:0-10387 GCA_049291095.1 Ignavibacteriaceae bacterium | reverse complement strand
GTTTATTATGCTCCACCAGGTAATCATAAGCTGCAAGAAAGAAGCCGCCAGTACCGCAGGCCGGGTCTGCAATGGTTTTCATTGGCTGCGGTTGCACACATTCCACCATCGCCCGGATCAATGCCCTTGGGGTAAAGTATTGTCCGGCCCCACTTTTAGTATCCTCTGCATTCTTCTCCAATAACCCCTCGTAAATATCTCCTTTGTCCTTAACTCCCATCATCAACCATTGCTCTGCATCAATCATGGCAATGATCTTACTGAGCTTGGCCGGGTCCTGTATCTTGTTCTGGCTCTTGGTAAATATCTGTCCCAGTATTCCTTTCTGCTTACCTAACTCCCGTAGCAGCTCAGTATAATGGCTTTCCAGTTCTGCACCTTTGAGTGCATTCAGGCTTTCCCAGCTATACTTTACCGGAATGGGCAACTTGCGGTTATGTGGCGGCTTACTGTACTCATCAGCCATTTTTAGGAATAGCAGGTATGTAAGCTGCTCCAGGTAATCACCATAACCCACTCCATCATCACGAAGGGTATTGCAAAATGACCAAACCTTTGAGACTATTGCTGAATTGTTATTCATTGTTTAAAATCAATTATTCGTGCATTTTTGAAAAATCTAAATTGTCGGTATCAAAAACTATTAATGCTTTTGGTTGGTAAACGTCCTCATTTTCCACAAAAGTTCTTTTTTGAAAGTCAGCTACTAATTGAGAAATATTTGTCTCTAATACTGGAATAATATACTTATCGCCATTCAAAAAATCCTCAATTCCCGGGAAAAAGAAGAAAAAGAAATTTGTCTTACCTCTTCTCTTTAATCTCCTATAAACTTTATTTATTTTTTCTGCTATTTCAATTGTGAAATATGAAAGCTCATGAAAGGGTACTGCTAAGTGACTCCTGCTTGCTTTATGAAAATAAAACAACTGGGGATAGTATCTCAAACTATACAATTTAGGATCAATACGGCGTTCATTGTTAAAATGATAATCATAGAACTTTTTGCTTTGAAGTTTCTTTACAGAATATGCAGATGCAAGGGTTATTCCTAAGTTCTTTTTATCATAAGGTGTTGCTGAATTATAACAATTTATCAGTTCCAAATCACTATCAAGAAGATGATTATAGAATGCATACATCGCAAGGCTTGATTCCTTTTTAGAATAGTTTATTAATAATTCTGTTTGGCTGAAATCCAGCGCATCAAAACTATTGTTTATGCTTTTTCCATATAATCTCTTTGCCTGAATAAATAGTCTTACATACTTCCCTTTTGATTTACTACCAATCGCCATTTCGAAATCATAACCCTTCAAAGATTCTTCATTTCCAGGTATCATTTCAATTTTATCAATACTTGGACATTTTGATTTATAAAGCTCCTTTATTGCCATAGTTGTGAGAGCCTCTTCCCTAACTTCAAATACTTTATAAACTGAATTTATTGGAATTGGCTCTAGTTCATTCCAAACCTTAATTGAAGCCATTTTAAGTGATTCTTCTAATGTCATTGATATTTGGTTGCATTTTTAAGAATAAAAAATTAGAAACAAAATATGAATGTCCATTAAAGGTTTTCATCCTCTAGGTAAGAATTTAACCATTCAGAATGATGAGCTGCTCCATCTAAATCAGGAAATAGAGATAATCTATTAATACCTAATCTGTCCAGCTCCGCTCTTAAATCCGAAAAGTACTCTAATGGAATAATAAATTTCTTAAGATAGTCTTTGTATCTTAAATTCCACTCAAACTTAACAAAATTACTTTTCTTCTTTGAATAACGATGTGAAGTAAACCATCCATTCTGTGACGCAATTCTATTCGTAGTAATATGTGGTTGAAATATTCTTGTTACTGTTTGCTCAAATGGATCCGTGTTTTCAGTTTCATTAGCTTTAATAATAGACTCTTCTGGAGCGTTTAACAACCATACCACACCAACTCCCCTCTTAATTGGTTTTGAAACTGCAAACCAAATGGCGGCAAGAGGATTAGTTGTCCAGTCTAATAGTCTGGTAGCCATTCCATGATGCTGAGCCAACGCAAGCCACTCCCAATTATTCAGAACAGGTCTTGGAAGGTATGGGCGGCTTAGTCTTTTAAAATCATTCAACATTTCTTTCTCTGCAGATTCGAAATCGCTATTCTTTAAATTTATCCTGCCAATTTTTGGAAGTAAAGGCCAATCCTGTTCTTGGCCTCTGAACAATGCATACTCACTAAGGTTTTCAAGTTCTTTTAATCGATCCAAAAATTGACCAACTGATTTTATTCGTAAAACAGACGAACTCTTTGTCTTTTTCGGAACTGGCATAAACAATCTTTAATTAATCAAACAAATTAAATCAATCTCCACTCAAACACCTTCTTTCAAATGCTTTTCTGATAGCCCCGGCTTTGTACCGGCAATGAGTTAGTCGTTATCCTTTTCTAAGCCGTTATCATCACCAACCTCATCTTCATCCACTTCTTCTTCATCTTCTTCGTCAAAATCCTGATCTAAATATCTCGTGACATTTCTATTTTCAAAACTGCCTGCATTCATCATTATTTCATCGTTTATACAATCTATTGCAGCTTCCCATGAATAAACCGGCTCATCTTCGGTTCCTTCTGGTTCACTATCAATTGATGCAACATACATTATCAATTTCCTTACAACCTCTGGTTGTTCATCTAATTCTTTTTCAATAAAATTATTAATGGTTTCCTCATATGAATCCCAGTAAAACGATTGCTCTCCCTGTACCTGCACACAAATTTCTTCCCAGGTATTTTTCAAGCCGGAATCACCTCCAGATAGCAGAAGGTCTTTCTTTAATTCCATTAGATCTTTTATTACACTATCTGCTATTTTGCTTACATGATAGCTGCTGAGATTGGAAAGAAGTTTGAATTCGATATTTTCCATTTGCTTTTTATTTTTACACCAACCTCCCTTCAAACGCCTTTTTTAAAATACTCTGCCTTAACGCCTCTGCCTGTTGCAGGCTCTGGGTTATGCTTTCCTCCATTTTATCGGCTACGCTGAGGCGGCTTTCGATAGTTTGTACAATATTTCTTTGTTCTTCTACATGTATTGCCAACGGCATAGAATACAGTGAAAGATTTTTTGCAGATAAATTGGGTTGAGCACTGCCATTATCAAATTGACTTATACAATCTTTGCCTAATGGACTTATTAAGAAATAATATAAATATTTATTGTTAAGGTCTTCTTGATTTGGTCTAATAATTACTAGTGATGAGGCTATTGCTCCTTCTTTGAATTGATCGACAAAAGCTGTCTTACCAATAGTAGCTCCTCTTAAACAATACACTAAATCTCCATTCTTTATTTTTCCTCCATTTAAATTATTAAACTTTTCTCTTGAAATGTAGTTCATTGAAATCAAATCAAGTTTACCATTCGGTTGTATATGACCAGTGTTTATGAAAGGAATTCCATCCTGCACATATTCGTTTCTATTTGGGTATTTTTTACTCCTATCCCCATTTAAGAATTTTGCAACTTGTTCTAATTTCACTTTCTTCCACCCTTCCGGCAATTCCCCCTCTTTTACATTTTCATTCGTTAGCTTTCCTCCAAATGCCCATTTTAATACACTTTGCCGGTAGGTTTTTAGTTGTTGTTGGGCCAGGAGCAGGTTTTCTATACCTTTGTCTAACTCACTAAAGAGTTCTTCTATTTTGGATACAATGGCTTGTTGTTCCTTTCTCGAAGGAAGTGGTAATGGAATTTCTTCTATTGTTTTTGAAGAAATATGTTTTACAGTCACCGATGATGTTTCCGCATGTATTGCATCTAAAAATGGTTGTAAACAGAGTACTAAAAATTTATCATTGTATTTTTTTAAATCGGGAATAATTCTACAAACTCGTTGATTCAATAATGCATTTTCCCCTTTCCATCTTGCAACTTTAAAATCTCCATCCATTCCAATTAATATATCTCCTTTTTTCACAACAAAATCTTCATTATATTTTCCTCGGAACTTATCAACTGTCTTTAAACCATCTATATCACGTATCCTAATTAAAGGCATCCCTTCGCTCTTAGAAAAATAATCTGAGCTAAATGCATAACCGTTTTGAACTTTGGCAACTTCTTTCAAATATATTCTATCCCAATGATCTGCCTTAGCAAGTAATTGGTGCTTTCCGTCGTTGACTATTTCAATTGGTTTCCTACCTAATGCCATATTATTTCTTTGTAAATTGATCAACTATATTACCCGGCATTGTAGGAGATGCATCATCTTTCAACAGCCCAGAGTCAGCTCTACTAAATAATGATTGCATAACTAAATGTCTTTCTGTTGGGTCTATTTTATTTTCTTTCTGTAAGGCCAAATAAACATAAGTAAGCTGCTCCCGTTCCTCTGCATCCCTAACTAAGTGAAAAGAGCTGAAAGTCAATTTGGACAATACCCTTATTATATAAGCAAGGAAAGAAATTAAAGTAATTAAAGCAACTGACCATTTAACTGCTGAACCTGTCTCTTTGAATATATCTTGAAATGTTCCGTCAGCAACTTTATTTAAAACCCAAATCAATATGCCGACACTAATAGCAACAGATAAAATCAAACCTCCCAGCCACCAATATCCCTCTGTACGAAGCTTCTTTGCTCTCTCATTCCAATATTTTGCAGGTGCCTCTAACTTAAGTTTTTCCTTATATAGCACCTCAAGGTCTGCTATTTGTTTAACTGAGGCTGTATGGAATTTTGTAAAGTCAACTGAATTTCTTTGAAACCAATCATTATAAGTTGTTTCCTTTTCAGTTTTAAAGCTGTCAATTTTACTGGCATACTCCTCAAACTTTTGATTTGATTTTGCTATGTATTCTACAACTTCTTTTTCAGCATTACCTAATTTTTCCTGAAATCCAGATCTGATTGATAATATTGATTTTTTCTCAGCTTCTTTCCTTTCTGCAATAGAAGAAAAGTCTTTGCTGTCAAATTCATAGGCGAGTAAATACCCGGTTAAGTAAGCTTTGTTATTAGCATGTTGAGTTGATCCTGTAAAATATTCATATGCTCCATTATAATATTCAGGCCTTTCCCGATAAACTTTTATCAGAAAATCAACTTCAGTAGTATTATACAAAAAGACAGGTTGGTTATTAGTATTAGAAATAAAACGCAGATTACTATCCCATGTTGCTTTAGCAATATTATTCTGTGATATTAGTTGTAAGAGACTTCCTTTCGCATTAATAAACTTCATTCTAACTTCTTCCAATTCTTTGGGCAGAGGGGATAGTTTGCTAAAGCCATCGGATTGGTCAATAATAAAGGAATAAATATTTACCACTCCCAGTAGCGTAGTACTGTAATTAATATTTTGATAGTTTATCTTAAGCTCATAGCTCTGTAACCACTCTCTATTGGGCGATGCGGCAATATTCTCTTTAAGTTCATTTAGTGTCATAGAGTTGATTTTAAGCTGCTAGTGTTTCATTTAGTTCATTAATTATTTCATCGGTCTTATCCCCAAACAACTGCCACATCTTGCCCAATCCTCCCTGCGCATTAAAGGGACTTAGGTCAAAATCTTCTTTTTCAATATGAAAACTCCCGGCTATATAGTCTTTGATCATCCGCAGCCAGTTCATCTGTTCTTCCGTAAACTTTAGAGTTCCTGCCTGCTTCTTAAATACCCATTCCTGGAAGTTCTTGTCCACCGTTTTATCATAAGGGGTGCGGCTGCTATCCCATCCACAAATATGCCTTACCAGCGATACCAGGGCTATCAGTTCATTCTTTAACCCTCCTTTGTTTCCTTCCACCTGTTCATACGCCTCCCATACCCGCAACGGTGCCAGCAAAGGCTTTTCCGTTTTCAGTCTTTCTACCAGGTCTTTTATCATTTTATACGTAAGCTCCCGGCGGCGGTAAGGTTGGTTATAAAATATCTGCAGGGCAGTTATTTCATTCTTGTGGTTGTCCATCCATTCGGTAAAGTCACGGATCAGGTTCTCGGCTTTCTCCTTTTGGTCTTTGTCCCAGCCTATACTGGTAATCTCGTCAATATTCACCACATCAATAATCTGCTCATGCACTTTTCTTACATTATCAATAAAGGCATTCAGTTCGCCATTGAAAACAGCTGCTGCCGATTCAATCAGGCGATTATGCTGTTCCTCGAAAGCTTGTTGTATTTCTGCTGGTGATTCACCACCATTGGTCTCTTCTATTCTAAGCCTTATTTCCTCTATAGTGTCAGGGTTGTAAGCATCAAGCAGGTTACGGGCTATTTGCCGCAGCGGGATGCCACCGGTTCGTTCCTGTAATTGCTGTTGCTCCTTTTCGGTCATCTGTTTATTCAGGCGCAGTAGCCTGTTGGCAAGCGAAGTAAAAGTGTCTTCATCCTGTGCCCCAACCGCCACTGCCTGTAGCAGGTCTTTCAGGGGCACAGATGGTTTACGTTCCAGCGGCCGGCTGTCTGTCTTTACACTTTTGCTTACCCCAATGGCATCGATGATCACAAAATGATCTTTGTTATAAGTAGCGCTTGGCGTCACCTTTTGCAGATCGTCCAGTGTAACGGTACGGGTGCCCCGTCCTTTCATTTGCTCAAAGTAGCTGCGACTCTTTACATCCCGCATAAAAAAGACCATTTCAAGTGGTTTCACATCTGTACCCGTAGCAATCATATCCACCGTTACTGCAATACGGGGGTAGAAGTTATTGCGGAACTGTGCCAATGTGCCTTTAGGGTCGTCCGCATTATATGTTATCTTTTTACAAAACTGGTTGCTTTCACCAAATTCCTCCCTGGTAATATTGATGATATCATCAGCATGGCTGTCTGTTTTGGCAAATATCAAAGTCTTGGGGAGTTCCTCCCGTTGCGGGAATATCTCTTTCCAGTGGTCACGAAATGCACGGATGATGGTTCTTATCTGGCTCGGGTTCACTACATCATCATCCAGTTGTTTGGCGCTGTAGGTAATATCCTCGTCAACCTGTTCCCATCGTTTCTTTCGGCTTAGCTTTTCCCGTTTATCTACATATTCACCTTTCCAGATGGCAGCACCTTTCTTAGAAATAGCAGTTTCTATGACAAATACATTATAAGGAACAAGCACACCATCCAGCACCGCATCTTCATATCCATATTCACTCACCACATTCTGGTTAAAATAACCAAAGGTCCGGTTATCCGGTGTGGCCGTCAAGCCGACCTGGAAGGAATCAAAATACTCCAGCACCTGTTTCCATAAATTGTAAATGCTGCGATGGCATTCATCTATCACGATAAAATCAAAGAATTCAATCGGCAGCCGTTCATTATATACTACACCCATGGGATCGTTCGGAGTAAAACTTCTTTCGTTAGGGTTTTCCTCTTCGGCAGTTTCTTCCAGTTCCTTACCTTTTAATATGGAATAAAGCCGTTGTATTGTGCTGATGCAAACCTGGCTGTCATTTGCCACATAGCTGCTTTTCAGTCGTTGTACGTTATACAGTTCTGTAAACTTGCGGTTGTCATCATTGGGCATAAAGCTCATGAATTCCTGTTCGGCCTGTTCTCCCAGGTTCCTGGTATCCACTAAAAATAGGATTCTCTTTGCTTTGCTGAACTTCAGCAACCGGTAAATAAAACTGATAGAGGTAAAAGTTTTACCAGAGCCTGGGGCCATTTGCACCAGGGCTTTAGATCTGGCTTCTTTAAAGGATACGTCAAGATTCCTGATCGCATTGATCTGGCAATCTCTTAAGCCTTCTGTATTTAGTTCTGGAAGATCCTGCAACCTATCCCGTAAGGATCGCTTTTGCTTTTCCCACTCTCTGAATGTTTCCGGGCGGTGAAAGGAAAAGACAGGACGGGAGCGGGGCTTGGGGTCTCTGAAATCGGTAAATCGTGTTACTTCCCCCGTGCTTTCATACACATAATGAAGCGGGTCATTGTTCAGGTGCTTTAGCTTACTGACCCGGTATTCGTTGGATTGTTCTTCATGTATGGTAAGCCGAACGCCTTCTTCCTCCCGTTTGGCTTCAATCAAACCAACGGGTTTACGGTCTACAAATAATACATAATCAGCGGGACCGGCATCGGTAAGATATTCCCGGACAGCAATCCCGGGGCCAGCAGCAAGGTTGATCTTATCCTTATGCTGAATTTCCCATCCACAAGCAATAAGCTGCTTGTCGATTTGATCTCTGGCTAGTTGTTCTGGGTTTTGGTTGGGCATAAGGTTCAGACATCTAATATAAGAAAGTAGTCAGATATCTCAAATCACATTTAGCGAATACGGTTTGTTTAAAAATACTGGTAAAATCTGAATACATATTAGTTTACAGTATTCACAGAAATATGATCGGAAATATTTTAATACTTTTATATTGAGGACATTTTCTTAGCGATAATTCGACTATTAATTTTAACCCCTTTTTTTATGAGAATTAAAGCATTGGCTATTTCTTTATTTATTTCTTGCCAAAGTTTGTCACAGAATGTTTCTCTTTCTGAACTGATCTCAATAATAAATAAATCAAATTGGGAGTCAGCAAATACTTTATTAATGAATAAAGGTTGGGTCTACTACAATTCCGAAAAAGAAAGCTTGAACCAGTATGGCACTATTAGTTGGAGTTACAACAAAAGTTATTATGATGATAAAGCAAAAGGGTGGATCTCTTTATATACACTATGGGATATCCCACATAAAGTGAGCTACCAATTCCATACAAAATCAATTTATACGAATTTTCAAAATTCTATCATTTCAAATGGCTTTAAAAAAGAGGATTCAGAAATCAATGACAATTTGATTACTCTTAATTATTCAAAGAAGGGGTATCTTCTATCGTTAGCCACCGGCAAATCTGACCAGGATTTTGCTTCATCAACAATATATACAATAACATTATCAAAGTACACAACAGTTGATCCAAAACCTGATTTGTATAAATCCAAAAACGGTCTTATAAAAGATTATGATGATGATGGCAATTTAACCTGCGAATGCAACTATAAAAATGATATTCTAAACGGTGCATACAAATTATATGAAGGGAATCAGCTTACCGAAAGTGGAACATATATAAATGGGAAAAAGAACGGGAAATATAAAGCCTATAAAAACGGGAAGATTGATATTGAAGGAACATATAAAAATGATTTATTCGAAGGATTGCAGACATATTATTATTATGACGAATCGGGCAAGTTATCAACAAAGAGCATGGGTAATATTTCTGGCTTTAATAAACAAGGATTGTGGAAGGATATAGTATATATAAATGGTAAAGAAATAGTTTATCAATACCAAACTTATATAAACGATAAACTTAGTGGGCCATTTAAAATAGTAGATAACAATGAGATAATTATTGGTGTATATAAAGACGAGATATTAGATGGCCCCTATAAATTATATGTAGATTACCTGACTAAAGAGGGGGACTTAGTCATTGGAGACTTGACTAAAGCATATCTAAAGGAAGAAGGCTTCTATAAGGATGGCGTTCAAACAGGTAAATGGCGGTACTATAATGAAGACAAGACGCTAATAGAAGAAGTTCTGTATGTTGATGGGGAAAGACAATAGTTTGCTTCTATTTGATCGGTTAAAAAAGATAATTCTCAAAATCTTATCTTAAGCTGAAACCTGTTTTTTATGTTAGCATTGTAAAAAGACCCCTTTGAGGCAGCATTTTTAAACCCTCTCCATATATTTATTGGGACTCCCTGGTGGATATATTCCTTACCACTATTTGTTGAGTAAACTAAATAACCTGTCTTACCATCACAACTATAATAGCTTGCAGATGAAATCCATGAGCTGCTTGAAGTATTTGCCTCATCCGTAAATACGAAACGACTGTTCTGAACAAGTTCAATAGCTTGTTTATAGGAACTGAATTTTTGAGGCAGCGTGCTACAATCCTGGGAGTGGCAGGAGAGGATCATTAAAGAAGCCAGGAAGGCAATAATTGACCTTTTCATAAACACCGCTTTATATAAAGTTAGATTATTGAAAATAAAATATGATTTTCTAGTTTTTTACAATTCTATTTATCTCCTTTACCATTACAATCCTCACATATTATTGTTTCTGCATTCTGAATTATAGTTTTTAAGTTTTTAATATCTTAGGATGATTACCTTCCTCGTAATTTAAAACTTCATTAATATCTTTTTGCAAATCTTCACATTCACTTATTACTTTATCACAACCAATTTCAGAATGTATTATAGATGGGATTGAATTCAGAATTAAATCAGTTCTATCAATTAGCTCTTGAAGTTTTTGAGCCTCCATTTTACTGTAAAAGAAAACGAAAAATATTATCAGTATAATGACTTTTTTGAAATTGCACTTTAGCATATAAAAAAGGTATGGGTTTATAAATTAGTTTATCCT
>JBATOT010000010.1:0-1725 GCA_049291095.1 Ignavibacteriaceae bacterium | reverse complement strand
CTTGTTCAGTACAAACCGAAGGCAAGTTAATTAATTAGAACGAACACTTAGAACAAAATCTCGAACAAAAATAAAACGCCAATAATTATAAATCCGCCGAACCAAAAAGGCGGTCGGGTTGAGGCGCTGGTTAGGTACCAACTTTTGATAACAGACGATCTATAAATATTTTATACTCATCATTTTTATCAAGTTGTTTAGCTTTTTCAATTGATTCAAGTGCTTCATCTTTCTGTCCAGTACTTAAATAACATTCAGCCAAATCTAAGTAGCACTGTACATTGTTTGGTTCAAGTTTTAATGATTCATTATAATCATCAATAGCATCTTCATAATTTCCCAACTCTGACTGAGTCAAACCTCTAAGGTGATAAATAAAGTAAACATTTTCGTTTAGTTCGATAGCTTTATCTAAATTTATCAATGCTTCTTTAAATTTATCCAAATTTCTTTGTGTTATGCCTAGCATAAAATAAGAATAGAAATTGTTTTCATTTAATTCGATGGCTTTTAACAAATCAAATTCAGAGTCTTTATAATTCTCAGCGTTTTGATTTGCAATACCACGATAAAAATATGCCTTACTTAAACCGTAGTTTGGTTTCAATTCTATAAATGAAGTAAAAAGTTTAATCTTTTCTTTATCATTTTTAGATAAGAAGGCTTTACAAAAATTCGTATAACTATTATCTGGATTTTTAAGAATGCTTAGACATAAATCTGGCGATTCGCTTTTCAAAAATTCCCTAAAAATTGCTTCGTTGATTAACTCATTTTTATCTTGAGCAAAAAGAACTAAAAATTGAAACAAAAAAGTAAACAATGTTGATAGATAAACTGTTTTTTTCATTTTTCCCTCTGTGATACCTAACGACGTTGCGCTTAACCCGCCGCCAATAACAAGGAAGCCGAGTAAAACACAAATGCCAATGATTAAACAAACTGCACTTAACTTGCGTCAGCAAAAGTGCGGTTTGTAAGTTAATTAATTAGAATGAACACTTAGAACAACAAAATATAACTAAAATATATTTTCAAAAATCTCAAATCCGCCAAACTAAAATGGCGGTCGGGTTGAGGCGCTGGTTAGGCTTTACGGAAAAAAAACTATTATGTGTTGCTTATTATGGTTTTAATATTCTTTTTTGTTTAAAGCCATCTCCAAAATATTATCTGCCAATTTTACAAGAGCTTGAAACTGACGATTGTACTTTTCAGTTGTACCTCGATAAAATAAAACTGTTTTATCTTTTGCATTTGTCTTTATCCTTAATGAAGCAGGATAGCAATAAGGATGATAAATTATTTCACTTTCTTCTTTTGGCAAACTGTCAGGAAAAGTGAAAAAGTTAATGCTGTCCAATTTATTTAAAATAAATTCTTGCTCTTGTTTAGTAAACCAAACATCAACTGCAAGAGTATCAGGAATAAAAGCAATAAAAAATTTATTTTGGAAAGTATCAACTTGTCGGCAAGCATAGACTAAATTAATCTTAATATTCTGTTCTTCGGGCAGTACTAATTGAATAGGTTTACAACCAGAAAGGAACAGAAAAATAATAATTAAATTATATTTCATTTTGAATTAATTGAAAGCCTAACGACGTTGCGCCTAACCCGCCGCCCATAACAAGGAAGCCAAGTAAAACACAACTGATAAATATTTAGCCGAAGGTTTGTAACTTGTTCAGTACAAACCGAAGGCAAGTTAATTAATTAGAACGA
>JBATOT010000009.1:0-1711 GCA_049291095.1 Ignavibacteriaceae bacterium | reverse complement strand
AATGTTGATGGATATCGCAGAGCGGAATGCGGCGACAATTAACAATTTATGATTTGTATTTAATTACTTCTAACCTCTTGCGTTTCACTTCTCTCAAATCCCTCTCCACTGAGAACCACAGAGTTTTGCACTGAGTTACACGGAGAAATAAAATTCAGAGCGGAAATTTATAGTCATTGAGAGTCATTCGTTGTCATGGAGGCATCGATTGCGGGAAATGTTAAGTTTTCAATCCTCAATGTTCAATGACGAAAAACAAAGATTTCTCTCCAGATAAATCGGGATCAAAATGAATGGACTAAGGGACAATCCGCCACGGCGGACAAGTTAAAAATAAAAAATTGACTTTTAACTTTTGACATTTGACTTATCACTATTAACTGTTTACTAATCACTGATTACTGATTACTTTTTACTACTTACTAATTACTACTAACAACTAATTTCTAACCAAATAATTATTTATTTTTGAGGTTAATAACAATAGAACACGGATAACACTGATTTAGCGGATCATCACAGATACAAAAAGAGGAAAAAATGGCAACAGCGGTGGTTACAGGCGGATCAGGTTTTTTGGGATCGCATTTATGTGATAGATTAATTAGTGAAGGTATAAATGTAATTTGCATTGATAATTTACTGACGGGCAGTAAAGAAAATATTCAGCATTTGATCGGCAATCCAAAATTTAAATTTATAAATCACGATGTAACAAATTTTATAGAAGTACCGGAAAGCGTAGATTACATACTTCATTTTGCCTCCCCTGCCAGTCCTTTAGATTATCATCAGCTGCCGATACAAACATTAAAAGTAGGATCATTAGGCACACACAATTCACTTGGATTAGCAAAAGTAAAGCAAGCAAGATTTTTACTGGCATCAACTTCAGAAGTTTACGGTGATCCGCAGATGCACCCGCAAAAGGAAGATTACTGGGGTAATGTAAATCCCGTTGGTCCGCGCGGAGTTTATGATGAGGCGAAACGTTTTGCTGAAGCACTAACAATGGCCTATCACAGATCGCACAATATTGATACAAAGATTGCAAGAATATTTAACACATATGGATCAAGGATGCGTGTGAATGACGGGCGTGCAATACCTGCTTTTTTTATGCAGGCGCTTAATGATCAGCCGATAACGGTATTTGGCGATGGAAGCCAGACGAGAAGTTTTATATATATAGATGACCAGGTTGAAGCAATTTACAGGTTGTTAATGTCTGAAGAATATGAACCGGTTAATATTGGTAATCCCGAAGAGATAACAGTAAAGCAGATGGCAGAAGAGATAATACAAATTACAAATTCTAAAAGTAAAATTATTTATAAAGACCTGCCAGTAGATGATCCGAGAGTAAGACAGCCGGATATTTCTAAGGCATTGCGTGTGCTGGGATGGATGCCAAAGGTTAGTCGTGCTGAAGGATTGCGAAGAACTATGGAGTATTTTTCATTAAAAATGAAAAATTAACAATTAAAAATTAAGAATGATATTCTTAGTGAAACTTAGTGTTCTTCGTGTCTTAGTGGTGAAGGTCTAGATACTGGATTCTGGATAGGATCAATTATAAATTATAAATGTTGAATGTTCAATAGTATGATGAAAGATGTGAGAGGCTAGAAGCGAGAAGTAATGTTGATGGATATCGCAGAGCGGAATGCGGCGACAATTAACAATTTATGATTTGTATTTAATTACTTCT
>JBATOT010000008.1:0-5134 GCA_049291095.1 Ignavibacteriaceae bacterium | reverse complement strand
TTTAATTTTCTTTTCCTCAACTAACTTAAATTCACCTTCTAATAATTTATAAGTTCGTTGAACTTTATAAATATATCCATTTATAATTTCAGTTTCTTGAACATTTTTTTCAATGCAATTCAGTTTATTGTCTTGAATAATATTAATGGTTGAATAGTAAGTATCATTAAATGGATTTGAAAATGTATGCAATTGCTTTTTATCAGTGCTGATATATAGACCAGGCAAATCTTTGAATTCATCAAACAGCTCAAAAGTATTCTTGGCATTATTAAATAGCCAAACATTGTAGTGGCTTACTCCAAGATTCTCAACTCCAATTTTAATTGGCAAATCAACATAACCATCAAAATTAACATCCATTAATTCAAAGTCGTTATCGATAATTCCTAAAGAAGCTATACGACCATTAATTGTATCATTAATAGTTTGGATTACTTGTTTTGTATTAAAATCGCTGATCGTTAATTCATAAATTGATTTGATCTCAGAAATTCTAGTTTGAGGTAATTGAAATAAATTTAATTCAAATTGAAAAAAATGTAAAGATGGATTTATTTCGGATACTACTTTTTCATTTATTCTGACCAAATCGTCTTGATAAAATAAAGTATCACTTCTGGACTTAACATTCGTTGTTTGTGAAACAATATATGATGAAAATAATATTAAAACAGTAATTATTAATTTCATTATGTAGATGCCTAACGACGTTGCGCCTAACCCGCCGCCCATAACAAGGAAGCCGAGTAAAACACAACTGATAAATATTTAGCCGTAGGTGCTTATCTTGCGTCAGCAAAGCACCGAAGGCAAGTTAATTAATTAGAACGAGCACTTAGAACAAAATCTTTAACTAAAACACAATTTCAAAAATCACAAATCCGCCGAACTAAAACGGCGGTCGGGTTGAGGCGCTGGTTATACAGCGTTAAACAATTTCTTTAAAGATATTTTCTTGAATTGAAAGCACATAATTTTTCTTATGAGTTATAGTAAACTGATCTTCAAAAGTAATTTCAAGAAATATTGAACCGTTTTCAATATTTGATTTAGAAAAAACAAAATGTGCACTTGATTTTGGTGGAATATAACCTTCTGGTTTAATTTCAGATACTACAATGTTTTTAGAAGTTATCGACTTTATAAAAATAGATCCGCCATCAACAGAAAAGTAAATTGTGTGTTGGTTTTCAGAACTTATGATTTTTAGTAATTCAAATTTGACAGTAGACTTATTTAGCTTTGCTACTTCTCCACTTGCAACAATATTATCTAATTCAGCCTGCATCTTTAAATATTTATTCTTGTCTACATCAAACTTGTCTTTTCCAGTTCTCCACTTTTTAAAGCCATCAATAACAGTCATTATTAATTGGAATCTATAGATTAAATAAACTACAGCAATTAAAATTCCAAAGTATTTTACAAAGGTATATGTTTCAAACATAAATCCTCCAAAGTAGCTGTATAACGACGTTGCGCCTAACCCGCCGCCCATAACAAGGAAGCCAAGAAAAACACAACTGATAAATATTAAACAAACTGCACTTAACTTGCGTCAGCAAAAGTGCAGTTTGTAAGTTAATTAATTAGAACGAACACTTAGAACAAAATCTTTAACTAAAACACAATTTCAAAAATCTCAAATTCGCCGAACTAAAATGGCGGTCGGCGTTGAGGCGCTGGTTAGGCATTACACTAATTATTTTAATAATATCATCTTTATTGTGTGCTTATATTTTCCAGCTTTCATTTGATAAAAATATATTCCACTTGAAAGGTCATCAGCGTTGAAATTAATTTTATAAAAATTAGGGGGTTTCTCCTCATTCACTAAAGTCTTTACTTCATTACCTAAAACATCATAAACTTTGATAATTACAAAACATGTGTGTGACAATGAATATGTTATAGTTGTTGTAGAATTAAAAGGATTGGGAAAATTTTGATCTACATTTAACTCTGTTGGAATATTAATATGCTCAAAATCTTTCAATTCAGTAGTCAAGCTTTGGATTGATGATCTCCATATACCATTATATCTTGTACCGATATAGATTAAAGAATCAATTTTCAAAATTGACCATATCTCTCCAGGAAGATTATATGTAATATCTTCCCAATCCAGTGATTGGGAGACCTTGAAAAAAAGATAATCTGGACTAGAAGAAAAGAGATTTGACTCATCTGTATATAATGTCCAAGCTGAAAAATCGGCATCTTCAGACCAAGTTTCACCTTCATCAGTACTTCGTACGAGCCAAAATCCATTAAAGAACATATATAATGAGCCGTCAAAATATTCTAAAGATTCAACATCTGTGGATATTTGGGTACCATTATAATTCCAATTTTGGACTACTTTTTGCCAATTATCACCGAAATCAGTTGAGACAAATAAACCACCGTTTCCTTGAGATGCAGCATCAAGACCTGCATATATTTTTGAACCGATATTAGTAATGGTCTTAACCATATATGTGGTTGTATCACTACTTGCTGGTAAGCCATTAATAACAGGAATCCAATGAAGACCGCAATCGTTTGATTTATAAATACAACTATTTGTTGAAACAAAAATTAAATTTTCAAAACTTAGGAAACTATTCACTGTACATCCTCCCTTAAGTATTCCATTGTTGGCTTCATGCCAAGTAAGACCAGTATTTGTTGTTTTGTATATTCCTATCCCTGGTGTTCCAGCAAAAATTGTATCTCCATAAACAAGTAAACAACTAATTGGTGGGATATCGGGCAATCTTATACTTATATCTCTCCAAGTTTCTCCATCATCTGAAGAAATATAAACTCCGCCAGGAATATAATATGTGTAACCTATTGATCTGTTAAGTCCAATAATAATATTCCCATTGTAATCAGCGATTGCTAAAACGGAAGCACTATCTGGAAGAGTGGTATTGAATGATTGCCAATGGTTTTGCGAAAAAGTTATAATATTAAAAATTATTAAAAAATATAGTATTGAAAATATTCTGAACATAATAATGCCTAACGACGTTGCGCCTAACCCGCCGCCCATAACAGGGAAGCCAAGCTAAAACACAACTGATAAATATTTAGCCGTAGGTGCTTATCTTGCGTCAGCAAAGCACCGAAGGCAAGTTAATTAATTAGAACGAACACTTAGAACAAAATGCCAAACAAAAACTAAACGCCAAAAATTATAAATTCACCGAACCAAAACGGCGGTCGGGTTGAGGCGCTGGTTATATAACCTTTAAAGATTATAGCAAATACCTATTGAAAAATTACTTTGTAAAAAATTAAAATTATAATCGTTCAATTTTCTTTCACTGCCAATTTTCCATACCGAATACAAATATCGTAATCTAAGATTACTAAGGATTGAAATTCTTCCGTCATCAGCAAATGGTAATCTAAATTGGACTAAACCATTTGCTCCTAAAGCAAATAAATTTATTTTATCTTCTAAAGTTTCACGATTAAATGGTTGATTTGTTGTAATAGTGTGATTGATTCCTTCAAATGATAAACCTAATCCTACTTCAAAATGTTCTAATAAATTTTTTGAAATAGTTATGTCGAAGGGAAATGAATATTGCGTTAAATCGAAATCATATTTTAGTGCATCGAATTGAGTAAAATAGGTAACAGTTGATACATCGCTTGCCTTCGAAAAATAATAACCAGTTTCTAAAATCAGCTTATATTCAGTATTAAGATTATGAATTACTCCAATATTCGTTCCAAAACCATAGTTTAAATTTTTGTCTTGAGTAATTGGTAGTGAATTGTCATAGTGGTAAACAAAATTACCAACTGTTCCGTTTACATAAATTGAATTTTGTGCGTAGCTGATATTGCAAAGTGTAATTAGAAATATTGAAAAAACTAAAAATTTATTTCTCATCTGTATACCACGATGTAAGTAGAACGTTTTACAAATTTCTGATTAATATAAAGCTCGATATAATAGGTACCTTCAACTATTTTATTTTTGTTTTGGTCCTCAAAATTCCAATGAACCTCATAAATCCCAGTGTTATTGTAGAAGGAGTCAACTAATGTTACAATGAAAGTATTGTAAGAATTAATTACGTTAACCTTAACATTTGATGGTTCGCTTACATTAAACCGATAAGTCGATGAAGTACTCAGTACTAAATTTGGGTCAGTAACTTCACAAGCGACAAGTGAAATTAGTAGATTGATTGCAATTAAATACTTTGTTATCATTCATTTCCTCAAGTTATATAACGACGTTGCGCCTAACCCGCCGCCCCAAGCAAGGAAGCCAAGTAAAACACAACTGCCGATGATTAAGCCGTAGGTGCTTATCTTGTTTCCTTAAGCACCGAAGGCAAGTTAATTAATTAGAACGAACACTTAGAACAAAATGTTGAACAAAAACCAAACGCCAAAAATCATAAATCCGCCGAACCAAAATGGCGGTCGGCGTTGAGGCGCTTGTTATAAGCAATAATTATTTAATGAATGTGGCTTTAACACGTTTAGATTTTCTAAAATATGGTATCCAGATGATTGCACTTATAATATCTTTAGAAAGCTGTTTTCCATTCTCAATAGCTAGACCATTAGCGCCAGTTAAAAGTTCAACTACTAAGAGAATAAAACTAAGCAGAATGCTCACTTTCAACCAAAAAATTACAATGCGTGGAGCATTCTTTCTTTTTTTGAAAAAGTAAAAACCAGCATACAGCATTAATATTAATAAAATTATTTGTATGAAAATCTCCAACCCAAACTCAATCCCAAATCCAAATTCCAATGCAAGTGGAATTTGTCTAACAAATGTGACTAAACTAATTATGGAAACAATTGGTCCAACAATTAACCATAATAAAGGGACTAAAAGCCAACCTTCAAAACCAGATAATTTTTCTACTTCTTCATCGTTGAGCTCTGCCCCACAATTTGAACATTTTGTATCACTTTCTTTTACTGGGTTTCCACAATCAGAACAATAATACTCTGAATTTTCTTCCATATGATGTTTGCTTATAACGACGTTGCGCCTAACCCGCCGCCCATAACAAGGAAGCCAAGTAAAACACAACTGATAAATATTTAGCCGAAGGTTTGTAACTTGTTCAGTACAAACCGAAGGCAAGTTAATTAATTAGAACGA
>JBATOT010000007.1:0-38679 GCA_049291095.1 Ignavibacteriaceae bacterium | reverse complement strand
AAAAATAAAAACAGATAAATCAACTTTTTCTATAAATCCTGAATAGTAAGATAAACCAATGTTTGAGTTAACAGTTGATAAGCTATCTCTCCAAACGTCATTGGACCTGTTAAAGCTCCTGTCTTTTTTCCTTCCAGCTCTGAATAAAGATAATTTAGAATACAATTGCACGTAAATACAGGTTGTATATCTAAACCTGATGCAATTGAAGTAAATTGAGATACATAGTCAGATATTGGTTTAGCAATTTTATATTCAACACCTTTGAATACAGGTCCATAAAAACTGACAGTTTCTTTTTCAGAATCTATAACTTGAAATGCAGTATTTATCATTGCTCCGCAGTAATTTGCAACTAATGGAAGTTTTGTATCAATATTATTTTCTTTTAGATAGGACGAAAGATTTTGTTTATTTCCATTGATTAGACAATCGCTGACACAAAATCCAGTTGTTTCAAACGTAATCACATCGCCATCACCTTGTTCAAATAAATTTATAATATCTAACAAAGCTGCTTTGTTTGCTGGTAGCTCTAGATGCATCACAACACATTTATCTGTAAAGCTTTCAGCAGTTTTTCCGTTAAATACCTTAGGTTTTATTTTTCCGATATCGTTAAGATCAATTCCTGAAATCCATCCGACTAATGGAGTTTGAAATATATTTTTAAAGTTATTTGATTCTTCTGCAAACAGGATATGGGGTTTACTATTTGCAGGAATTATTATCATTGAGTAGCCATGTTCAAATTCATCAGAGGCAATTTGCGGTAATGAATTTTCATCGTAAACACTTAAAGAAATATTTAATACATAATCAGGAACTTCATCAACAAATATTTTATCTCTTGTAAAGGTACCTCCATCATTATCCATAAAATATGGAATCGTACCGCCTATCCAGTTACCGGCAGGTAATTGATTTAATAATTCTTCATCTCCAGCTAATATTAATCTTTCGCCGGTTTTAATTTTTGTAATTACTTCTTTAAACTCTAATAATTTTTTCATTTTACACCCGATTAAAAATTTGTGATAAATCTTTTTGGCTTATTTTTTCATTTTTTACAAAGAAATTATAAACCTCTTGTTTGCATCTCTCGATACAAGTAGATGAATTATCATTCTTGACATTAATCTTAATCCTATTCATCAATATCTTAAGACTTAGTAACTGAAATTGATAATTTGCCGCACCTAAAACTAATTCATTCCACCGCTTATCGGTGATCTCAGGTATCATAATGGCTCCTTTATAGTAGTTGTCTCCTATATTATCGGAAATTTGCTTGAAATCTTAAGGATTGCTATAAAAGGGGAGTATTATTTTTCTATTGAATGGCTCTAATTAACAATTTTCTGCATTATTCAATTTAATTAAAATTAAATCATGTAATTTATATCCATTCGAATCTCTCGAATCCAATCTTCCATCCGGCTAATTTGGTTTGTCCGGAGATTTTGCATTTTCTTTTATTTTTAAGCAAAATAAGGCTTTTACATTTCCATTTTTGGAAATACGCCGCTGAAGCTTCAATACCCATCTTCCACTTTTGGAAATGCCCGGCTGAACCTTCAGTGCCCATCTTCCACTTTTGGAAATGCCACGCTGAAGCTTCAGTGCTCATCTTCCATTTTTGGAAATACCCCGCTGAAGCTTCAGCGCCTATCTTCCATTTTTGGAAATGCCATGCTGAAGCTTCAGTGCCTATCTTCCACTTTTGGAAACCGAATTCAGCCTAAAATTAAAGGTTTTACTACAAAATGTAGATGATGATCGAAATGATTTACTGCCAGCAACCAAATAACTGCTATATTTTATAATTGACTAACGCAAGTAAAATGATTTAATGGTAAAATAGAAAGATGTGTATGCTGGTGCTAAAATTTATTTGCCATTAGTAAATAAATAAAAAAAAGTATTACAGCTATAGCCAGAACTACAACTATATCATAAATGATGTCCGGAATTTTAAATTTCATTATTTACCTATTTGTTTTCTAGCAACAATATCTCTTTTATAAATAACTTTATCAAACTATAAATAATGTTGTTAAGTAATTTATGTTTAATTCGATAGTTTATTATAAATTAAATTAAGTGTCTGTTCAGATTTTGTACCTATTATTTGAACAGTGCTGCCTCCGATGTTATATCCCTCTCATCGGGGGCTTTTTATTTTATACACAAGAGTGCGTGCGCACAGGTAAACTTGTGGTAATATATTAACTATATGAATTCATTATATTTGAAATAGATAAACAAACATTAAAGATTACACTGAACAGATTAATACCTTCTAAAATCATCAGACTGTTTGCTGCAATATTGATATTACTTTTACAGGTAATACCAAATCAGCAAAGTGAATTTCAGTCAAATCAGAAATTACCTGAAGTAAGTTTCAGTAGTAATCTTTTTGTTTTAAATGTTATAAATGGTCAACAGCAAAATCAATTAGTAAGACAAAACCCTGACTTAAATTATTCAGCTGTAAATAATATTTATGACAAACATGATACCTCATTTTTAACTGACCAAACTGATGCAAAGAAAATCTATAATGGCGGGTTTTCTAAAAAACTTAGAGTAAGTACTTTTTTAACTGTAATGTTTGCAACCGGCACCTGACTTTTCCTTTCATATCCTGGACACAATCAAAACAAAAACAATATAAAATTTGAAAGGAATTGCTGTATGCAAAATGAAAGTAAAAATAAATTGCTTAATGATCTTCCATTTTACGGCTTAATCGGTGCACTTGGTTTAAGCATTTTAGGAATAGTATTATATGTTATCTGGGCAATTGTTGCAGGCTGATAACCCAATTATCATCGTTAATCGATTATTAAAAAAAGTCAATCTTTCCCTTTGCAAAAAGGGAAAGGCATTTATTACCACGACTTTTAAGTAGTGGAATAGGAATAAATAAACTATTACTGGCTTTAGCCAAACCAATGCGGCTAAAGCCATTTATATAATTATTTTATTAACCACGAACTAAAGCTCGTTGCAATTGATCAAACCAGTTTTAACTTAGGTAGTATGTATTAATTGTTAACAAAATCATTTCAACGCGGCACACCCCAGCGAATTAAAAATAGCACATAAAATCTAATCTTAAATTATGCACCGTTTGTATTTCACTTCCATATATTTTTAACTAAATTAAAAACAAGAAATTGGAAAGAAGGCTATGCAAACTAATTATTCCGAACTTAATGCTCTTACAGGGTTAGTACACTCACATCTAATGCTCGCTTTACAGTAAATCACCGGTAAAACAATGAAATCAAAAGCGTTAAAACAATCACTTAAAATTGCAATTCCTTATTTAATATTTGGCTGCGTCTATATTGCATTCTCAGATATTATGGTTAAAACAATATCACTTAATCGTGCTATGTTAACTGAATTACAAACATATAAAGGCTGGGGCTTTATTGTTTTAACAACTTTGTTACTTTTTGTTTTATTACGCAGACACTTTAGCAAGTTAGAAAAAGAACAAAAAAATCTTGAAGAAAGTGAAGCCAGGTGGCGCACGCTGGTCAGCAGTTCGCCGGATTTTATTGCGATGCTGGATAAGGAATCCCGTTTTTTATATTTAAATAAGTATGCTGACGGATTTAGTGAAGAGAAAGTAATTGGTCAAAATTGTGCTGACTTTATAGATATTAAATTTAGATCAAATTATTTAGAAATATTTAAAACCTGTTTAGAAACAAAAACGACTCAAAGATTTGAGTTTGAAGGTGATGGCAATAATAAGAGCAAAAGATACTATGAAGAGTATCTTGTTCCTTTAATAAGCAAAGATAAGGAGATTACTTTTTTAGCTATAGCCAGAGATATAACCGATAGAAAAAACTTTGAAACCGCTCTAAAAGAAAGTGAAGAAAAATACCGGGCATTAATTGAAAACACGCAAGAGGCTATATACATAGCTCAGGATGGAAAAATTAAATATGTAAATAGATCTGCAAAAAACATTACAGGCAGAACCGAATCTGAGTTATTAGAGCACAACATAACTGAATTTGTTCCAGCAGAGGATTATGATTTTGCAATAGAACATCACAGGCAGCTTATTAGTGGTGAAACAACTGAAATACAATCAGAATTTTGTATAATAAATAAAAAAGGGAGTGTTATTGATTTACTTGTAAATTCAGTTCTTATAATTTGGGAAGAACGACCTGCCACTTTAAATTTTGCTTCAGACATTACAGAACGAAAGCAATTTGAAAAGGTTTTGCTCGAAAGCGAAAATCAACTCCAATTAGCACAATCTATTGGTAAAATAGGTAACTGGTATTATGATATTGAAACTGAATATTTTAGTCTTTCAGATGAGATGTATCGGATATTTGAACGGGATAAGAGTGAAGGACCGATAACATTTGAAGATGGTTTAAAATTTATTTTACCTGAAGATATTCCGGAGGTCACAGAATTTTTTGAACATTCTCTTACCACAGGCGAGGGTTGGGATAGAGATTTAAGAATGATATTACCAAGCGGCAGACTGGTTTGGCATCGCTCCATTGGTCAGACAGTAAAAAATGATTTTGATAAGGTTGTAAAAATTTATGGTATTTCTCAGGATATAACCGAACGAAAAAATATTGAAAATATTCTAAAGGAAAGCGAAGAAAAATATAGAACTTTATTTGAGAATATGAGTGAGGGTTTTGCTTTTTGTAAAATGATATTTGATGATGGAAAACCTGTAGATTTTATTTTTCTGATTACAAATCCACGATTTGGGTATTTAACAGGTATTAAAAATGAAGATGGTAAAAAGGTTTCTGAATTAATTCCGGGGATTCGGGAAACAAATCCTGAAATATTTGAAATATATGGCAGAGTTTCTTTAGGTGGCAAACCCGAAACATTTGAAACTTATGTACCGGGTTTAAATGATTGGTTTTTAGTTTCTGTTTATAGTCCAAAACCTGAACATTTTGTTGCTGTGTTCAGCATAGTTACAGAACGTAAGCAAACTGAATTAGCGTTACAGAAAAACAGAAGATTTTTAGCTGATTTAATTGAAAACAGCGGAACGTTAATCTATGTAAAAGATATTGAAGGCAGATATGAATTAGTAAATAAAAAATGGGAATCTATAACCGGCATAAATAGAAATAATGTTTTAGGTAAAACTGATGAAGTATTATTTCCCGGTGGTGATGGTAGTCAGTTTCATAAAAATGATAATGATGTAGTCGAAAACCGGAAAGTAATTGAAACTGAAGAAGTACTAAACGGCGGGGACAAGAAGAGATATTTTATTTCTATAAAATTTCCTACTCTTGATGAATATGGTGAAGTCAGTGGAATATGCGGAATGTCAACCGAGGTGACTGAGCGTAAATTTGCAGAAGATGCGTTACGGGAAAGCGAAGAAAGATTTAGAAGTATAGTTGAGGGTGCTCCGGATGCTATTTTTATTCAAGTGGAAAGTAAATTTGCATTTTTAAATCCAGCAGCATACACCTTACTGGGCTATGATAACCCGGAAGAAATAATAGGGACAAAAATAATTGATCACATCCATCCTGATTATCGGTTAAATGTTAGTGATAGAATAAAAAGATTAAATATAGAGCGTTTACCTATTGTTGAGTTAACAGAACAAATATTTCTGAAAAAAGATGGCAGTCAAGTATGGGTAGAAACAAAAGGTGAACCAATAACTTATGAAGGCAAAAACGGAGCTTTGGTTTTTGTAAGGGATATTTCTCAACGCAGGAAGGCTGAGAACGCATTACGCGAGAGTGAAGCAAAGTATCGAACAATTACAGAAAGCATGAAAGATGTTGTCTGGATACTAGATATTAACACTGAGCACTTTACTTATATAAGTCCTTCAGTAATAAAACTTAGGGGATATACACCTGAGGAAATAATGGCTGAGAATGTTAATGCGGCTTTAACTCAGGATTCTTTTGAATCTTTAAGGGAAATCACTTTACAACGAACAAATGAATTTCTATCAAACAAAGGAGAAATTAAATATTATACTGATCAGGTAGAACAGCCATGTAAAGATGGATCAACAGTATGGACCGAGGTTGTTACCAATTACCATTTTAACGAACAAACAGGACATTTAGAAGTTCATGGAGTAACCAGAGATTTAACTAAACGTAAAAAGATTCAAGATGCTCTCATCAAAAGCGAAGAAAGATTCAGATCCACTCTTGATAATATGTTAGAAGGTTGCCAGATTTTAGATTCTGAGTTAAAATACATTTATATCAATGATGCAGCCGAGAAACACAATCATAAGCCTAAAAATGAAATGCTCGGTAAAAAGTATATTGATTTGTGGCCCGGAATTGAAGAAACTTATGTTTTTAGAACTATTAAAAAGTGTTTAGAAAAAAAAGAATCATATCAATATGAAAATGAGTTTACGTATCCTGATGGCACAATAGGATGGTTTGATCTTAGTATACAACCTGTACCCGAAGGTGTATTTATTTTATCTGTTGATATAACTCAAAGAAAAAAAGTTGAAAATGAAATATTAAATTCAAGAGAACAGTTAAGAGCTTTGGCTGCGAGTCTTGAAAAATTGAAAGAGGAAGAACGAATTCATTTATCCAGAGAGTTACATGATCATCTTGGGCAAAATCTTACCGGTTTAAAAATGGATGTTGCATATTTAGCAAAGCATTTTCAAAAAGATAAAACAATTGACAGGAAAAGTGTTATTGAAAAAGCTACAGGTATGAGTGATTTAATAGATGACTTAATAAAAAATGTTAGAAAAATATCCAGCGAACTTAGACCAAATGTCCTGGACTATCTTGGATTGATTCCTGCAATAGAATGGCAGATTGAAGAATTTAAAAAGAGGACTGAGATAGATTGCATTTATGAATCTAATACTTCAAAAATTGATTTGGGGATGCAAATAAATTCTTCAGTTTTCAGAATCATTCAAGAAGCCTTTACAAATGTAATACGACATGCAAAAGCCACTGAGGTTAAATTTTCTATTAATGAGCAGCACGATAAGATTACTATAAAAATACTGGATAATGGAATTGGAATTAATACAGATGAAATATCCAATTTAAGATCACTCGGTATTTTGGGGATGAAAGAAAGAACTATAAACTTTAACGGATCTCTAAATATTGAAAACTCCTCAGTCGGCGGAACACTATTAACTTTAATAATACCCAAACAGGTAAATAATGATTAATATTTTAATTGCAGATGATCATCCAATTGTACGAAGAGGTTTGAAACAAATTATACAGGATGAAAAAGATATGAAAGTTGTTTGCGAAGCGGCAAACAGTGAAGAAGTTATGATCGGACTTAAAACTACAATGATTGACATATTATTATTGGATATTTCAATGCCGGGTAAAAGTGGATTAGAACTTTTATCAGATTTAAATAATCAGTATCCGAATCTGAAGATTTTAATATTAAGCGCTATGCCTGAAGAAGCGTATGCAAAACGAGTTATCAAAATGGGTGCATTCGGATATATACATAAAGAAAGTGCTCCGGATTTACTTGTCCCCGCAATTCGCAGAGTGTTAAAAGGTAAACGATATATAAGCAGTAAGCTTGCTGATATTCTTGCATCTGATTTAACAGAAAAAGAAAAGGATATTTTACATGAGCAGCTTTCTGAAAGAGAATTTGAAGTTCTTCTTCTGATAGGGAAGGCAAAAACTCCAACAGAAATCGCAGAAACATTGCATCTTGGTGTTACAACTGTAAGCACTTATCGCTCACGCATACTTGATAAAATGAAAATGAAAAACAATTCTGAATTAATACAATATTGTTTCAGACATAATTTGATTGATTGACACTTAAAAATAAATATCTGCCTTCCTGTACATTTTTATTTTGTAGTTAAAACCACTACAAATGATTCCAAGTATTTCTACTACTTAAACATATTTAAACTTATATATAATAAGTTCAGAATAAACTAAAATTCTTCCAGAACATTTGAAAGACTTTATGAAAGTAATGATTGTTGATGATTCCGAAATTATCAGTAAAAGATTGAAGGAATTACTGCAGGATATAGACGGATTGGAAATTGCAGCTTTAGTTGAAGATGGAATTCAAGCCATATCGCAATATTCTACTGTTAACCCGGATATTGTGATACTTGATTTAATGATACCACGAATGAATGGATTAGATGTGCTTAGAAGTATAAGATCAAAAGGTGAACCGGTTATTATAATTATTCTAACAAATTATGATCAGTCTTATTTTAGAGATAGATGTGCCGAACTGGGGGCAAATTATTTTCTGGATAAATCTGCTGATTTTGAAAAAGTTTTTCAAATCTGCAATAATATTGTATATCCCAGGCAGATAAATGATACGGATTACCTTTTACTTACTAAAAAACAATCATGAGAACAGAGACTATACCATTTATGAATGAAACTTCAGAGAACAACTCTACATTTGGTGTTAATGAATTATTCTACCGTAACTTATTTCAAAAGAACCCAACGCCGATGTGGGTTTATGAAGTTAGTACATTGAAATTTTTAATGGTTAACGATGCCGCGGTTTATAATTATGGGTATTCTTTAGATGAGTTTCTAAGTATGACTCTAAAAGATATAAGACCTGATGAAGATGTTCCAATGTTATTGGATAATATTAGTAAATCTGATTCTACAATTCAGGATAGTGGAATTTGGCGGCATAAAAAGAAAAACGATGAAATAATCCTGGTTAAGATCAGTTCGAATGGTTTAAACTATAATGGTTATAACGCAAGATTTGTTATGGCTCTTGAGGTAACGGATAAAGTTATAGCAAAACAAACCCTTATCAGTGAGGTAGCCAAATTTAAAAGTATTATTGAAAGCACGTCTGATCTGATATTTTCGGTTGATAAAGATTATTGCTATACAAGTTTTAATAGTGCACAAAAAATTCAGTTTAGTAAGTTGTTTAATGTTGATATTCAAATCGGCGATTTATTTTTTGATCCACTTAATGATGAAGAAAAAATAAGATCAAAATCAAATTTTGATCAAGCATTAAATGGAGAGACATTCAGAAAAATTGTAACAACAAGCGCTGATGTTCCATACAAATATTATTTCGATGTAGTTCATAACCCAATAAAAAATGAGACCGGTGAAATAATTGGTGTCTCTGTTTTTGCCAAAGATATTACAGAACAAAAATTTAACTACGAAAAGGTAAAACAACTATCTCAGGCTATTGAGCAAAGTCCGGTTACTATTGTTATTACAGATACTAATGGCACAATTGAATATATAAACAAAAAGGGTGCTGATATCACTGGTTATTCAATTCAAGAACTTAAAGGTAAAAATCCGCGAGTTCTAAGTTCCGGTGAAAAACAAAGAGTGGAATACCAACAATTATGGGACACAATAAAATCCGGTAATGAATGGAAAGGCGAATTTCATAACAGAAAAAAAACAGGAGAGTTGTATTGGGAGAGCGCAACAATCTCTCCAATATTTAACGACAGTGATGAGATAATAAAATTTCTTGCAATAAAGGAAGATATAACTGAAAGAAAAAGTGCAGAAGCAGAACTTATTGCGGCAAAAGAAAAAGCTGAAGAAATCAATCGTATAAAATCCGCATTTCTTTCTAATATGAGTCACGAATTGCGTACACCTTTGGTTGGGATATTAGGATTTGCAGACATTCTTACAAGCACAATAGAAGATGATGAACAAAAAACAATGGCATCCTCCATTTTAAATAGCGGGAAAAGACTTCTGAATACACTTTCATCTCTTTTAAGTTTAACTGAATTAGAGTCGATAAAAGAAAATATTGAATTAGATGAGGTGGACGTAAATTTTATTTGTGAAGATGTTTTTAACAATCTTAAAACGCATTCGATGAATAAAAATGTAAAATTTAATTCCTCTATTTGTTCCGAATCATTACCAATAAAAATAAATAACCGATTATTCAGAGAATCAATTATACAAATAATAAAAAATGCTGAAACATATACAGAACATGGATTTATTTTATTATCAACTTACAAAAAAGCTATGCCCCTGTCCGGAGCCACTTACGGAGTTATTGAAATCGCAGATACAGGTATTGGAATTCCAGCGGATAAATTAAAAGTAGTGTTTGATGAATTCCGGCAGGTTAGTGAAGGAATAGGTAGAAATTTTGAAGGAACCGGGCTTGGGCTTACGCTTACAAAAAAATATGTTGAGTTGATGGGTGGAAAAATTGAGCTTAGGAGTCAGGAAGATCGAGGAACAAGAATAAGCTTGATATTTCCGTTAAGTAATGTATCCTGTGCTGAAAATACATTCAGGGACATAAACAAAAAAACGAATAAGGATAATCTGATAAAATATAATCAGAGAAATGAAGTACAAGTTAAGAATATTCTAATTGTAGAGGATGAAGATATAAATAGATTGTTTCTTGAAAAGTGTGTTTCTAAAATTGCTAACTACAAAGCGGTTTCAAATGGAAATGATGCGATTGCCGCAACAGCCAATGAAAATTTTGATTTAATACTGATGGATATTAATCTGGGAAATAAAAGTATAGATGGACTTGCAACAGTTGGAGAAATACGAAAAAACTTATTCTATAAAAAAACACCGATTGTTGCTATGACTGCCTACATTGATCCGGAAGAAATAGATCAATTTCTGCAGAATGGATTTTCTCATTATATAGCTAAACCATTTTTAGCAAACGAATTAAAAAATTTTATTCATAACATCTTTTCTTATAATTAATGTTGTGTTATCACTTAATCCTGATTATTCAATATTTGTAATAAAGTCCAGTCGAAAAAATTCTCTCCGATAAATACCGCTTAGCTTTAAATTAGTTTTATTATTCAAAACTGTGTTGTAACTTTAACAATGCAGATTAACACACGAATAAATTTATATTTTCTTACGGCGATTTTAACTATTTCTACTTTTCTTCCGGAAAGTTTCCCTCAATCAATATTATTTAATCGATTTTTAGTTAAAGAGGGTTTATCAAATGATGACGTTAATTGTGTTTTAGAAGATAAACTTGGATTTATGTGGTTTGGAACCGAGGATGGCCTAAATCGATTTGATGGATATTCTTTTCGTGTATATCGTAATAATCCGGATGATAATAATTCAATTTCATCAAATATTATTTGGGCTTTATTTGAAGACGCAGAAGGATATATCTGGGTAGGAACGAAAAGCGGTGAATTAAATCGGTATGATCCTTATTATGATGTGTTTACTTCGTGGGAAATTGATGTTGAAAATATTAGTGAAAATAGTATAACTGCAATTTATAAAGATTCCAAAGACGAAGTATGGATTGGAACGTATAGAAACGGCTTTTATAATTTTAATATAAGAACAGGTAAAATTAAAAACTGGAATCATAATCCACTCAACCCTAAGAGCATTAGTAATAATTTTATTACATCAATCCATAAAGATAAATCAGGCAGTATCTGGTTAAGCACATATAATGGATTGAATAAATTTAATCAATCATCTGACGAAAGTTATTTCACTCGTATTTATTCCGACCCCAATAAAAACGGTTTAAGCAATAATCTAGTATGGTCTTTAAGTTCTTCAATATTTAATCCGGATATTTTACTAATATGTACTGCAAACGGATTGACCGAATACAATATTAATAGTGGTAAGTTCAAACACTATAATTTTTTAGATAGACCTGATTTACAATTTAGTAACAGTATCTCTTCTGTAGTTGAAGAATCTGTAAATGGCGAAACAATCATATGGGTTGGAAGTTATGCAGGTGTAATACGAATGGATGTGAAACAGGGAAGGTTCGAACGTTATTTAGTAGATGCTTTAAAATCAAATGGATTAGTCAGCAATCAAATAAACAGAATTTATAAAGATAGATCAGGGGTTATTTGGTTAGCCGCAGAAGATGGTTTGAATTATTATTCTCCCAAAAGTGCAAAGTTTAATCATCTTCTCACTTTAATTAAATCTTATGATTTAAGTAGTTTAAGTTCTAAAAATATTAAGGCAATTAGTCAATCTAATGATGGTAATATTTGGTTTGGTGAATTAAACGGACTGCATTATTTAAATAATTTTGGTGTGTTTAAATCAACGGAAAAAATACCTGGTTCAAATGGGCTTAGTATCTGGTCACTTGAAGCAGGAAGTAACAACGATATCTGGATTGGTACATATGGACAAGGGTTAAAACAATTAAATATAAAAAGTGGACAAATCAAATCATGGAAAATTGAAAGTCCTACTTTTAAAACCTCTGCTTTTGATTTTATAAAATCATTACTATTAGATAATCAAAATAATTTGTGGATGGGATTTTGGGGTGGTGGGACTGCCAGACTAAACCTGAAAACTAATGAATATAAAATATGGCGCAACAATCCTAAAGTATCACAGAGCTTAAGTTATAATGATGTTTGGGCTATCCACGAAGATAAGTTTAACAGAATATGGATTGGAACCAATGGCGGTGGAATTAATTTATTTGATGAAAATGATGGAGGTATTTTTCACAGACTAGTTGAAGCTAATGAAAAAGGTAATAAACTTAGCAGCATAAGTATAAACTGTATAAGTGAATCAAATTCTTTTAGTAATGATGAGACTATACTTTGGGTAGGTACCGCAAGTGGTTTAATTAAATTAAAACTTAACGATAAAACTAATGTAAATAATTCTTTAGAATGTGTAAAAGAAATTCAGATTTATACAATCAGGGATGGACTTTTAAACAACACAATCAAAAGTATTTTAGTTGATGAGAATAATGATCTTTGGCTAGGAACTAATTCAGGATTAACATTTTTTAATGTTAAGAGTAATGTTTTTACAAACTACAATGAGTCGGATGGGTTAACCGGCAGCGAGATAAGTTTAAACTGCGCCATAGAAACAAAAGAAAATCTTATGTTTTTTGGAAGCTCAGAAGGTGTAAATGTTTTTGATCCTGCACAGATTAAAAATTCATCCTATAAACCAAACTTAGTTATAACCGGATTTCAAATTTTTAATCAGAATATTGCTCCGGGAAAAAATGCTCCGTTAACAAAAAATATAATGTTCGCTAACGAAATTGTATTAAACCATTCACAAAATGTTTTTTCATTTCAGTTTTCTGCATTAGACTACAACTCTCCCAACACTATTAATTACGCATATAAGATGGAAGGATTTGATAAAGATTGGATTTACAGTGGTTCAAGACGTTTTGTTACTTATACAAATCTTAATTCCGGTGAATATAATTTTAAAGTGAAAGCAACTAATAGTGATGGAGTATGGATTGAAAATGAAGCAGCAATTGCAATCGTTATAAACCCGCCCTGGTGGCGCACAATATGGGCATATTTTAGTTATTTAATTATTGTTCTTATTGGTTTGTACTTAATAAGAAAAATTGAAATGAATAGAAACCATTTAAGAAATGAACTTAGAATCCGCGAACTTGAGACAGAAAAATTAAGGGATATTGAAAAAATAAAATCCAGATTTTTTGCAAATCTTTCTCATGAATTTCGAACTCCTTTAATGCTGATCAAAGGGCCTGTTGAACAATTATTAAATGGACATAATGTTAATCAATCTGAGCAGGTTAAGTTAATTCAACGGAATAGTGAGAAACTCCAAACTTTAATTGATCAGCTTTTGGAACTATCACAATTAGAAGCCGCTGCGATTCAATTAAGAGCAAAGAAAGAAAATTTGGTTTCCATTGTTCGTGGAAATCTGTTTTCATTTTCGGAATTGGCTGAACGAAAAAATATTACTTTAAAATTTCATACAGTTAAAGATGAAATTATTGCCTGGATTGATCGGGATAAGTTTGAAAAAATGCTAAATAATATTCTATCAAATGCCTTTAAATTTACTGCAGAGAATGGGACAATAAATGTTGAAATCATTAATACTTCGATAAATAATATTGATTACACAACAGTTTCTATAAAAGATTCGGGAATAGGTATTGATGAGGAAAAGATAGATAAAATATTTGATCGGTTTTATCAGGTTGATGATTCATCAAAACGGGCTTATAGCGGTTCAGGAATTGGTTTATCACTAGTGAAAGAACTTGTGGACCTGCATGAGTGGAAAATATTTGTTCATAGTAAATTAGGATTGGGAACTGAGTTTATTATCCAGATTCCTTTAGATGAAAATTATTTAAATGATTATCAAAAAGTTTTAGAAACCCAAGCACCGAATGATATTAAAGCTAAGGATTCTTCAAATGTGAATAACATTGAAGTATTAATCCCTGATGATGAGGGGATTCAAAATGCCGAAAATAAAAATGATGCAATTCTAGGATATCAAAACAAATCAACAATTTTAATCGTTGAGGATTCTGAGGATGTAAGAATTTATTTAAATGATATCTTAAAAGAAGATTATAACATCATACTTTCTGAAAACGGGGAAAGTGGATTAATAGAATCGATTGAAAAACTTCCTGACCTGATCATTAGTGATGTTATGATGCCAAAAATGGATGGAATAGAATTTTGTAAAAAAATCAAATCGAATTGGCAAACTTCGCATATCCCGGTTATACTATTAACGGCTAAAGCATCAACCGAAAATAAAATTGAAGGTTTAGAAACAGGTGCGGATGATTACGTTACAAAACCATTCAACTACCGGGAATTATCAACAAGAATTAAAAATCTTTTAGCACAAAGAAGGCATTTGAAAGAAAAGTTTGGCAGGGATGTAAACTTCAAACCGGAGAATATAACACCAAACAAAGCTGATCAGGAATTTTTACAAAAGGCCATTACAATAGTAGAAAAAAATATTTCGAATCCTGATTTTGATTCGGATATTTTTGCCAAAGAAATATTTTTAAGCCGCAGTCAATTACACAGAAAAATTCAATCGATCTCCGGACAATCCACCGGAGAATTTATTCGTACCTTCAGACTCAAAAAAGCAGCGGGATTGATATTAGAAAAGCAGTTCTCAATCACTCAAATTGCTTTTGAAGTTGGATTTAACAGCCCATCACATTTCTCAAAAGCTTTTAAACAATTGTTTGAATGCTTGCCATCAGAATTTATAGATAGAAGCAAGTCTTAGTAGAGTAAAATTTAAAAAGATTACTCTCTTACCCAATCTGCAACACAAACGCTAAAGAATGCTACAATTGCGAGAGTACAACCTTATTAATTCAATTACGTTTGAGAAGAATTTATTGAAGTATCTGGAGTCCGAAGATTGATCGCAGTTTTATTAAAAATTCAATCAAACATAATTACTAAAAAGGTGAATGATGAAATATCTAATAATTTTGATTGTCTGTTCTAACACTTTATTTCTATCTGAGATAAATGCTCAATGGTCAAATTCTGATTTTACACTCACTGGCAGACAAATTCTCTGTTTTGCAAAAAAAGATTTATCGGTGCTTGCCGGAACAAATGGCGGTTTAGTGCTTTCCACAAATAACGGACAAAGTTGGTCTAATACAGGCGGCGGTTTACCGTATACAAATGTTAGAGCTTTGCTGAAAGTGGAATCTTATCCATTTAATGTATTAGCAGGTATGGTTTCTGGCAGAATTTCAATGTCCACAAATTTTGGTGAAAATTTTTCGGCATTTCCTTATGAAACCGAGCAACTTCCTTTTTTGGCTGATGTAAATACTATTCTTGAAAGAGAAAACAGTTCAAACTTTTTAGTAGGAACCGAGAGAGGCGTATATCTGTTACCGCAATTTTATCCACTTTCTTCATGGGTTTCCATTAATACTGGTTTACCATCATCAGAAACAAAGGTAAGAGCGATCATAGAAAATAATGGAGAAATATTTGCAGGAACGAATAGTGGTGTTTTTCAACTAAACGGTTATGATTGGGTCGAAAGGAATACGGGTTTAACAAATTTAAACGTAACTGCTTTAGCAAGTGCTGATGGATATTTGTTTGCAGGAACTTCTCAAGGAAGTATCGGTGGTGTTTACATTTCTTCAGACAATGGTGGAAACTGGACGCTATCTAAACCCGAGACCTGGGTTACATCTTTTCTTATAGTTGGATCAAATCTTTTTGAAGCAAGTATGGGTAACGGAATAACCCGAAGTACAAATTATGGCATTTCCTGGATTCCAATTAATGACGGGTTAGGCAGTGGCGCTTATAATGTTTTGTCGCTTGGTGCGGATGATCAATATCTATTTGCTGGAACAAATGGTTCTAGCATTTGGCGCCGTCCGTTATCTGAAATAGTTACTGAAACAGAAGTTGAAGTCAATACCCAACCAACAAATTTTGTATTAGAACAAAACTATCCAAATCCATTTAATCCAAGTACAATTATAAGTTATCAGTTACCACTAAACAGTGAAGTGATTTTGAAAGTTTATGATATTTTGGGAAATGAAGTTGCAACACTTGTTGATGAATTTAAATTAGCTGGAACTTATGAAATTGATTTTAATGCTTTGCAATTATCAAGCGGCTTGTACTTATACAAATTACAAACAGGTGAGTTTGTATCAACAAAAAAAATGATACTAATAAAATAATTCTTCTTTAGAATAAAATAGAAAATAAACAGAATGAAATTCAAATTACTATTTATATTAATTCAAATTCTTTTTATCTCCAAAATTGATGCTCAATGGAGTTCGGATCCGTTTGTCAATAATCCAATTTGCATAGGGGAAGGGTATCAATATAATTCCAAAATTATTTCCGATGGTAATGGCGGAGCAATTATAGCCTGGCAGGATGATCAAACAGGAATTGTTAAAATATTTACACAAAGAATAGATAAATATGGTTATACAAAATGGTTAACAAATGGAATTCCTTTATGTGAGAATGAAGGTGATCAGAGTGAATTTGATATGGTTGAAGATGGAAGTGGAGGAGTGATATTTGCGTGGCAAGATAATCGTGATACTATAAATCAAATTTTTGTACAACGAATTGATTCAAGCGGAAATTATAAATGGAATAACAATGGAATTCATATGTGCTCAACTGAGTACCAACAAACGCTTCCAAAAATTGTTTACGATGCTCAAGGAAGATTTATTGTCACCTGGTTTGATAAAAGGCCGGGGGTGTACCATATCGCAGCTCAGAAAATAAATCCTGATGGAACAAATTTCTGGAATGAAAATGGTATCAGTGCAACACGAAGTACCACTAGTTTGAAAAGTTATGGAATAAAATGTGATGGCTGGGGTGGAATTTATATAATTTGTGAAGATTCGATTTTTAGTTCAAATGCAGTAATAAAAGCTCAGTATTTAACAGGCGCACAAAATTTAATATGGGGGTTACCGGGTAGTGATCTATTTGTTTCAAACGGATTGAACACAGCGCAAACTCCGGATTTTACAATTACTACAGAAGATAAGATTGTTGTTACCTGGGCTGACAATAGAAATGGCGTATTCAATACATTTGCTCAATCAATCAATCGAAATGGAACTACAAACTTTGAACCCAGCGGGATACCAGTATCTTATAATTTAATTGATCAATTTAATCCGCAAATCGTAAAAAGTAAAAATGGCAGCTCAATAATTGTTTGGGAAGATTATAGAGATTACGCTGTGGCTGTTCCTCCAAAAGTATTCACACAAAAAATTTCTTCTATTGGTTTAAAAGAATGGGCACCAGATGATATACAGGTTCAACTTTCATCTATGGATCAGTGGGGACCAAAAATATTAGAAGATGGCTTTGGCGGAGCTCATATATTATGGACAGATTTCTCATCTGAATTCGGAGATATTTATGCTCAAAGTATAAATAGTGATGGAGAATTTATAAAATCCTGGGGAACAATTATTACTCAAGCCGAATGGACTCAGGGATTGGCTGGGGTTACAACTGATGGTTCAAACGGAGTGATTGCAGTATGGAGTGATAGAAGAAACAATTTGATTAGTAACGATATCTATTGTGCTCAAATTGATGCAAATGGAATTTTAGGTGTTGGTCAAGGTGGAAAAGGATTGATTGCTGACTATACTTTTAATGGAAATGCAAATGATAAAAGTCATTTTAATAATAACGGCACTGTAATAAATGCAACTTTAACAACTGATAGATTCGGAAATTCACAATCTGCTTACCAGTTTGACGGCACTGCATATATTTCTATTCCAGCTTCATCATCGCTTAGTTCTCCAAAAACAGAATTAACACAATGTGCCTGGGTACAAATTACTCAGTGGGGTTGGTTTGGTGATACTTATGTTCCTGTAATAACTAAGAGTGATGTTTCTGATTATACTTTCCAATATCGTTTAGCAGTTTCACAAGATTATCTTATTACTTCAATAAACAATTGGGATAATAGTGCTATTGCACAATTCAATGCTGTATTAAATACATGGTACTTTATTGCATCAGTGCTTAAAGATGATACGGTGAAGAGTTATGTGAATGGAAATCTTATTAATACTTATCCAATAATTCCAGGACCCATAAATTATGATACAAAGCCTCTCGAGATTGGAAGAGATATGCCCGGAGTTGAAGAAGATTTTTTTGGAAAGATTGATGATGTTAAGATCTATAATCGTGCGTTAACTGATGAAGAAATATTTAATCTTTATGAGTACGGAAATACAACTTCAATACTGAATTATCAAAATGCTGTACCAATAGTTTTCGAACTCTCACAGAATTATCCAAATCCATTTAATCCAAGTACAAAAATAAAATGGCAAACCCCGGTTGCTGGACATCAAACTCTAAATATTTATGATGTGCTTGGAAATGAAATTGCAACACTGGTTGATGAATACAAAAATGCTGGAAGTTATGCGATCGATTTTAATGCCTCACAACTTTCTAGTGGAATGTATTTGTACAGACTTCAAGTAGGTGAGTTTACTTCAACAAAGAAAATGATTCTAATCCGATAGTAGATCCTTGTTTAGTTATAACAGCAATAGGGAAGCATCGTTCGCGTGATCTGATCTCCTTGATCAAAACGCCGCAAGGTGTAAAAGCTTTGCGGTGATATTTAAAGAAATTATTTTATTAAAAATTAGAAAGCATTATGAAAAAGTTATTTTCTATAATCACAATGATGTTTATCCTGTATAATCCAAATATTATATCACAATTCAATGGATTTGAATGGTTAAATCCAAAACCACAAGGGAATAAGCTGAATTCCATAGGATTTTTTAATACAAACGATGGTATTGCTGTGGGAAATTTTGGATCATTACTTAAAACAAGTAATGGCGGATCAAGCTGGGAGCATATTATGATTGAAGCACCAAATAATCTAAACGCTTTAGATATTGTAGATGCAAACACTGCTTTTATTGCCGGAGATATGGGATTAATTCTTAAGACAACAAATTCAGGTTCAACGTGGTTGATATTAAATAGTAACTTAGATACAAATCTTACAGCAATTAAATTTTTGGATCAAAACATTGGCTATGCTGCAGGAATGTTTGGAACGATCATCCAAACAACAAATGGAGGCAATAATTGGAGTAAGAAAGTAATTTACTATAATAATACTGATATAGAGGTTATTGATTCAAACAATGCGTTTATAGTGGGAGATGCAGGTTCGATACTTAGGACAACTGATGGAGGGAATATTTGGTCAAATATAATTTTATCGCCTTCAGTACCACTTACAGGTATAACATTTACTAATTCAACCACCGGATATATTGTTGGCGGCTATATTGATAATGGTGTAATCTATAAAAGTACTGATAGTGGGAATAACTGGACTAACATTTTCTCCGGGAGTTCTTTAGGAATTTTGAATGTGTTTTTCAAAGATGAAAATAGCGGATTTGCAATTGGATATTCTGGTACAATAAGAAAAACAATTGATGCTGGAAATACTTGGACAGAAATAGTAGTAGAAACGAAAATGGATTTGCTAGATGGTTTCTTTATTAATTCAAATACGGGTTTTATTGTTGGAGTAGGTGGTAAAATATTAAGAACCGCAGATGGTGGTGATACCTGGAATGAAATTTCTCAAGGGAATGAAAATTTTTTATTCGCTATAGATATCGTGAATGAGAATCTTGCGATTGCCGTTGGCCAATACGGAACAATTCTAAAATCAACAGATGGTGGAAACACTTGGTTAGATAGAAGTCTTAACCTTGTATTTGAGCCTTATATATATGATGTAAAAATGTTATCCGCTACTTATGGACTAGCAGTTGATTGGAACGGGATGACACATATAACTACAGATGCAGGCGATACCTGGACCCTGAATTGGGGTATAAATGCAAATCCTCTTACCAAATTAGAATTTACTGATAATAATACAGGGTACGCCACAGGAATGTTTGGCAAACTTTTAAAAACTACCGATAGTGGCACAACTTGGAATGAATTGAGTACTGGGAATACAGAATCTTATCTTGGAATTGATTTTGTTAATAACACAACCGGCTTTGTTTGCGGTACTAATGGATTGATTCTTAAAACCACCAACTCAGGCACAAACTGGTCAACTTGTAATTTTGACCCCAATTACTATTTCACTGATATTTCATTTTCAGATTCAATTAATGGAATTGTAGTAGGACAATATTCAATAATCTTTAAAACTTCAGATGGTGGAGTTAACTGGGATTCAGTATATGGTGTTCAGTATAGTACAATGTTAAATTCAATAAAACGAGTAACACCACAACTTATATATGTTTGCGGAGAAAGTGGTAAAGTTCTTTATTCAACAGATGGCGGCAATATTTGGAATCAACAAATATCCAATACGAATAACTATTTATACGATATTGCTTTAGTGGATACTTCTTTGTTTATAGTTGGAGAATCCGGAACAATCCTAAAATTTCATAACTCAATCATTCCTGTTGAACTAACTTCATTTAGTGCTTCTGTTATGGATAACAATGTTAATCTGAATTGGTCAACTGCAACAGAGTTAAATAATTCCGGGTTTGAAATACAAAGACTAAAAGATTTAAACACTGTACAAACTAATAACTGGGATAATATTGGCTTTGTAAATGGGAATGGAACTTCTTCAGAAACTCATTCATACACTTTTCAAGATCACTCAATTACATCCGGAAAATATCAGTTCAGATTAAAGCAAATAGATTTTGATGGATCGTTTGAATATTCAAATATCGTTGAAGTTGAAATTGGAACTCCAGATAAATTTATTTTAGAACAAAACTATCCTAATCCATTTAATCCAACTACAAAAATAAGCTGGCAATCACCGGTTAGTGGTCATCAAACATTAAAAGTTTATGATATACTTGGAAATGAAATTGCAACTCTTGTTGATGAATTTCGATCTGCTGGCAGTTACGAGACGACGTTTAGTGCTCATCAATTTTCAAGCGGAATGTATTGGTATAAAATTCAGATTGGTGAGTTTATTTCATCGAAGAAAATGGTTCTTCTAAAATAAAACAACAATATGATTGATAATTACGAAGATTTGAAAAAAAAAGAAAAAAAAGCATCACGAATACTTGTTGCTTTAATTATCTCTGTATCCATTGCAATTTCAGTTTTAGCATTTGTTTTATTGTCTGAACTTTAATTTTATTTCAAGGAAGGGAAGCATAGATCGGGATCTCCTTGAGCAAAAGCCGTGGGGAGTAAAGTCCCTGCGGCGATATTGGAAATATTGTATCTCAATAAATATTTAGAAAAAGAATAGTAAAATATTTTTATTTATAACTAATTTTAATTTTGTTTCATATAAATTAATAATTCTTAAATAATTACAGGAGAAAAAATGAAAAACTACAAATTACTTTCGATTATCTTAATAGTACTTACAACAGTACTTTACACTGGTTGTTCAAGTGATGATTCTGATGGACCAATAGATCCAGGGACTGTCATTACTGGTGCAGAAGCTAAACTTACTTTTAATGGTGCCGGGTATACAAACAAAGCTGTAACTCTAAGTAATGGAGTTAGTCAATACAGCGTTCCAGATACGGCAACTATAATAATATTTTCGGGCAAAGTTGATAATGATTCTCTTTATTTTTCTATTATCTTCAAAGGAAATCAAACTGGAGCCATAAATTGGAATGATGATAATGGAGCAATAATATATAAAAATGGCACATCAGGTTATTCTACTTTTCTTGGTATCGACCAGGGTACAACAACGATAAGCACGTATGGAGGTGTTAGTAGTAAAGTTGAAGGAAATATTTCCGGAAAGTTAATAGACGCTGTAACTCAGGCGGAACTAAATGTTAATGGTACATTTTCTGCAACCCGATTACCAGATATTAATTAACAATAATCCCTTTTTATGAGGATACAATTTGTATCCTCATAATTATCATCTCAATATTTAGTGTTAAATATTTAATTAAGAATAACTGCTTTTTTTTCTTAAATTTAGTTTGTAACAATTATTAAACTTACTTGAAAAAACAGTTCATTTCTAAAATACTTTTAACGGTTTTCGTCGTTATACTGCTAATAATATTTAGAGCAGAAATCCAATCTATTGATTCCACTATATCAGAGTCCTTTAATAAGATAGCCGGAGAAAAGACACCTGATTCAAGTATTGTTATAATTCACATCACTTCTGAGGATATTGAACAACTTGGCCCTTGGCCGCTTAAGCGAAGTTATTATGCTTTGCTGATCAATAATCTAAAAAAATATGAGGTTAAAAAAATTGGATTAGAGATATTTTTAAGTGCAAAATTTGTATCACAAGCTGTCTATGATAATGTGTTGCAAAAAGAAATATTAAAGGCTAATAATCTTGTGCTAAGTTCAGTTGCAGGCAGTATTGATAACAACAATAATTTCTTTAAGACTGATTCATTAAGCCTGCCCAGTCCAAAACTTCTAAATGAAAGTATAGTTACAGGACATACTAATATCATCAGGAATAATGGTGTAATCATACCACTGGAAATTCATAACCAACATTCAATTGAAAAATCATTTAGCAGACAGCTTTCAGACAAATCTGAAAGTTCTAATACAAAGATCAAAATCAATTTTATCTCATCCTGGAAAAAGTTTACCAATTATTCACTAATAGAGTTTTTTGATTTAGTTCAATCAAATGATCTGATTTTAAAAAATTTACGAAACAAGATTGTTATAATTGGTGTAAGCGATCCTCAATTATCCTCAATAATTGGGACTAGATATGATGAAACAATACCTGGTGCAGCCTTACATGCTTTTGCATTAGATAACTTGTTAAACCGAAGATATTTTAATGATAGTTACTATGATCATTCGATACTTCTTTTTTTATTATGTATAGTTATAATATTGTATCTATTCAGAATTAAAAACTTCACTCTAAACCATTTTATAATAATAATTTCTGCCGCTTTACTATTTCTTTTTATACTAAATAGATTTTTCTTTATTGAACTTGCATACTCATTTTTACTAATGCCGATTTTAGTAATTTTTTTAAATGATTTCTACTATAAAATAGCTGAAAACAAAAATCAGATTATTGGATTTTATAATGAATCAGAGTTATTAAAAAAATTATTACGGGAAAAAGAAAAAGAATTAATTCAACTCCAAAAAGAATTAAACCTTGAAAGCAATCAATATTCATCTGAATTATTGGATAAAATAAAAGAATTAAAAAATGATATTGAGAAATTAAAAGATAACGAAGAAGATCAAAGAGCATCCTTGGATTTAAACAAAATCGAAGAATGTAATTTTTATGGCCTCGTTTATCGTTCGACTAAGATGAATGAATCCATTGATATGATTAAAAAATCTGCCCCAACAGATGCAACTGTATTGATCACTGGAGAAAGCGGTACAGGAAAAGAGCTTGCAGCCAGAGCTATTCATACACTAAGTAAAAGAATTAATTATAATTTTGTTGCAGTTAACTGTGCTGCATTAACAGAATCATTATTAGAAAGCGAATTATTTGGGCATGTAAAAGGTTCATTTACAGGTGCGAGGACTGAGAAAATCGGCAAATTTGAATCTGCTAATAATGGGACAATTTTTCTTGATGAAATTGGAGAAACTTCAGAAAATTTTCAGGTTAAATTACTCAGAGTATTACAATCTGGAGAATACGATAAAGTTGGTTCAGAAAAAACAGCTTACACAAACGTAAGAGTTATATCAGCTACAAATAAAGATTTAAAGCAGTTAGTAAGAGAGAAGAAGTTCCGTGAGGATTTGTATTACCGGTTAAACGTTATTAATATTCACTTACCTGCCTTAAAAGAAAGAATAGAAGATATTGAGTTAATAACAAAATACTTTTTAGAAAAAGAAGAAAAAAAATATCAAATCTCAGTAGCTGCTTTAAAATCTCTAAATGAATATCACTGGAATGGAAACGTTAGAGAATTAGAATCTGTTATCAAAAGAGCTAAAGTTTTTTGTGATTCATCCAATCGTAGTTTGATACAGCTTAACGATTTGCCTGAAGAAATTATTAAAAACAGTAAAATTAGTTTTGATGATTTGGTAATGGAATCATTACGTAATAAAAAATTCTCACATTCTTCAATTATTGAATCTGCAAAAGAACTAGGCAATGTAAATCGCACACTTGTTTCTGAAAATTTTAGGGGATTTTCTCTTAAGATATTAGTTGAAAATGAATTTGATGTTATTGAGGCATCAAAATTTATTTCGAACTCTGAAGATGATGAAGTAAATGATAAAGTAATATCAAAATTGGAAACGTGGATTAATAACATAAGAAAAGATGTTGATACAAGCAGAGGAATAAATTTTAATGAAATGAAAATTAAACTCAATTCGAAGTATAAAAACCTTCCGCAAAAGTATCATCAATATCTTGATGAAGTAATAAGAGATTGTATGAAATAATTATTATTTGTTGATTAGTTTTTTATTTATTTGTTCTATTTTGTCATCAACAATTTTCTTTTGTTCACTGTTTAGGTTTAATAACTTAATCTCGCTGTAATCATCAAGTGCTTCTTCGTATAATCCCTTATTAAAAATAAGTTCTGCAAAAAATAATCTATTTGAAACATTACTCTTTGTTTCCGGATACTTTCGATAAATTTCTTTTGCACTGATAATAGCAGATTCTATTAATCCGCTTTCAGCTAATTGTATTGCTCCATTCAGTCTTTTGTTACCGAATGAGCTTGAATTTATTATTTCTAAAGTTTCACTGGAAAGATTTTCTCCATAGGTGCTTGTGTTTTCAGATTTTTTGTTTCCATTTTTTCTTGGTTTATTAAGAACATTATCCATTGCTAATGCAAGTAGTAAATCATCAATGCTCATTTTTTTAATATAAGAAACAGATATGGCGGAAGATTCATTTAAAACAAATGAAACTTCACTACCTTTTATTCTAACCGAAGATCTTTTATCCGTACTGATTATAGTATTAGCCGTTACTGTAGTTTTGGATTTAAGATCGATCCAGGAATTATCTTTTGATGTTAACAGTTTCACGTTACCATTAATCTTTTCAATCTCAAAAGACTGAGCATTTAAAATATAAGTCGTAAATAAAATAAATACTATAGTTTTCATAATTTCACCTTTTTTGATATCAATAAACATCAATAATTTCAACAGTTCCTTTAACTAATCCAAAATTACTTATTGCTTCAGTATTAAATTTATCTGATCCAATAGACCAAGCTGTTTCAAAATCAGAAAGGGAGGTAGTTTCTATAGGAATCCAAATTTCATCTTCACCTGATCCATTTTTTCTAATAAAATATTTTGAATCATTTTCTGTCACTAATCCTGCCTGGCGTGGCGATAATTTAGTATTAAAAATAATATTAACATGACGCAAATTATTATTTGATTTATAATCGATAATAGCTGTTTCAATCCCAATACTTTCGAGTAAAGAACTATAACAAACACAAAGATCATCGCAATCTCCGCCTTTTAGCTCAATTGTTTGTTTTGGATATTGAACATACTCTGCAGATGCGCGCGGATCCGATGTATATGTTAGATTTTTTATAAATGCATTAAATATAATTTTAGCTTTATAAAAATCGGAAGTTGCATTAATTACTGTATCTAATTGATTTTTATGTTGAGATAATATTTCCTTAGAATATCTTACAGAAAAATCCAAATCACGTTTAATAAAGTACCTTAAATTGTTAACAATACCATCCCAGGCATTAATTCCGTTTACCAAAAGAGGTTTTTGAAATTCATCATCATATTCATCTGTAAGAGACATTAAATAAAAACTTGCATATGTAAGCTCTGGATTTACAGAACTATAACTTTCTGGTATTGTTGTAAAATATTTTACATCAGTAGTATCATAAGGTTGTAAAGTAACTAACGGTGATTGGAACTTATCCGTATTTAATTTAGAAATCAAAATAACTGGTTTTACTTCAATCTTTTCATTTGTAAGATTTACAACCCTTGCAGTAGCAACAGGAAAATCAAGATACTTATCTGAAATTGCCGGATAAATATTTTGATTAATCTCAACTGCAAGAAATTTAACTCTCTGTTCTGCTAAAGTATTTAGTTTGAAATTTGTTGTTAATAATATTTTATCAAAGCTGTACTTATTGTTTACAATGTTTGATATACCATTTTTCTTAAAGTCACTATAATTTGCGGTAGAATTTCGATTGGTAAAGTACTTTAAGTAACTTAAAGAAATATCAAAATATTTTGAAATGAATATTGCAGAGGAATTTGCTCCGGCTAAAAACGGTGATTGCTGTTTATCGTGAAATGTTGAAAATGCAAAACCAAGTTTAGATTTGTTTAGATTAAACAAATATGAAATACTTCCAGCGATATCAGAATTTGTTTCATAAACAAAATTAAAATCTAAATCAGAAATAGGAGTATAAGTAATAGCAGCTATAAATGATTTATTCTTTTTTATTTCATAATTATTAAAATCCGATTTTCCTGATCCTTCGCCAAACGTAATTAAATTTACAGTGGCTAAATTTATATTCCAATTACTACTTGGTTTCCAGTTTATCCCAAAATCAGATTTCCAATAATCGGAATTATCTAACAATGTTTCTCGAATAAAATAGACTGTATCTGAAAAAATTGTAGTTACAATTTCTTCAGTAAATTCCTGTTTAAAGTATCTGAAGTTGAATCCTGCACTAATACTATTGTTTATTTTAAACGAATATCCTGCACCAAATAATTCCTTATATAATATTTTAGATTCCAGTGTAATCGGTTCTGTATTATTATAAGTTATTGCTTCACCCGATTTGAAAATAAATTCCTTCTGAAATCCTGGTGTATATCTTGCAGATATAAAATGTTTACCAAATTGTTTTGAAATAGAAATCTGGTAGAGATTACTATTAACATCATCCGATAACTCAGCTCCGTATGTAAATGAGAAACCCCAATCTTTAATAACAGAGTAATTGCCCGGATTAAACTCAAAGGAGTTCAATGAAGTAAAGGATTCTCCTGAACTAAATGGCATTGCATTTAGCCCAAAAGAAGATTGAGCTGAAATATAATTAACGTTAATCATTACAATTAAAAATGATATTAAAACTTTCAAGGAATATCTAAAATTATTGTGTGAATACTTTGAGAAACCACGTAAAGATCTGAGTTTTGCAGCGAAGTTAACTTATCAAATTTACGAACTAATGAAATTGTAATTTTATCAAATCGATCGCGGGGAATATTTTTTAATAATGATGACGAAATAATTAGTTTACCATCATCTTTAGTTTTTATTTTATAAAATGGAAATACTTTTTGATTTAGAGTTCGAACTCCACCAATTATGATAGAAAAACTATCAACAAATGCGCTATTCCAGCTAACTTCGACATTAAAATCATTTTGATTATTCTGTCTCAATACTTTTAAACTTCCGGTAACTTCTTGCGGTGTTAAAATATTAAAGCTAGAATTTTGTCCGCCAAAAAACGGGTTATAGGAAAAATTTATTGAAGATGCATATGGATAGTTAAATGGATCATAAATTAATCTGCCATTTAAATTAAAAAGTTCATATTTTTTTCCTAAGACAGTATCAATCAGGTTTCCTGATTCCCGATAACGAATCCTAAAATTGGAAATTCGAGCTATTGCGTCATCAAACTTTATTATACCAGGAACTATTGTATTATACCCAATTGTAAGACCATTAGGTGTTTTAAACGGTTTAGATTTATCAAATATAATTGCTTGTGCAGAAGAAATTCGATCAGTAATTGAACCACGAGTAAGTTTAATTCCACTAACAGAAATAATGCTAGTATATCTCAGCAGATCTTCTGTAACTCCGCTTGTATCGTATCCGCTTGAATAGTATTCTTCATTTTCAAGATCTTTACCAATAATTTGTACTTCTATTAAATCAGAATCCGTAGGATCATCAATTAATTCTGTTGGTCCTGGTTTATCGCAGCCAAAATAAGCTAGCGATATAATAAACAGAATATATAATATTATTTTTTTCATTGTCTTAACTTACTATTACTTGTCAGTTTTTTCAATTATCAAACTTTACATTAGAATAAACTAAACAAACCCAACTTCCTTTGGAAATTGGGTTTGTATAACTATTATTTTTATTTATGGTTTAACAAAGTAAGGTATTCCCCAGGATTCCATTTCCACAGGTGTCGCATCATCAAATACAACTTGTTTTGGCATAGCATTTATAATTGCATGAAAGAAACCTGGTAATTGATGTGATTGATAAGTTTGTTCATAAACTTTTTCATACATATTGCCATTTTGGTTTGATGAAACTAATTCAAACTTTTTCTTTGTTCTGTGCATTCCAAATTTATCGCTGCCAAAAGTTAGAGTTACAAAGTCAGTATCTGCGTATGCTGAATTCAATTCAACTCTTAACAATACATCTTCATTTCTGTTAATAACAGGTACATGATGCCATCTCCACCAAAATCCCCAATTTCTAACAAGATAATAATCGTTTGGGGAATTTATTACTAAAGTATCTCCACTAGGTAAAAATGCAGTAAGCTTTGTTATATCCATGTTAGGGCTTTGCGTTCCGCCTTCAGGTAAAGATATCGCTGCGATTCTCCAATTTCTTGCAGGAAATTCTGTATTAGCCACTTTTACAAAAACAACATTTCTTGTAACAACAGATGTGAAAGGTTTTGTTATAAGTGTATCTGGAGTTGTTGCATTTGGATCATATGAACCTTTTATATACAAAACACCTTCAAATGTTTTAGTAACTAATCCATAAGCAGTATCGCCATCGAAAGTTATAGAAACTGTTCGATTTACTAAACGCATTTTGTGGCCTACTCTAAATGGATAAATTTCTGTGTTAATTTTTCCCAGAATATCCATATCACCGTCTTCATTGTAACTTGGTTCAAATGAAGTAAGCACTGAATCTTCATCAACAAGTTTTTCTAATGCTTGTTGATTGGTTGTGATTTCTTCAGGTGTCTGGACGCTCATTTCGTCCTGACATCCGACGAAAAAAGACATTAAAGCCAAAAGTAACATTGGAAGAAAGTTTTTCTTCACGAATTCAGAAGTTTTCATTGTGTATCTCCTTATTGTGTTTGTGATAAATTGTTTACGAACGTTTGTGGAGATCTATTAAAGAATTGTGCCAGGCTCTTTTTGGGTTAAATATTTTGTTTTTTGTTTATTTTCAAATAATTCACGCAGATTGAAATGCATGGAATACGCGTTTATTTGCATGGAAATTTACTTTCAGGCATTATCGAAATTTGAGAAACTTAATTGCCCGATTTTAATCTTTCCAGTTCTTCCCAGCGATCGTATAATTTTTTTACATTTTCTTTTGCAGTTTCAAGCTTTTGATTTAGCTCATTTGTTTGAGTTGCATATTTTTCATAAAAATCAGCAGAGGAAAATAAATCTTCAATTTCGGAAACAACTGATTCTGCGATTAATATTTTTTCTTCTATTTGTTCCAGCTCAGCTGCCTCTTTATAACTAAGTTTCTTTGATTTTATTTTAATTCTTGAATCTTCTTTAGCAGATTTTGGTTTTGATTCTTCATAATCATTTCTCCTGTTTTTCTTTTTTTCAATATAAAAGTCATATCCACCTTCACTGTAATAAATTTCTTCATTACCTTCAAAAGCCAAAATCCCATCACATATACGGTTTAGAAAATATCTATCGTGACTAACAACAATAACGCATCCTTCAAATGCTATAAGCGCTTCTTCAAGAATTCTTAAAGTATTCAAATCGAGATCATTTGTAGGTTCATCCAGCATTAGAAAATTACCACCATTGCATAATATTTTTGCGAGAGTCAATCTGCTTTTCTCACCTCCAGAAAGTCTTCCAACAAGAGTATTAATTCTGTCATCAGTAAAAAGGAATCTTCTAAGATAAGTCCAGATACTTAATTGCTGCTTTCCAAATTTTACAGTTTCATTTCCTTCACCAATCGCTTTGATTACCGTATCATCATCATTTAGAAGTAATCTAGCCTGATCTACATAATTAAATTGAGTTGTTTCACCAACTTCCATTTTGCCCATTGTAGGAGGAATTGCACCAAGAATCATTTTCAATAAAGTTGTTTTGCCAATCCCGTTTTGTCCAACAACACCAATTTTTCTTCCCGGTTCAAAAATGAAATTAAAATTTTTAAATAATACTCGTTCTCCAAGTTTTACACCTGCATCTTTAAACTCTATAACTTTTTTGCCAAGTCGTTCAGCTGGTGGGATTATCATTTCAACATCAAGTTCAATCTCAAAATCATTTTGCGAAGCAACTTCGTGATAATTATCAAGACGACTTTTCGCTTTAGTTCGTCGTGCTTTCGGTCCGCGCCTTACCCATTCAAGTTCTCTTCTTAAAAACATCTGACGTTTACGTTCTTCAACCTCTTTAATTGCCTGGCGTTCAGATTTATTGATTAAGTATTCCGTGTAGTTACCTTGATGTGAATAAAAAAGACCAGAAGCTAGTTCAACAATTCTATTTGCAATTCTATCCAAAAAATATCTATCATGAGTAACAAAAATGCATGTTCCATTGTACTGTGAAAGAAAATCCTCAAGCCATTCAATCGCTTTTGTATCGAGATGATTTGTAGGTTCATCCAAAATCAACAAATCAGGTTTAGATATTAATGCTCTGCAAAGTGCAACACGTCTTTTTTCTCCACCCGAAAGCGTATTGATATCCCGATTGCCATCAGGAGCATCCAATGAATTAATTAGCATATTAATTCTTTTTTCAAGATTCCAGGAATCAAGCCGCAATATCTTTTCTTCCAAATGATGTTTATGTTTTGCATCATAGGGAGTGTTTTCATATTCGTTAATAAGATTCAGTTCTAATTTTGCGCCATCAAGAATATTATCATATACATTTTTATAATCATCTAAAGTAAATTCCTGCGAAAGAAAACCTACAACTAGATCCTTTTTCTTTGCAACCTCACCTGAGTCCTGTTGAAAGAATCCGGAAATAATTTTTAAGAAAGTAGATTTTCCTGCACCATTTCTTCCAACCAATCCTATTCTATCACCTTCGTGTATACTTAATGAAGCTTTATCCAGAATTATCTGTTCTCCAAAATGAACCTCAAGTTCTAAAGCCGATAAAATAACAGGAGTAACATTTTTCGCCATATAATAAAAACTCAATTCCAAAAATGATTAACACAAATATACACTAGATGGATAAATAATAGGTTGCTTAAACCGCAAGAGCAGGGAAGTAACTACTATCTACAAAGCATTTACGATTTAAGACAGTAAATATTTCATTCCCAATCGGCAATAAATCAATCATTGTAAATAAAAGCGAAATTATTGATAATTAAATATATTGGCTTTTAGTTATTATGCTTCGCAAGTTTTCAAACATTATATCGTCTAAATTTATAAGGAATGAATATTTTTGGAGTATGCAGGAAACCGAATTAGTTAATAGATTAAAAAATGGTGATGAAGAAGCGTATAGAATAATTTTTAATGATAACCAGAAAAAAGTAATTAATGCCTGTTATCGTTTGGTAAATGATATCGATACAGCGGAAGATCTTACTCAAGAAGTTTTCATTAAAGTTTATTCTTCAATCAGTCAGTTCAGAGGTGATTCTCAACTTTCAACCTGGATTTACCGGATTGCTATTACTAAATCGCTTGATCATCTGCGTGCCCAGAAGAGAAAGAAACGTATGGCATTTTTAAAATACCTTTCCGGTGATGAGGAACATCAAATTGATATTGAGGCACCAAAAGATCAAAATCCAGATGCACTTTTTGATAATTCCGAAAGAATGAAAGTACTGAATGATGCAATGAATAAATTACCCGAGAATCAAAGAGTTGCATTTTCACTTAGTAAGTATGATGAAATGAGTTCTAAAGAAATTGCTGAGGTTTTAAGTACAAGTGTATCAGCAGTTGAATCTTTAATTCATCGCGCAAAAAAGAATCTTGAAAAAAGATTGTATAATTATTATAAAAGGCAATTAAACTAAGAGCAAATATTTTAAGAAATAAACGTCTTAATGTTAGAGGCAAATAAATTTATGGAAAATGATCAAAAAATATTAGATGAAGTTAAGAAGACAATTTCTTTACTTGATCAGATTAAAAACATCGAGACAAGTCCTTATTTGTATACAAGGATAAAAGCTCACATCGATTCAAAGAATTATGATTCGAAGAGTACAAATGTAAATCCAGTTTTTAAATTTGCGAAGCAATTGGTTTTTGCTCTGTTAATTATGTTTAATATTTACACGATAATTATTTTCCTTACTACAGATAAACAAACTTCAGCCGCAAGAGAGCAATACATAAATAATATAAAATCAGAATACTTTTTTAATTATAATGTTGATTATTTAGCAAATCTTAATAAAGAGGAATAGGAATGGATTGGTTATCAAAACAAAAAACATATGTATGGTTGATAATTTTATTAGTGATAATAAATTTAACAACCTTAATTTTTCTGTGGATTGGTCGACCTAAGCCACCAGAAATGAGTGAAGGGAAAAGACCAGATACAAATAAATTCCTGAAGAATGAATTGGGTTTAAATGATGCTCAAAACAAAAAATTAAAGGATTTGCGAGAAGAATTATTTGATACAACTGAAACTTTAAGAGAGTTAATATGGTCAAGAAAACATTTACTACAGGAAGAATCTTTTAAAGAAACTGCTGACTTAGTACAAGTAAAATCTCTGGTTACTGAAATAGGTAATATTGAAGCACAGTTAGAAATGTTAAGATTCGATCACTTTACATTAGTCAAAAAAGTTCTAACTGAAGAACAATCAAAAAAGTTTAAATCAATTATTAGTGAAAATGGGAAACATAAACCCGGTCCATTTGAAGGAAAGAGAGAAGGACCGCCACCGCCAACTCGAGATGATTTTCCTCCTCCAGGACGTTAATGATTTTTTATGTACTAACAAAAACGAACAAATATAAATATTAATCCTGGGTAAGAATGCTATAAATATTAATTCTTACCTGAGATTGTTGTTTTGATTTTATACAATGAATTCGTCTCAACTTCAGTTAAATAAATTGTTTTAAGATCATTGCCACCAAACTCTAGATTTGTTGGTTTGCTTCCGGGAGTTTCGACCTTCTGAAGCAGTTTTCCTTGAGGTGAAAATATGTAAACAGCTTTTCCGCCAAAATGTGCTGCATATAAATTTCCATTTATATCAAACTCAATTCCATCAGGATCACCGCCTGGAATAACAGTAAATACTTCTTTGTTACTCAATTGATATTCATTAGTGATATCATATCGCAATATTCTGTTAAACACAGATTCACACACATAAAGTTTTCCATCAACGGGAGAAATATTTATTCCATTTGGAAAAGCCAGACTATCATCAACAAGTTTTACTTCATTTGTTATTGCATCTATAAAAAATATTCTTCCATCTAAAATGTTTTTATCATAACTTTTTGGGTCGGTGAAAAACAAGTTTCCATTTTTATCAAATGTTAAATCGTTTGGGCGATTAAATTTCTCTCCATTATATCCATCAGCATAAACTTCAACTTGAGCATTTCTATTAATTCTAAATATTTTACCTTTGCCATACTCACAAACATAGAGTTCATCATCATTGCCGAATGTTAAACCATTAGTCTTTTCGATTGATAACAACTGATCATTTTTATGAATAAAAGTATCAACTTTTCCATCGGAATATTTTGTTATCCAGCCGCCATAACAATTAGAAAGATAAATAGCTGATTTGCCATCGTAAGCAGGGCCTTCAGGGAAATTTAACCCTTCCGCAACTTTAACCCATTTTTCACTGGAATCAATAATTTGTGAATAATTAATTTCATTTGCAGAAATAAACAAAACACATATTATTATTGAGTAAAGATTAATTTTCATTACGATTCCTTTTACTTTGAATTATTTATTCATTATACCAGGTTTAATTTATAAATTTTAAGTGAGAATATTTTAATTATTAAAAATATGATTTTTATTATGAAAAATTATTTTAGATACTTCTTGATCGTCTTATTACTGGCAAACGCAATTTTGGCAGCGCAACCAGAACAAATATTTGCTAAGATTGGAACATTACAATTGTGTTCAGGCGACTCAATAACAAATTGTATAGTTGGTTATCGCACATTTGGCAGAATAAATAGTGACTCAACAAATGTTATAATCTATCCAACCTGGTTTGAAGGTACAACCGAACACGTTGCAAAATTAATTGAGAAATACAGATTTATCGACACAACTAAATATTATATCATTGCTATAGATGCACTTGGTAACGGAGTTTCAACTTCTCCATCAGATTATAACGTTTATAAGATTAAGCACTTAACGGGTATTACAATTCGTGATATGGTAAACTCACAATATAAAATGCTAACCGAAGTGTTTAAGCTAAAAAGGATATTTGCTGCTGTTGGAGGATCTTTAGGCGCAATGCAGGTACTTGAATGGTCAGTTGCTTATCCAGAGTTTATAAATAAAATAGTTGCATATGTTGGAACACCTAAAATGAGCAGTTATGATCTGCTTTGGATAAATGCACAATTAAATATTATACAAACCGGTGAGCGGTATGGAGTTACAGAAAATGAAATTAGAAAATCTCTTGCCTTGATGATGGCAGGGATGAGCCGAACGGCTGACTATATAAATAAAAAAATTAAACCCGAAGATTTCACAACTTATTTAAATGAATTTAACAAAGATTACTCAAGTATATTTTCATTAGAAGATTATGAATTTCAGTTAGAAGCTATTTTAAAACATGATATTTCTAAAAACTTTAATAGCTCAATGCAAATCGCAGTAAACAATATAAAAGCAAAATTATTTATAATAATCTCAGAAAACGATATGCTTGTAAATCCAGAACAAGCCAAAGAATTTGCCAGGCTAACGAATGCAAAAACACTTTTATTAAATAATAATTGCGGACATCTTGCGGTAAGTTGTGAAATGGATAAATGCAGGGAAGAGATAGCTAACTTTTTAGATAATTAATTTCTTGAATTTAATTTTAAAAGTCGTCTTACAATTCATCGAGAATAATTAAGTAATTTATTTAAAACATAAACAGGATTTACATACCTGGATACTTACCAATAATCTTATTTATCCATCTATGAAAACTGTGAATAGATTTGACGGGTTCAACGAACATCATTATACATTCACCGTGAACTGCATCAATATTGTTTTCTTTACAAAAATTTATTGCATTTTGAGATTCAGAACCTTGTTGCATCCAGACATTGTTTATACCTAACTCCTTTGCTTCCTGAACAATAATTTCAGTTTCTGAAGGAGGAACTACAGTAATGATTCCATCAATCTTTTGCCCAATACCTTCAATTGATTCGTAAAGTTTTGTATTTGATGAAAAACCACCGTTTTTATTCACGGCGAAAGTTGTGTAACCACTTTCTTTTAGATGATTATATACAGCAACTCCAAAACCTTTTCCTTTTGAAGAAACTCCCACAACAGCAATATTTTTAAGATTTATGAATGATTTTATAGATTGGCTTTTCATTTTAATTCTCCTCTGTAAATAACAAAACAAAATTACAAATTATTAGAGTAAAAAATGATTGAATATTATCACAACTGGTTATTGTTGCGGAATTTAATTTCATAAAATATTGCCAATTACTTAACTTTGAACGCAAATTATTTACAACTAAAACATATAAAAAATGAATTACGAAGAAGATAAACCGATTTCTTATTGTGGAATTTTTGGAATTTATGGATCAGAAACAGCTTCTGCACAAGCATATTACGGATTACACGCTTTGCAGCATAGAGGGCAAGAAGCAAGTGGAATTGTAACAAGATCAATTAATGGTGATAATCGCTCGCATTTTAATATTATTAAAGGAGAAGGATTAGTTTCTGAAGTATTTGCAGATCATAACCTGCTTTCTGAAGTACTAGTTGGAAACTCTGCAATCGGACATAACCGGTACTCAACAACTGGTTCAGCAAAATCAAGAAAAAACATTCAACCATTTATGGTCAATTATCGATTGGGAAATCTTGCAATAGGGCATAATGGAAATCTTACAAATGCTAAAGAACTAAGAGAAGAACTTGTTAATGAAGGTGCAATATTTCAAACAACTAGTGATACTGAAGTAATTTTGCATTTAATAGCGCGAAGCAAACTTGATAATCAAATTGATCAAATAATGGAAGCACTTAGAAAAATACAAGGCGCATATTGTGTAGTTATATTGACCGACGATAAATTAATTGCTGCACGTGATCCGCTGGGATTTAGACCTTTAGCAATTGGAAAATTAGACAAAGCATTTTTAGTGGCTTCGGAAACTTGTGCATTTGATATACAACGTGCTGATTTTATAAGAGAAGTTGAACCCGGTGAACTTGTAGTAATAGATGATGAATCACTTAAAACTAAAAATATTAAATCGTATCGAATAAACGAAAAACCTGAACCGCAGAAACATTGCGTGTTTGAATATATATACTTCTCACGTCCCGATAGTTTTATCTTTGGCCACAATGTAGATAAGATGCGACGCAGATTAGGGAAAGAACTTGCACGCAAACATCCTGTAACTGATCCTGATGGAGAAAGAGTTTATGTTATTAGTGTACCTGACAGTTCTAACACTACAGCGTTAGGTTATGCACGGGAATTGGAGAAACAGGGTATTGATGCACGTTTAGAAATCGGACTGATAAGAAGTCACTATATTGGACGAACATTCATTCAACCTGGACAAACAAATCGCGAAAGCAGTGTTAGAATTAAATTTAATATAGTAAAAGGTGTACTTGAGGGCAGAACAATAGTTGTTGTTGATGATTCAATTGTCCGCGGAACCACATCAAAACAACTAGTGCATTTATTGAGGGAAGCAAATCCAAAAGCAATTCATTTGAGAATCTCATCGCCGCCAATTATGCATCCATGTTTTTATGGAATGGATTTTCCGAGCAGCCAGGAATTAATTGCATTTCAAAAAAATGGAAACGTAGAAGAGATAAAAAAGTATCTTGAAGTAGATAGCCTGGAATACTTAACTATCGACGAGTTATTGGAAGCCGTTTCTGAAGCAGGCAAAAATAATTTTTGTACTGCCTGTTTCTCAGGGGTTTATCCTACTAATGTTGATACTAACTTCAAGAAGGAGATGTATGAAGTTTAATTGGGTTCTAAATCTTTCCTTGCTTTTATATATAACCATCCCAACACTTGCACAAACAACTTACTTTATTAAGTATAAAAGTATTGTGCCAATTGATGTTGTTGAATCAAATGTTTCCCGGAAAATATTTTCAAGCAATCTTGGTGATGCACCATTAGCCCTGCCAAGTTATGACGTAGATTATCTTGCAAAAGGTTTGGGCAGGGGAGACGAAGTTTTAGGAAGAATTGTAAAAGTTCAATTTTCAGAAAATGTTGATGAAGCAAATTTCAGTGCATTGCTTTCCTCTGATAATGAAATTGAGTACATACAAAAATCCACAAATTACCAATTAGATTTTATACCAAATGATAGCTTGCTATCTCAACAATGGGCATTAGAAAAAATTAAGGCTTTTGATGCATGGGATATTACACAAGGAGTTGATACTGTTTTACTTGCTATTATAGATACCGGAATTGATTATGATCATCCCGATTTAACTAATAAGATTTTCATTAATTCAGGTGAAACTGGAACAGATCAATTTGGAAATGATAAAAATAGTAATGGAATTGATGATGATGAAAATGGTTTTATAGATGATTATCGAGGGTGGGATTTTACAGATAGAGTCGGATTTCCATTTGATTCAACCGGTGGTGACTATTTAGGTTGGGATAATAATCCTTTTGATGATCAGGGACATGGGACATTCGTATCCGGAATAGCTGCTGCAGAATCACATAATTTATACGGAATTGCTGGTGCAGCACCAATGATTAAAATGCTAAACTTACGAGCATTTGATCCAGGTGGGTTTGGTGAAGAAGATGATGTTGCTGCTGCAATATTGTATGCAGTGGTTATGGGATCTAAAGTAATTAATATGAGTTTTGGTGATTATACATTTTCTTATGTATTAAGAGATGTTATTAGATATGCCTACTCTAGAAATGTTGTTTTAGTTGCAAGTTCTGGAAATAGAAATGTTAACACACCACATTACCCATCAGGATATTCTGAAGTAATC
>JBATOT010000006.1:0-21464 GCA_049291095.1 Ignavibacteriaceae bacterium | reverse complement strand
CTTTTAATGTTACAAATTGCTTACTGCTTATTGCATATTGTATACTGGTAGTTGGGTTAAATGGATTCGGATAGTTTTGAGTTAACTCATATTTCTTAACACCATTCATATCAACTTCAATTGTTTTTGAGTATTCAAACTGTCCATCGTTATCAATTTGTTTTAGTCGGTATGAATATTTTCCTGTGGTAACTTTATCATCAACAAAAGAATAGTTTTTTGGTGAGTTACTGTTTCCATTGCCGTTTACAAATCCAATTTTTTCATAATTGCCGACTGTGGACTGAAGACTGCCGACTTTGCGTTCTACTTCAAATCCATAATTATTTATTTCTGTTGCGGTGTTCCAATTTAACTTAACATCTTTACCAATTGTTATGGCAGAGAATGATGTTAGTTCTACTGGGAGTGAAGCATTAACATACATAGGGTCATCAGGTGAAATACCGGTTGTTAACGGAAAACCATAAAAAGCAGAAAAATCTTTATCATAACCATCAGCACCATTAAGAGTCGGAGTCATATGATAAGTCCATTCAAAAGTACCTTGTTCGTTTATCATAGAACCAATAACATAGATTTCTGAGGGCGTTCCTATATTGGTTAAAGGTATTCTGAATTCGACATACTGGCCTGTTTGCCAAGCTCCAACACCTGACTGATTTCCATCTACCCAAGAACTTCCATTGTAAGTTTGAAGATTTGTGTATGAATTATCTGTTTTCCATCTAAAATGGTAATTGGCTGTGAAAGGCAATCCTGGTGTTTGGGTGTTATAGGTTAGACCTGTTGTTGTGCCAGTCCCATTCGTAGGAATTGATTGTGGATCAGAATCGATATAAAAATAAACAAACCTGGTACTGCTGCTACTAGCAACGTCAGGAGCTTGAAGGCCTAGATAAAGATTTGTTGCATCCCAGGTGAAATAATAAGTCGCACCACTTGTACCAGCAACATCTTCATCAGATTCAAAGTCATTTACTCCATCAATCGTAATTGTAGTATAAGTCGTTGCAAAAGCTATCCCAATAATTAATATAACAAGTAATGGTAAAAGAGTCTTCTTCATAGTTTAAGCCTTATATGTTTTTTTATGGTTTGCAAAGTAATAACTGAAGATTATTAAATCAACAAACAACTAGAAACAAAAAAGGCTCAATTACCTGAGCCTTAATTTTTAACCTTCGAGGTTTATGCTTTGTAACCTCGAAGGTTTCTAGAACAAAGATGAAGAGTTAATACTTAACCAAATCCTTAAACTCTTAACTCTGCTTGTTAAAAAGGTAAGAAGCTAACACAAATTACATATTAAAACATACTTGTGATTCCGCAATTATAAAGCAATCCAAACAAAACTAAACTTTCTCTGTAAATTCTTCGACTTATCTCTTGAGGACAGAAATGTTCTCTAAATACTATTGAGCAAGGAAGCTCAAATTACAGATTATACTATACAAGGATGTAGGTGATGGACTTTGCAATAAATACAAATCTTAGCGCTTTTCAGGTTTACGACTCATTAGCAAAAATTAATACCAATACTCAGAAAGCTCAGCTTCGGTTAGCAACGATGAAGAAGATTAACAGCGTTGCTGATGATACTTCCGGCTTTAAAGTTGGTACTACATTGCAGGGACAAAATGCTGTTAAGAAAGCTGATCTTAATAATGTTTCTTCTGCTACAAATTATGTTTCTACTGCCGAATCTTCTTTGCAGTTGATTAATGAAAAACTTAATCAAATTTCTGCTAAGTACCAGGATTCTCTTGATCCATTAAAATCCAAAACTTCCATAGCAAAAGATATTAATGCCCTGGCAGACGAAATTGATTCCATTCTTAAAAACACAAAAATTAATGGCAACAACTTGTTAGCACAGGATGATGGAACCGAGCTTGCCGGCAATGCTGTGTTTGGTGTTGGCGGTGATGTTACAATGGATTTTGCAAGCAGCAGTTATCTTAAAGTTGATGACTTAAATGCTGTTCTTAACGGTGGAGCCGTTGCGGATCCGGGGCAAGAAAGCATAAATTCAGATATCACAAACGGAAACGATCCTTATACCGGCGGAAATCAGACTTCTATTATACATGCCGAATTTGCTGATGGTACCTCAAATGATTACAGCATAGCGATTACTGATACATCAACTATTGGAGATCTGTTTAATGTTTTAGAGGATAATATGTTCGCCGACAATTTTTTAGCGATTAGCGGGGTTTATATACCTTTTGATGGATCTGTAACAATTACGGTTGCACACCGGGACTTAACAAATTGGGCTTACATTTCAAATATTACAAGCCTTGAAACAACTTCAGGTTATGATATAACCGGAGCACTTGGTATCACAAAGCATTCATCAGCTTCTGCTGGTGCGGGAGGGTTAAGAGCTTCTGATGCAGATACTGTTCTTGCAGCAGCAAGTAATCTTACAGATGTAACTAACAATGTTAAAGCTGCACTTGGCAGAATTGGTAATATATCGCAAACACTTGAATCCAGAAATGAGTTTTTAACTTCATCCATTGCAAATAACACGGCTTTAATTTCTAAAATATTTGATGCTGATATGGCGATGGAACAATTGAACGCTACTAAAGGAAGTATTGGCGGACAGGTTGGTATATCAATGCTATCGCAGGTTAACGCCGCACCGCAGCAGTTGCTTTCTTTATTTAGATAAACTTATTCATTATAAAATATAACCTCACCCTATTTCCCTCTCCTTGGCAAGGAGAGGGATTAAAAGGTGAGGTCGCTTTTAATACTTTACCGAATCTTTATACTCATTACTCTGCTTACCATACTGAGAAGCTAACGCAGCTTTAACTTTTGTTACCCTGTCTGCAAGTTCAGTATAAAGGTTGCCACGGTCTTCTATTTTGTTATCATAAACTTCCTGCTTATTTGCTACTTCAGAATTTTTTGCATCCAGTGTTGCAACAAGAGTTGTAAAGTTTGCAATTGTTATTGCTGTGTTGCTTGGTGCATAACCGGATGTTGTTTTAATTATCTCAAGAACATCTTTACCTGCCTGAAGCATTGAGCCGTAACTACGTTCACTTGTTGATACACTTTTTTTGCCGCCTTCTGTTACAGGTGGTTTTTTGGATAAACGGATTCCGCGCATAAGCATTACAATCTTTTGTACTTTTTTATAATCAGCGGATTTTTTACCCTGCGGAAGAAATGATGCAATATAATCTCTTACCTGTGCACAACGTGTTATTAAACCTGTTGTGTTGTTCTTGAACATTGTAAGACGTTCATCGCGTGCTGTTTGCATTATAGAAACAGTCGAAGCAACTTCGCTGTTAGCAGTATTAATGCTATCAAGCAGAGTTGTAAGATTAGCCGGCAGTAATGCACTTTCTGTTGGTGCATAACCGGTTACCAATTTTAAATATTCAACAAGATCGCGCCCTTTGGTATAACGCTGCCCAAAGGTTCGTTCGGACGTAGAAGCCATAAAACCTCCTGAAAAATTATGTTAAATTAATTATTGTTTGGTTGGATACCCCTGGTGATTCCCCAACGATATCCCCTGCACTAAATGGTTTACTAAATGTTTTGGTTTAGTTTGCCTATGCGGTAATTGCAAAAACAAAAAACATACCTGCAATTAGTTGTGCTATAATTGCAAATGTTTAAGCGTTAATTACAATTGCCTGTGTAATAATTACAAATGGCTGTGCAACATTTACAAGTGCTTGTGCGTACCTGCGCACTTGCAATTGTAATCCACGCACTTGTGATTGCAAACCACGCACAAGCACTTGTAAACTACGCACTCGTGATTGCAAACTACGCACTCGCGATTGAAAACCACGCACTTGCAATTGTAAACCACGCACTTGTGATTGCAAACCACGCACAGGCAATTGTAATCCACGCACTTGTGATTGTAAAACGCGCACAGGCGATTGTAATTACGGTAGAAGGAAATTGTTGATGGATATGAAGGATTTTTAGTTAGAATTTATTATTGAGATTAAATCTTAAAACCTTTAAGTTGCTATTGAGTTTATGCTTAAACTTTGATATCCCTATAAATACAAATCCCAAATTCTTCTTTTTACTGCTCGGGGTTGAGCGAATGAGTTAATGAAACAAGAAGTGAATATCATCGAAAACCTATATAAGTAAATCAATAGGAGTAGTTATGCCAGATCAAAAGACAGAAGAACAAAAGCACTATGAAAATTTGATCACTTTTTATAAATATACACTTGGTATTTTTGGAGTGATACTTGTATTTCTTTTAGGTGTAGCTGGATATTTTCTAGGCAAAAATATTTCGGACGTTAAATCAAATATTACCGAGAGTGTCAAGCCTACCATTGAAGGTTTTAACAAAACATTTGAATTACTTGAAAAAAACAGCAATGCACAAAAAGAATTAACAGAAAAAAGAATTGATCTCTTAAAAATACAGACTGAAAATTTAGTAATTGAGGAGTCAAGAAAAAGAATTGAACAAGCTTTTTCGGAAAATAATATTCAGGTTTTACTTGAAGAAACAGCTCAAACAGAACTCGAACCAAGAATCAGACAACTTAGTCAAGATAAAGTAAACGAAATAACAAATTATTTTTCTGAATTAACGGAACTCCTACCAAAGTCAATCCTCTCAGTAGATAGAATCAGATTTAGTCATAGGGATGGGTTGGATACACTGAGTAACATTATCGCTAGAACTAATGATAGCAGAATAAAAAAATTTTTTAGTCAATTACTATTTGAAAAGACAAAGGAATGGGAACAATCAGCCACTGAGAACTATAGTAAAGTCGGGTTAAAGGAAAAATTAAATAATCTCAATATTCCCTTTGTATCCATACCTGATGAAAAAAAGGATATTATTGAAAAACTTATTTATATTATTCAAATTGAGCAAAATCTGGATCGGTTATCAATTGCTTTTTTAAGTCTACGAGAATTATTAGAAGATGATACTATAAAGTTTTTTGACAAAAATAGCGCTGAAACAACGGCAAATAAATACCTTAAAAGTAAAACAAAATAAATCGAGAGATGGAAAGTAATAAACGACTCGAAGAGTTAAAATCTAAGGAAACACTGACAGATAAAGAAATGTTCGAACTAATGAGTCTAAGTCCGCCCCGTATGTTTAGTGCCTTACCAAATATGCTAACACTAGGTGTTGTGGATATTGATAAAGCATTTAATAATTTCAAGGAGGGACCTGAGCGGTCTAAGAATGCATTGAATAATGGATGTTATCTTGAGGTGATTTCATTAAGATTACAACATTCAGATTTTTGGTTAAGAATGTTTTGGGTAGCAAAAAACAAGAAGGGCAAAATATTTGATTCTGATGATAGACGTACTTTTGGTAATCTAGTAAATGATTGTAAACAACTTGGTTTTAATAATGAACTTATAACACGGTTAGTCGAATTTAATGATCATCGGATAAATGCTATTCATAAGTATCTACTTGGGGCTACAGAATATACTGAACTCAGAGAAGTATGTGAAAAAAGTAGTGGGCTTGATGGTGAAGTTGGTGAATATGTACGCAAAGAAATCGGAATACCTATATTCTAAAAAATAACAAAATAGACCAGTTTTCTCAATTTTACTTAAAAACAAAGTTTACTTCTTAAAATTTACCTGTAATAATAAAAAGTTGGGTGTTAGGTTGGTACTAAATATTTAGACATAATTAAAAAGCAACCACAATGATTTGGAAACGTGTGCCTGTGTTTTTAAGAATTATTAGCAGTGTACTTGCAGGATGCGGATTTGCGTTTGCATGGTATCTTAAAATAATTGGTGCATCAGGAGTTGAGGATGTTCCGCCGCCATTTATTTTGTTCTCAGGTCTTGCAGGACTTGCATTCCTGTTAATTGCAGTCAGTGGTAAAGTTCCCTTAATAGCATCCAATCAAAAACATAAATAATTAATTAAATTTACTGCCACCATTACTTGTCGTATTCAGTCCCTAACATTGTCGCATTTACACTTCTATACTATATTTTTTATTGCGATATTGATATAGTAACGCACCCAAATTGAGCATTATTTTAAATAATAAATTATACAGGAGACAAAAAAATTATGGCAATTATCAATCCGCACATTAACTTTAATGGCAATGCAGAAGAGGCATTTAATTTTTATAAATCAGTGTTTGGTGGAGAGTTCACTCAAATAGTACGCTTTAAAGATATATCAAGCCCTGAGTTTCCGATACCTGAAACAGAAGCAAACAAGATAATGCACATTGTTTTGCCAATTGGTAAAAACACGTTAATGGCCAATGATGTTCCTGAAAGTATGGGGCGTGTAAATGAAAATGAAAACAGGTCAAAGATATTTATAAGAGCAGAAAGTCGTGAAGAAGCAGATAAATTATTTAACGGACTTTCAGCACGCGGAAATATTGAAGCACCAATTGGCGATAGTCCCTGGGGCTCATACTTTGGAATGTTTAGAGACAAGTTTGGTATTGAATGGATGGTAGACTTTGACCCAAAATTTAAAGCATAAAAGTAATTGAAGGAAAACAACAAAAACTGAACTTCGGTTTAACAAAAAAGGCTCAGTTACCTGAGCCTTAATTGTTCATTCTTAATTTTTAATTGTTAATTACTTAACAAGAGTCATTTTCTTTGTTTGAATAAATTCACCTGCTTGTAATTTGTATAGATAAACTCCACTCGGCAGTTTTGATGCATTAAAGTTTATTTCGTAACTGCCAGCTTCTTTGTTTTCGTTTACTAAGGTTGCTACTTCTCTTCCTAAAAGATTATAAACTTTTAATGTTACAAATTGCTTACTGCTTATTGCATACTGTATACTGGTAGTTGGGTTAAACGGATTTGGATAGTTTTGAGTTAACTCATATTTCTTAACACCATTCACATCAACTTCAATTGTTTTTGAATATTCAAACTGTCCATCGTTATCAATTTGTTTTAGTCGGTATGAATATTTTCCAGCATTAACTTTATCATCAACAAAAGAATAGTTTTTTGGTGAGTTGCTGTTACCATTACCGTTTACAAAACCAATCTTCTCCCACACACCCCAGCCTTCGGCTTCCCCTCTCGAGAGGGGATTGAGGGGTGTGTTGCGTTCTACTTCAAATCCATAATTGTTAATTTCTGTTGCTGTGTTCCAACTTAGCTTAACATCTTTACCAATTGTGGTTGCGGAGAAGGATGTTAATTCGACAGAGAATGGAATGTTTCCAATGCTAAAATCATCTATGGCAAGCCCATCGTCGCTGCCGGCTGCATCAAAGTCCGACCAGCGAAACCAAAAGGTTGAACCATCTGGAATACTAAGACCTGTAATATTAAAATGTTTGGGAGTTCGGTTTTCAATTAAATTACCATCCCTATATCCAATTAGTCCTGAAGTAATTGGGGCAATAAAATCAAGCTGGTTTATATCAACCCAGGTTCCAGTGTTTAGATTTGTCGCATTCAAACTATATTGAAAATCCAACCTATCTTCCCTGCCGGTCGCTCCCACTCTCCATTGTTCACCAATATAATTAACAGATAATTCGGTAATAAGAGTACCAGTGTTGTTTTGAAATTTTGCACCGATTATTGGAAACAAAAAACTTGATCTTATGCAGCCAAAGGATCTTTCTACAGTAAAACCATAACTATAAGTATCGCCAGCACTAACAATACCAGAACTTGCTGTATATGTTGAGTTTGCGCTTGTTCCACTCTCTAAAAAGAACCACCCAATAGGCAAAACAGTGGATGCGCCTCCGGAGGTAAGAGTATTAAAATCCTGAGTATAGATTTCTGAACCGGTAATTAAAATTTGGGGAGTGATAAGATCAGTAAATAATAATACTGAAATAAATAAAACAAATTTTTTCATAGTAACCCTCTTGAAAAAAAGTGTGTGATGTTGAGTTATTATTTTAAGGATAGTAAAATGATTCTGAATTGGAGATTAATTTCAGAATCAAATTCCCTGTCAAAAAGTAAAAAAAGAGGTTTAAAGAATCAATACTGGATAACAAAAAGGCTCAGTTACCTGAGCCTTCTTATATGAGAGACACACCGAATGACTTCTGTGTGAATTTTTATAATTACTATTTAACAAGTGTCATTTTCTTTGTTTGGGTAAAGGAACCAGATTCAATTTTGTAAATATACATTCCGCTGTTTAGATCGCTTGCATCAAAGTTAAATGTATGTGTGCCTGCTTCTTTAACTTCGTTTACAAGAGTTCTAATTTCCTGTCCAAGAATGTTATAAAGAGTTAGCTTTACCATTCCAGATTGAGGAAGTATATAACTAATTGTTGTTGTTGGATTAAATGGATTCGGATAATTTTGAGTTAACTCAAATTTCTTTACACCATTTATATCAACTTCAATTGATTTTGAATATTCAAACTGTCCATCGTTATCAATTTGTTTTAGTCGGTATGAATATTTACCTGTGCTAACCTTATCATCAACAAAAGAATAGTTCTTTGGTGAGTTGCTGTTTCCGTTACCGTTTACAAAACCAATTTTATCCCAATTTGTCATACTGAGCGAAGTCGAAGTATGACCTTTTCTTTCAACTTCAAATCCATAGTTGTTAATTTCTGTAGCAGTATTCCAGCTTAGCTTAACATCTTTACCAATTGTGGTTGCTGAGAAGGAGGTTAGTTCGACTGGGAGAGGCTCTGGTATACCAAGTCCATCAAAAGTATCTAAAGCATAACCAGTCCATTGTGCTGCAGGATCGAATGCGTCGTTCGGATTTATATCTCCGTTTAATGTACCAGCTATTCGTCTTAAGGTATTATCCATAGTTGATATCAAACCTGTTCCCCATTCTGCCCCTGGATCAAACCCAACCTGACCTACTACATCTAAAATTACACCATTTTTCTTTAAGACAATGGCATCATCCCCGTTAAACCAACTTGCATTGTTTGTTTGATCTGCTACTGCCAATATTGTTGATGAAGCTTGATTGTAAGCGATGACATAAACATCGTCGTCTTGAACTGTGCCAGTTAGTGCCACAGTCGTACCAGCAGAAGAATTTCCATTAAAGTACATTTCAATTGTATAATTTCCTGCCAACAAATCGATTGGGTTTGCAGTGCCATTATATATTTCTAAAGCCTTATTATTTGAAGAGCCTTCAACATATTCTGAGATAAAAATATCTGAAGGTTGAGTTAAACCAATACTGGTCATTAACAAAATCAGTAACCCAAGTTTTTTCATAGAGAACCCTCACGAAAAATAAATTGTGAAATAGTTTATTAAAAATCAAATGTAAGTTGTAAGATGGTTTTAGTGTTTGCATAGCTTGTAAAACCAAATTCCCGAGTCCAAAGTATAAAAAGGGAGTTAATTAATCCACCATTTATAAATTAATATTTTGTAAAGAGTGTAATTTGTTGTGCGCGGGCAATTTTTGTCGTAGCTCAGGACTCCGTCCTGAGTTTGTTGCTTTGTTAAAATAACTCTGTAAAACACAACATTTTGGTTTGTTATTTTATAATCTCAGCTCTGGAGAGCTGAGCTACGATATTTACCTTATTATTTACTTTCGTAGCACAGGACTCCGTCCTGTGATTTATAATTTTTAATAAATTTGTAGTTGTTAAAACATTTGTGTCTTGTGCTGTTATAATCTCAGCTCTGGAGAACTGAGTTACGACAGTTATAAGTAAACTTATAGAACCAAATATTCTTTTCGGCAATATGTATGAGGCCAATCTTTGTAATCTTCAACCAATCCTGCACTAACAGGATTTAATAAAACATACTTAATAATGTTGTACAATTCTATTTCATCTCTAACTAATCTATCAAAACTTTCTGCTTGCCAGAATTTGCCTTCTTTATTCAAGTATTTATTTGCTTCTCTTGCAGAATATTTTTTGATTGAACCTAAAATATCTCCAACTAATTTGGATTTGTTTAGTAATTCAAATATAAGATGAATGTGGTTAGGCATAATTACAAAACACATTACTTCAATATCGTTTCCATCAAAATGTAGAATTGAGTTTTTACAAATTTCAGCTATCTCAGATACTAACAAATACTTAACATTATTGTATGGTTGATCAAGAAGTGCGTCATACTTTTTGAAAAACTTTTTCTTTTCTTCATCAGTTTTGGCATTAAGCATTTTTTGGAGTTTTTCTAATTCGGCTGGATGAATGCTGTCGTAAAGTCTGTATGTTACAAAGTAAATGCCTTCGTTATAATAAAGGTGTGGAAGATTGCGCCTGTGAAAATGTTTTTCCTGTGGCATTTTTATAATCCCATCGCAGCTCAGGACTCCGTCCTGAGTTTGTGTTTTTAACACCTAAAATTTAATTAGAAAAAATTTATTTAACTCAATAAATGTAACATCATTCTCAGCTCTGGAGAGCTGAGCTACAATACTGTTTTTTTTTCGTAGCGCAGGACTCCAGTCCTGCGATTGGGCAACTTATTATTTTTATAAACGTTTATATTTTATTGATTTACTATTATTCTAAATTAATCTCATCTCTGGAGAGATGAGCTACGGTGTATTTATTTTTTCTTGGAGGTTAATTTACCGTAAACACCGCTGTAGCTTGTTAAATCTGCATCAATTGCGCCTACAACAACTTTTGTTTTTACACGGACAGGCATTTTGGCTTCGTCGTTTGTCATCCATAACATTATGCTGCCTTCGCTTTTAAACAAGCCGCCTTCCTGCACTAAAGGTTCAACCATTAGGCATTCAAATTTTCCGGCTTCAACTTCAATTGTTTCTTTGCCGTGATAAACAACATCAAGATCATAAACTTTATCTTTATAAAAATTCTTTAACGGAATTTTATCTCCAACTTTTAGATTTGAGTAATCTAAAGTCCTTGCATAAAAGAAAGCTGAAACGATATCGTTAACATATTTTGGAATTTCATACTGTCCCTCACTAGTTTTTGCTTTCCCTTTTCTCTGATCAAAGAAAGCAGAAAAATCTCTTGAAAATTTTCCTTCACGAATGTGCTGTTCAAATCTCCAGGGAAACATTCCTTCAACATCAATATATGTTTCATATCTATCGCGCACTTTGAAAAATGCATCAAATGTTGAAACTGTATTTACTTCAAACGTTACGTGGTAAGCATCTCTACCTGATATTTTTTTGATCTTGGGAATTTCAAAAGTTGCAATTCCCGCAGTAACAAAACCATACTTAACATCAAATGTAAGTTTTTCACCTTCACGAAAAGCATTGTTAGTATGCTTTCGGAATTCATCTTTCTTTTGCGCGTTTGCTGATGAAATTAAAATTAACATCATCACAACAATTAAAGAATTTATTTTAATAAAGGATTTCATTTACATCTCCTTAAAGATTATTTAGAACATTTTTAATATCGTTGTACACTTTAGTTATATCTATCGATTCCATACAATTCAATTTTTCGCACTGCTCACGTGTACAATTTTTGCAATCTATGTTTGGCTCGTAAACAAGTTTTTTATTTGTGTACGGTGCCCAACGCTCTTTAGAGCAAGAAACAATTTTGGGATAAAACCCAACTGTAAACTTTTCAAGTGCCGCCGCAATGTGTATTGGTCCTGTTGAGTTTGAAATAAACATAACGGATTTACTTATCAATGCAGTCAATTCATCAAGATTAAATTTACCGGCTAAGTTTTTTGCTTTGCTTGATGATTTTATTTTCTCGCAAAGCTCAATCTCGTTTTTATTTCCTGTTAAGATGATCTGACAATTATCTTCATCAAGTCTTTTTACAAGCTCTGCAAACTTGTTTACAGGAAGATCAACAGAACTTCCGCCGCTGCCGGGATGAACAATTATAATCGGCCTTGCTGAATCAATTTTTTCATCAGCAAGAAATTTATTTACAATATTTAAAGAACTTTGGTTTACTTGTAAATCATAACTAACGTTTTTTTCATCAACGTTATTCTTAATGTTTAATTTTTCCAGAAGATTAACATTGAATTCAAGTTCGTGCCGTTCAGCATTTTTTCTGTGTTCAAAAACTTTTTCATTAAATAGAAAAGAATACCAGCGATATCCTGTGCCAATTCGGTTTTTAATTCCGCTTAAAAACATAATTAAAGAAAGAACAAATGTTGGATAAACAACAAAACAACTATCAAACTTTTTAGATTTGATGATATTTAGATTATCAAACAAACTTACTTTACCATTATTTTCTTTAAGAACAATTACATCATCAATAAAAGGATGATTGCTTACAATATTTTTTGTGTACTCGCGAACCAGGAAAATTACTTTACAATTTGGATATTGTTTCTTGATCAATCCGGCTAAGGGTAAAGTTAAAACAAGATCACCAATTCTATCAGTCCTAACAATCAATATGTTTTTTGGTTCTGTAATCATCTTGATAAATGCGGATTATCAATTTCAAAAAATCTCCACGGCAAGCTAACAGATTTTGTAATTCCAATCCGCTTAGAAATTCCAATCATCTTTTTACTAAGCCTTGGTTGATCAACAATAAAAATATCGCCATTTGTTAAATCAATACCAGAATGTGATTTATCAAATCCAAAAGCTTTACAAACTTTTCCTGGTCCGCTTGTTAGATTATAAAATTCTTTTTCAGATTTCAATTCTCTGCCAAACCTGTTTTCAATCATTCTGTTAATGCCGAGTAAAGGTTCAACAGCACGAATTAAAACCGCAGCGCCATAATTTTTTTTACCGGTTACTACGTTGCAGCAAAAATGTGCACCGTATGTAAAGTAAACATAAAAATATCCGCCTTCGTTAAACATCACTTCATTGCGTTTTGTTTTTCCGTTAAAAGAATGTGATGCTTTGTCTTTAATTTCATCATATGCTTCAACTTCAACAATTCTGGCTGCAAAAACATTTTCACCCGATTTATAAATTAATACTTTACCAAGCAAGTCCTTTGCCACAGTAAGAACTGGACGAATATAGAACTTTCGGTTTAATATCGGGCTTTTAAGTGTATCAATCATTATACAAAGGTAATAAAAAAGTATGCAGTAAAATTAAGTAAATGAGTTAACTAATTAATGTTTTTATTTCATTCTATTAAGATTTTGTTATGTTTTGTTTTAAGCATCTACGACCTCATAGCAACAGTATGAGTTTGCATTTACATTCCAATCTTGCATCTATCATAATAATGATATAATTTTGACATCAGAACAAAGGAATAAGAAAATGCCAATAATAAAACCAATATCAGACTTACGAAACAAATCTAACGAGATTTCTGAATTAGCACACAATTCCAATGAACCAATCTTTATCACAAAAAACGGTGAGGGTGATTTAGTGGTTATGTCAATGAAACACTATTCAAAAATGCAATTAAAACTTGATCTACTTTCAAAACTTTCTGTTGCTCAAAATCAAAAAGCAGCAGGTGATAAAGGCAGAACTTTGAAACAAGTTATGGATGGTATCAGGAATAATATCAATGCTTTCAAATAAATATCAAATCAGAATATTAAAGATTGCAGAAGAGGATTTTTCTGAAATAATAAATTTTATTGCTGATGATAACCTGGGAGCTGCAAAAGTTTTAGCGGATAAAATTGAAAAAGATTTAATGCTGCTTTCAGAAAATCCTTATTTGGGTAGAGTTCCGAGAGATGAAGAAATAAAAAGTCTTGGTTATCGATATTTGATCGTTCAAAATTATATAATCTTTTATACAATTGATGATAGCACGATTTTGGTTCACAGGATTTTACATCAGGCAAGAGATTATAAAACTTTGCTTTAAATAATGAAGATGCTAAAACAAGCTTGCCTGCTGCAAGCAGGTTCAGCAAGAAAACATATTAGGCACTTAACTTAGCTTTTAGCTCAGCTATTTTAGAATCAAAGTAACTTTCTTTTTCTGGATTTTTAACTTTAAGTTTTTTATAAACAGAAATTGCTTCTTTAAACTCGCCCTGAGTTATATAAATTTTTGCAAGTGTTTCAGAAACAATAAAGTCATTATTTGAATGTTCTTTAACTCTATTGTCTTCAATTTTTTTCTTTGCTTCTTTTATAACTTTTGAAGTTCCCTCAATCTCAGCAGTAAGTTTATTTAATGTTTCTTCTATCGATTCTGAAGTTTTTTCTTGATCTGTTTCATTAGATTGTGATTGATTTTGATGAATTGGATTTTCATTTGCAACATTAGCCCAGCGGGAAACATTAAATAATTGTCTCTGCTTTTTTATAGCATCAATTTCACGTAAGTAATAATCAAAAGTTTTTGGTGAGTGAATAAGTTCACTTCCCTTTTTGATGCTCTTTAATGCCTGCCCGTAGTTACCTTGTATTGTATGTGCTTTGCCGAGAAGAAAATATGCAACTGAAAAATCAGGATGATTGATTAATCCTTCATTTAATATTTTTATAGCTGAGTCTATATTATTTTTTTCAATTTCATTTTCTGCAACACGAGCAAACAAAGGTGATTTATTATTGTACTCGTATATTAAACTTACTTTTTGATTAAATGCATCGAATGAATTACTGCTCATTAAGCCTTCTTTGTTGCGTAAGCATGTTTAATTGATGTATAAGCTATAAATGAAAATCCCAAAGTAAATAAAACCTGGAACGGTATAGAAGCTAATTCCATAAAATAGATTGAAGATAAAACACCGATAAAACAATAAACCGCAAGTACAGCTTCAACAAAAACAGCTAAGCCCAATTTTTTGTTCAGATACTTGTTTCCAACAAAAGTGTCTTTGTCACTTTCCTGTTTGAATTTTGGAGTACGAACAAACTCGCTTTTTCTATTCATCAATCCTTCAAAAACTGCACGTGAATTATTTACAGCCAGACCCATACTGCCAGCCATAAACAAAGGGAAAAGTACAATTCGTTTTCGCCAATCGGTTCTAATGTCTTTTTGTGAATACATATAAAATAAAAATGAACTAACGAATGCTAGAACAAACAAAGACATTATAGCAAAATAAATTTCGTGTGCGCCGCTGTTTTTAACAAAGATCAACGGCACATTTAAAATAGCAGCAAGCAGGATAAACGGAAAAACTAAATTATTTGTTAAGTGAAAAGTTGATTGAAGTTTTACTCGCATTGGCACTTTAGATTTCCAAACCAATGGAAGAATTTTCTTTGCAGTTTCAACAGCGCCTTTTGTCCAGCGGAATTGTTGGGCTTTAAGTGCATTAATTTCAGACGGTAATTCTGCAGGCGAAGTGAAATCTTTTAAGAAAACAAATCTCCAGCCTATTAGCTGTGCACGATAACTTAAATCTAAATCTTCTGTAAGTGTATCTGCGTGCCAGTTACCTGCATCTTCAATACATTTTTTTCTCCATACGCCGCCTGTACCGTTAAAATTTATAAAGAAACCTGATTTGTTTCTTACAGTTTGTTCAATCACAAAATGTCCATCAAGAGCAAGTGCCTGAGCTTTTGTTATGATTGAATAATCACCATTAAGATGTTCCCATCTTGATTGAACCATTCCAACTTTATCATCAGTAAAATATGAAAGTGTTTTTTTCAAAAATTCTTTTTGTGGAATAAAATCAGCATCAAAAATTGCAATAAATTCACCTTTCGCAATTTTCATTCCTTCTTTTAATGCACCAGCTTTGTATCCTTCGCGAGTACCTCTTCTAACGTGAGAAATATCAAATCCCAACTTTTGTTTTGCTTCAACAGCCTTAGCAACGATGGACGTAGTTTCATCAGTTGAATCATCAAGAACCTGTATTTCCATTTTATCTTTTGGATAATCAATCTCGCAAACTGAATCAATCAATCTTTCAATAACATACATTTCATTGTAAAGAGGAAGTTGAATAGTAACGTGTTTATCAGATTTAAAGTCAGCATCAGGTACTGGATTTTTATGTCCATATTTTCGATGGTAATACATCATAACAAAACCATGCAATCCAAATACAAATAGGATTGAAAGGGAAACAAAATATCCTATCAAAACAACTTGTTCCATTTAAACTAAATATCCTCTCTTGTTACCAGCCCGAAACTGTATCTAATAAAATGTCTTCACTAATTAAATCTAATGCTGCTTCAATTGCAGACGTTCTGCCTTCAACTGGATTACTAGATTGGTAATCGCTGTAATTTGAAAAAGTTTTTTCAAAAACAGTTTTGCGTTTTACCAGATCACGATAGATTACTTTTACACCAATTGTAACTCTTCTTGATGTAATGCTTTCTCCTGCTGAAACAATCGCAGGCGCGTCAGAAAGTGAAACAACTGAACATTCTAACAATGCATTAGCAGATGTTCTCTCTCCTACCTGCAACGTATTGTCATCAATAAATTTTTGAATAAGTTTTTGTGTTAACTTTTCTCTTAAACTTGGCTCACCACTTCCGCTTCGATCATCAGCAATTGGTATTGCAATTGTTTTTAAATGTTCCGGAACTGAAGCGCCGGTAAAAGAATAAGCACAACACGAAGTAAAATTAATTGCAATTAATACTACAAACAATAGATTGAGCAAAGCAATAACTACACGTTTATTTTTTTTCAACACTATCATTCTCTATTTATTTTGTAATCTTCCAAAAGATCCTGAAACAAGTTCAGGATTAAGAATAAAAGATTTATTTTTTTTATTCTGTAATATCATACTCTTTAAGTTTTCTGTATAAAGTTCTTTCGCTGATGTTTAGTAATCTTGCAGCTTTACGCTTACTTCCTTTTGTTTTATCAAGTGCTTTTACAATTGCATCTTTTTCTAAATCTCTGATTGATAATACATCATTGCCGCTTCTGTTAAAATCTTCTACATTAAATCTATGAGTTATTAAATCTTTTAATTCCATTATATCTTTTTTGATTTCAAAAAGTGCGCGATACATTAATTCTCTATCAGCGTCTTCCGGTGATTTTCTTAAGAATACAGGTAACTGTCTTTGTTCATCGTAATCAACATAATCTGAAACTAAATCAGAAAACATTTCTTCGCTTAAAGTTTTACCGCGATTTAATGCAATAGCCGTTTCAATTGTATTTTTAAGTTCACGGATGTTTCCAGGCCAACTATAATTTTTTAAAACCTCAATTGTACCATTTGTAAAATCTGGATAAGCTACTTTGTTAGTATCGCAATAATTTTTTGCAAAATGTTTTGCAAGATCTTCAATATCATTTTTTCTTTTTCTTAGAGGTGGAATATTAAGTGAGACAGCTTTTAATCTAAAAAATAAATCTTCTCTAAATCTTCTTGCATCAACTTCTTTTTGCAGATCTTTATTTGTTGCTGCAATAATTCTTACATCAACTTTTACAACGGTTTCTGCACCAAGTTTCATAAATTCTTTATTCTCAAGTACGCGCAATAATTTTACCTGAGTTGTAAGCGGAAGTTCGCCAATCTCATCTAAAAATAATGTGCTGTTATCGGCAATTTCAAAATAACCTTTGCGTGATTCAACCGCTCCAGTAAACGAACCTTTTTTGTGACCGAACAATTCGCTTTCAATTATACCTTCGGGAATTGCTCCGCAGTTTACAGAAACCATTTGCTTGTTTGAACGATTACTGTGAGCGTGAATTGCTTTTGCAAATATCTCTTTCCCAACTCCACTTTCACCATAAATCAAAACAGAAATATCTGATTGAGCAACTTGCATAATTATATCAACCAAATCATTTATTTCTTTTGATTTGCCGATTATTCCGTTTTTAGATTTAAATTCTTCTCTGGTCATTTACTAAAACTTTGTCTGCCATTTTGTAAAATTTGTGTGCCAAATATAGCACATTGTAATAATTTATTAAAGGCAGCCTGAGTGATATTGATTTAACTCAAATCCGTCAAAAGCTAAAATAATGCGAGATTTTAAATGATTTGGCAAAGATTGATGAAATTCGTTTAGTAGTTTTTCAAAATCATCACCAATGTGTGTTAAAATTATTTTGGTGGGATTAGATTTTTCGAGAAGTGCAAGAATATTTTCTTTTTTGATGTGTGTTGTTTCGGTTATAAACCAATCAACTTTTTGATTGAAAAGATATAAATCACTTTCACTTCCAACATCTCCAGAATAGATGAGAGAATTTTCATCATCTTTGAAATAAGAACTTAGTGAAGTAAATCCTAATTTGTTTTCAGAATCATACTTTTTGTATTTATCGAGATGCGAATTTATTTTTGAAAAGAAATAAAAATTCTCACCTACTTCAATCTCAGTCTCCACATTAAAAGAAATTATTTTAAGATTAAAAGTTATTCGTTCTTTAAATAGATAAGAATGAAAAATAAAATTTTCCAAAAAATCTTTTTCTGATGAATGAACAAAAATTGTTAAATCATTTTTTCTTGATGACAATTTCATTTGAGTTAGTAAAGATGGCAAACCGGAAAAATGATCAGCATGAAAATGTGAAATTAAAATTGAATCGATTGACTTGAAATCTACATTTTGTGTTAGAATTGCCTTAGAAATTCCATCACCGCAATCAACAAGTAAATTATGATTTGATGAACTGATTAGAAATGATGAGTGAAAACGATTAAGAGAAGTTTGACCTGATCCTGTGCCTAAAAATTTAATCTTCATTGATTTATTTCAACAACTCGTCCTGCAATTCTAAATCTTGTATTCGCAATCGGAAGAAAATCTTCAGCTTCTTTTCTTGTTTCAAACTTGCCAACATAAACAACATTAAAAGTCGTACCCGCAACATTTTTTTCTTTGATGAATGAAACCATTCCAGCATTCTCAATATCTTTTTTCAAAAGATTTGCATTCGCTGCATTTGTAAATGCTCCAGCTTGAACTGTAAAAGTATACTCATTCTCTTTTTCATTTTGATTTGTTGTTTCAGTGGTTTGTTGTGAAGTTTCTTCAACTTCATTTTTTACAACATTTACAGAAGCCATCTTTATGTAAGGCGATTCAGGATAATCATTTTTTAGTTTTGCAAGATTTTTATCAGCTGTGTTGTACAAACCTAAAGCAAAATAATATGAATAAAGCCTGTATAATGAAGCATCGGCGTAAGTGCCTTTAGGATATTTATCAACCAATGTTTGATAAAGTGCTATAGCATCCTGTCCGTTTTCTGTAAGTACGGCTTCAAGAAAAATTAGATTTGAACTTTTCGGATTATCGGTTTTAAGATCAAGCAATTTTGCTTTTGCTTCATCAAGTTTGCCTTGCTCGATCATTTTCAGATATGGAACAATATCAACTTCCTGCGCAAAAACCTGTGAAGTAAATTGAAGAGAAATAAATATCAGAAGTATTGAAAAGAATTTATTCATAAATGTATAACAAACTAAAAATAATTGATTGCAAATTAGTTTGTTTACGCAGTAAGCGCAATACCTTGTTTTTCAATATCTATGTGAGAAAGATGATCACCAAACAAAGTTCCGGATGTAGCTCTGTTAATTTTAACTTTAATATAATCACTGGTTCTTATTTTATTATCGATTGGAACAATAACCATTTTGTTTGTGTCTGTTCTGCCAGCAACATACTGATTTGATTTTTTACTAAATCCTTCAACCAGAATAATTTCTTCTTTGCCAATCATTTCCTGATTTTTTTCAAGAGAAATTTGTTGTTGCAGATCAACAATTTCCTGCAATCTTTTTGATTTTATTTCTTCTGCAACATCATCTTCCATTTTAAAAGCTTTAGTTCCTTCGCGCGGAGAATATTTAAACATATAGGCACCATCGTATCTGACTTGCTTCATCACTTCTATAGTTGCAAAATGATCTTCCCAGGTTTCTGTAGGAAAACCTGAAATTATATCTGTAGAAAAACTTACACCAGGAATTATTTTTTTTGCTTTCTCAATCAGGTTAAGATAATGCTCAACGGTATAAGTTCTATTCATCAAATCAAGTATTCTATTTGATCCTGATTGAACTGGAAGATGAATGTAGTTACAAAGATTTGGATGCTCGGCAATTGTGTATAAAAGTTTATCAGAAATATCCTGCGGATGTGAAGTGCTAAATCTTATTCTTATTGTTCTATCAACTTTGGCTGAAGCAGAAAGTAAATCTGCAAAATCCCAATTGTTTGTGGATTCTTCATCAAGATAAGAATTTACATTCTGGCCGAGTAATGTTACATCTTTAAATCCACGTGCAGAAAGATTTTCTAACTCGGTAACAATTGATTGAAGTGATCTGCTTCGTTCTCTACCACGAGTGAACGGTACAACGCAAAACGTACAAAACTTATCACACCCACGCATAACAGAAATCCATGCATTTAATCCATCCTCACGATGAGGCTCGATATCATCATAAGTTTCTGTGCGAGAAAGTTTAACACCAATTCCTTTATCACCATTAAATGCAACATCAATGTATTCCGGCAATCTTCTGTATTCATCGGGGCCAACAACAAGATCAACAACTTTTTTATCTTCAACTAAATCTTTACGCAGACGTTCAGCCATACATCCAAGAATTCCAAGAACTAAATCAGGATTATTTTGCTTTAATGTTTTTAGATTTCCAATCCTGCCATAAATTCTTTGCTCTGCATTATCACGAATACTGCAAGTGTTAAGTAAAACAACATCAGCATTTTCAGGATTATCTGTAACATCATAGCCTTGCTTTTTTAAAATACCAAGAACAATCTCAGTATCAGCAAGATTCATTTGACATCCATACGTTTCTATATAAACACTGTTTTTTTGCATAGCTAAAAAATAAACGAACTTGAAAGGTTTATCAGGAAATAGTTATAAAGTAAAGTGCAAGATTTAACAGAGCAAAAGAAAAAATAAAAAATATAGTAGTAAACATTTTTTCTTTTTTCTTTTTGTCTTCAATCAAATCGTTGTTATCGGCGATTTTAATTTTTTCTTCAGTTTTAACGAATCCTAGCATTTGTTCCCGCAAATTATTTTTAAATACTGATTAGAAAATAGAAATAACTTTTTATAAATGATATAGAACATTTTAGTTACTATCGATACTTTTTGAAAATTGTTTAGTCTTAATTTTATTGTAAAAATTAATTTTAATTTACAGTTAATTAAACCAAATCGGGAATTTTTACGCTTATGTTATCATGCACAACTATTTATTGACACAATATTTTTTCAACTGATTAGTTAAGTAATTTTTATAACTGACTTAAATTAAATGAGTTAGGCTGTAAGTTTAATTTGTGATTTTGTTAATCATTGCTTATATATGCGATGTAATTCGGGCACTTTTTTTGCAAATCTACTACATCTGTTTTTGAAAAAAGGATACACCTATGAAAAAAGTTTACATTATTTACGGGGGGTTTATCTTAGCAATTTTCTTCTCAACTATAGCAATCGGACAAATTACTGTTTTTGAAGATAATTTTGATTCTTATACAGCAGCACAACAAATCTCCTGTCAAGCTCCAACAATTTGGAAAACCTGGACAAATAATCCTTGTGATGCTACGCAAGATGCATATGTATCAAATGTATATTCTTTTAGTGGATCTAACGC
>JBATOT010000005.1:0-30416 GCA_049291095.1 Ignavibacteriaceae bacterium | reverse complement strand
CCTTAATCTAGGTCATACTTTTGCACATGCTTTTGAGGTTACTTCTTATTATAAACTAAAACACGGTGAAGCAGTTGTTGGTGGAATTTTTTGTGCTTTTTTTATTTCAGAATCTTTGGGATTGATTTCAAAAAACATGTTATTTAAGTATTTAAGTGATTTCTATTTTATAAAACTAAACAGGATATTTAAAACACTTCCATTAGAAGAAATTTATAAATCTATGCTTAGTGACAAAAAAAATATTGGAAATAAAATTCGACTTGTATTGTTAGCAGATGTTGGGAATATTGTCGTTGATGTTATTTCAGAGAAGCCGACAATATTGGAATCACTCGAAAGACTAAAATGGTTTGTTGACAATCAGTATCGCTTTAAAAGAGGAAAACTGTCAGATTTTGAGGGCGAAATCTGACAGTTTGTGTGTCATTTTTGGAGGGATGCTATGCTTAAACTATTTCGGATAATACTTAACAAGATCAATGCCATTTAGTTTTTTTGAGAAAAGACACATCTGACCTCATTTTTGTCGGTAAAAAATGCATTAATGAAATATTTACTTCCGGTAAGATTTTTTATAAATGGAGAATATTGTGCAAAAGGATATTATTATTAACAAAACAGATTATAGGACAGAAATCCTAAAACTCAAAAATGAATTAAATGCCATAATTCTTGCACATTATTATCAGGAATCTGAAATACAGGATATTGCAGATTTTGTAGGTGATAGCTTAGAGCTAGCAAAAAAAGCTAAATCTACAAAGGCTGATGTAATTGTTTTTGCAGGTGTACATTTTATGGCAGAAACTGCTAAAATTCTTAATCCAGAAAAGTTAGTTTTAATTCCTGATCTTGAAGCAAGTTGTTCTTTAGCAGAAGGATGCCCATCAAATGAGTTTAAAATTTTTCGTGAACAACATCCCTATCATTTAGCAATCACTTATATTAATTGTACTGCTGAAGTGAAAGCATTAAGTGATATTATTTGTACATCGAGTAGTGCAGAAAAAATTATTAATCAAATTCCAATCGATCAGCCTATATTATTCTCACCAGATAGAAATCTTGGAAAGTACTTAATTAATAAAACTGGCAGAGAAATGCTTTTGTGGGATGGAAGTTGTATTGTTCATGAAACTTTTAGTGAAAAAAAGATTTTGGACTTAAAAGTAAAATATCCTAAAGCGAAACTTATTTCACATCCAGAATGTGAAGAACCTATTTTAATGCATTCCGATTTTATCGGATCAACAAGTAAACTTTTAAGTTTTATACAAGATGACAATTCCGATCAATATATTGTTGCAACTGAAACCGGAATTATTCATCAGATGAAAAAAGCAAGACCAAAAAAAACATTTATTCCGGCTCCACCAGAAAATGATGCTTGTTCGTGCAATGATTGCCCGTATATGAAATTAAATACAATGGAAAAATTGTACTTATGCATGAAAAACAGTTTTCCACAAATTATTATGGATGAAACAACAAGATTAAAAGCACTCAAACCTATTGAACGAATGTTAGAAATGAGTTAACATTTTTTTAATACAATTTTAAATGTTGTGCCTTCACCCGGTGCGGAATTTTTAACAAAAATTTTTCCACCGTGATAGCCTTCAACTATTCTTTTAGAAAGGCTTAAACCTAAACCCCAGCCTCTTTTTTTTGTACTGTAACCAGGTCTAAAAACATCTTTACGTCTTCTAAGATCGATACCTTTTCCATTATCAGAAACTTCAATTTCTACATTCTTTCTATCCTCAAGAATCTCAATTTTAATTTTTCCGTGCTTATTTTCTATAGCATCCAAAGCATTTTTGATAAGATTTTCTAATACCCATTCAAATAATTCACCGTTCATTTGTGCACAAGAAGTTTGGTTTCCTTCGACAATAAGTTCTACAGTTTTACCGGTTTGAGGAAGTCTTCGGTTAAAGTATTCCGTAACTTTTTTTACTTCCTGGTAAACAATGTGATTTTTTATTTCAGGCTTTGAACCAATTTTAGAAAAACGATAAGTTATTTTATTGAGTTTATCTACATCGCTAGAAATTTCTTCGGTAATATCTAAAACTGCATCAGGTTTATTATAATTCATTTTCATCATTTCTATCCAACCCATTAAACTGGAAATTGGAGTCCCAAATTGATGAGCAGTTTCTTTAGCCATTCCCACCCAAATATTACTTTGCTCACTTCTTTTGATTTGACTAAAACCTATATAACCTATTATAATAAATAGCGCCGCAATGATTATTTGTAAGTATGGATAAAATTTTAATCTCTTAATTAGCTCAGAATCTCCGTAGTGAATTCGTTGCAAAACAATTGTATCAGCATATGTTATATTTATTGGTTGATGTATTTTATCCATCTCTTTAACAATATTGCTTAAGAATATTTTAAGCTCTTCTTTTGAAAGTGTAGAATCTATTTCAACGTTTTTTATATCCGATTTACTCTCTACATTAACAATATTATCTCTATCAGTTAAGACAATCGGGAAATCTATTGGTTTGATAATGTTGTCAAAAAGAAAAGTTAAATCAACTTCTGGGTTGGTGGTATTAGCAATGTATTCAAATCCTTTAGCATATAGCTCGACAATACTTCGTTCTCGTTCTTGTAATTTTGATACTAAATTTTGGGTATAGTAGAGTGTCCCACCTGCTATTGCAAGTGCAATTATTAAAAGGATTATCTTAAAGTTTACTGATGCAGGCCCGCCGGACATTTTCATATCATAATCAAACTGATGTTATTGTTAAAGTAAAGATTATATAATCTGAAAGTAAATTCCAGCTTAAAAAAAATCGCTAAATCTATTTATCAACATAAAAAGTCTGTTTACGTTTTGGTCCAACAGAAACAATATCGATCTTAATTCCAGAATGTTTTGAAATAAAATCTAAATAGTCCAAAGTCTTTGAAGGCAGATCCTCGTACCTCTCACAATTCGATATATCAACGTTCCATCCATCAAGAGTTTCGTAAATAGGAGTTATATTATTTAGATGATCAACATTTGTTGGAAAAGTTTTTAATCGCTTGCCATTTAACTCATAACCTACACAAACTTTAATTTTTTCAAATCCGCTTAAAACATCAAGTTTGGTTAATGCTACTGAAGTAATTCCATTTATCATTTTTGAGTAATTGACCAAAAAAGCATCAAACCATCCGCATCGTCTTGGTCTCCCTGTCGTTGCACCAAATTCAGCACCAATCTTTCTTAATTTTTCACCTTCATCATCAAGGAGTTCAGTTGGGAATGGGCCATTGCCTACTCTTGTTGTATAAGCTTTTACAATTCCAATAACACTGTCTATTCTTGTTGGCGGAATTCCGCTTCCGGTACAAGCTCCACCGGATGTTGGGCTGCTTGATGTAACATATGGGTAAGTACCATGATCGATATCTAGAAATGTACCTTGTGCTCCCTCAAGAAGAACTGATTTTCCTTCATCCAACGAACGATTTAAAAATGCAGGCGCATCTTTTATATATTTATCTATTGCCAGATCAAACTCAAGATATTCTTTAACAATAGAATCTACATCCAAACCTTCATGGCTGTGAATTTTTTGAAGTATTTCATTTTTTTCTTTAAGATTAGCTCGAATTTTTTTTTCTAATTCAACCCTATCTAACAGATCAATTATTCTAATTCCTTTGCGCGCATATTTATCAATGTAACAGGGGCCAATGCCTCTGCCGGTGGTTCCTATTTTATTATTTCCACTTTCATTAATAGAATCCAGAAGTTTATGATAAGGCATTATAAGATGAGCATTTTGACTGATGAACAATCTTCCATCAACATTAATATTATTTTTTTTAAGAAGTTCAATTTCATCCAGCAGTGCGGTGGGATCAATCACAACTCCATTGCCGATAACACAAATAACATTTTCTCTTAAAATTCCGGAAGGAATAAGATGAAGAATGTATTTTTTATCACCAATTTCAACCGTATGCCCAGCATTAGCGCCGCCTTGATATCTTACAACAATTTCAAATTCTTTGCTGATTAAATCAACAATTTTTCCTTTTCCTTCATCACCCCATTGAGAACCAACTAGAACGGTTGCGCCCATTTGATCTTCCTAAATGTAAAATATTAATTGTAGAATAAGCAAAATAAAAACTCCGCGTTTTTCAACCCGGAGTTTATTAAAATTAATTTCTAAAAAATAACTAACCGAAACTTTTAACAGCCTCATCAACTGATTCGTAGGATTCAAAAATTGTAATAAGCTTAGTAATAATTAACAGGCTTTCAATTTTTTCCGTAACGTTAGCTAATTTTAAGCTTCCGTTTTCTCTTTTCATAGTAGTTAGACCACTAATTAACATTCCAAGTCCAGAGCTATTCATAAATTTAACGTCAGAAAGATCTACAATTACATTCTTCTTTCCTTCATCAATAAGTTTGTGTAATAGTTCGTTAAATTCTTTAGTATCATCGCCGCCCATTACATTACCTTTAAGTTCTACTATAACGGCGTTATACTTTTCTAAAAGTTTAGTTTTCATCTGAATCTCCAAAAATTTCGTAGTGAATTTAAGTAAGCTTATTTACTCATGCAAGCAACTTTTGGCAAATTATAACGTCTTTTTACCGATTATCCATATACAACTTTACAGTAGAAAAATATTAATTATTTTTAGGAACCAAAATAACAACTTAACGTCTAAACTATGGATTACGAACAAAAAGAAAATATGGAGCAACCAAAAATTCTAAGTCTTGATGATGATTTTTCACTGATTAAAAGATTTATAGATGGTGATGAAACTATCTTTAGTGAATTAGTAAAAAGACATAAAGAAAAAGTGCGGAATATTATCTATCTAACACTTTCTAATACAGATTCAGTTGATGATATTGCCCAGGAGGTTTTTATAACTGTCTATAGACATTTGAATAACTTTCGTTTTGAATCTCAGTTTACTACCTGGCTTTATAGAATTACTATTAACAAGTGTAAAGATCATTTGAGAAAAAAGAGTATCAGAAAAATATTTTTGCCATTAACTGCCGAGGAAAGCGAACCAGTATTTGAATCAATAAATGAAGATACAGACATTAAGCATATTGTGAGAAATGCGATTGCAACTTTGCCCGATAAGTTAAGGATACCTCTTGTTCTTAAGGATCTTGAAGGGTTCAGTTATCAGGAAATTGCCGATACTATGGATTGTGAAATTGGGACAGTAAAATCAAGAATATTCAGAGCGAGAGAAGCTCTTAAAAACATTTTAAAACCGATTGAAAAAGAATTGATGTTATGAAAAGTTACAGTAAAGATAAGGAATTACTTTCTGCTTATATTGATGGTGAATTATCTCCATCCGAAAAAAAATATATAGAAGAAAAGATAAAATCTTCTTTAGAACTGCAAAAAGATTTATCCGAATTAAAACGTTTGAAAGAACTAACTAACGCTTCAGTGAAAAGAATTTCTGATTCCCCATTTTTTGAAACAAGGTTGTTTGCAAATTTAAATTCAGAAAAACCATCAAAATTTAATTTAAATAAATGGATGCCAATATCTGCACTTACTTTGCTTACACTTGCATTAATGGCTATACTTAAATTCAATCCCAATTTAATAGATAATATTGTAAAACAGCAAAAATCTAATCTGGCTGGATTTTATAAAGAAAACTTGCAACCATTACTTTATGCAGCTGATCTAAAAAATGAAGATATTTTTAATTTTGCATTATACCATGAACTGCCACTCGATAATACAAATAATCAAATATTAAAAATCGGATATGATGCAAAAGGATCTGAGTATTTTGAGATTAAAAATGTTGTTGAACTCTCAAATGTAAATAAAGCAGAGAATCTTAAACAATTTATTACGGCACTGGATTTAAATAAAAATGAAGTTGATAAAATTGATTCAATAATTGGTTCTTATTCAGAACGAATATCTGCACTGGTTTTAGTTAATGATAAAAATGCTGTTGCAATAAATCCTGATATATGGAATACAAGAAAACTGATATTAGCTGATATTCTTGCATTTGCAGAAAAACATGCTTCCAACAGTTTTTATAAATTAATTCCTGAAGAAGTATCTAAAATTGATGATCATACAATTGCACAATGGGTTAGCGAGTCGAAAACAAGTAAAGATGATCAGTATATTTTTTGTACACCGGATTCAATCTTTAAGGAGTTTTTTGTTTTTGATATGAACGAGTTTAAAGTTAATATGCAAAAAATGACAAACGAACTCGTTAAGCTGGAAGATGAAAAAAATGTACTACGTGAGTATCATTTTAAAGTAGATCAATTAAACAAAAAGAATAAGAAAAATTCTGATTGGACAGAACAGTTTAAAGTATTTGTTGATACAAACATCATTAAAGTTAGTGTGCAAAATTTTGCAGTGGATATACCAAAGATTGATTTACCCAATTTTGACAGTATAGCAATTGTTATTCAAGAAGCAACACAAAATATTCGTTCTGTGCGCCCACCTTCTCCGCCAGTTACAGTCGGAAGCAAAAACTATAATTATGATTACAGAAAGGTTAATCCAAAGAATAAAAGAAAAACAGATGTTAATTTAGATTCGCTGATGCATATTCAGAATTTGCAAATTGATAAATCTGATTCTGATATTCCAAATAATAAAAATGTGAATCCATATTTCAAAGACAGTGTAATAATTTTACAGAATAATGAATTAAAAAAAGAAATGGATAATCTAAGACAGGAATTGCAAAAATTTAGAAACGATTTAACTAAGCCAAATGAAAGTGATTCCGGAAGAAGTAAGAAAAGTAAGCAGCAAACTAATCCAGCTAGTTTTGATGACATTGAAATTTGAGACTTTCTAGTGCGGCAGAAGAAATTACAGCCAACCGCCAATCAACATATATTACCGTAATTCAACCTATAATCCTTCTATAATTCTTTTCTTTAAACGAATAATAATTTCTTGTATTTTAGCTTTTAAAACTGCATTAAACAAATAAAAGCATAGCTTTTGGATATTAGCAAAAATAAAATAAATGAAAATTTTAGCTGGTGGCTAATTGGAGCATTGGTCTTCTCAATTATCTTTTATAGAATTCTATTTTTTTCAAGTAACTCTCACTTCTTTTTCATTATTAATGATCTAGTTGTTTTTACTTTAGTAGCAATAACTGTTTTAGTAATTATAAAAAAAATTAAACTTACCAATCCACTTCCTTCTGCATTAGTATTAAATTCAGGAATAATTGTTGCCTTTATTTTTCTCGTAATATTATTCGCCGAACAATTTTTAAATGCACTATTTCAAAATTCAGAATCGATTAGCACAAACCCGGATTTGTTTCAAAATATAATCTTAAGCTTTTATTCATTAATGTTTCTGGTTATAACCAGTTATTGGTTTGCAACACTTAAAGAACTTTACTTTTATAAAAGATATAGTTCAAAAAGCTCGTACTTCTATTTGATGGTTGCATTTATGATCGCAGCCTCAATTTCAAGTCTTGTATTCCGAGGTGAAAATTATGATTATATCAATAACGCTTTTGAAATAATAACAGTATTTCTAATATGTTTTAATTCATTAAAAATTTCTTGGATTGCATTTATATCTAAAAAAGATAAAGTATCATTACTTATTTTATCAATAATAATTTCTGCTTTATTTATTATAAACTTTGCTAATAGCGGTCAATATGATTTTAATGGAAAAATATTAGCAAACTTTTCACCTGTCTTTCATACATTTTATAAATTCGTTCTTCTTTATGGTGGAATTTATTTTGCTGTTCTGTTCTTCACAACGCTATTCCATATTCCAACAGCTGAAGCTTATGACAGAAAAGCAAAAGAAGTTTCCTCATTACAATATTTTAGTAAACTGATTACTCAGGTTTTAGACTTTGAAGAATTGGCTGAAACTATTACAGATATTGCAACTAAAGTAAGCAGTGCTGATGCAGCCTGGATTGTTTTGAAAAATGGCAATGAGTTAAAAACAATTGCAAATAAAAACATTGCTTTTGTTGATGCCGATATTATAAATAATTATTTACTCAAAAGTGGACTGTGTGAAAATATCATTGAGACAAAAATCTGTTCATTGGATAAGTATAAATATCAATTAAATCTTTCTGAAAAATTTGGAAATGTTGCTGTCTCTCCGTTAAAAAGTTTAAATGAAACAAAAGGATATTTGATTGCGGCAAAGAAAAACGAATTGATTTTTTATGATGAAGACAAAACTGCAATAAACACGTTTGCGGATTATGCTTCAGTTGCATTTGAAAATTCTATCTTACTAGAAAAATCAATTGAAAAAGAAAGACTTGAAAAAGAATTAGATGTAGCAAGGGATATTCAGCAAAAAATACTTCCTGCAAAGGATCCAAAATTTTATAATTTAGATATAACCTCAGTCTTTATTCCTGCTTTTGAAGTTGGTGGTGATTACTATGATTATTTTGAAATATCAAAAAATAAATTTGGCTTTATCATTGCTGATGTTTCAGGCAAAGGTATCTCTGCCTCATTTATAATGGCTGAAGTAAAAGGAATATTTTCTTCACTTAGTCAGATTATAGAAAACCCAAAAGATATTTTAATTAAGGCTAATGAAGTTTTACAACGAACATTGAATAAAAAATATTTTGTAAGCGTACTTTATGGTGTTTTTGATTATGATAAAGGCAGGGTAAGATTTGCACGGGCTGGTCACTGTCCGGCACTTTTAGTTAGAGATAATTATGTTCAAACGTTTAGACCATCCGGAATTGCGCTAGGATTAACTGACAATTTAACTTTTAAGGAAAACCTAGATGAAATTACTCTTGATCTTAAAAATGATGATACCTTAGTATTTTATACCGATGGAATAACTGAAGCAAAAAATCCAGAACTTGAAGACTTTGGAGAAAAAAGGTTTTCGGAGATTCTTGTTTCATTCGCTAATAATTCAGTGGATAAAATAGCAAATGAAGTTATAAAAGACGTAACATTATTTTCTCAAAACCACTCTCAGTATGATGATATAACTTTAGTTATATTAAAGTGGCATAAAAAAAATAATTTAGATGGAGTTAAAGAATGGCTGAATTCAACACCTCAATTAAAGAACAAGGTGCTGTAAGTATTATAAATCTTAAAGGTTATCTTGATGCACATACTGCACCAATTCTTGAGAACAATTTTGTGGATCTCATTGAAAAGAACCGTTATCAAATTGTAGTCGGTTTTAAGGATCTAGCTTATATAAGCAGCGCTGGGTTAGGAGTATTTATGGCATATATTGAAAAAATAAGAGAGAGTAAAGGAGATATCAAACTTGCAGGAATGAATGAAAAAGTCTACAACATTTTTGATCTTTTAGGCTTTCCTTTATTGTACGAAATTTTTAAATCAGAAGAAGAAGCAGTTAATAAATTTACAGAAAAATAATATCGTGAAGACAAAAAAGTTAGCTGTAAAAAGTAAAACTGATAATCTTTCAATTATCAGGGATTTTGTAAGCAAATCTGCCACAGAAGCTGGTATTAATGCAGATGTGATTGAGAATATTATTTTGGCAGTTGATGAAGCTTGCACTAACATTATAAAACATGCGTATAAGTCTTTTCCTGAAGGTGAATTGATCATTAAAACTAAATCAACCTCATCTCGTTTTATGGTTAGTATCACTGATTATGGCAGTTCATTTGAACCTGATTCTATTCCAGAACCAGATTTACAAAAATATTACAGACAAAGAAGAGTTGGTGGATTGGGGATGTATCTTATGAAAACACTTATGGATGATGTTAAATATGTTTCAAAACCCGGTAAATATAATGAAGTGCTGCTATCAAAAAATATTAAAGTAGCGCAAAGCAATGCAGGATAATGAAAATCTAAAAGTTAAACGTAATCTTACTGCTCTAGTTGAATTCAGTCGGGTTATCAACTCAAGTCTGGATCTTACCTTTATTCTTAACAATGTTTTGTTGACCTGTCTTGGAAAATTTTTAGCTACCAAGGGTTTGATTGCACTTAATATTAAGGGAAAATTATTAGTAAAGTCTTTTAAAGGAGTAGCTGAAGAAAATGTAAAAATGTTTCCTGATCTTGATGCAAATGAAAGCTGTATTAACCATCCTGATTTAATTGATTATTTTTCTGAGAATGTTTTACTTGCTGCTGAAAAAATAAGTTCATCAAACGATTGTGTTGGAATTGTTGCTTTAGGTGAAAAACTGAATAAACAAAATTATTCAAAAGATGATCTTGATTTTCTTAAGACTATATTAAATATAGCTGCTTCCGCCATTCAAAATTCACTGATCGTTGAAGAGTTAAAATTTGTAAATCGTGAGCTTGACTCAAGAATACAAAGATTAAGTTCTTTGTTCGAATTGAGTAAAGAGTTCGGTTTATTCTCAGAATCAACCCGTGTAACACGCTTGTTAATATTTTCACTCATTGGCCAGTTTATTGTTCAGAAATATGCTTTGTTAAGATTTGAAGGTACAGATATAGAGGTTATTGAGCCTAAAATTCCTGTTGAAGAACTTTTAAGCAACATTAGAAAAATAGACTATCAAAAAATCGAAATCTCATTAAAGAAGGAACAAATAGCTTTATTATCACCCGGATTGTTTTCTATGGGTATAGAAGTTATTGTTCCAATGCAAATGCAGGGTAAAACAAAGGGGTTAATTATTCTTGGTAAGCGAATTAACAGTATAGAATATACAGACGCTGATATTGAATTTATCTTTTCGGTTGGCAGTCTTGCAATTATTTCTTTAGAGAACAGGAGATTATTTAGAGAAGCTTTAGAAAAACAAAAGCTTGAGGAAGAACTTGATCTTGCAAGAGAAATACAGAGAAATCTATTACCGCAAAAAGTTCCGGCTTATAGTAGTTTTGATATAGCTGCAGTAAACATTTCGTCAAAACAAGTTGGCGGAGATTATTATGATTTGATTGAACTTGATAAGGATGATTGTGTAGTAGCTATTGCAGATGTTTCGGGCAAAGGAGTTCCAGCCTCTTTATTGATGGCTAATATGCAGGCTTTCTTACAGGTTATTTGCAGGCAGAATACACCTTTGGATATAGCAACAGGATTAATTAATGATCTTATTTCCAGCAATACTTCAGATGGAAGATTTATTACATTCTTTTGGGGAATATTAAATGATGTTACAAAAACTTTTAATTACGTTAATGCTGGTCATAATCCGCCATTGTTAATAAGAGGTGGAGAAATTACCAAACTGGAGATTGGTGGAATGATATTGGGTGTTATGAAAACTTTTATGCCCTATAAATCGGAAATGATACAATTACAAAAAGATGATGTCTTGGTTATGTTTACTGATGGGATTTCTGAAGCAATGAACAGAAAAAGTGAAGAGTTTTCAGATGAAAGACTGGAGAAGTTGACAAAAGAACTTGTTGGCGAATCTGTTAATAATATTCTAAACAAAATTCAATCTGAAGTGCAAAAATTTACAGATGGTGCCAATCAATCCGATGATATTACTTTGGTTATTGTAAAAGTTAAATGATTACTTTAATTATGTTTTACGATTAATAAACATGAACAGCTTAAAAAGATATTTCCTAAAATACAGGTTAAACATAGCTTCAGGTATAACCTTGTTTCTTGCTTTTATAGCTGTACTTTCTATTTACTTTTCTTTAGAGATAAGAGTCACTTCAAATGATGAATGTATCTGGGATCCAATAAAGGTAACTCAAGATTCTATAAAAATGGTGTTTAAAAATGTTAAGATTGAAGGAGTTACATACAATGCTGGAATTAGAGATGGAGATTTACTCTTACAGATTGACAATAAAAATCTTAATACCACTTTTGAAGCTCAGCGCATTCTGAATGAATTTAATTCTGGTGAATTTGCTGATTACACAATCCAAAAACCTGATGGCAAAATAGTTTACACAAAAGTTTATGTTAAAAAACTGATTCAGTTTGCATCACTTGCCGCTGCTATCAGTGGCTTGTTGTATTTGTTGATTGGTTTTTTAGTTTACACTGCCAAACCTGATGGCTTAGCTCAAAAATTATTTTTTGCAATAGGTGTTTTAGGTGTTCTGTCTGCAACACATGTTTTTTTTCCATTAAACGATATTTATTTCAGATCGTTTATAACGGATCATTCAGTGATAGCCATTTTAGCTGCTATTATTATAATAGCAAGTCAAACGGCTATTCCGTTTGTTTCACTATATTTTACCTGGTCATTTCCAAACCAGTTTGAATTCTCAGAGAAAAGAATCATTAAAGTAATAATTATAACATCTGCTATAATCCTTAGTCTGCTTGGAATTTCACTCTCAATTTCTCTTGGAGTAAGTAATTTTGCAACTCAAAAATACTTTAACACGTATCAGAAAATATTTAACATATTTTTAATTGTAGTTTACATTTCCTGTGCAATTTCATTAATTGTTCAATATTATAAAGCGAAGAACACTGAGAATAAAAAACCGGTATTAATTTTTGTACTGGCTTTTTCATTTGGCTTAGTAATTCAATTTTATGTTGGTACAATTGCACCCGCAATCTCTGACACAATATTTAACTCGCCGGAATATTATATGCCGATTGTATTGATTGCAGTTGTTCCCGTAGCATATGCTTACGCAATCTTAAAATATCATATGCTTGATGTTAGTATTGTTGTTAGAAATTCGATCATCTATGGTGCCGCAATGGCTACTGTAGCCGGTATATATTTTGTTGTTATCTATTTACTCGGGCAGGGAATAGGAAGTTTTGTCGGAGCAGATAATCAAGGATTTGTTGCAGCAATTTTCTTTTTAATTTTTGCTTTTGTTTTTCAATCTACAAAAGATCGTTTTCAGGATTTTCTTACACGTAAATTTTATCCGGAACAATTTGCATATCAAAAAGTTTTAATCCAGTTCAGCAATGATGTTTCAACCGTAGTAGGAACTGATAAAATTCTTGATCTTACAACAGTAACTTTTATTGATGCCCTTAAGATCAACAAGTTTGGTATTTTATTAAAAGACTTTCAAAATGATGTAATGTTATTAGCGCGGGGTGTTGGTTTTTTTAATCCTGATTGTATAATTGTTAAATCAAATCTTATCTCAGTATTTAAGGAAAAATCACTTGTATCAAATTATCCGGTAATAGAACAACATGATTTTGAATCAGTATTCCCTGGTAAAGGTGAGCAATTAATTGAAGAAGGAGTTTATTCAATTATCCCGATGATAGTAAAATCTAAAGTTGTTGGTGCATTACTATTTGGATTAAAATATTCAGGTTCAAAGTTTGGTGGAAAAGATCTGGAGTTATTAAATGCAGCAGCAAATCAAATTGCTGTATCTTTAGAAAATGCTAGATTATATCAATCTGAATCTGAAAAAATAAAAATTGAACGTGATCTTGATCTTGCAAGAAAAATCCAGCAAGGTTTACTACCAAAGTGTATTCCAAATCTCACTGGTTTAGAGATTTGCGGCGAGATGATACCAGCAATGCAAGTTGGTGGAGATTATTATGATCTAATTCCGCTTTCTGATACAAAATTATTTGTTGCAGTTGGTGATGTTTCAGGAAAAGGATTGTCAGCATCACTTTATATGACCAAGCTGCAAACGATGATACAGATTTCGACAAAAAATAGTACAAGTCCAAGAGAAATATTAGTTGAAATTAACAAGCGACTTTACGAATCGATAGAACGAAACTGGTTTATTACTATGACACTGGCTTTATTTGATACAGAGACAAAAACAGTCAAGTTTTGCAGAGCCGGCCACATGCCGCTTATAACAACAAACAATGGCACGGTTGAATCAATAAAATCAGAAGGTATAGGTTTAGGCTTAGAAAAAGGTGAAGTGTTTGATAGAACTTTACAAGAAGTTGAACTCAAAACATTTTCAAATCAAATGTTTGCTTTTTTCTCAGATGGAATAACAGAAGCAATGAATGAAAAATCTGAAATGTTTGGCGAAGAAAAACTAATAGAAATTCTAAAAGGAAAGTCAGGCAATCACTCTACTGATGTTTTAGATATAGTTTGGAACGAAATAAAATCATTCCGTGGTAAAGCCCAACCTAATGACGATATGACGATGGTAATAGTTAAAGTTGCATAAATCAAAAATATTGTTTTTTAGACGGTCTCTTACACTATCATTTTTACCACTGATCCACAACCTTCGGATCAAATTGAATAACACCTATTGCCTTTCCCTTGTTTCGGATAATTGTTGGAATGGATAGCAACGCTTCTTTTTCATTCTCTGCATCGATAATAGCGTAGCCTGTGTGGTCACCGGATTTACATCCCCAGTAAAAATGTGTAAGATAACCTATTGCAAGGGTTTGCTTTATCACCATAGTACATTCATCGTGTGTATGAGGTGAAATGACTATAAATTTTTGCATTTCCATCTCCTAATAAATTTGTGAACAATCTAAAAAAAAATTCCAAAATGAGCTGCTGAAGTTATTTTAAATTAAGTTTCTTCAAGATATTTACGCACAAATCGAATCGCCATCGCACCTTCTCCAACTGCTGAAGATATACCTGTTAATGCTGTCGATCTCACATCTCCTGATGCGAAAATTCCTGGTACACTCGTTTCAGGTAATAGTGGTTTTCTATCTAATTTCCAGAAAGTGTTAAATGTTTTTTCTTTCAAAAGCTCGTTGCCCGTAATGATAAATCCTTTTTCATCTTTCAGTATTGTACCATTAAGCCATAAGGTACCAGGTTTGGCTCCAATATAGATGACGAGAGCTTTTGCAGGAACAGTTTTTTCTTCTCCTGTTGTTGAATTTTTGAGAGTAATTCTTTCTAATTCTCTATCACCTTCAACGGAAGTAATTTCAGTATGAGGATGGACTATTATATTCGGTGTTTGGATTATACTTTGAGCAAGATAGTTTGCCGCAGTTTTTTTTATTGAATCACGTCTGATCAGTATGTTTACTTCTTTGGCAAACTTACACATATACATTGCTGCCTGGCAGGCGGAATTTCCTCCGCCGACTATGTATATTATTTCATCCTTACACGCATGTGCTTCAACAGCTGCGGAGCCATAATAAACTCCAGCGCCGGTAAATTTATCTAACCCATGAATTCCAAGCTTTGTATATTCAATTCCAGTAGCTATAATTACAGATTTGCTGTGGATTTCTGAACCATCTGTCATCTCAGTAATTTTATATCCATCTTGAATTCGAATTTTCTTCACAGTCTTTGGAGTAATAATTTCAGTACCAAACCGAAGTGTTTGAGCTATTGCTCTGCGGCTCAGATCAGCCCCCGAAAGTCCTGTTGGAAAACCCAAATAATTCTCAATCCTCGCGCTGCTGCTTGCCTGGCCGCCAGGGTTACTCTTTTCTATTAAAATAGTTTTCAAACCTTCACAGGAACCATAAACAGAAGCAGCAAGTCCAGCCGGACCACCACCAATAATTAAAACATCATACATTTTTTGATTAGCTGATTGTTGCAGCCCTAAACTTTGAGCCAGCTTAGGTAATGTTGGATCGCTCATCCAGGTTCCATCTTTTAATACTACCAATGGAAGTTGTTCATGGGATACTACAGCACTAGCAAGATATTTTGCTGCCTGAGAATTGTTTTCTATATCCATCCATAAATAGGGAATTAAATTTCCTGAAAGAAATTCTTTGAGGTTATGTGATTTGGGCGACCATTGGAAACCGATAATTCGTATTCCTTCGTGATCAGGTTTGAAATGTGCCTGCCATTCATCCAACAAATCATCTATTGGAGGATAAAGTTTTTCTTCTGGTGGGTTCCACGGTTTAAGTAAATAAAAATTTAGTTTAATATCGTTTATAGCTTTTATCGCAACATCAATATCGGAGTAGGCGGTTAACAGAACTAATTTTGCATCAGGATATATCTCTTTTGTTTTTTCTAAAAATATCACTCCTTCCATTTCAGGCATTCGTTGATCTGAGATGAACAGCGCAACTGTTTCATTTTGCAGTTTTATTTCTTTGATCAGTTCAAGAGCTTCATTAGCTGAATCGGTGGCGACTACCCGATAATCTTTATGATACTTCTTACGAACATCACGCTGAATTGCTCTGAGTACCTGTTCGTCGTCATCAACAATTATAATAAATGGTAATTTCATATTTATATGATTGCGTTTGCTAAAATTTAGGTAAACTAATTATAAATTCAGATCTGCCTGGTTTTGAATGTACTTTTATTTCACCATTATGATGTTTAATAATTCTGTTTACTAGATCCAACCCGATACCGGTTCCTTCTCCAACTTTTTTAGTTGTAAAAAATGGATCGAATATTCTTGATTGAATCTCTGCCGGAATACCTGAACCATTATCTATTATTTTGATGATTACATTTTTTTCATCGGAAGTGGTTTCAACGTTAAGAACACCCTCCCGAGAAAGTGCATAAATTGCATTATCAATAAGATTAGTCCAAACCTGGTTAAGTTCCCCGATATATGCGGGTATTAATGCTAGGTCTGCACAAAATGATTTTTTTACATTAATATTCTTTTCATGCAGTTTATAACCTAACAGGGTCAAAGTATTCTCAATATCCTTATGAATATCGGTTGGTTGTTTTTCATTTGTCTTATCCAGATGAACATGGCTCTTTATCGCACCAACAAGATCCGAAATGCGGGCAGCAGCCTCATGCAAGTCTTTAATTATTCTTTGTGAGCTAAGTAAATTTTCTATCCACAAAAGGATTTGAGTAAGATTATCATTCGGTACAAGATTGGATAGAGATTCAAGGTCTTCAATGAAGAACCCGGCTTCAGTAAAAGATTCAACTACTTGTTGGTCCGTTGGAAGCCCTTTTGATTCAAGCCACAGCATCAACTCATCTTCTTTTTTCACTCTCTCAAGTGCAGTTAGTTTAGTTTTTGGATTACGATCTTTGGATTCAATATTGTTTCGTAAATACTGAATATGATCAGCATTTATATTTTGGTTGATCATCTTTTGAGTTAGTTCGATATTAAGAAATAAACGGTTGGTTAATTCATAAGAAATCCTGCTAATAGCAGAGGCTGGATTGTTTAATTCATGTGCAATGCCTGCGGAAAGCTTTCCAAGGGCACTTACTTTTTCATGTTGCATTTGTGTTGTCGCAAATGATTTAGCTCGTTCAGTCATATAACTGATTAGCAGCTGAATAAATTCCGGATTAAGTTTTTCCAAATCCTGAAAATAATCTCTATGAAGGCGGAGTGCACGTATCTTTCCAATAGCAATTGAATTGCCGGGATATGCTTTCATCCGAGAATATGGAAGTAAACCAGTCATTCCACCTGAATTAGCATCATTTGCAAAATGATAATAAAATACGAGCCTTCCATTTACATCAAGATAAAAATCAAAACTTCCTTCAACTATAATAAACATCCAGTCAGCGGGGTCACCTGTTTTTGAAACCAGCTCACCATCCTCAAATTCAATAACTTCTGAATGATCCAAAATCCATTGAAGATGATTGTCGGACAAATCTCCAAGTGCAATTACTTTTTTTAATTCTTCTATTGTTACAGGTTGCATAAGTTTAAAAAGTATATAAATATTTGTATAGCAACTTTTAAAAATCGTGCTGCAAAAATTGTTTCTTTACTTATGTAGTTTCGGATTATTCTACGATAGGAAGATTTAAAAAAAATAATTATAAGTCAAGTGGTATATTCATTTTCTCGATACGTAGTATTTTTATATTATATTTCCCATATACTTAGGTAGAAAATAAATCTATTAAGCTTAAATATTCATTTGCACTGAAACTATCTATTTCCTGGAATCACCTGGAGTTAAAATGAAAAAGTTTATCCTCTCACTCTTCCTCATCCATTCAACAATAATTGCTCAAATAACTATTGATGAACAAATTATTGCACCAGGTGTAGTTCATAAAAAGATAATTAATGTTAATGATACTCTCTCTATAGATATTCTTAAAATAGATTTATCTCATGGGAACTATTATATAAGTTCTGTTAAAGCAAAAAACTTATTGAATGAAAGAGAGACAACAAGTAATATCTCAAAAGTGCTTTCGGATTCAGGCTTTGAAGTTATTGCCGCAATAAATGCTGATTTTTTTGAGCAGGATGGTGAGGTAATTAACAATATGATCTCAGATGGGAAATTTGTTAAGGCTGTAAAATTCACTGACTCACCATATAACTCCTTTGTTAATTCTCAATTTGCTGTAACTTATGATAATAAATTATTTCTAGAACAATTTGTCTTTTTGGGTAATATAATTTTTCCTGATGGCACTACTGAAGAGATAAGAAGAATAAACTCCAAGCCGGATAGCAATTCAATTACAATTTATAATTCATTTCAAGGGACGCACACTCCGACTTTACATGAAAAATGGGCAGTAACTGAAGCATTATTAATTCCTACAGGACAATCTGGTGACACTATTATTTTTGTTGTGAGTGATTCCTTAAAGAATAGTGGAGGCACAGAAATTTCTAGAAATGGATTTGTAATCTCTGCAAACAATAAATACAAATACTATCTTTCCAGAGAAATAGCAGTTGGAGATACGATCAAACTTCTGCTCAAGTTAAATCCTAATATTGCTAATATTCGAAGTCTTACAGGCGGCTGGCCGCGATTAATAAAAGATGGAATGAATCTTATTACAAACGATTCTAAAATAGAAGGTGTTATGCAGAGATTTTCTGAAAATAGACATCCAAGATCCGGAGTTGGATTCTCAAGTGATAGTACTACTGTGTATTTTATTACGGTAGACGGAAGACTAAAAAGCAGCAGGGGAATGACTCTTTTAGAGTTTGCTGATTTCATGATTGATGAAGGAATTTATCAAGGATTAAATCTTGATGGCGGCGGATCAACCACAATGATTATACAAAATAAAATTGTTAATAGTCCATCTGATTTTACAGGCGAAAGAGCAATTGGAAATTGTCTTGTTCTTATTAAAAAAAATACAGATTAATAATTATGAAATATTCAAAAAAAAACCGATGAATTATTCATCGGTTTTTTTATAAACTTAACAAAAATTGTATTTATGAAAACTGAACTTTCTTCTTTGTCTTTTCTGCATATTCAAGAACAAATGCACTTGCAACAAATATTGAAGAATAAGTTCCGATTACAATTCCAAATAACAATGTAAATGCAAAAGCTCTAAGTACATCACCGCCCAAAAGCATAAGTACAAATACAGCAAGCAAAGTAGTAAAAGCTGTAATTATCGTTCTGCTCATTGTTTGGTTTATACTTTTGTTTATTACCTCGGCAAGTGGAACAGTTTTATGAATTTTCATATTTTCTCTTACACGGTCAAACACAATAACTGTATCATTGATTGAATATCCAACCAAAGTTAAAAACGCTGCAACTATGGAAAGATCTATATCTAAATTTAATCCTGGTATTAAACCATATAATAATGAATAAAGACCCAATGTAATAAGCACATCGTGGAATAATGCGGCAACTGCACCTACAGCAAACACAAACTTAAATCTGAATCCAAGATAGATCAAAATTACCAGCAATGATAAAGCTACTGCAATAACAGCATCTCTTTTTAATTCATCTCCCACTTTTGGCCCAACTCTATCTTCTTTAACAACAATAAAATTATTGTCTTTAACTTTATCTCTTAAATTCTCTTTTATCCAATCGGCAATACCGATACTCACATCTAATTGAGTGTTATCTGGCTCTTCAGATACTTTGCCGGATTGAAATCCTGCTGCAAATAATTTTTCTGACACTAAATTGGTCGTATCAGGATTAGGGAAAGAATAAGTAATGGAAGTTGAAGTTTTTTCAACTACACTATAAGGAACGCCGGGAATAATTTTTTTAATTTCATTCTCAACGCCTTCAACAACTTTTGGATAAACATCAGACGGTACTTCTTGAAGTTCTGTTCTAATAAGAGCACCGGTTTCTCCGCCAAATGTTCTAACCTCAACATTACCTAAGCCTATACTTGTTATGTTATTTCTTATTTGAGCGATATCGATTTGTTTATCAAACTGAAGTACGATTTCAGATCCACCCTTAAAATCGATACCGAAACTTAATCCGCGAAATAATACACTAATCAAGCCGATAAGAAATAATGCAAGAGAAAACATATAAAAGAATTTTCTCTTACCTAAAAAATCCACATTTAAATTATGAAATACACGCATTTCTAAATTAACTCCTTAATAAAAAATTAACCGACGCTGATTTTGTTTCCTTTTGACACGAGGAAATCTATAATAAGTTTAGAAACTACTAAAGCACCAAATAATGAAGTTGCAATACCTATCATAAGTGTTAATGCAAATCCCTGAATTGGTCCGGTACCAAATTGATATAGAATTATACCGGTAAAGAATGTTGTAATATTAGAATCGATAATAGCAGAATATGCTCTTGAAAAACCACTATCAACAGATGCTTTAATAGTTTTTCCGGTTGCCATTTCTTCTCTTATTCTTTCAAAGATAAGAACGTTAGCATCCACAGCCATACCAATAGTAAGAACTATACCTGCAATACCTGGCAATGTTAAAGTTGCGCCAAATCCGGCAAGTACGCCCAAAATAAATAAGATAACAAGTACAAGTGTTGCTGCTGCAATTGTTCCTGCTTGTCGGTAATAGAAAATCATAAACAATCCAACAAGAATGTAACCGATTACTGCTGAACTAAATCCACTTGAAATAGAATCCTGACCGAGTGATGGACCAACAATTCTTTCTTCTATTACATCGACTGGTGCCGGTAAAGCACCTGCTTTAAGTACAATTTCTAACAACTTTGCTTCATCAAGGTTTTCAGATCCTTCTATCTGTGATCTTCCACCAGGAATTTTTCCTTTTACATTTGGTGCAGTAAAAACAACACCATCAAGCATAATTGCAATTCTTTTATTTACGTTAGCACCTGTTATTCTTGCCCATTCGGTTGCGCCTTCAGAATTCATTTCCATATTTACTATAGGAGTTGAAGTAGAAGGATCAAGATTGGCTTGTGCATCGGTAATCACTCCCCCGGTTAATTCAGGTGTTTTGTTGACTAAATAAAGTACAAATATTTTTTTCCCGTCTTCTGAAGTCATTGGTTTTGCAGAAAATACAAATTCAACGTTATCAGGAATAACCTTTTGAACTTCAGGTAAGCTTAACCAATAATCAATTTTATTTCTATCATCCTGACTTACATAAGCATCAGCATAAGGACTTTGAGGATTTAATACTGCCGCTGAAAAGAAAGGATGCTGAGCCTTAAATTCTTCCTCTGATAATTGTTTTGTTGTATCGCTTACTGAAGTTGTATCAACAGTATTTGTTTTGGTCGTATCAAGAGAAGCAATCTCACTACCAAGTGAATCTTTTACACCTGATTGAGTTCTCTTTGCAAGAATATCATCAATTCTTTGCATAATCGGAAAGGTTAATTCTGCATCTTTTACTAATCTAAATTCTAATAATGCAGTACCCTGTAAAAGCTGTTTTGCTTCTTCTTCCTTTGCAACGCCAGGTAATTCAACAATAATTCTTCTGCTGCCCTGTCTTGAAATTGAAGGTTCAGAAACACCGTATTGATCAACTCTGTTTCTGATAATTTCCATAGCGCGGTTAACAGCATCTTCTGAAGATTTAGTTAACTCGTCAAGAACATCCGAATCTTCCTGCTTTGTAGTTCCGTAATAACGGGTTAAGCGGATATTTCTTTCCTGAAATTTTCTTCCGATAATATCCACAACTGATTCATCCGTAATCGCTGCTTCTTTTTGAGCTTCAGCTAAAACTTTTTTGAATACATCATCAGGATTTTTTGCGATTTTTTCTAATAACTTGCCGGTATTTACCTCAAGCACTACACGCATACCGCCCTGAAGATCCAACCCGAGTTTTACTCTCTTTTTTCTTGCATCAAGGATAGATGGATCGGCAACTTTAATACTATCTTCAACAAGCGTAACCATTTTGTTTACTTGATCTTTGGATAGATCCGGGTTAAGCTTTTGTATCTCATTTCTTTTGGATTCGAGTGCCGCTGTTAATGATTTATTGTTCTGATAATCCTGAAAAGTAGGATATAGAAGGTAAACGCTTAAGACAACTGCCGCTGCGATGAGAATGATCTTAAATCTGAATTCTTTCATACTTTAATAAAATTTTGTGACTAAAAGGGTCTTTAAAAAAATAGCTGTCAAACTTAAGGCTAAAGGCTAAGAAAGTCAATTAAAATTAAGGGGTTAGCAGGATAAACAACTCTAATTTGTTATGATTTTGAGTGTAAAATAGAATTTTATCAAACCATTTGTAAGATTTTATTGATTTGATACTATTAACTAGTTTTTGGGATATACGATTATAATTAAACGGGTTTATTTAATAATTCTTAACATTTTGCCGATTTGTGAAAAATCAAAAGAAAAAAATATTGGTTGTAGAAGATGATGAAATTATCAGTGATAATTTGAAAAATCTTCTTGAGCTGCAGAATTATGATGTTAAGGTTGCAGAAAACGGTAAAGAGGGAATAGACAAAGCATACATATTTAAACCTGATTTAGTTATCTGTGATATTATGATGCCGGATATAACTGGCTTTGAGGTTATTGATATACTTTCCCGCGAAAATGAATTTAAACAAATACCTTTTTTATTCCTGACTGCATTAACAGAAACAACAAACTACAGAAAAGGCATGAATCTTGGTGCTGATGATTATATTTTCAAACCTTACGATACAGAAAATCTTTTATTAGTAGTTAAAAACAGGCTGCAAAAGTTTGAGTTTATCAAATCCTTTGCTGTTCAGCAAAATTCAGAAAAAAATAAAAATACTGAATCCGAAAAAATTATAATCAAGCTTGGTAATAAATCTTATCCTCTTAGTTATAATGAAATTATTTATTTGATGGCTGAACGTCAGTATTCAAATGTGTATACAACTGGTAAAAGGAAGTTTGTTATAAAGAAATCATTAAAAAACTGGGAAATAGTTTTGCCGACCAACTTGTTCATTAGAATTCATCGTTCATATATTATCAATATAAACCAGATATCTAAAATCGAAAAAAGTAATTTAAACCAATATTCGGTGCTCTTAAATAATTTTAATAATCCAATTCAGGTAAGTAGAAGGTTCTATAAGAATCTTAAAAAGTTAAGTTTAAATTAGTTCTACTTTCAAAATCACTACCGCTTATTTCCTAAAATCAACCGCTTGAAACCTAACTAAGCATTAAATCGACATTTTATCGATCATACTATTAAAGAACCAGGATAATTATTCTGATAAGAAGATTCTTTATTAAATAAATCTTTAAAAGTACTCTAACAGGATTTTATATGAGCTTACAGGAAACAAACAAAACAGAACAACAAGAACTATTGCAGTTAGTAAGTTTTAAAATTGGCGAAGAAGAGTTTGGTGTTGATATTCTGGTTGTGCAGGAGATTAATAAAATGCTGCCGATAACAAAAGTGCCAAACACACAGGATTTTATTGAAGGTGTTGTAAATCTTAGAGGTAGAATCATTCCGGTTATTGATTTAAGAGTAAAGCTTGGATTGATGAAACTTGATTACGGAAAAAATACCCGCATTGTAGTAGTTGAACTTAAAAGACAAACAATCGGATTTATTGTAGATGAAGTAAATGAAGTGTTGAGGATTCCTAAGGGAATTACAGAAGCACCTCCTAAAATGGCCGGTAATGTTGATAGCGAGTTTATAACAGCTATAGGCAAACTTGAGGATAGACTTCTGATTTTACTTGATCTGGAAAAAATATTTTCAATTGATGAATTTAGTTTATTGGAATCGACAGTTTAAAAGTTTATAAAATTATTAAAGGATAAGGAGAATCAAATGAATTGGTATTACAACTTAAAAGTTAGCTATAAGCTTTTGTTGGGATTTATAACAATCTCAATAATAACAATATTGGTCGGATATTTGGGTTACAGCGGAATTGTTCAAGTATCAGCAAATCAAGATACACTGTATCTGGATCGACTTATTCCCATTCAGGATCTTGGCTATGCAAATGCCGCTTTATTAATTTCCAGAGGTGATGTTGTTGCAATGTTAGGGACAGATAATCTGGAAAAAAGAAAAAATTATTCCGAATCAATAAAAAAACAGACTGATATTTTGGATGAAATAATTATTAAATATTCAAAAACATATTTAGTAAAAGCAGAAGAAGAAACGCTTCCAAAATTTTTAAACGAATGGGATCATTATAAACAGCAGCGTGATATAGCTGTTGAACATATGTTAAAGATGAATGATGAAGTAGCAAATAAAATAATTTATGGTACTTCACTAACTCACCAACTAGAGGCGAGAAAGTATTTAAAAGAACTAATCGATATAAATATCGAAGTTGCTGAAGATTTGGATAAAGCTACTGATGCAAGTGTAAATTCTGCTACTACAATTTTGCTTGCTCTTGTAATTGGCGGTGGAATATTCTCAATATTACTTGGATTATTTATCTCAAAATTGATTTCTAAACCTGTAAATAAACTTTTATCCGCCGCAAATAGTATTGCTGTTGGAAATATAAACGTTTCGGTTGATGCAAAAACTACAGATGAACTTGGAAATCTGGAGCGTTCTTTTCAGCTAATGATAGAAAATATTAAAGCTCAGGCATCAGTTGCAGAAAATATTTCTGACGGAAATCTTGATGTTGAAGTAAAAATAAAATCTGAAGAAGATGTTCTTAATAAAAGTTTTATAAAAGTCATTAAAACTTTAAAAGATCTTGTAATAGAAACAACCCTACTTTCAAAAGCCGGAATTGAAGGTAAACTATCTTTACGCGGCAACACAGAAAAATTTAGCGGCGGTTATAAAGATATAGTTAAAGGTGTTAATGAAACTCTAGATGCTATCGTAAAACCAGTTGCAGAAGGTTCTAAAGTTTTGGGAACAATGGCATTGGGTGATTTGACGCCAAGAGTTACTGGAAATTATCAAGGTGATCATCAAATGCTTAAGAACAGTATAAACAAAATGGGTGAATCTGTTAGTAAAATATTAAACCAGGTTAAAGAAGCAGTTCAGGCAACCGCAAGTGCGGCAAATGAAATTTCATCAAGCACAGAAGAAATGGCTGCCGGTGCACAGGAGCAATCAGCACAGGCTACTGAAGTTGCCGGCGCTGTTGAAGAAATGACAAAAACTATTTATGAAACTACAAAAAATACCGAGCAGGCAACCCAGGCCAGTAAAAATGCAGGTAAAGTTGCAAAAGAAGGTGGACAAGTTGTTGAAGAAACTATAATTGGGATGAACCGCATTGCAGAAGTTGTTAGAAAAAGTGCAGAGACCGTTGAAGATCTTGGCAAAAGTAGCGATCAGATTGGTGAGATAGTTCAGGTTATAGATGATATTGCCGATCAAACAAATTTATTAGCGTTAAATGCTGCAATAGAAGCTGCTCGTGCAGGTGAACAAGGAAGAGGTTTTGCGGTTGTAGCCGATGAGGTAAGAAAACTTGCTGAGCGTACAACTAAAGCCACAAAAGAAATTGCAACAATGATAAAACAAATTCAGAAGGATACAAGTGGAGCGGTTGAATCAATGAAACAGGGAACAAAAGAAGTTGAGGTAGGAAAGAGGCTTGCTGAAAAAGCTGGTTCATCGCTTCACGAAATTATTCAAGGTGCGGAACAGGTTGTTGATTTAGTGAGCATGGTTGCTGCAGCAAGTGAACAGCAATCCACCGCTTCGGAACAGATAAGTAAAAATATTGAATCAATAAGCAGTGTTACACAACAAAGTGCTTCAGGAATTCAACAAATTGCACACGCATCAGAAGATTTAAATAGACTTACACTAAATCTACAGGAAATTGTTGCTCAGTTTAAGATTGAGGATGTTGAACGTAAATTTGCCATAAAAGAAAATGGTGAGTTGATTCACATCTGATAATAAAAGACGGAGAAACAGCAGCCTCTCCGTCTATATATTTATTGAAATAAAATATTCTGATTGCCTTATCCACAATCAATATAAGTGATCCCCGATGTCCTTCCCACGTCATCGGGGATTGCTTTTGATAATTTGTTACATTTTAAATGCTAAAAGTCATTCGTAATATCAGTAGTTAAATAGTTAAAAAATTCACATATTCTAATATGTCAAGCGATAAACTTTACATAAAAAATATGGTTTGCCGCAGATGTATTAAAGCTGTAACAAAAATCCTCTGCGATCTTTCCGTTTCTCATAAACCTGTATTGCTTGGAGAGGTTACACTTATCAATCACTTGTCGCCTGATTTGAAAGATATGATTAAGACCAGACTCAATGAAGAAGGATTTGAACTGATCGATGATAGAAAAAGCAAAATTATTGAACAGATAAAAATACTTGTAATAGAACTCTCTCAAAAAGAATATGAGTACAAAAAGATCAACTTATCAAAGTATCTTTCTGCAAAACTTCATCACGATTATTCATATCTGAGTAATCTATTTTCTTCTGTAGAAGGGAAAACAATTGAAAATTATTTTATATCGCAGAAAATTGAAAAAATAAAGGAGTTATTGGTGTATGAAGAACTTTCAATATCCGAAATAGCTTTTAAACTGGGCTATAGCAGTGCTGCTCATCTCTCAAGTCAATTTAAGAAAGTAACCGGTTTAACACCATCTTATTTCAAATCTATTGGCGCGGATAAACGTAAACCAATCGATTCCTTATAAATATCTATCCAAAAATTCTGTAAAACATTTCCAAAATTCTGTAACACCGCACACCAGATTACGTACTAAGTTTCTATTGTAACTTTTAGAGGATAAAAAAAATGTCACGAATTAAAATATTTTTAATTGCAATATCAATTTTTTATGGTTCCTGTTCAGAAAAGAATTCTGATGAGAAAACAAATAATAAATATTCTGAGGAAAAAGAAATGAATACAATGATAAACCGAGAAGTAGTAGAAGAAAATCAAAATAAATTTTATCTGAAATTTGAGAATGATCTCAATGCAATTAAAGCAGGTGAAAAATTTGAGTTAATATTTATACCCACTCTAAAAGAAAAAGAGAATGTCTCGGTAAAACTTGAAACAATTCACGAACGTAAAGCCCATTTAATTATTGTAGGTGAAGATCTTGAATATTTTAATCATATTCATCCTGAAAAAGAATCAAATGGAATTTATTCAGTTGAAACCAGTTTGCTATATGGTGGAGAGTACAAATTATTTGTTGAGTATAAACCGGCGGGGTATGAAAAAGTTACTGAAGTCGTAGGTATAAATGTCGCTGGAAATAATAAACCGGAAAAGATTTACGAATCACAAAACACTTTTTTTAATGGAAAAGAATATTCAGTTAAACTTTTAAATCCTGAAAATCTGATTGCTGGTCAGGAGTCAAGTATAATAGTTGAATTTAGGAGAGATGGGCAAATAATAAATGTTGATGAACTTGAAAATTATCTTGGTGAAAAAGCTCACGCTGTTGCAATTAGTCTTGACGATAAAAATTTTGCTCACATTCACCCTATGGTTATGGATGATAAACTCAATCTTCATTTGAATCTTGATAAATCAGGTCTATACCGGCTCTGGATTCAGTTTAAGATAAATGGAAAGGTTAACACCACCGATTTTGTAATTAAAGTTAATCATTCAGAAAAAAATGAAACAAAAAATAATCAACATAAACATCAATAAAGGAGAATCTTTATGCAACATCAAATGGATCACTCTATGCACGCTCATCATAATATGACCATCAATGAAAAGAAGGATGAGAATATTTTTATACTGGCTTTAAGCGCAACTCTTCATTGTTTAATCGGATGTGGTATTGGCGAAGTAGTTGGTATGATTATCGGAACAGCATTAAATATGAGTATGATGGATACAATTATACTTTCAGTTATTCTTGGATTTATCGCCGGTCTTTCTTTGGGAGTTGTCCCGCTATTAAGAGCAAAGTTCACATTTAGAAATGCGATTAAAACAGTTTTAATTGCAGAGGGTTTAAGTATAGCGGTTATGGAATCTTTCGAAGTCTTAACTCAATGGATGATCCCTGGAGTAATGGAGGCGCACTTAACAGACTGGATTTTTTGGGCTGGAATGCTGGCTGCTTTAGTTGTTGGATTTATTGCTGCTTTACCAGTTAACTACATAATGATTAGAAAAGGTGTAAGACATCAACATTAATTATTTATTCTATCGTGCGGACTTAATCAGCCCGCATTATTATATGTTTTTTATATCAGGATGAGTTCCTTTTTTAAAAAGGCTTTTTATTAATAAAATAATTTAATTTAAGTCACATTCCCAATATTGGTTCCAAAGTATTCATCTGGTTCATAATTTTGTATTAAGATTTAACTTTAGCAATATTACAATCACTTCTTAAATAACTTGAGTCTGAATTAAAATAATTAACTTTGTTTATCAAGAAAATTTTATAATGCAAAACACAAGAATATTTAGAACCTCCTTCCAAAGTATATATCCTTTGTATATTCAAAAAGCTGAGAAAAAAGGTCGTACAAAAGCAGAGGTAGATGAAATTATTTTTTGGTTAACTGGATATAATGAAGAAACTTTGCAACAGCAAATCGGGAAGAAAAAAGATTTTGAAACTTTTTTCGCTCAAGCACCAGATCTTAATCGAAATGCTTCAAAAATTACAGGGTTAATTTGCGGATATCGTGTAGAAGAAATTGAAGACGCACTTATGCAAAAGATAAGGTATTTAGATAAGTTGATTGATGAGCTGGCTAAAGGAAAATCAATGGAAAAGATTTTAAGGAAGTAATTTTAATTTAGAAATGATTCAAGTCGATTGCGGATATTTCTGTAAGAATAATTATTGCATATTGTTTCTATATATTAAGTTTAGATTGACATTTAAGTTTATTTTGGTTTTGTTTAAATAAATAAAATAATATAATTTTTCAGTAAGGGGTTCTTATGAAAAAAATAGTTTTATTTTGGATTCTTTTCTTTTTTGTTGCTTTACAGATCAATGCTCAATATACATATCTTGGTTATGGTTTCGATCCATGGGGATATGAATATTATACCGAACTGACTAATGCCTCAGTAAGTACCGCAGTTGGTAATGATGGAGCAGAGAATATTAATCTTCCTTTTAATTTTCCTTATATGGGTAATACATATTCAACTGCAAGGATTTCCGTAAACGGCTGGATTGAAATGGGGCAAACCTATACCGGACCTGGAAACGAAAATGATTTTATTTTCACTCAAGCTAAACCAATTATTTGCCCTTTGTGGGATGACTTGGTTGATGATGAACTGAGCGAGATTAGATATAAAACAATGGGGTTAGCACCGGCAAGAGAGTTTATTGTTGAATGGAATAATATTCTTATAGGAACCGCAAGAAAGAGTTTTCAGGTTAGATTATTTGAATTGGATGGAACAATTGCTTTTCATTACGGGCCCCAAATAGAATCTTATGGTTTTTCTGCATCTATTGGAATGAATGATCATATCGGAGGTCACTTTCATTTTATAAGTATTACTCCTGGAACATTTGTAACAGCAGATACTGTCGCTTCTACAAATAACATAAGCACTTTTGATAATATTGAACAGGATAAGAATTTTTATTTTATTCCTAATGGCAGAACATTTCACATAACGACTCACCAGTTAACCAATAATGTGATAAAAGGCTCCGTAAATCAACCTGTTATTGCTGTCCTTATTACTTCCAGGCAGGGCATACTCACAATGCCATCAATAACTTCAATTTCTTTAAGTACAAATGGAACTACCAATACGAGTGATATTTTAAATGCAAAATTATTTTACACAGGAATAAATCCTTACTTCAATACAAATTATCAGATAGGTAATATAGTAAATCAACCAAACGGAAATTTTTCCATTAACGGCGGCGGCTATTTGCAGGATTACGCAACAAATTATATCTGGCTTACTTACGATGTATCTGATAGTGCACAACTTGGAAATGTAATTGATGCAGAAGCCTTGCAAATATTTTTTGATTTAACTTTTTCAAGAACTCCTGATGTAACTGCTCCCGCGGGTAACCGAACAATTATTGGTGGAGAGGGTTTAGCCGGACTTTACACTGTTGGTGCTTCTGGTGATTTTCTTTCTTTAACAGAAATTGCAGATAGTCTAACTGAAACATTTATTACCGCACCAATTACAATCGAATTGTTAAATGATTATAACTCTGCAAATGAAATTTTTCCTGTTAACTTTCCATTCTTATTTGGAAGTTCAGCACAAAATAAGATAACAATAAGACCTGCACTTAATGCTCCTGATGTATCAATCAATGGATATGGAAGTGCAATTATAAAGTTTGATAATGCA
>JBATOT010000004.1:0-3802 GCA_049291095.1 Ignavibacteriaceae bacterium | reverse complement strand
CCATATATCTCATCAGTTGTCAATCCTCCTTTATCAAGTATAGCCTTGAAAATCAATTCGTATTGTTGTTCTTTTGTTAGCCCCGCATCCGCTGCTGTAACTTCTTTAAGTATCATAATAAATGGTTCCTCGTTTTTATAGAGCACAATTCAGTAGAGAATTGTTTATCCTCTTTTCTCCTTAGCCAATTTATAAAGCTCCATATATTTTTCTGCAGATTTTTTCCAGCTAACATCTTGTTTCATTCCGTTGTGCTGAATTTTTTTCCATATATCTTTTTGTTTAAAAACATTTACAGCACGCTCAACAGAAGATGAAAGCGCAAAACTTGTGTAATCATAAAAAGAAAAGCCAGTTCCATGATCAAAGCCATAATAATTTTCTTCATCCCAGTCTTTTACAGTATCTGCAAGTCCGCCGGTTTTTCTAACAACAGGAACAGTTCCATATTTTAAGCTGTAAATCTGGTTAAGTCCGCATGGTTCGTATCGAGAAGCCATTATAAAAATATCTGCGCCGGCTTCAATCAAATGAGAAAGTTCATCGTTGTAGCCAATGTAAGTTCCAACTTTGCCGGGAAAATGCTGCGGCAATGCACGGAAAAACTTTTCATATTTTTCTTCGCCGCTGCCGAGAATTATATACTGAGCATCAAGTTTCATTAAATCATTATTAGCTTCAGAAAAAATATCAAATCCCTTTTGCATAACGAGTCTTGATACAACGCCAATCAACGGTCTATTATCATCAAAAGGAAGATGAAAATGTTCCATCAAAAACTTTTTGTTTTTTGATTTACCAGAAAGATCTTTTGCGGAAAATTTGTAAGGAAGAAATTTATCTGTTTCCGGATGCCATTCATCGTAATCAACGCCGTTTAAAATTCCGAAAACATCCTGCTTGCGTGTTTGCAAAACTTTGTGCAAACCAGCGCCGTATTCTTCGGTTAAAATTTCGTGTGAGTATTTGTTGCTTACAGTGTTTATGATATCTGAAAAAACAATTCCTGCTTTCATAAACGAAACAGAATTTTCAAATTCAACCGGACCGTTTGGATAATACAGATCACCTCGAATCTCAGCAGCAAACATTGTGGATTTAGAAAACCTTCCCTGGTAACCAATGTTATGAATTGTAAAAACCGTTGCAGTTTTGTCAAACATTCTATCCCAGTTGTAATTGTCTTTTATAAAAAGAGGAATCAATCCTGTTTGCCAATCATTGCAGTGAATAATATCCGGTCCCCATCCAAATCTTTGCATTGCTTCGATTACTGCTTTTGAAAATAAAATAAATCTTTCATCTTCATCCATATCATTTGTGTAAATCGCATCACGATAAAAATAATGCGGGCAATCAATAAAATTAACTTCGACGTTGCTATTCGGAAGTTTCGCCTGGTGAAGATGAACGGAACGATCAACCCCATTTACGCGAACAATCATTTCTCCAACTTTCCAGTTATAACGCAATCCATGTTTAGATTCATCGATTGAATTGTATTTTGGTAGAAATATTTTTACTTCGCATCCAAGCTTTTCTAGTGCTTTAGGCAAAGATCCGGCAACATCAGCAAGACCGCCTGTCTTTGCGTATGGAACGCACTCTGTTGTTATAAATGCTATTTTCATTTTTTATAATTGTTATTTTGAAAACTGTTGAAACAGTTAAATATAAATAGTTGAATTATTAACCCCGCAATTAATTGCGGGGTTAATCAAAGAACATATTTAAAAAACAGTTTCAACGGTTTAAGAATAAAAGTAATTATTTTGCTTAGTGAATAATAAGATATAATGCTTTAAATTTCACTTAAAATATAAAATGATTTGAATAGGAGAAAAGATGAAAGAAATAATTAATGGATTATCAGTTTTTCTTGAGGGAAACAGTAAAAATAAGTCAATAATATTTTTACACGGATTTCCATACGATCACACAATGTGGAAGGCACAGATTGATGAGTTGAGCGAAAAATATTTTTGTGTTACTTATGATATTCGCGGGCTCGGTGAATCGCCCTTTGATGATGGACAATATACAATGGAATCTTTTGTTGATGATCTGGAATTAATTATTGATCAACTAAAATTGGATAATCCAATTTTATGTGGACTTTCTATGGGCGGCTATATTTCACTGCGCGCATTAGAAAGAATGGAAGAAAAATTTTCCGCAGTAATATTATGTGATACAAGATCCGAATCAGACAACAACGATGGAAAATTAAAAAGAGCTGCTGCCATAAAGCGAATCAATAAAGAAGGCTTAGCTCCTTTCGCAAAAGATTTTATTACAAATTGTTTTGGTGATGACTACAAACAAAACCACAAATTAGAATTTGAAAATCAAATTGCAAAATCATCATCATTTTATCCCGTCGGTGTAAAAGGTTCTTTGCTTGCAATGCTTGGAAGAAACGACACAACAGAATATTTAAGTAAAATTAAAATTCCTGCGTTAGTTATTTGCGGTGAGTTTGATGCACTTACTCCGCCAGCAGTTATGAAGCCTTTGGCAGAAAAAATAAATGGAGCCGAGTTTGTTGTGATAAAGAACAGCGGGCATATGAGCCCAATTGAAAATCCAAAAGAAGTAAATGAAGCGATTAAGAAATTATTTGGGAAGCTAGAGAAGTAATTTTATTTAAAATTGCCCCGAGCTTTAGCTCGGGGAATAATATAAGAAATTTATTTTGACTTCAGCCAAACAACCCTTTTGGTTGGGCTAGAACTCAAACTATGTATTATTAAAATATCCACGATCTAAAGGTCGTGGCAATAAATTTTTCATTTATAAAGAGAGTATACAACAATATTCGGGTTCTCAACAGTAAAATCAATTTTAGATTCTTCGAGTGTATCTCTTACAAAATTAAATTTCTCAAGCAGCCTTGTTGAGGCTAAATTTTCTTTGTGAGTGTATGCTTCTATTTTATTTAATTGCACAAGATCAAAAGCAAATTCAATAATCTTTGATAAAGCTTCTTTTGCAATTCCTTTTCCTTGATACTCGGGAATTAACTCGTAGCCTACTTCAGCTTTGTTTTCAACTTCGTTTAAATTCCACAAACAAATTGTACCAATAAGCATTGGATTATCTTTAAAACAAATAACCCAGTAAAGCCAGTTATCGTTTGCAACCCCAATATTAACTTTGTTTATAAATGCAATTGCCTCATCAATATCACCTGCTTTTGGGCGATCTATGTATTTATTTACTTCATCGTTAGAACGCAGAGCAAATATTTCTTCTGCATCATCAAGCGATAGTTTTCTTAAAAATAATCTTTCTGTCTCTAAGATTGGGAAAGGACTAAAGTTTTTATTCATAATTCAAAAATTATTTTAGAAAATCACCATCTATAATTAATAATTTAACTTTTTCTTTTGCAACAGATTGATGTGAACTTAAATCATCGGAAACAATGTAAGTCATTCCAGTCTTAAGCAAGTGCACTTCTCCATTTTCTTGCTCATTTAAAACTTCACCTTCAAGACAGTGAACAATGTGTCCTTTTTTACACCAATGATCAGCAAGATAACCGGCGTTATACTCAACAATGCGAACTCTTAAACCATCATATTGTAATGTTTGCCAAATCGCTGTTCCGGTTTCTCCACTATGTTCTTGTTTTGGAATTTTATCCCAATCAATTAATTGAAAAGGTATTTTCATTTTAGTTTCTTTCCATAACTCATTGCTTTTATATTTCTACCGGCGGCACAGTCGGTAATAAGTTCATTTAATCTTTTTAATCTTGTTGTATCTTGTTTTGCACTCATAACCCAACGTGTTGTTA
>JBATOT010000003.1:0-7432 GCA_049291095.1 Ignavibacteriaceae bacterium | reverse complement strand
GTGTATGGATACTCACCGCTCTGCTCTTCAACCTTTTTCTATATATCTACCTTGAGGATGGTCATCAGAAATCTATAGAGTTTTTGACAGGCTACGTTATTGAAAAATCGCTTTCTGTAGATAATCTTTTTGTCTTTCTTATGATTTTTAGCGTGATGGATATTAAACCTGAAAATCAGCCGCATATTCTTAAATGGGGAATTTTAAGCGCTATTGTTTTCAGGATAGTTTTCATCTTTGCAGGTGTAGCACTTATTAATCTCTTTCATCCAATTATTTATGTGTTTGCAATAATATTACTTTTGGCTGCTTACAAAATGGCTTTTGGCGGTGAACAAAAAATTGATGTTGAAAATAATTGGTTGATCAAACTCTCACGAAAGTATTTTAAGCTAAACACTGCCTATGAAGGAAAAAAGTTTTTTTTGAAAATTGATAAGAAAACTTATATCACAACTACGTTTCTAACTTTACTTCTCATAGAATCTTCCGATATTGTTTTTGCAGTTGATTCTATTCCTGCAATTATTGCAATTACAAATGATACATTTATAATTATTTCATCAAATATTTTTGCGATACTCGGCCTTCGCGCATTGTATTTCGCATTATCCGGATTAGTTGATTTGTTTGTGTATCTAAAGTTCGGCGTGTCAATTATTCTTTTTTATGTTGGAATCAAAATGTTGATTTCGGAATTTTATAAAATCCCAACTGAAATATCGCTTGTAGTAATATTAATATTTCTGGGCGGATCGATTGTGCTATCACTTATTAAGAAAAACAAGTTTTCTCAATAGTCCAATCGTATGAATTGTGATTGCAATAAGTAGTCCGATAATCATTGGTTCAATTTCGCTCAGCAATCCACTAAATGTATTTCCAAACTCAAACCACATCCAACTACCGCTTACAGCAAAAACAATTTCTGCAATTATTAGTTTTGAAGAAATTCGAAGTTTGGGATAATATGCACTGATTACCGGAAAAATAATTCCAGGAATAAACAAAGAACCAATTGAGTACCATATCTCAACTACTGAAGGAATCAAATATGCGATAAATATTGAAATAATTCCTGAAAATATAATTCCAAATATTGTATAAGATTTAATTTTTTCTTCTTTGGGATTTTTATTTATCCTAAAAATAAAATCTCTGCCAATCGTCGTTGCACTTAAAAATAAAAAGCTGTTAAGTGTTGATATAATTGTAGCAAACATTGCAGCATAAAATATTCCTTTAAAACCTGAGCCTAAAACTTTTTCTGCAAACAGCGGATAAGCCATCATTGGTTGAGATAAATTTGGTAAAACTGCTTTTGCATATAACCCAGTGGATGTTGTGAGCAAATCAAAAAGAGCAAAAAAGATAATTGAGATCAGTATTCCCTTCTTAGCTATATCTCCGGATTTAGCAGCATAACATCTTTGATGAAATCCAGGATCAGCAAACGTCCACAATGCAATCAAGAACCACACGATTATAAAAGCAGGAGATGTGTCTCCGGTTATTGATAAATGTGAAGAAGGAAGATTTGTCTGCAGGAACTCAAATCCTCCAAAAGAAGTAGCACTTACAATTACAATTACTATAAATCCTGCAAACATTACAAAAAATTGAAATGCATCTGCATAAACATTCGAACGAAATCCGCCTTTAACAAGATATGATGCAGAAAGTATAAGAGCGATTATTAAAGCAAATATTATGTTAATATTAAATACAATTGAAATAAGATTTGCTGCCATCAAAAGATATGGCGCTGGTGATACCAAAATGAAAACAATTAACGCTGAGAATAATCCGACTTTCTTGCCATAGACTTCTTCAAGTTTATCGGGGATTGTAAATAATGAAGCAGCACGAATCCGTTTTGCAAAAAATAACGCAAATAAAAAAGCAAAGAAGTAATAAGGTAATCCCTGTGTAAACCAGCTTACCAATCCGTAACGATAAGTAAACTCCCCTACTCCAATTATTCCGCCGTACCATGTGGAAACATTTATCAGAACAAAAAGAAACAATCCGATTTTTCTTCCTGATAACAGGTAATCTTCAGAAGATGAAGTTGTTTTTCGTGATGAGAGAATTCCAACTAACAAAAGCAATAAAAAAAATGAAACAATAATTATTATATCAAGATTACTAAAAGAGATCATGCTTTTTCATAAAATTAAAATCACGAATTACAAAAGCAATTCCTCCATTAACATTTAGCTCGACAGTATTAGATATTGAAACATTAGAAGTACTTTCCTTTACTCCAAAAGGCAAAGATACTTTGCGCAATTTATACTTTAATCCTGCTGAGGTAATTTTTGTCTTATTATCAAAGCCATAGATAGAAATTGTTTCACCTATTTTTGATTTAAATATTGTAAACTTTTTTATTGGGATTAGATAAGAACTCTCTGCTGCCAAATAGATTTTTATTTTATTAAAGAATTTGATTACGATACCAAGATTACAAATTGTATGATCTAATCTATCACCTGTAACTCCAAGCAGTATTACTTCCTTAAAACCTTTTTTAATTGCAAACTTTAAACATTTTTCAACATCTGTATCATTCTGTCTATTAATTTGGATAATCTCAGATTTGGATTGAAAGAATTCTAGTGTTTTTGTTTGCGCGCTGTCTAGATCACCAATTATAAAATCTGGAACGATCCCCAACTTCTTTGCAGAGTTTGCGCCGCCATCAGCACAAATAATTGTGTCAAATCCTTTCGCATAAAAATAATCAATTACCTTTTTGGTTGGAGATTTTCCGTTTGCAATAATTAAACACTTTTTCATACTTATAATCCTAGTTGAATTCCAGCAATAAAACTTCGCTCAGCAGCAGGAAAAAATTCTTTACCAATTGCGTAGCCAGAATATAATTTATCAAAGAGATTATTCACCTGAATAAATATTTTAGAATTTGTTAAACTATTAAATAGATTCATTTCATAACTTCCGTAAAGATCAACCACAAAATACTCATCATTAACATTATCATTATAATCTATAAACCCGGGAAACTGAACTATATAAGAAGAAATATTGTCATCAAAATTATCTGAATAAAACTTACCTACATATTTAGCACTTAATTTAAAATAGAAATTAGCGGTTGATAATTGCACGCCAACGTTTGAAAGAAACTCCGGAAAACTACTTATGCTGTTGTTTGAAATATCAATCGATTCTGTATGGCTAATAAAATACTTGCCCGAAGAGATTTTATTTTTACTGTAACTTGCGTTACCGAAAATTTCTAATTCGCTAAATATCTTAAACACTACAGTAACTTCAGCACCGGTGTGAGTTGTTTGATCAACATTGCCAGTAATTGGCTGACCAAATCTATCGACTTTACCATTCTTTACAATTTCATTCTCAAAAATCATATAATAAAGATGAAGATTTAGAGTAAGATTACTTGTGTTGAATGAATATCCAAATTCAAAATCATTCATAGTTTCCGGCTTAACTAATGGCAAATTGAAATTATATTCACCATTTGGATTCAATTCAAATTGAGGAATCTCACCAGCACTTGATTCTGCTGCATCGTAATAGTTTTTCAATCTGGGTTCTCGGGTAACCCGTGCATATGAAATAAATATATTTTGATTTTCATAGAGCCGATAATTTATTCCAACTCGTGGATTTAAATACAACCCATCAATTGAAAAATCATTACCCAAATATTTTTCATTGTACAAACGATATTGATGATAGGCTAATTGAAGCTCGCCTAACAGATTTATTTTATCTGTAAGATTATATGATTCATGAACAAAACCGCCAATAATATCTTTTGCTCCATTATAAAAATAATATTGATAATCTTTCGTAACTCCGGGAGGTAAGGTTTCTGCATAATTAATATTGCCCCAGTGTTCAGATCTATGAATTCTAAATTCACCTCCAAGAATTAATTGTCCGTTCTCATGATCGTAACTAAATTTTGGAATCCAGCCAAATTGTTTATTCTCAACCTTAGCTCTTATCAAAGCATTACTTGGGACCATTGTTGAGTCATATCCATTTTGCTTCAATCGAAAATAATCGTCATAAAAAACGGACCAGGAGCCATCATAATCAAAAAAACCTGAACCAAGCACCAAGAATAATGCAGAGTTTAATTTCATTTTATCATTTAATTGATACTCATTTAACAACTCAAAATGTGGTTGTGAGAAATTTTCTATTTCATCAGGTCCTCTATCCAACGTGTATGTATAACCGCTTTCATCAGCTTCCCAGTACGAATAGTTGTCTTTTCTTAATTGCATATCCTTAACAGCAAACTTTGCTATTCCTGTGTATGCAAGTCCGTCAGAAATTGGTCCGCCATACAAATTAAGTTGAGAAGTTAGTTTATCTTCATACCTGACTGCTGAAAGGTGATATGAAGTTAATTTCGACCAAGAAGATTTACGATATCCTGAACTGGATATCTGTGAAAGTTTTGCATAGATCGAATATTTATTATTTATAAGTCCACTTGAGAAAGCTACACTGTACTTTTTAGTGTTATAACTTCCAAAAGATGTTGAAAGATTCATCTGAGGTTTATCTGAAAAAGGAGATGTGATAATATTTATGGAACCGCCAATAGCCGGGTAGCCAACAACACCGGAACCAGCACCACGTTGAACCTGAATGAGTTCTGTACTTGCAAGTAAATCAGGAAAATCTAACCAATAAACATTATGATCTTCAGGATCGTTCTGTGGAATTCCATTTATAGAAACTGAAATTCTTCTTTGATCAAATCCACGGATACTTAAATAGTTGTAACCAATTCCATTTCCATTTTCAGAATAAAATGTTGTTGATGGAAGCTGCGATAAATAATTTGGTATATCCTGAACGATGTAGTCTTTTTGAATTTCTTCCTTTGATATTTTATCAAATGAAATTGGAGTGATACCTTTTTTACCAACAGATGCCTCTATTAAAATAGTTTGAGACGGAAGGAAAATCTTATCGAGAGAGATTACAAGTTGTTCCGGATTAAACTCACTTATGTGAACCACTAAACTTTTATATCCGATATAACTTGCAATTAAGTAATCAGAATCGCTAACATCATACTGCAATGAGAACTTGCCATTACGATCGGTAGCCGTTCCAATGGTAGTTCCTTTAATTAAAAGATTAGCGAGTTGTAGCGGTTGATTTGTTTCGGAATCTATAACGACTCCTTCAATTAACTTCACCTGCGAGTAGGATGGAAATGTAAGTAATAAAAAAAGAATGATCATTTTTTTCATTGAAGTACTCCTAAAAAATATAGCCGTTTGGAGAAACGGCTATTGAAAAAAAAATCATTCTTAGCCCGTTTTCCTACGCTGGAATTACCCAGATCAGGTTTTAGGGTATTATCTCAGATATCCCACGGGTAGCGGGATAACACCCCTAACGGCTCGTTAGTGTATAAATTATTTAGTTAATTTAGTCTTAATATTTGTCCGGTTTTAATTTTATTAGATGTTAAATTATTAATTGATTTTAATTTAGCAACCGTAGTGTTATTTTTTTCAGCTATTGAATAAAGTGAATCACCATTTCTCACTGTATAATTTTGTTGATTAGTTTTTGAGTTCTTAGTAGTCTTTGTTATTTCGTTAGGAATATCATTTACATTAGCATCTGAATATATTTTCAAAGTATTACCAGCTAAAATTTTATTACCAGAAATACTATTCCATTTTTGAATTTCTGATATTTTAACTCCGTACTTTTCTGCAATACTTCCTATAGAATCACCCGATTTAATCTTATAATAATTTATATTGGAAGAATTTTTTGTAGTGTTATCACCATAAGACGAACTTGTAGAACTGTTATAAATTTTTAACGTTTTGCCAGCTACAATTTTATTTCCGGAAATATTATTCCATTTTTTAATCTGATTTAAGCTAACTCCAAATTTTTCAGCTATCTCACCTAAACTATCTCCTCTTTTAACCTTATACTTATAAAGATTGTTTTTTGTAACAGTATTTTTAGGTTCATTAACAGCTACGTAATTCGGGTTTCCCTCAGAATAAACTCTCAGATTTCTTCCAGCTACTATTTTGTTGCCAGTTATATTATTCCAATCTCTTAACTGACTGACACTAACACCATATTTAGCAGCAATCAAACCAAGATTTTCACCTCTTCTGATTTTATGATAAACCAATCCCGAATTTTTATTTGTCTTTGTAGTTTTTGATGTTACAATGTTTGAGTTGCTTTCAATTTCTGTTGTCTTATCCAATGATGTATAATAATCCTTCATTTCCTCTGGAACGTAGATATTAAGTGTCTGTCCTACTTTGATTGTAGTTGTATAAGGTATGTTATTCCAATTTCTTATATCGCTTACCCTGGAATTAAATAAGTCAGCGATACCTAAAAGGCTATCATCATTTTTAACTTTATAAGTTACAGGTACAGTTCCCTCTGGAATTATTGATGTTGTAGATTCCTCAATTATGTTATCAACAGATTCTTCAAGTGCAACCTCTTCCCCTAAATTGTCATTTGGGAATTCATTGGTCATTTCAGTTTCATTTGATACCAAGGAATTATCTGTATTTAGAGTTGAATAAGGAGAAACATAGCCATCATTTCCAGTTGAAGTATTTTGATCCTGAGCAACTTGAGTGTCAGTATTATCAGAAAAATCATTTGTATTTAGATTTGTAAGAACCGGAATTTTTAATTGAACTCCAGCATATAATTTTGATTTTGTTGAAATGTTATTTGCATCAGCTAACTCATTTTTACTTATACCGTAACGTTTTGCAATTTTTGTAACTGTTTCGCCTTTTTTAACATTGTGAACAAGAAATGTTCTTTTGGCAGACTCAGGAATATTTTTAAGATTGGATGCAAATAATTCGATCGAACCTTTTGGGATCTTTAAAGGATAACCACCGGAAAAATTAGATGGAGTGGATAACTGAGTAAGTTCAGGGTTCATTTCTTGTAAAGTTGATAAATCTGTGTTCGCACAAGTTGAAAGGAATTGAAGATCGATTGCGCCGTCAACTGTGTATGTATCATATTCATATGGATTCTGAAAATTAATGTTAGTAAAACCATATTTCTCCGGTTCCATTGCAATCATGGTAACTGCGATATAAATAGGAACGTAATTTCTGGTTTCTTTTGGAAGATGAGGACGAACAGACCAATAGGAATTATCTTTAGCTTTTCTCATTGCTCTTGTCACTCTGCCCTCGCCGCAGTTATAAGCAGCTAAAGCAAGGTACCAGTCACCAAGATTAGTATATAAATCTTTTAAATGTCTTGCAGCAGCATAAGTTGATTTAACTGGGTCTCTTCTTTCATCAAAATAAAAACTTGTTTCTAACCCATATAATTTTCCGGTTCCCTTAATAAATTGCCACAAGCCTACTGCACTAGCCCAGGATCTAGC
>JBATOT010000002.1:0-2293 GCA_049291095.1 Ignavibacteriaceae bacterium | reverse complement strand
CTTTTAGTAAATTTAAATTTGCTTTTTTAAACTTTTCAACAAGCTTTTCCAACTTATCTCTAGTTTCTTCTTTTGAAACTGATAAGTATAATTGATAGCCTAAATAATCTAACTCTTGTTGCTTTTTAATTGAATTATTTCTTGGTGGGTATATTGGCATAATTACTTTTTTCCTAATAAGGTTGCTAATGTTTTGTCAAGGCAATTTTACTTCTCATGAGCCATAACGGTTGTGCTTTTTGTGACGTGCCTGCGATAGCTGGCATGATCATCATACGGCCTGTTATGTGTGGTGATTTTATCATTTTTTTCTGTGTTAGTTATATTTGTTAGTGCTGAAATATATCTTAATTTTTAATGGCAAGCTTAGTTGACATATTAATTCATACGTTCACTCAATTTATTTCGAATTGCATTTACATATTCTTTCATATCAAAACTATAATTTTCAGGAATATTGATATTATTATTTTTAAGAAAAACATGCAATGGTGATAAACTTAATTGCTTCCTTAACTTATCAATATGCTCAATGTCTTCAATTGGGTATATTTCATATCTTCCATTTATTTTTCTTCCACTAGTAAAAGCACCATATTTTTGTGGTAGGTCTTTATAAACAAGAAACTTGTCATATAACTCATAATAACGTTGAGGAGTAATTTTTTTCATTTTATATGCTTCATCATAATATGATTTTAACCACTCACAACTATCAACTTGTTCGAAATGGTGAATTACCACTAAATCAAATCTATCCACTAATACCGATCCAAATTCTTTTTCATTAGGGTAACCATAATCTTTGAGATATTGCCTAAGCATATTTCTGGTAATTTTCAACTCTAAAACTCGAGATTGAGACGGACTTAAACACATGCTATCGTGAAATCTTATCGTATAATTGTTTAGGGCTTGATCCCAATGGACTAATTCGTATAGACTAATGATTGATAATCTATTAGATGCTTCAAAAGGAAATACAAGTTCTTTCTTAGCAACTTTTAATAAAGTCAGAGAGTCAGATTGGTTAATATATTTTTTAAAAAATTTATCTGTGAATATATGATGTCTTAAGTGACATCCGTATTTTACGGCCTTTGTTAAAAGTTGAAAGCCGTTTTCTAAGTTTTCTTTTTCATATTCAAATTTTGATTTTAATAAATATACTCTAAAATCCTTTGTCTCATTTAAAATTTCAATCTCTAAAATTGAATCTGCTAAACTTTTATATTCGTTAAATTTCGATAAATATAAAGCATCTTCAAAATAATCATAACATCTCTGGCTAAATGAACACAATGGAAGGAACAATAAAATAAGTAAATTTAACTTAATTGTAGATTTCATAATGGGAAAATTATGCATATAATACCTTGGCATATCTTCAATTATTATGGTTGAGAATATAAAGTTGAGTCTCTTTTGATTTTGATTTAAGGATGTTTTAGGGTTATGATGTTTTCTCAAGTTTTTATTTATATTTTGAATCATATCTATTTATTCTTCATCACATATAACGGTTATTGTAAATGGCGTAGTGGCGTTTAGCCACTATGAACATTTTAAACATTGTTGTATTCCGTTTTTATTTTTCTCTTTTTTTGTATTGAATATGTTACACTAACAATCATTCCGATTAATCCTCCAAGATAACTGAAATTATGCATTGAACCTACCATAATGAAATTGGTTCGATTTATCAGATTTTCTGGTAAAAACCAATTTGGTGGATTACTTGCTAAGAATAATTTCCCATAGATTAATCCAATTATTCCAACAATTAAAGCAATTCCAATTGTTATCAAAGTTGCTCTCATTGTAATCTTAAACATTTCTTTTCCATTTCTGTGAATCAACCCAATCAATCCTAAAATAATTCCGATTATCATTCCTACCCACCAAGTCGCAAGAAATCCAACTATTGCCGCTCCAATTCTGGGGTTATTTAATTTAATTTCAGGAGTAGTTTCTGTTCCAATATTTTCTCCCATTCCCCAATTATTAAGTCCGAATTGTATAAATTTAAATTTGGAGTAATACTCATTTGAAATTGTGTAAGTAATTTGGTCATGCACAATTCCATAAACTCCACCGAGTATTGGAGCAATTATTAAAAGTAGAATTAGTGCAATTAATTTGTTCATTTACTTTCTTAATGGAATACAACGTCTGCCGTAGTCGTCGTGCCATCCCAACGGGTGGCATGATCGCACTACGGCTTGTGTGTGCCTTGAATGGCAAATGTACGGCTAAAATGTTAGTTGTACAACTTGTTGCAAAACAAGTTATC
>JBATOT010000001.1:0-69159 GCA_049291095.1 Ignavibacteriaceae bacterium | reverse complement strand
GGCGTACCTTTCGGAATAGATCTAACAGATAACAAAACATTAATTGCAGTCATCGGTTGGATAATAGCATTAGTTGCAATTAAAAAATCAGCAAATCCTAAAAGATGGGTTATCTTTGCCTCTGTATTAATGTTTATAGTTTACTTAATTCCGCACAGTATTCTTGGTTCAGAATTAGATTACAATGAAATGGATAAGCAGAAAAATAAAATAGAACAGAGTGCAGAATAACTTCAATGAGTGAAATTCAAGATCAAATATTTTCTGTTAGTGAAATTACTAAATCAATAAAGTTTATTCTTGAATCAACTTTTGAGAAGATTAGTATTGAAGGGGAAATTTCTAACTTCAAAGCACACGGATCGGGGCACTGGTATTTTAATCTTAAAGATGAAGGCGCAGTTATAAACTGTACAATGTGGAAGGGCGTTAACAATTATGTTTTCTTTACTCCCGAAGATGGAATGAAAATAATTGTAACCGGACGAATTACGGTTTATCCACCGAGAGGAAGTTACCAGCTTGATGTTCGTTCTATGAAACCTGCGGGAGTTGGTGAACTTCAAGCATCATTCGAGCGACTAAAGAAAAAGTTATTTGAAGAGGGATTGTTTGATGAGGAATCAAAAAAAGCAATTCCAACTTTCCCTAAAAAAATTGGCTTAATCACCGCGGCTGATGGCGCTGCTGTAAAAGATATGATTTCAGTTGCTGAGCGCAGATTTCCGTTGGTAGAGTTATTAATTGCGCCCACTAAAGTTCAGGGTGCAGGTGCTGCAGAAAATATTGTAAATAATATCCGCAAATTGAATTTATTAAAGGATATTGATGTTATAATCTTGGCTCGCGGCGGCGGCTCGATTGAAGATCTTTGGGCTTTTAACGAAGAGATTGTTGCAAGAGCAATTTATAAATCTAAAATTCCAATTATAAGCGGAGTAGGGCACGAAGTTGATTTTACAATAGCAGATTTTGTTGCTGATCTAAGAGCGCCTACTCCATCAGTTGCCATGGAACTTGCAACTCCTGATATTGAAGAATTAAAGAATTTTATAAAAGACTCTTATTCAGTAAGTTGTGATATAATTGAGAGAACTTTAGAAAATTATCGATCAGAAATTGAAGATCAGATTTCTTCTTATGCTTTTAGATATCCGTTAGAAAAGATTCGCAAGTATTCGCAGATGATTGATTTGAATTCTTATAAAATTGTTAAGGAAATCGATAAGAAAATTTTAGCTTTATCAAATAGAATTGCAATACTTTCTAAATCGATTGAATTACATGATATTGATAAGACATTAAAAAAAGGATTTGCACTAATCAGGCAAAATTCAAAATTTATATCACGAAAGAATAATTTTAATTTTACTGAGCCGGCAACTATAAAGTTTTACGATGGAGAGATTGAAATAAAATGAGCAAGAAAAAATCATCAGACAATTTTGAAGATAAACTAGCACGACTTGAAGAGATTACAACCTCTTTAGAGAATAGTGAGATTGGATTGGAAGATTCAATTCAGCTTTTTGAGGAAGGTGTAAAATTATCTAAGGAATGTTTATCTGTTCTTGAAAAAGCTGAACTAAAAGTAACTACATTAAAAAAAGATTTAAACGAAATTAATAATTTAGAAGAAGATTAAACTCTGATTAACAATGGAGACGATTAATGCCTGAAGCTGAAAAATATCCCGTACTTTCAAAAGTAAATTATCCTTCTGATATTAAACAAATGGATATTACTGAATTGAAAGGTCTTTGTAAGGATATTAGAGAATATTTAGTTGATACAATATCTGAAATCGGCGGACACTTTGGCGGCGGCTTAGGAACTGTTGAGCTTACAGTAGCCATTCATAAAGTATTTAACACCCCGTACGATTTAGTCGTTTGGGATACAGGACATCAGGCATACCCGCATAAAATTTTAACGGGAAGAAAAGAAGCTTTAAAGAAAATCAGACAATTAAACGGCATCAGCGGTTTTCTTAAACGAAGTGAGAGTGAGTATGATTCTTTTGGTGCTGGTCATGCTACTACTTCAATTTCTGCTGCACTTGGTATGGCTGCTGCTCGCGATCTTAACAATGAACCGAATAGAAAAGTTATCGCAATAATTGGCGACGGTGCAATGACAGGCGGTATGGCTTATGAAGCGATGAATAATTCTGGAGTTTTAAAATCTGATATAATTGTGGTTTTAAATGACAATAACATGTCCATAGCTCCTAACGTTTGGCAGATATCTAATTACTTTACAGAAATGATTTCCCATCCTGAATACAATAAATTTAAAGGACAGGTTTGGGATCTTACAGGAAAGCTGGATCATTTTGGTGATAGATTAAGAAAGATTGCTTCACGTTTAGAACATGGAATAAAAGCGGTTGTTACTCCGGGAATGTTATTTGAAGCATTAGGTTTTAGATACTTTGGTCCGGTAAATGGTCACAATTTGCATCAGCTTATTAAAATATTTGAACAAACAAAAGATTTAAAGGGACCAATTCTTATTCATGCTTTAACTGAAAAAGGTAAAGGCTACAAACCTGCTGAAGATCATAGTCAAAGATTACACGCTTCAACTCCGTTTGATAAAGTCACAGGTGAAGCAATAAAAAAAGACTCGCCAAAACCATCTTATACAAAAATATTTGGTAAAGCTTTGGTTGAAATTGTAAAATCTAATCCAAAAGTTATTGGACTTACTGGTGCAATGCCTGATGGAACAGGATTGGATTATCTGCAAAAAGAATGTCCTAAAAATTATTTTGATGTTGGAATTGCTGAAGAACATGGAATTACATTTGCGGCAGGAATGGCGACTCAAGGTATTATTCCTGTTGTTGCGATCTACTCAACATTTTTACAAAGAGGATTTGATCAGATTATTCATGATATAGCACTTCAAAAACTTCACGTTGTATTTGTAATGGATAGAGCAGGATTAGTTGGAGCCGATGGACCAACTCATCATGGTGTTTTTGATTTAGCATATTTACGAATGATTCCTGGAATGGTTATAATGGCTCCAAAAGATGAAGATGAACTTCGTAATATGCTTTATACTTGTATAGAACATAAAGAAGGACCAATAGCTTTAAGATATCCACGAGGAAATGCACTTGGAGTAGAATTGAAAGAAGGATTTAGAAAACTAGAAATAGGTAAAGCTGAAAAACTGATTGATGGTGAAGACGTTGCTTTGCTAGCTTTTGGTTCAATGGTAGATTATTCATTAAAAGCCGCATCAAAACTTAAAGAACAGGGTATTAGATGTGAAGTTATAAATATGCGATTTGCAAAACCACTTGATATTGAAATGCTAGATTCTATTGCCGCCAGATTTCAAAAGGTTGTAACGCTTGAAGAAAATAATTTACCTGGAGGATTTGGAAGTGCAGTAGCCGAATATTTCGTTTCAAAAAATTATAAAAATGATTTAAAATTTATAGGATTGCCTGACGGATTTGTTGATCATGGAACACAGGAAGAATTACATCACATTTTGGGAATTGACCCTGATGGGATAGTAAATTCAATAAATCAATTTGCTCAGTTAAATAAAAATCACGAGGTTCATTTATAATGGAGAAAGTTAAAATTGGTGTGATCGGTTTAGGTGGAGTTGCTCAGCTTATACATCTACCAAATTTATCCAAGATGCAAAATGTTGATTTATGTTCTGTTGCTGAAATTAATAAAAACCGTCTTCAGACAATTGCTGAAAAGTTTAATGTAAAAAACCGATATGTAAATTATAAAGATCTTCTTGAAAAATGCGATGTTGATGCCGTGATAATTGCAACTCCAACAAGCACACACACAGAAATTGCAATCGATTGTTTAAATGCTGGCAAAGATGTTTTGGTTGAAAAACCACTTGCAAAAACTTATGCAGAAACAAAAAAAATTGTTGATGCAGCAAAAAAGAGTAAACGAAAACTTATGGTTGGTATGAATTTGCGTTATCGACCGGATACAATGCTCTTAAGAAGTTTTATAAACTCAAATGAGATTGGTGAACCATTTTATGTAAAGTGTGGTTGGATTAGAAAACAAAGCAGCAGCGAAAAATGGTTTACAAAAAAAGAAGAATCGGGCGGTGGAGTAATAATTGATCTTGGTATTCATATTCTGGATTTAGCTTTGTGGCTGTTAGATTTCCCTGAAATATCTTCAGTTTCATCACAAAATTTTCATCATTTTACAAAAAATGTAGAGGATACTTCTATTTCTTGTATCAAGTGTCTTAACTCTGCTGTGATAAATATGGAAGTTAGCTGGTCTCTTCCTGTGGAAAAAGATAACTTTTTTCTAGAGGTTTATGGAACAAAAGGTAGCTTCTCGATAAATCCATTCAAATTGTATAAGAAAGTTGAAAATGATTACATTAATTTAACACCAACCCAAGTGGATTCACCCCAAGTTTTATTTAAAAAATCATATCTTAATGAGTTAAAAAGTTTTATTGGGGCAATTCAAGGTCTCAATCCCGTATTTTCTCCTGGAGAGGAAGCATTACACAGGATGAAAATTATTGAAACTATGTATCAATCAGCAGAGAAAAACCACGAAATTAAATTATAAAAATGAAAAAGATTTTATTAGTTGACGACGAACAGGATATTGTTGAGTTTCTAAAATATAATCTTGAACAAGAAGCTTTTGAAGTAGTTGTTGGAGTAAATGGAGAAGATGCAATTTCAAAACTCAGTGAAAATCCAGACCTTATAATATTGGATATAATGATGCCTAAGATGGATGGATTTGAAACTTGTAAAAAAATAAGAGAAAGAAAAGATTTTGTAAATACACCAATTATTTTTCTAACAGCTAAATCAAGCGAAGCAAATGAAATTAAAGGCTTGGAACTAGGAGCCAGTGATTTTATTCAGAAACCTATCTCACCTAAGAAATTAATAGCTAGGGTAAAATCTAACTTTCGTAAATCAGAAGCGTTATCTGCTCTTAAAGCTGAAACTATTAGAATTAAATATGGACCTATTGACATTAACAAAGAGAAGTATGAAGTATTTGTTGATGGTGAGAAAAAAGTATTTCCTAGAAAAGAATTTGAAGTCCTATATTTTCTTATAAATAATCCTGGTAGAGTTTTTGGAAGAGAATTATTATTGAAGGAAGTATGGGGTTCTGATGTTTTTGTTGTTGATAGAACTGTAGATGTACATGTTAGAAAAATCCGCGAAAAATTAGGCAAACATTCAGACATAATAGAAACTGTTAAAGGTGTAGGGTATAGATTAAAAAGTGTGGAATGAAATTAAATCCAATATCTCTTCTGCTTTAGTTTATTTTAGAGAATTTATTCTTTTTCTTATCCTGGTTGTTTTAATCATCTTTTTACTTATAGATAACACGTCTTTAAGTGTTCCATTAATTATTCTGTTGATAGTAGTTGGTATTATTGTTCTTAATCTTATTGGGCGAAGAAGAATTAAAGAAATCGATGAAATAAAAGAAATCATTTCTTCTATCAGACTGAGTAAATATGAATCATCGAGTGAAATATTTTTATCAAAACATCTTGATGCCCTTGAAAATGAAATCAAACAAATGTTCGAAAAAACCAAAAATGATATTGAATATTTGGAAAGACTGCAAAAGATGCGAAGCCAATTTCTTGCAAATGTTTCGCACGAATTACGGACACCCATATTTGCAATCCAAGGTTACATAGAAACTCTTTTAAATGGTGCACTTAATGACCCTAAAGTTAATAAGCATTTTTTAGGAAAGGCAGAACTACATACAGTAAATCTTAGTAATTTATTAAATGATTTGATAGATATTTCAATGATTGAATCAGGTGAAATGAGAATGAGTTATCGATACTTTGACATAAATGAGTTTATCAAAAATATTGTTAGTGAGTTCTCACTAATAGCGGAAGAGAAAAATGTTCAACTAATTTTTAATCCCGCAAATATTGGTTTACAAGTTTTTGGTGATAAAGAAAGATTACGTCAAGTATTTGTAAATCTAATTCAAAATGCTATTAAGTATACTGATTCAGGAAGTGTTGAGATTGGTTATGAGGAAGAAAAAAAGTTTGTAAATATTATTGTTAAAGATACTGGTATTGGAATTCCACAAGAGGACATAGATAGAATTTTTGAGAGATTTTACAGGGTTGATAAAGCAAGATCAAAAGCTGTTGGTGGAACAGGACTGGGATTAGCTATCGTAAAACACATTATAGATGCCCACAGTTCTAAAATCTTTGTTGAAAGTGTTTTAGGAGAAGGAAGTAAGTTTTCGTTCAAACTAAAGAAATAGTGTGATTTTAGCTAATTTTAACTGGTATAAAAGTTTGACATAAAACCTTTGTTTTATTAAATTTACACGCTCAAATTAGAAATTATGAGGAAAAAATGATAGCAGTTGTAGATATTTTAGGACAACAGTTTAAAGTATCAGAAAATACAAAGTATTACGTTCCTCGTTTAACTCAGGAACCAGAATCAGAAATAATATTTGATCAGGTATTTTTGTTAAGCGATGGTAAAGAAACTAAAGTTGGAAGTCCGGTTATTAAAGGTGCAAAAGTAACTGCTAAAGTTATTTCACATCTTAAAGATGATAAAGTTTTAGTCTTCAAAAAGAAAAGAAGAAAAGGTTATCAGAAAATGAACGGGCACAGACAACATTTAACTAGAATTGAAGTTACCAAGATAGGATAAAAGGAGTTTAACAATGGCACATAAAAAAGGTCAAGGATCATCACGTAACGGAAGAGATAGTAATGCACAACGTCTTGGTGTAAAAAGATTTGGCGGCGAAAGTGTTATTGCTGGTAATATTATTGTCAGACAAAGAGGAACAAAATTTCATCCAGGTGTTAATGTTAAAAAAGGCAGCGATGATACATTATTTGCTGTAGCTGATGGTATTATTAAATTTGAAACTAAACGTGGTAATAGACAGTATGTAAATGTTTTTACTGTTAACTAGATTCAAATAAAATTTTATAGAAAACCCGATTCTAATGAATCGGGTTTTTTGTTTTAAAACAGAGAAAAATAATTATTTAATTATTGTCATCTTCTTTGCATCATTATAATTTCCAGAATTTAGTTTATAAACATAAATACCGCTGGCAAATTGAGTTGCATCAAATTCAATTTGGTATACCCCAGGCTGTTTCTCTTCATTTACCAGAGTTTTTATTACATTTCCTAAAACATCAAATATCTTTAAAGTTACAAATCCTTGCTGAGGTATTTGATAACTGATTATGGTTGTAGGATTAAATGGATTTGGAAAATTTTGATACAATTTATATTCGCTTAGAGTATATTCACTTGCAACATCAACAAGTGGAGACGTTTTTGCTGAATCTACATTTGAGTAATCAGAAACAAGGTTTTGGTAAAAAGAATACAATCTATAATAATATGTTGTTGAAGGCTGCAAATTATTGTCAACAAAATTATCTGTCCCTTGTGAAACTGAATCAACCGAGAAAAAAGTTCCGTTTATTAAATCCTTTCTTTCAATCACTATTGTTCCATATGAATTGGAAGGATTCAGCCAATTTATTTGTATACGCGCAGAATCTAATGGACTTGCATTCACTCCCATTGGCCCATCAATAGGTCTAAGTAATGATAAAACATCTATTTCATTACTGTAACCTGAAAATATACCATCTTTAAAAGCCCTAACTCTGTAAGTGTATAATGTGCTATCGATAATATCATTATCCATATAAAATGTGCTATTAGAGTCAACGGAATCAACTACAATAAATGCCTGATTTCCATTTTTTCTTTCAATAGCAAACCCATCCTCGTTATTTGAATTATCAATCCAAGCTAACTCATTAAGTAAAGTATGTGGTGGAATGCCTAATGTCATACTAGCTTGCCCCACTAATTCTGTTGGAGCTTGAATTTGAATTGTAGGAGTAAATCTATAAATCTTCCCATTAAAAGATACCAAATACAGTTCATCATTTTCATCAACACCAAATGAAGTTATGGAACCGGGTGCTGTAGTAATTTGTGTGCTTGTAGCTGGATTTATACCATCATAATCGATTGCCCAAACTCGAGTACTTACATAATCACCACAAATATATTTTCCACTAAGCTCCGGCACATTTTGCCCGCGATATACATATCCACCTGTAATAGAAAATCCAAGCGAGTGTGAATATTCCCAAATAGGATTTTCATAAGTCCCGTTACATCCACTTAAATTATAAGGATGATTTCCTTCATAACATCTCCAGCCGTAATTTTTTCCATTCTGAATAATATCAACTTCTTCCCAATCACCTTGCCCTACATCTCCGGCCCACAACCATCCGGTAACCGGATCAAAACTAAATCTCCATGTGTTTCGCAATCCCCAGGCATAAATTTCTTTTCTGATATTTACATTTGTACTATCAACAAAAGGATTATCTGCTGGGATTCCATAATTAAGAGGCGGTTGCGGGTTATTAACATCAATACGAATTATTTTGCCAAGTAAGTTTGTTATGTTTTGTGCATTGTTTTGCGGATCACCACCTGAACCGCCATCACCAGCAGCAATATATAAGTTGCCATCTGGTCCAAATGCCACGCATCCGCCATTATGATTTGAATAAGGCTGATCAAATGTAAGCAGAATTAGTTCTGAGTTTTTATCTGCTGAATCGGGATTAGTTGAAGAAACACTAAATCTTGAAATAATTGTTCTAAGCGGACTTGGTGCTGTGTAATTAACATAAAAGTATCCATTGGTTTCATAATTAGGATGAAAGGCTAATCCTAACAATCCGGTTTCACCACCAGCGGTTACACGATCTGTAATATCCAAAAATATTTTTGTTAAGTTAATAGAAGATTCATTCTGAAAAACTTTTACTCTTCCTGCTCGTTCAACAACAAATAAACGGTTACTTCCATCACCTGCATTTTGAATATCTAAAGCGCTTGTGAATGTTAAATTGGGAAATGCGATTTCAAAACTATTTTGTGCAAAAACTGTAAAGGAATTTAGTATCAAAAATATAGTTACAAAATTCAATTTATTGATCATGGTTTTGCCTTCTTTTTAGTTTTTGTTTTTTTAGTTGTTACTTTTTTCTTTCCTTTATTAACTGCCTTTTCTGTTTTCCCTTTACTTTTCTTTTCACTATCTATTTTTGATTTTACTTTAGTTGTAGTTTCCTTTTTTTGCACAGCTTTTTTGGGAGATGTTTTTTTAATTGATTTTGTTTTCTTAACTACTTTCACTTCAGGAATTGAAATCAGATTTTCAACTTTGTACTCGCTTTTCAAAATCGCCTGGATTACTAAAGAATAATTTTTAAAAATAATCTTGAATGAATCCGTAAAAGCCTTTTTAGATAACTTACCTTTAACTGTATTCTGTGAGATTAGGTTATAGCAAGAATTTATAAACTGCCATTTTACAAGTTCTTCGATCCTTTCTTTGTTAAAATATCTAATATTTTCATATTCATTAATCTGAAGAAAAGAAGTAATTTCATCTTTCCCAAATATTTTTATAAAGTATCTATCTGCATCATCAGTAAAAGAAAAATCTGAATCAAATAAACTCTTACTTAGTTCATAACTTTGACCCGGATCATCATATCTTAAGAAACCATATATTTCAAATAAAGGCTTCCAAAGCAAAAGTTCATCGAATAAGATATTTTTAGTATTAGTTGTCTCTACTGAATTTAATATCCTGGAAAGAATTTTATTTAACAATAGAAAAGATAATATCTTCTTTCGCTCATTATCGTTTTCAGGAGATAGAAATGGTTTAAATTCTACAATCCATTTTGTCGGACGCTTTGCTGAAGAGATTTCTAAAAATAATTTATTAAAATCTTCGATTTGTGAAATATCAAACTGAATTTTAGTAATCAATTCCTGCTGAGAAATATATAGTGATTTTATCTTACTGAGGCAATTAATTATTCTCAAGACTTCTTCATCAATTACAGGAATTTCAATATCATCTTTATTAGAAATATCTAATGATAAAAGTAATCTACTAAATTTTATTGAAGTGAAAAGATGAGTTAGTGAATTGTGGAATGGCGCAAGGTTCATTTCACTTAGGGCACGCTCTATAGAGTTAACACCTCTTCCATTAAGTTGATCACAAAGTACTTTATATCTTCCATCAGCATCATAAACTTCTCTAAAATCTAATAAAATTTTTCTTTGATAACCCATCAGATGAAATGAAAATCCTGCAGAACTTAGTTGTGAACCTGAGGCAATGAACTCTAATTGTTGAATGTAATCCTTAAAGATATAATAAAATCCAAAACCTGAATTTATTCCAAGTGATTTGTCAATTGTAGTTGTACTTGTTCTACCTTCTTCACCAAAAGCACGCTCGCAACTGGAATTAATTGTTCCGATTGCTTCACTATAAGAGTTATTATAAATAACAAGTGAAACTTCATTCCCGCTTCTATTGGTAAATGCAAAGACATTTTCATTACAGATACCGTGTGGATCTATAAAATCATATAATTCAAAATTATCAACCTGACTGAATAAATATCTTTTCTTTGTGAGTGGAAAAATTTCTTTTTCATGTCTTACAACTAAATTATCATCAGTAAATTCTTCATAGTAAGCTCGTTTGTATTCCATTCCATATTTTTCTGAAAGTCCTTCAACCTGACCGTGTGCAAACATTGGCAAACCAGGTAAAGTTATAAGCATGGTTGCAACACCAAAATATTTATCACCTTTACCAAACTGATTTATAGCAGTTTCTTCATCAGGATTGCTCATAAAGTTTACATAGCGTTTTAAGATTTCAGGATTAAATACAAGCGTGTTCTTAATAAGCAACTTGTACTTTTCATTTTCTTCTTTCATAAACATATGCATAAAAGCACTGTTATAAACGCGGTGCATCCCAAGTGTGCGGACAAAGTATCCTTCCATCAGCCAGAAAGCCTCGGCAAGTAAAAGAGTGTTTGGCATTTCTGCATTTATTCTATCAACAACTTCTCGCCAAAATTCTTCCGGCATAATCGCATCAAATTGTGAACGGGTCATTGCATAATCAGAGCGTGAAGGAATAGCTCCACCGGAACCGGGAATAGGAAACCATAATCTCTGATAATGTTTTTTTGCTAATGTCATTGCAGCATCAAATCTTATAATAGGTGTTTTACGTGCAACGTGCATAATTGTTTGGATAAGTGATTCACGTACTTCAGCTTTCATTAAATCCAACTGGGCAGTATCATTCCACGGCATATTTGTTCCATCGTTACCGTGATAAATATATGTGCGATCACCGGTAAATTTATCAAGTCTTTCAAACACAACTGCCGCATCTGTTTTTGAGTAATACTGATCTTCAACTCTTACTTCAACGCGATCATCATCGGAAAGATTTATTCCTGTGAACTTATAATTTGGATAAGGCGGAACTTTATTCTGTATAAAGTACTCAGGTTTTTCTGTAACCCATTTTGAATAAATACCGGTATGATTTGGAACCATATCGCTCGATAATCTTATTCCACGCCGCCACGCACGTGCTTTTAAATTCTCAAATGCTGATTCTCCGCCAAGTTCATTTGCAATTACATAATCATATAAAGAGTAAGCTGATGATGCAGCTTCAGGATTTCCCATCATTTGTTTTATTTTTCTGGATGCTGAACTTCGTTCCCATATTCCTATTAACCACAGAGCGGTAAAGTTCCAACGCGCAAGAGTATCAAGTTCTGCATCAGGAATTTCATCAAGTCTTTTTATTTCTCTTCCATATTTTTTTGTAAGCTGATGCATCCACACAAAAGCATTTTTTGCAATCATCACAACCCGCGGCATCCAATCGATATCGACAGTAAATCTATTTACTTCAAGCTGATAATATTCATACTCTTCAGGAGATAACTTTTTACCTCTTTTAAGTTTTGATTTTAATGATTCAAAATATTTATGATCAAATTCGTAAGAGGGAACAGGCGGCGTTCCTTTTTCTCCGCCACCGTGCTGTACAAACAGTTTGTAGTCCTCGTGAATAAGATCTTTACCGGATAGAATTTTATTTAAAATTGTCTCATCAATAAATACATTCCAGTTTGATCTTATAAAATCCAGTTGTTCCTCAATGTTGTATGGACTCTGAATTATTGGTTTGCGCAGGAATGAAAGTAAATTAAACCCGCCGATTTTTGGTTCATTCTCAAAAAATAATTCTGTATGCTCAATTATTTCTTTGTACTTGGTTTCTTTAGTAAGCTTTTCATCTGTGTAAAGTTCTTTTAACTGATGAGTTGCAGGATTAATATTTTCCAGATTTAATATGATCAGTTCTTCAAGTAGTATTTCGCGGTTGTCTTTGTTCTCAGTTTTTCCGTTTAAGTATTCAATCGCGTTAATTTTGTTTTGATAAACAGGAAGCGGCGGAAACTCTTCTACAAATTTCAACAATGTTTTATCAAGCTCTTCTTCAGTTAGACTATTCTTTAAATAGTCAATTCCATTTTTAAAAACACCCTTGTTATTATCTTCTTCATACTTGCGGATAAGCAGATGAAATATTTCGTGTAGCAAACCCAGAGCATTTATTTGTCCAGCAGTTACCTGAAGTTCAAATTTACCTTCATCTCTTCTAACAGCGTTTATCTTTTCTGATAATAATCTTGCAGTACGGAAATCTGATATAACAAGATTGCCATTAAGTGAAAAAAGATTTTCTTCAATCTTGTATTTGATTCGTGAGTCTTTTGTAACATGAAAATAATAAGTAATCATAATGTTTTGCTAGAGGTTAAATTGGAACAGAATATCAATGATTTGAAGTGAAATATAATAAAATCTAGGTATAAAATTAGCTGTATGATTTTGTGATATCAACCGTTAAGAACAATAAAAATTAAATTCCTATTTAGATGATAATTTGAATCGGTAAAACTAACATAGCAAATAAGAATAAGTGTAAATATTTCTAAAATGATATTTAATTATAAAAACTCAATCCACAAACAGTACATTGAATAACATCTGCTTTGGCATTGAAGTTGGAAACAATACGACGAAAAAATAATTTGCTGACTATTGGTTAAACTTAGACAGCAGGTTAATTAATGCCAAGTATCAAAAGTTCTACATTGTCACAAACTTAAAACAATCTAATACAAAAATTAAATAGATAAAAAAATAGTGTGATAATTATTAGTTACTTAGTTTTAGTTCACCATTATAATAAATAAAGGAAAAAATATGCTCTCATTTTACAGATCTTTCCTGCTCATAACCTTAATTCTTACAGTTACATTTTTAGGAACCACACAGGCACAATATTTAAATAGATCAAAATATCCTGCTCAAAGTATTCTTAATAATACAAATGTCTTTGAAAATAATTTCATAAGCTCAATTTCAAAGTCAAAAAATATTATACACAAATCTGAAAGTATAAATGCAATATTCTCTGAGGATTTTGATGGAATACCAGGCCCAACTGGAGGTGGACCGGGTACTTATTATTTCCCTTCCGGTTGGATTCTTACAAATGTTGATTTTAATTTACCTGCAGGAGCTGTTTCATATGTTAATCAAGCGTGGGAACGACGAGAAGATTTTAATTTTAATGTAGCTGATAGCGCCGCTTTTAGCACATCTTGGTATGTGCCTGCAGGACAGGCTGATGATTGGATGATCACACCTGCAATAAATATTGGTTCCGCATCAACCCTTAAATGGAATGCAGTTGCATATGACCCATTGTATCCTGACGGATATGAAGTGAGAATTTCAACAACAAATCAGGACGTTGCAGGATGTTTGGCAAATCCTATTTTGTTTTCTGTTTCTTCAGAAAATAGTACATGGACAGAAAGAACTGTTGATCTAGCACTTGCTGGATATGCAAATCAGACAGTTTACATTGCATTTAGAAATCATTCAACTGATATGTTTCTACTTTTGATTGATGATGTGCTCGTTGAAGATAGTCAACCTTATGATGCACAACTCACTTCAGTTTTACAGTCATCAGAATATACTATGATACCAGCCTGGCAGAATTATCCACTTGAATTGGGTGGTGAAGTAAAAAATAATGGCACAAGTAATATTACCAATGTTGTTTTAACAGCAAAAGTATATTTGAATAATATATTAAATCATACCCAAGTTGGAAGTCCAGTTTCAACAATTGCACCAGGGATAACCATACCAATTTCATTAAACCCTTATATTCCAGTTGATTCAGGAGTTGTGGAAATAGAGTATTCTGTTTCTATGAGTGAAACTGATGTTGATACTACTAATAATACTGGATCAGCAAACTCAATAATGATAACCGAAAATGAATTTGCAAGAGATGATAATATTCCGGTTGGTTCGTTAGGTATTGGTGCAGGAGATGGTGGTGAGTTGGGACAAAGTTTCTTTATGAATACCAGTGGATACATAAGAGGGGTAAAATTATATTTTACTCTGAGTTACGCCAACGAACCTGTGTTTGCTAATATTAGAAATATTGTGAATGGATTACCAACAGATTTAATTGCAGTGACAGACACTTTTTATGCCCCTGATGATAGTGCTAGATGGATATTCTTGAATATTAGCGGTGGTGAAGCAGTTTTAGCTGCAGATACATTTTTGGTGAGCGTTAACGAAGTGGATTCTACTTTAGCTTTAGGTAATACGACTAATATTTTTACTCCAGGAACTGTGTGGGTAAATTGGCCAACAAGTCCTTTTGGTGGATGGGCTAATGTTGAAGCGTTTGGAGCGGGATTTGCAAAACCTTTTATGCTACGACCATTAATTTATGAAACAACAATACCTGTAGAACTTGTATCATTAAATGCTGCATTAAATCAATTAAATGTGTCATTAAGCTGGACTACGGCTACAGAATTAAACAATCGTGGATTTTCTGTTCAAAGAAAAGTCGACAATAATTGGCAGGATGTGGGATTCGTTGAAGGAAAGGGAACAACCACTGAGATAAATTCATATTCATATAGTGATGATATATCATCTATTGGGAATAACGGGAAATTCTATTATAGATTAAAACAAATTGATTATGATGGTTCTTTTTCGTTGAGCAGTGAAGTGTTAGTGATGATGACACCTGCTGAATATAAATTGTCACAGAACTATCCAAATCCTTTTAATCCTGTTACAAGTATAAATTTCCAATTACCTTATGAATCACACGTAACACTAAAGATTTATGATGTAGTTGGTTGTGAAGTTGCGACTTTGGTAAATGAAATTAAAGCGGCGGGAAATTACAATTTAGATTTTAATGCATCATCATTAGCAAGTGGTGTTTATTATTATAAACTTCAAGCGGATGATTTTGTTCAAAATAAAAAGATGATTCTTATTAAATAAGATTCAATATATAAGATTTCTGGAAGATGACATCTTACCAAAGATGTCATCTTTTTTATATAGATTCAGATTAAGGATGATAAGCAATACTGGAACCGATCCAGGTTTTGTTCTTATTAAAATCAACGCCCATCATCTTCCCTTTACTAGTGCGGATAAGATTATTTACAAGTATTGGCCCCTCGTATTTATTCGTCCACAAAAACATCATACGGATTTCAACTTTTGAAAATACATCCGGGGTTTCAATCAATGGTGCATAATCAACTTTTTGCTGTAGGATGTAATTGTTTCTGTTTTCTACTGCGTCTAGTTTTTCTTTTGTTACTTCAACGTCAACTCCAAGTCCGGCAAAAGAGAAAAGAGGTTTTAAAACAAAATCATTCAGGTTTTCGGGATACTTTTCAATCTCATTTAAGAAATAACATTTAGGTACATAATTACCTTTTAACATTGGCAAAGAAAATTTACTAATCTTAAAAAACCAATTAGGATGACCTGCCCATTCAGCATCAATCTCATCTTTAAAATCAAAATCGAATTTCGCATTCTTCCGTTCAAGCTCATCAAAAATTACTCGGTTATAAATTCGCTTTACTTGAATGTCTTTACCATCTTTAACATAGAATAGTTTTTTACCACGCTTTTTTATTTTTGATAAACATACAGTTGTAATTCCAGTTAACTCTTCAGTTGCAGCAAAATCAATTCTTGTTTTTTGCTTCTCAGGTTCAATTTCTAAAAGTATAACGGTTTCAGGATCATGATTGCCAACAATAGTCTGTGTTAGAAGTGATCGATACGCAGCTTTGTTTAGTCCATTAAAGTAACTATGGAATCCAACTGGGATATCAAAATGTTTTCTTATAACATCATTCAGATAAACTTGATAACCATAAAGCGAGGGAAATGCCTGAAGCTCGATTAACTTTGGCCAAAATTTGTCCCTGTTTTTTGTTATTGCAAAATCTAACTGCAAAAACGGTGGATGCTCAAAATCGTTCGGCACTTTTAAGTGTTCAGGAATTGCCGCTTCAGATTTTTTTATAAACTCATCCTGCTGAAGTTGAAAGATGACATCATCGCAAGCTTTTACAAGTTCACTTGTTAAATCCCGGGTTAAGAAAAGAGGAGTTTCACATACACGGAAATCAGTCGGATGCTTTAACACCGAATTCAAATCATCTAAATATTCCTGATAAACTTTTTCTGAAAAATCACTGTTAAATTTTTTTCTGATTTCAGGAATCATATTTAAACCGTAATTGAGATTAAATCATTAATAGAATTATTTAGAAAAGTCGGGATAATTGTTTTTCTCGTTAACTTTATTTTGTCCTGATCTTCAAGCAGATCAATCATTTCAAAATATTTTTCTTCATTGTAACGATCGACAATAAATTTTTTTCTTTCATCCTGTTTAAAATGATAAAGCATACTTTCAGGATCAGCTTCAGGATGGAATTGAGTTCCCACAATTTCATTCGAGATTCGAATTGATGTAATTGCAGGATTGTTTTTATTTTCTTCTTCAGGAATTTCCCACGAAAGAATTTTTCCTCCAAATTCATCAATCTTTTTTTGATTTGGATTAATGACCTGCCAATGTCTTATATCAGCTGCGTAAAACGGATCGGTCAAATCTTTTAAGATAGGATCGTTTTGTCCCTCTTCTGTTTTGGCAAATGGCATAACACCAAATGAGTTTATAAATCGTTTATTCACTTCGCCAAACTGAAAGTATCTTGCCATCATCTGGAATGAGTGACAAATGAAAAAGATATATTTTTTCTGCTCAGAGTTTTGATTGTGGTTCCAGATTTTATCAAGCAATGTAAAATAATCTTTATCCCATTGTTTGTCTTCATCTTCAAACGGACTTCCGGGTCCACCGGATGAAATGAAAATATCATAACTTAAATCCGGGATCTCACCTTTGTAACGAGTTTCAAATACATCATACTTTAAATCAATGCTGGGATAATTTTTACCTACATCAGAAACAATCTCTTTAATACAACGCATTCCTTCATTACGTTCGTTGTTGTATAGATCTATCGTAGCAACTTTAATTCGTGGTTTGTTCATATTTACTTCTTCAAATCCAATCCGTATTGTGTTTCCTCAATAATATAATCAACTACATTTTTCGTGTCGTGTGATTGTTCCCAAACTGCAAGCTGTCTATCAGCACCTGTACCCATTTCCAGCATCTTGTAAATGTAATTTATTTCTTCTCTTGAACCAAGTTCATCTACAACATCATCAATAAAATCTAATAATTCACCGGCTAATATTTTAAAATCAACTTCTTCCATTTTCCCAAAGTCAATCAACTTACCGCTAATACCATAGCGGGCAGCACGCCATTTATTTTCTGCTATCAAAGCTCTGCGGTATAATCTGAATCCAAGATTCTGTTTGATTAGTTTGTGAAGTTTTGCTACAAGCGCCTGCATAACGGCGGTTAGTGCAATTGTTTCATCAACTCGCATTGGAATATCACAAACTCTAAACTCTAGTGTTTTAAACACAGGATGAACACGAATATCCCACCAGATTTTTTTTGCATTATCTATACAACCAGTTTTAATAAGTAAATTGATATACTTATCATACTCAGATACACCATTAAAGAAATCCGGAATTCCTGTTCTTGGAAATCTATCAAATACTTTACTTCTGTAAGATTTGAATCCTGTATTTCTACCTAACCAGAAAGGAGAGTTTGTAGATAAAGCAAAAATGTGCGGAAGAAAATATCTTGCAGCATTCATAATGTGTATTGCAACCTCACGATCTTCAACACCAACATGTACATGCAATCCAAATATTAAATTTGCACGTGCAACTTGCTGCATATCATCAACAATAACTTTGTAACGAGGATGCTCAGTGATTTTTTGATCTTTCCAATGTGAAAATGGATGAGTACCGGCAGCAGCAATTCGTAGATTATTTTTGATAGCCAGCTTAGCAAGATTTGTCCTAAGCTTTGTTACCTGTTCACGCGCATCATTAACATCACGACAAATATCTGTGCCCATTTCAACAACGGATTGATGCATTTCTGCTTTTACATTTTCAGCCAGAATCATCTTACCGTCTTCGAGAATCTCTTGTATATGTGATTTTAATTCCCGAGATACCGGATCCACAATCTGGAATTCCTCTTCAACTCCAAGCGTAAACAAACCTGCTTCTGTCATAACAAATTTTCTTTCTTATTTCAAAGGTTTATTATTTGCAAACGATGTAACAAAAGTTCCCCATGTAAGATTATTCTGTTCTGGTTTATGTGCTTTTGCTCTTCTGATTGCCATATTAGCAGCAGCCTCTACAATCCATTCAAAATTTTCCTGACCAACAGAATTTAAATCAGCATCCGGAGCAGGATTACAGAAATCAATTGCGTACGGCACGCCATCGCGAATTGCAAACTCAACTGTGTTAAAATCATAACCAAGTGCTTTGTTGAGTGCAAGAACTCCGTTGTGAACATCATCCAATAATTTTTTTGCGAGTGGTTTTGGATTTCTAACATAACGAAATTCGTGCGGCTGTCTTGGATCATATTGCATTATATGAACATCTTGTCTATCTAAACAATAGCAACGGAAATATTCAGTGAACACGATTTCTTCCTGAAGCATCATTACAAGCTGCCCGGTTTCGTTGTAAGCTTTAAAGAATTCATCCATATTATTTAGCTTATAAACATTTTTCCATCCGCCGCCTGCAAAAGGTTTAAAATAAGCAGGGAAGCCGATGTATTCAAAAATTCCTTCCCAATCAAGCGGATAAGCTAGATTACGAAATGATTTTTCATTTGTATCCGCTGGGTGTTGGTTGGATGGAAGTATTACTGTTTTGGGAACTGCTACTCCAATTTTTGTTGCAAGTGCATTGTTAAAAAATTTATCATCAGCGCTCCACCAAAAAGGATTGTTAATTACTGCAGTTCCCGATATTGCAGCGTTCTTTAACATCGCACGATAAAAAGGAACATCCTGAGAAATTCTGTCGATCAACACATCATAACCAAGTGGTTCGCCTTGAATTATTTTATTGATGTGAGCGAGTTCTGCAGTAATTCCATTTTCTTTTTTGCTGTTAATTCTATCAACAAAAGCTTGTGGAAAAGTATTTTCCTGTCCAAAAAGAATTCCGATTTTTTTCATTTTTTAACTCTCTTATTTATTATTCAATTTTGTTTGTGTCATTCCCACGAAAGTGGGAATCTACTTTTTAAGAATATGGATTCCCGTTTTCACGGGAATGACAAATAAATTTTTCTAATTTGACAAAGTAAATTAAACCTCAATCTTATTTAAATACTCAACAAACATTTCTTTCCACCAATTCCAATCGTGGCCAGTATTTTTTCTAACATCCAACCAATGTGGAATATCTTTACGATCTAAAATTTCAGATAAAACTTTATTTTCATCAAGACATATATCCGAATCACCTGTACCAAGAACAATGCCTATCTTTTTTATTTTATCCAGTATCTTTTTATCCGAAAGATTAATTAAATAATCCGGTGGATTATTAAAGTAGCAATTATCATCAAAATAACCGTCCAAAAATCTTTTTATGTTGGATGCGCCGCCCATTGAAAATAAATATCCAACTTTATCAGGATTACGAAATGAAATATTTGAAGCATGATAACCGCCAAAACTGCATCCAGCTAATCCAACTTTATCAAATCCTGTATCCTGAAATGCGTATTCAATAACATCGTTTAGAATTACTTCCTCATATGCTATCTGAGTTTTAACTCTTTCGGCCGGATGAATATTCTTATTATACCAGCTTTCGTTATCCAAACTATCGGGACAATAAATTTTCACTTTTTCTGTGTCAATCAAATAAGCAGCAGCGTTTATCAAACCAAAATCTTTTGCTTGATAATATCTTGCGCGCGAAGTAGGAAAAACAATTACCGGAAAACCTGCTTGTCCAAAGGTCAACATTTCAAACTCCCTGTCAATAAATTGGGAGTGCCATTTGTGATATTCTTCTTTCAATAATAACGTCCGAAATTAAGAAGGAAAGAGATTGATGATTTATAATTAGTGTTTCCATCAATCTAACTGCTCGGTGGCAAATATATGAAAAAATGATTTTAGTTCAACCTTTGCGAGTGATCCGCAAAATAATAATAATAGACCGAAATATGATAGAATAATCAATAGATATTTGAATGTTAAAATCACTATTTTTATGCTTCATTTATGAAATCACAAACTCAACAAACGCCTTTAATGGCGCAATATTATAAGGTAAAACAAGCTCATCCTGATACGATTTTGTTATTCAGGGTTGGCGATTTTTTTGAAACTTTTGAGGATGACGCAAAGTTAGCTTCTAAAGTTTTAGGAATTACACTGACCAAACGTTCTAACGGTTATGCTGGTGATACACCGCTTGCAGGATTTCCACATCACGCCATTGATAACTATTTACCAAAACTTGTACGTGCCGGATACCGGGTTGCAGTTTGTGAACAAACAGAAAATCCCAAGTTTGCAAAGGGAATTGTTAAACGGGAAGTTGTTGAAGTTGTAACTCCCGGTGTTACTCTTTCTGATAAACTCCTTGATCATAAAAAGAATAATTATCTTCTTGCGATTTCAATCCTGGATCAGATTTGCGGGTTATCGTTTTGTGATATTTCCACAGGCGAGTTTTATGTTTTTGAAATTCCGCTTGCACAAGTAGGCGAACAGATTGAATCCATAAATCCCTCTGAGTTTTTGATTCCCAAACGTGATAAAGAATTTTTAGGAAAATTGATTGAACGAATTAATCCTTCTCTAAGAATTACAAAACTTGAAGATTGGATCTTTAATTTTGATTTTGCTAATGAGCTTATCAAAAATCATTTTAAAACTGTAACACTCAAAGGATTTGGAATTGAAAATCTAACTGCAGGAATTATCGCCGCAGGTGCAGTTCTAAATTATCTTAACGAAACCCAAAGAGTTAATCTTTCTCATTTAAATAGAATATCTCTTTATAACCCTTCTGATTACATGATTCTTGATCATTCAACAAAGAGAAATCTTGAAATTACTTTTTCGATGAACGATGGTGGAAGAGAAGGTTCATTAATTTCTATACTTGATAAAACTCAAACTGCTATGGGAGGAAGACTATTAAAGAAATGGATTTCTGCTCCTTTGCGTGATCTTGATCCGATAAAGAAAAGACACGATAGCGTTGAAGAGTTATTAAAACATAAAAAAGTAAGAAAAGATTTAAATGAAAATCTTAACGAAGTAGGTGATCTTGAAAGATTAATTTCAAGAATTTGTACAGGCAGAGCAACACCACGAGAAGTTGTTGCGGTTAAATCATCTTTAAAGAAAATTCCCGCAGCAAAAGAATTATTGGATCAGTTAAAAATATCTACACTTAAAAATATTTCTGAGCAGCTTGATCCATTAGAAAATATTGTAGAAAAAATTGAAACATCGATAATTGATTCTCCACCGGCTGCAATTAACGAAGGAGGAATAATAAGGAATGGATTTAGTCCCGAACTTGATGAACTTCGCGATATTTCTTTACACGGCAAAGAATGGATTGCAACACTTCAGCAAAATGAAAGAGAACGAACGGGAATTTCATCTTTAAAAGTAAATTTTAATAATGTGTTTGGATATTACATTGATGTTAGTCATACGCATAAAAATAAAATTCCTGATAATTACATACGCAAGCAAACACTTGTGAACAGCGAGCGATTTATTACGCCTGAATTAAAAGAATACGAGGATAAAATTCTAAACGCGCAGGAAAAAATAAACGAACTTGAATCACAATTGTTTAATGAGATTCGTGCAATCGTTGCAAATGAAGCTGAGACTATACAAAAAAATGCAAGATTAATTGCAATGCTGGATTGTCTTAATAGCTTTGCTCAATGTGCAGAAGAGTATAATTACGTAAAACCAAATGTTGATGAATCAAATAAAATAAATATTGTTCAAGGTCGTCATCCGGTAGTGGAAAGAATTCTTGATCCGGGAAACAAATACACTCCGAATGATTCTTTGCTTGATAATGATGATCAGCAAATTATTTTATTAACCGGGCCAAATATGGCTGGCAAATCTGTTTATCTAAGACAAGTTGGTTTGATTGTGTTGCTTGCACAGATTGGTTCATTTGTTCCGGCTAAAGAAGCACAAATTGGAATAGTTGATAGAATATTTACTCGTGTTGGCGCTAGTGATAATATCACTGCAGGAGAAAGTACTTTTCTTGTTGAAATGCAGGAAGCTGCAAACATTTTAAACAATGCAACGCAAAAAAGTTTAATTTTATTGGATGAAATTGGAAGAGGAACAAGCACATTTGATGGAATCTCAATTGCCTGGGCTATAACAGAATATCTTCATGAAAATCCAGATGTTTCAGCAAAGACTTTATTTGCAACTCACTATCATGAATTAAATGAAATGGCTGAACTTTTTCCTAAAATAAAAAATTACAAAGTAGAAGTTCGTGAGTATGATGATAAAGTTGTGTTTCTTCACAAAGTAAATCCTGGCAGAGCAGATCATAGTTATGGAATTCAGGTAGCACAAATGGCGGGTTTACCTTTGTTTGTTACAAATCGTGCAAAAGAAGTTTTGGATAATCTGGAAAGTAAAGAATTAACTCCTTACGAGATAAAGAAAGAGCGATTAAAAAAATTAAAATCTGAAAATGATAACCAAATTAGCTTATTTGAATTTAAAGATGATTCATTGCGAACGGAGATTAATAAAATGGAGCTAGATAAAATTACTCCATTAGAAGCACTAAATAAATTAAACGAACTAAAAAAGAAAATGAATGAAGATGTTTAAAAAGTATTTATTGTCCATTACATTATTGTTGCTATTGATTTCATGTAGTGATCAGCAAAAGATAGTTCCACTTGATGAAACATATATTATCGATCTCAAGAGTGAACGAGAATCAAAAGATTTGGAATTAGCTAATGATCCTAATTCTCCCTTTAATATGGATTCATCTGCAAACTATGAACCGTTGAAATACTTTGAGCCAACTTCCGAGTTTATATTTAAATCCAAACTATTTAAAAATGAAAAGCAGGATACAATTAAAATATTTGGAACGAAAGGCGAAGAAAGAAAAGCTGTTATTGAAGGGTATGTCTTGCTAGATTATAAAAATAATTCATATAAATTAAATATTTATAAAAGTTTTGGCAGAAATGCTGAAAGTTTTCATATAATATGGTTTACTGATCGAACTACCGGAGAATTGACTTATTCGGTTGGAAGATATCTGCTTTTCGAATTAAACTCTGATCCGGAATATATTTATGAAATAGATTTTAATAGAGCTTATAATCCTTATTGTGCATACAGTAGTCTTTTCACCTGTCCTATTCCAACCAAGGATGACTATCTTGATTTTGAAATTAAAGCAGGTGAGAAAAATTTCCACTAAGAACAAAAAACGGAGAAGAAGTGATTGTTGTTTTAGATAAAGTAGTAACTGATTTACAGCTTGAAAATATTATCAAACATCTTGAAGATTTTGGATTTTCGGTTCATAAATCTGCAGGTGAAGAAAGAACGATTCTGGGTGCAATTGGTGTTCAACCAAATTTTGATACAAGAAAAGTTAAAATACTTGATGGTGTTGAAGAGGTTTACAGAATTACTGAACCATTCAAACTTGCAAGCAGAAGTTTTAAAAAAGATGATACAGTAATTAACATTAAGAATAAATTAATTGGTGGAAATGAAGTTAATGTAATTGCGGGTCCTTGCTCAGTTGAAAGTGAAGAGCAGATAATGATCATTGCTGAGCTGGTAAAACAAAGCGGAGTTAAAATATTACGTGGCGGTGCTTTTAAACCCCGCAGTTCACCTTACTCATTTCAAGGACTAGGAGAAGAAGGTCTTAAACTTTTACGTAAGGCTGGAGACGAATTTGGATTATTAGTTATTACAGAAGTGCTTGATAACTCAATGATTGATTTGGTATATAAGTACACGGATATTTTTCAGGTTGGTGCAAGAAATATGCAGAACTATTCGCTTCTTAAAGAATTAGGTTCTGCAAAAAAGCCGGTTATGTTAAAACGCGGACTTTCTGCGACAGTGGAAGATTGGTTGATGTCAGCTGAATATATCTTATCAAACGGAAATCCGGATGTCTTTTTATGTGAAAGAGGAATCAGGACATTTGAAACATATACTAGAAATACATTTGATATTTCTGCAATTCCTGTAGTTCACAAACGCAGCCATTTACCGGTATTTGCTGATCCATCTCACGCAACAGGATTAAGAGATAAGGTAATTCCGATGGCTCGCGCAGCTATTGCTGCCGGGGCTGATGGATTAATGGTTGAAGTTCATCACGATCCTGAAAAAGCATTGTCTGATGGACCACAAGCTTTACTGCCGGAACAATTTCTTGATATGATGAATCAAATAAGATTAATTGCTGATGTAATAGGAAGAAAAATTCCTTCAGTATAATCCATCTATTTTTACTCTTTTAATTTTTAATAATAAATTTATCTTAGATTAACTTATTACAAATACTAAATGATAATTTTAAAATTTAATAAAATATTTGTTCCACTTTTATTTTTTGTCGTATTCCAAATTATTTGCGTTGCCCAAGAAAACCCCTATCGTAAAGTTGTTAAAACCAATTACCCTGACGGCACAATCAAAACTGAGGGTGATTATTTGTATGACCAGCTTGATGGACATTACAAAGAATATTATCCGAATGGAGCTTTATGGAAAGATTGGAACTACGAAAATGGAAAAGAAGAAGGTATATCAATCTGGTATTTTCCTGATGGTAAAGTTAGTATTGAATGGAACTACATTTATGGCAGAAAAGAGGGAGTTTCTAAATGGTATTATGAAATCGGGGAACTTTGGGCTGAACAAAATTATTCCTTTGGTGAACTTCAGGGTATAACTTATACCTATTATAAATCAGGCGAGAAACAAGGTGAATGGAATTATGTTGATGGTGTGCTTCAGGGAATTTCAAAAACATTTTATACAAATGGAAATGTTGAGGTTGAACGAAAATTTGTTGATGGAAAACAACACGGTACTTCCAGAGTTTTTTATGACGATAAATCTTTAGCGCTGGAAGCATTTTTTATCGATAACAAATTGCAGGGTGATGTTTTAATTTATGATAAAATGAAAACACTACGTGTAAGAGATACTTATATAAATGACGAACTAATAAATCGTGTAAAACTTGATTATACTGGAAAAGTTGAATCAAAAGAAGAACTTATTAAAGTCTATTTTCCCTCCGGTAGATTGCTTGAAGAAACTTTTGTTGTTGATGGATTAAAAGATGGCCCGATGAAAACCTTTTATGAAAGCGGATTCTTACAAGAAGAATGGAATTTTAAAAAAAATAATATTGTCGGCAGATCATTTGAATATTATGAAAATGGTGTTCTCAAAGTTTCTTCAGATTATGTTGATGGTGTAAAACGCGGTAATGAAAAATCATACTATGAAAATGGAATTCTTAAAGCTGAAACAATTTATGAAGATAATTTGAAAAATGGTATTTGTCTTACCTACCATCCAAATGGAAATCTTGAAAGTATTGGAAATTATATTCTTAATCGATTAGAAGGTAATTATAAAGTTTATTTTGATAACGGACTTTTACAAAGTGAACAAACAATTAAAGATGGTTTGAAGACCGGCAAATGTAATACTTATTATCGAAATGGAGCTTTGGAAAAAATTGAAAACTATGTTAATGGCAGGCTTTCGGGCTGGATTAAAACTTATTATAGTGACGGCTCTATGATGAAAGAAGAATTTTATGATTCAGGACATATGCAAAAAAGTAAAATGTATGGGCAAAATGGATTGCTTATTTCCACTTATGGTTACAATTAATTGGAATAATAATTGTAAGTATTATCATAATTATTTAGTTCATCTCAGTTAATCAATGACTAATTACTTAAATAACTCTCAAATTCACTAAAGAGGCAAGTATGACTATTCTTTTCAGATTTCTTACATTCACTATTCTTTTATCTGTGCAATTCGTTTTTGCTCAAGTAAATTCACTGAACCTATGGCAGGATATTAATGAAGCACAAATTGTAACCGTTGGGCAACGTTATATTTTTCCGCAGCAATTCAGATCACTTAAACTTGATGTTGAAGGTATTAAAACTTTCCTCTCAAATGCTCCTTTAGAATATAGTAATGCTGCAAAAACAAAATATTTAAAAATCTATCTACCTATCCCTGATGGCTCAATGCAAAGTTTTGATATTGTTGAATCTCCAGTTATGGCACCAGAACTTGCTGCAAAGTATCCCGAAATAAAAACTTATATGGGAAAAGGTATTGATGATCCTTTTGCAGTTGTTAGATTCGATTTAACTCCGCTTGGTTTTCACGCAATGATATTATCACCAAATGGGAATATATTTATCGATCCTTACGCGCTTGGTGATACTGAGAATTTAATTTCTTACTACACCAAAGATTTTTCCAATCCATCAAAATCTTTTGAATGTGAAGTCATTTCTGATGAGAACAGATTACAAGAACTTAATTATCTTAAAGAATCAATGCTGCTTACTCCAACAGGTCCGCAGTTAAGAACTTACAGACTGGCAGTTGCATGCACAGGTGAATATGCCGCTTTTTTTGGCGGAACAGTGCCATTTGCTTTAGCCGCTGTGGTTACTTCAGTCAATCGTGTTAACGGAGTTTATGAAAAAGAAGTTGCAGTAAGAATGGTACTTGTTGCAAATAATGATACACTAATATTTACTAATGCCTCAACGGATCCTTATAGCAATACTAACGGCGGCGCGATGCTTAGTCAGAATCAAACAACAGTTGATACAAGAATTGGGTCTGCCAATTATGATATTGGTCATGTTTTTAGTACCGGCGGCGGCGGTGTTGCATACCTTGGTGTTATCTGTATTAACGGATCAAAAGCTGGTGGCGTTACCGGTTCTTCTGCACCGGTTGGTGATCCTTTTGATATTGATTACGTTGCACACGAAATGGGTCATCAATACAGTGGTAACCATTCGTTTAACGGCAGCGCTGGTTCATGCAGCGGTGGCAACAGAAATGCTTCAACAGCGTATGAACCTGGCAGTGGTTCTACCATAATGGCGTATGCCGGTATTTGTTCACCGCAAAACCTGCAAAACAACAGCGATGCATATTTTCACGTTGTAAACTTTGATGAAATTGTTTCTTATACAAATTTTGGGAGTGGTAACGGTTGTGCGGTAATTACAAATACTGGCAACGGAGCACCAACTGTTACTGTTCCTGCAGGTGGATTTTATATCCCGAAAAGTACACCTTTTGCTCTTACAGGATCTGCAACTGATCCGAATGGTGATCCGCTTACTTATTGCTGGGAAGAATATGATTTAGGTCCAGCCGGTGCACCCGGAACTCCTTCAGGCAACGCTCCAATTTTCAGAAGCTGGAATCCAACTACATCAGCAACAAGATATTTTCCAAGGCTTCAAAACTTATTAAACAACACTACAGTTATTGGTGAAATTCTTCCAACATATACAAGAGTATTAAATTTTAGACTAACCGCAAGAGATAACAAACTTGGCGGCGGTGGTGTAAACTACGCGCAAATGCAATTCAATGTCGATGGTAATTCCGGCCCGTTTGCTGTTACATCTCCAAACACTAATGTTACCTGGGCAGGTGAATCATTGCAAAACATAACCTGGAATGTTACCAATACAAATATAGCACCTGTTAATTGTGCTAATGTTAAAATTCTCCTTTCTACCGACGGCGGGCAAACTTTTCCAACAACCCTGGTTGCAAGTACACCAAATGATGGCAGTGAATCAGTAACAATCCCAAACACACCATCAACAACTGCAAGAATAAAAGTTGAAGCAGTAGGAAATATATTCTTCGATCTTTCAAATGTTAATTTTACTATTGAAGAAACTATTCCTGTTGAATTGATTTCTTTTACTGCACAAAGAATTGATGCAGGAGTTGAACTTAACTGGAAAACAGCTACAGAAATAAATAACTCTGGGTTTACTATCGAACGTGGCAGGGATGATGAAAATTTTGCAACAATAGGATTTGTAAGTGGTAAAGGCACTACTACTGAAATATCAAATTACAATTATGTTGATACAGAAATTGAATCAGGTAAATATTATTACAGGCTTAAACAAACAGATTTTGACGGAACGTTTGAATACCTTAATGTTGTTTTGGTTGATGTTGGTTTACCAAAGCAATTTGTATTAAGTCAAAATCATCCAAATCCTTTTAACCCGTCAACAACGATTAAATTCCAGTTGCCTGTTGATGCAAATGTTAAAATTGAATTATTTAATGCAATTGGACAAAAAGTATCAGAACTGTTAAACAGCGATTTATCCGGCGGTGTACACGAAGTAACATTTGAAGGTTCAAAACTTTCAAGTGGAATTTATTATTACACCATGAATGCAGTTGGTAATGGTGGTAATAATTTTAATTCAACTAAGAAAATGATCTTGATGAAGTAAAAAAGCGAGAAGTGAGACGTAAGAAGTTATTTTACAAGGCACGAGCAATCGTGCCTTTTTTATTTTGTAGTTAGCAACAGTTATTAAAATTTAATTTGACTTTAATCTTCTAATTGATCTTATTTAAAGTACACAGTGGAGATTTTATTATGGGTTACATAAAATTTATACTTCTTTTCTTTTTAGTTTTTGCAAATCAAATTCTTCCGCAAATAAAATGGTTAAGTCCATCACCATCTCCCGGCACCATATACTCAGTATTTTTTGTTGATTCACTCTATGGTTGGGCTGCAGGAGCCAGTAGTTGCGTGCTCAAAACTACGGACGGTGGTGAAACCTGGAACGAACAGACCGTGCCTATAAATACTACATTAAGAAAAATTTATTTCAGTGACAGAAACAAAGGTGTAATAATTGGTGGCGAAGTTTGGGCTCCATATTTTGGTTCTGTTATTGTTACCACAGATGGAGGGAATACTTGGATAGATACAGACCCAATTCCATATCCAAGTGACACTAGAGGATTTAATGATTTGCATTTTATAAATGAAAGTGTTGGCTATATAGCTGGATTTGAAGGAGTATATAGAACTACTAATATGGGACAAACCTGGGAACCTAAAGGCGGTTCAGGCTGGGCAACTGCTATATATTTTATCGACCCTCAGACCGGATTTCTTGGAAATACAATTGGTAGTTTATTAAAGACAACTGACAGTGGCGGATCCTGGCAAGAAATAAATAGTATGCATTGGACTTTTCATAAAGATATAAAATTTCTTGATTCTCAGATTGGATGGCTAGTAAGCAGAGGGCTATATGAGGATTATGGAATTATTCGAAAAACTACTGATGGTGGATTTACCTGGGCAATTCAAGATAGCCAGGTAAACACTTCGTACAATGCCATAGAAATAATTGATTCGTTAAATGTAATGGTTGTTGGTGATGGCGGCAGGATTTCATTCACAAGCGATGGCGGGGCTAATTGGTACTACGACGGAACGAATGATAACGGAGATTATTTTGACATCGTCTTGCAAGGAAATCGGAAATGGATAACAGGTGGCAAAGAAGGATTTCCAAGATTGATTACTTCAAGTGAATCTGGATATCATTGGGCAATGAGAAGCTCTGAATTAACTGAAAATAGTATTAGAGATATTTGCTTTTCCGATAGTCTTAAAGGATGGCTAGCTGGATATGGAGGAACTTTATTTTATACAGTTGATGGTGGTGAGAATTGGAATCCCAAATCAATTTTCTCAATCGATTTCAGTTCTATTAGCACACCGACTAATCAGGATATTTATGTTAGCGGGAATAACGGAGAGTTTATTAAATCAAATAATGGTGGTACAAACTGGCAAGTAAATAATATTGGTAATTGGTTATCCGAGACTAAAATTAAATTTCTGTCCAAAGACATTGGTTACTGTATAGCACCTTACGAGGGGAGATTATTCAAAACTACAGATGCCGGAAATAATTGGTCAGATGAAATATCAACAGGATATTATTTTAAAGATTTCTTTTTTGCAGATAGCGTTAATGGCTGGGTTATTGAGCCTCCAATTTGCGAAGGAGATTATATTGTATACAGAACCTCAAACGGAGGAGAAACCTGGGAAGATTCAACTCACTTCAATTACATCGATGGAATTTATTTTTTAGATTCAAAAATAGGCTGGATTGTTGCCAATTATAATGGACTATATAAGACAACAAATGCAGGCAGAGATTGGGAAATTTCTGCTCAGCTAGCAGACTTTATACCAAAGGAGCTATGGTTCACAAGTGAATCTCAGGGATATATGATTGCAAACTCAAATACGTATTGGGCAGGATTATATCAAACTAATGATGGTGGGATAACCTGGACACCAATACGAAATTATATGTCCTTAAATAAAATCCACTTGAATCAAAATAATATTTTATGTGGTGTTGGTGATTACGGTAAATTGATTAAGCATAAAACGATTATAACCTCTGTTGAGAATCAGAAAGAAGAAGATTTTTATACAAATTCGTTCAAACTATTACAGAACTTCCCAAATCCTTTTAATTCTAATACAATTATTAGGTATAATATTAAAGATGGTGGTTTAGTAAAAATCAAAGTATATGATATTTTGGGAAGTGAGGTTGCGGAGTTATTAAAAGAAACCAAAGAAGCTGGTGTTTACTCGATAGAATTTAACGCAAGTAACTTACCAAGCGGTGTTTATATTTATACCTTAAAGGTAAATAGTTTTTCTGCTTCACAGAAAATGCTACTTCTCAAGTAGCCTTTCTAAAACCACTACTTATGGAAGACTTGATTTGCTTTTTTAGGCACGAGCAATCGTGCCTTTTTTATTTATAACCATATGGATTTATATTTGCATACAAACAAATCAGAACAAATATGAAAAAACATCCAAAGAAATTTAAAGTTGGTTTAATCCAATTAGGTTTTTCAAAAAATCCAGATGAGAATCTTAAGAAAGCAGTTGTATGGATTGAAAAAGCAGCTAAAAAAGGTGCGCAGGTAATTTGTTTACCTGAACTTTTTCGTTCGCAGTATTTCTGCCAATCTGAAAACATAGACTATTATGATTTAGCGGAAACAATTCCCGGCCCAAGCACAGATGCAGTTTCTAAAATTGCAAAGAAACTAAAAGTAGTAGTTGTTGTGCCTTTGTTTGAAAAGAGAGCAATAGGACTTTATCATAACTCGCTTGCAGTCGTAAATACAAAGGGAGAAATAGCAGGAGTTTATCGCAAGATGCACATTCCTGATGATCCTTCTTATTATGAAAAATATTATTTCACTCCCGGTGATTTAGGATTTAAATCTTTTGATACTGAGTTTGGGAACATAGGCACTTTAATCTGCTGGGATCAATGGTATCCTGAAGGTGCGCGATTGACTGCATTACAAGGTGCAAGTATTTTATTTTATCCGACAGCAATCGGCTGGCATCCTCACGAAAAGAAGGAACATGGCAAGCCGCAATTTGAAAGCTGGCAAACTATTCAACGATCTCATGCAATTGCAAATGGAGTTTATGTTGCATCGGTAAACAGAATAGGTTTAGAAAAAGAAACTAAAGATGCAGCAGGAATAGAATTTTGGGGAAATAGTTTTATTTGCGATCCGCAGGGAATTATTATTGCAGAAGCTTCACACGATAAAGAAGAAATATTGATTGCAGAAGTTGATATTGAAAGAATAGAATACATCAGGCGCAATTGGCCTTTTTTGCGTGATAGAAGAATTGATGCTTATTCTGATATAACTAAGAGATTTCTGAAATAGTTGAAATTCAAAATTTAAAAGTAAAAATTCAAAAATTGCGGAATGAAAATTACTGAATACAAAAATGATCCTAAGGAAATTAAGGTTCGCTGCTACAAATTTTCTGTTGAGGTTGTTAAGTATGTTTCTTCAGTAAATGTTGGAAGAAAGTTTCAATCAATTGTGGATCAATTTATTAGATCTGCAACTTCTATAGGTGCCAATGTAGTAGAGGGTAAATCAGCACATTCAAAAAGAGACTTTATCAAGTTTTATGAGATCGCTTTAAAGTCAGCAAATGAAACAAAATATTGGATTTGTTTATTAAGAGATGGATTGGATTTAAACGATATCGATATTTTGTTAAAAGAGGCAGATGAGATATCTAAAGTGTTAGCAACAATTATAATTAACACCAAAAAATCAAAATAATTTTTGAATTTTGAATTTTTACTTTTGAATTTATTGTACAAACAAAAATGTTATGAAAAAAGAAAAAACTAAATTTCGATTGCCCGCAGAATGGGAATACCACGAAGCAACCTGGATTGGCTGGCCAAATAATAAACAAGATTGGCCTGGAAAATTCCAACCAATTCCATGGGTGTATGGAGAAATTGTTAGATATCTTTCTCGCGGAGAAAAAGTTAGAATAGTTGTTCAATCAAAAGAACATCAGGTAAGAGCGGAGCAGGTTTTAAAAGCTGTTGATGCTGATTTGAACAATGTAGAATTCTTTACTCTGAAAATAGATAGAAACTGGTTAAGAGATGCTGGGCCGCAGTTTGTTAAGAATAGTAAAAACGAAACTGTTCTTATTAACTTTAAGTTTAATGCGTGGGCTAAGTATGATAATTATAAACTCGATGCCAAAATTCCAAAAATGATTTCTAATAAACTTAGACTTGATTTAATAAAAGCAGAACATCAAAATAAAGAAGTTGTTCTTGAAGGTGGAAGCATTGATTACAATGGTCTTGGAACTATTACAACGACCGAAGAATGTTTGATGGATAATGAAATACAAATCCGCAATAAAAATTTTTCTAAAAAAGATTATGAGGATGTTTTTAATAAATATCTCGGTGCAACAAATGTAATTTGGTTAAATAAAGGAATCGCCGGAGATGATACTCATGGGCACGTTGATGATATCACAAGATTTGTAAATCCAAATACAATTGTTACTGTTATGGAATCTCATCCAAATGATCCTAACTATATTCCTCTAATGGAAAACAGGGAAATACTTGAAGGTGCTAAGTTAGAAGATGGTTCAAGTTTAGAAATTGTTGAATTACCAATGCCTTCTCCAGTTATTTTTAAAGGTGAAAGATTACCCGCAAGCTATGCAAATTTTTATATTTCAAATTATGCTGTTCTGGTTCCAACATTTAATGATGTGAATGATCGAATAGCATTAGGAATTTTATCAGAATTATTTACTGATAGACCTGTAATTGGAATTCACGCTGTTGATTTGGTCTGGGGATTAGGAACACTTCATTGTTTAACACACGAACAGATTTTATAAATTAATGGAGACTGTCTCCAAAGTAGGTTCTAATTGTCATTCCCACAAAAGTGGGAATCTATTTTAAGATTCTTTGGATTCCCGTTTTCACGGGAATGACAGTTCAGGATTATTAACTTGTGAGACAGACACTTCATTTAAAATCTTTTAAGAAGTGTTCGCTTATTACTTCCAATCTTTACAAGAACAACTCCGGCTATTATGACAACAGATGCAAGTAGAATAAAAATATTTAACTGCTCATCTAAAAATATCCAGCCAAGTACCAAAGCAATAATTGGATTTACATAAGCATAAGTGGAAACAAGTGAAAGTGGAAGATGTTCAATAGCGTAAATGTATGAACCATATCCGAATATCGATCCCATAACAATTAGGTAAGCAAGTGATATTACTCCTGATTGCGTGAAATGTAATCCGGTCAATTCACCAAGCACAACACCAAGTATAATTTGAAGAGTTCCAACCATAAGCATTTGGATTGAAGCACTCATAAGTGGATGTGCACTTACTTTTTTATACTTGGAATAAACTGATCCCAATGACCATGCCACTACAGCTCCAAGAATGCTGAGAACTCCAACTAAATATTTTGTTTCAAAAATATATTTTAGATCACCACCAAAAATTAATCCAACACCAAAACTGCCAATTATCAGTCCTGATATAACCATCCAATTTAATTTTGGACCTTTGGGGAGAAATGATTCAACACCTACCATCCAGAAGGGAACAGTAGTAATAAGTAATGCAGCTAATCCGCTTTCAATCCATTGTTCACCAACTACAACAAGTCCGTTTCCAAATCCAAGCAATGCGATACCGATTATTGCAATATGAATAAAATCTTCTTTTTTAGGAAATTGTTTACCACTCAAACGAAGAATTGTAATAAGAATAATACCTGCAATTAACCATCGAAAACCAGCAAACAACATTGGCGGAATTGTTTCTACTCCAATTCTGATGAATAAATAAGTTGTACCCCAAATAATGCATATTGCAATCCAGGCTAGGTAAGCGCGTACATTTGGTTTATCCATAAAATCTTTTTTATTATTAACAGGCGAAACATAGTAAATAAAAAAATAAAGCCATCAATATTTGTGATGGCTTGAATTAAAAAGTGATATTAGTTACAGTTATATCTTGTATTTATCAAATGTACCTATTCAATATGATATTCAATCAAAGATGCAAAAGGATTGTAAAACTCATTTACTATTTCATTTATATCAACCCAATCTCTTAACACCATTCCTACACCAGGTTTAAAAACTGTGTAACCTGTTGTTTTAATATCATGGTTCGAATAAAAAGAGGATAAAAAATAATAATAACAATCAGGCAAATTTATCGTATCACCTGATGAGATATAAGAATATTTAAAATCAGTTCTTGAAATTATCCCAACTGGGCTGAATCCATTAACATCAAAAATATTACCCAAACCAATTTGTCCGCAATTTTCTCCGGCAATACCTGGATACTTAAATTGCAAAGTGTCATTCATATATAATCCATCAGCACCATTTTTATAGTATCCGTTTAGTAGAATAATTTGCAATCGAGAGCGCAATAGAAAACCACGATCAGTTTGTTCAATAATTCTGAGAGTATCTTGAAAAGTAAGAATTGTATCATTGTATGAATCTTTTACTCCAACATTGTATATCCAGTAGTTGCCTAATTTGAGCGGGAGTAGTTCAATTGCCTGATCTGTTGGTTCAGTTATTTGTTCTGAACAGGAAATAATTAATAAATATATTATTAAAGTAATGCTAAAAATGTATTTCATAATTTTTATTGTTAAGTATTTATTCTACACTAAAAATACAACACATAAATAATACCTATAATAATTAATTTTACTTCAGCACCATCATTTTCTTAGTTTCTGTAAAACTACCAGCTTGTATTCTGTAAAAATAAACTCCGCTTGATAAAATTGATGCATCAAAAACTACTTTGTATTTATATCTTACCTGTTCCTGGTTGTTAACAAGTGTTTGTACTTCTCTTCCAAGAATATCATAAATCTTAATTGTGACAAATGATTTTTCAGGAACTTCATACTCAATTGTTGTTTTTGGGTTAAACGGGTTTGGGTAATTCTGAAATAAAGTATAACCTGTTGGAGCAATTGTCTGTTTTGTGTTTAGTATATCAACAAGCTCAGTATTGTAAAACTCCTGTACGTGAGCAGCAAGTTCTCTAAGTTTAGTAATGCTGTTTAAGTTATCAGTTCCTTTTGCAATAGGAATTGCAATAACAATTTCTTGTGTATCACCAGCAGCTAAGTTAAATGGACCTGTTGGTACGTGATATCTTTGATCAAAACCTTGATAGTAATTCGGAGTTATACTATACCAACCAGTGTGAGTAACAGGATCTCCGGTTAAAGGAAATATAGTTGGAAGATTTGTTGTTGGATCAGTCACATAACTACCATCATTTCTTAAGCCCTGCATAACGTTGTAAAATTGAAGCGATCCCTCATAAACACCTTGATTACAATCAGTAGGGTAAATACTTGAAGATTTTACAATTAAGCCAGAAGCGGTCATCCCAAGATTTTTGTATCCAGTTCTCCAGCCATCATCAAATCTTGCACTGTCTGTTTGAACAGACGGAATGATTGGACCTTGAACTATCATATGTGCAATTGCTGGTGGAGGAGTTCCATACCCAGAATTGCCATAACCAACATCCGCATCATCAGCATTATAAACGTAAGCCATATTATAAGTTGAATCGAATGCAGAAAAATCATCGTTAGCATCGCCCATGTCAACATCAGCCCAATACGTAAAGTACATATTAGTTATATCATTATTACTTTTATTAATTACTTTGTATTTTTTGAAAACCACATCCTTTAAATCTTCTCGGTTAAAACCAAAAATTGTTGTTTGAAATTCTAAACCAATTGGATTAGAACCATAAGTATATAATGATCTTGCAGTATCAAGATCATTCGCAACATAGAATAAGGTTTCATCGCCAAAACATTTAGGTTTATCAAATCCTGGAGTATAAACACCATCTTCATTTACATCATCCCAAGGGGCCCCAGCTTCGACAGGCCAGTTGTTATAGTCGTATTCAAGTCGATCTTTAAGATTACCCTCTGGCAGAGTCTGCCAATCATTTCTAATCTTAAAAATTTTACTTTGAGTTGAAAGAGGGTCATCAGCTTTTCTGTTTTCAAGTATTTTGCCTGGTTGTAATCCCCAACGATATGTATTTCCATTTACTCTAATTTCCCCATTAACTTTTCCGCCCCAAACTAAACCATCCATATAGACCGCTGCAATATTTGGAATAATATTGTTTGGCCAAAAGAAACCGCTTGCATCCGTCTTTGGACTATGTGATCCCGTGCCGAAATTATTCGTCCACATTGTAATATTATTTGCAGCAATCGTATCAAAATCCTGATAAATAAAAATTGAACCAATGGGATCAGTTCGATCGTAAATCGTGGGATCATTGCTGTCAGTAATACGTAAATAAAATTCATCACTAAAAATACCAGGGGCAGTCCATTCATAGCTTGGATATCTCAAGCTATCCCAACCAACAGGCGGGTAAGTTGAAGAATCACAAGAAAGATTATTTGCTATACTTACCCAGTTTTTCCCTGCATCAATAGAATAAGCTAAATTGATGTAATCTACATTGTTTGATTCCCAGGTTAGATTATATTTTTGCAATCCAAAGAATTGATTTGATAAAGTATTTGTGTACCAATTATAATCGTAATATGAGAGAGTAGGCTGATTTAAGATAACTGTTTTATAGTAAAAATATTCATCAGTTTTTAATAAACGATAACCTTTATTTTTACGGCCAAAAAATGTAAATCCATCAGAACATAAAGATATTTGTTCTGCTATCCTGGATAAGAAAATCTCTGAAGAAATAATTGTATCTGATTCTAAAATAGTTATAAATGAACTTGACTTGACCACATCAGGTGTCCATAATAAATATATTTTATTGTCTTTTCTTATAACATTTTTAGTCACCATCCTGTTTAAATCAGTTAAAGTTTTTTCAAATAATTTCTCGCCTGTTGAACCATTTAGTTTATAAAGCTTTTTTTGAAGAAACATCAGGATATTCGCATCCGTACTTTTACAAAAGACCGGGTAATTAAAAAACCCACCTGGTAATGGATATGTCCATAGAGTGTCACATTCTCTATTTACACTGATAACTTCCGTATTTGTGATAAGTAAATATTGATTTTCTGAAATTCTGGTGATCGGGTTTCGTAAGTAAATACTGTGTACAATATTGCAGGACTTACTCTCCAGCAATTCTCCTGAGGCATCGATCTTGTACAGAAAATGATCAGTTAGAAAAAAATACTTGCCGGAATCAGCTTCAATAACTTGATAACCGAGTTCATCAAATGTTGATTCATCATATCTTTTATCTATCAAAAGGTTTCCATCCAGATCAAACTTTAATAATCTTGCATAAGTTTTATTAAACACTGAATCATTTGAAACCTGATATGACTCAAAAAAATTAGTTGAAATAAAAAATCCGCCAGTAACCAGTATTAAAGATGCAGCTTGATTCTGATCCTTTGTATCATTAAGCGACTTTATCCATTTAATATATCCGGTATTGTCTAACCTGGCAACAACAAGCCGATCTATATCATAACCACTAATAATATAATCGCCATCAGGTATTTGAACAGAGTTGTGAATTTCAAAATTAAATTCTCTATCAAATGTAATTGTTTGAGTGAAACTTAATTCTGCAATACACAGAAATATAATAAGTAAGATCAAGTTTCTCATTTCATCACCATCATCTTTTTTGTTTCTATAAAACTGCCAGCTTGTATTCTGTAAAAATAAACTCCACTTGCTAATGAACTTGCATCAAAAACTACTTTGTATTTAAATCTTACTTGTTCTTGATTGTTTACTAGTGTTTGTACTTCTCTTCCAAGTATATCATATATCTTTATTGTTACAAATGATTTTTCCGGTACTTCATATTCAATTGTCGTTTTAGGATTAAACGGATTTGGGTAATTCTGAAATAAAGTATAACCAGTTGGTGTAACAGTCTGTTTTGTGTTTAGTATATCAACAAGCTCAGTATTGTAAAACTCCTGCACGTGAGCAGCAAGTTCTCTAAGTTTTGTTATACTGTTTAAATTATCATTTCCTCTAGCCATCATAATTGCGTAAACAACTTCCTGTGTATCGTTAGGTGCCATATTAAATTTTCCTGAGTTGAAACTATATCTTCTGTTACCAGGCATAGGACCAGCTGGCCAACCAAGTCCTTCATACCAGCCCGTGCCAGCAACTGGATCACCAGCTAAACAATAATGAGTTGGTAAACCGGTGTTGGGATCTATAATTGGGCTTCCATCCCAAAACAATCCTTGCATATAATTATAGAACTGAAGAGATCCAGCATAATTACCCAAATCAGGGTCAGAGTAAGTGGCATTACTGTTAATGACTAAATTAAATGAAGTAAGTGGTAAATTTTTAGCCCCCTTTTCCCATTTGTCTCCATATCGTGCACTGTCTGTTGGCTCAGCCGTTATAATTGGTGGTTGAATAATTAAATGTCCAACTGCAGGCGGTGGAGTGCCATAATATAAATTATCATTATTATCCCCATTAAATGTATAACCAAGATTTATCAAAGTATCACAGCCAACATAGTCATCGCTTACATCACCCAAATCATCATCAGCCCAATAAGTAAAATACATATCGGTAATATCTGTTTCACTTTTATTAATAACTTTATACTTTTTGAAAACTACATCTTTCAAATCTTCTCTGTTAAAACCAAATACAGTTGTTTGAAATTCTAAACCAATTGGATTTGAACCGTAAGTATTTATTGACATTACCGTATCAAGATCATTTGCAACATAGAATAAAGTTTCATCACCAATAAATTTGGGTTTATCAAAGCCTTCAGTATAAACACCATCTTCATTTACATCATCCCACGGTGCACCTCCCTCAACAGGCCAATGGTTGTAGTCATATTCAACTCTTTGTTTAAATGGACCCTCAGGAAGTGACTGCCAATTTTTTCTTATCTTAAAAATTTTACTTTGTGTTGCAAGAGGATTATCTGCTTTCCCATCTTCAAGGATTTTACCAGGTTGCAAACCATATCGGTAAGTGTTTCCATTAACTCTTATTTCTCCATTGACTTTTCCGCCCCAAACTAATCCATCAGCAAAGATTGCAGAGATAGTTGCAGAATCTCCGCCGGGCCAATAGAATCCTGAGCCATCAGTTCTTGGATCGTGAGAACCCATACCATTATTTCCAATCCACATAAAAATTTGGTTTGAGGAGAAATAATCGTAATCAACAAAATAAAGAGTAAAAGCAGATTCGTTTGAAGTATAAATTGTGCTGTCAGATTTTAGACTTAATCTAACTTTACAAAATTCAGATGCAATATTTGGGAGCCTCCAATATGCAGTAGTATCATCGGGAAAATAATTCCATAAATTTGCTGGAATCCAGCTTTTTCCATTGTCTAGAGAATAATCAAATATAATTTGAGAATGTGTAGCACCGCTCCATTTAATTAATGTTGATTTATGTCCGCCAATGGAATCAATTTGAATAAACGAGTTACCCTTTGGCAAAAACAATTTTATTTGCTGTGCATTTAAGCTTAATGAAGATAATGCCATTAAGTATAAGAGAAATATTTTCAATCTCATTTTAGCACCATCATTTTCTTTGTTTCTGTAAAACTGCCAGCTTGTATTCTGTAAAAATAAACTCCGCTTGCAAGTGAACTTGCATCAAAAACAACTTTGTATTTAAATCTTACTTGTTCCTGGTTGTTTACAAGTGTTTGAACTTCTCTTCCAAGAATATCATATATCTTGATTGTTACAAATGATTTTTCCGGAACTTCATACTCAATAGTAGTTTTAGGATTAAATGGATTTGGGTAATTCTGATATAAAGTAAAACCTGTTGGTGCAATGGTTTGTTTTGTATTTAGTATATCAACAAGCTCAGTGTTATAAAATTCCTGAACGTGAGCAGCAAGTTCTCTAAGCTTTGTAATGCTGTTTAAGTTATCTGTGCCTTTAGCCATCATAATTGCGTAAACGACTTCTTGCGTATCACCAACTGCTAAATTAAATGGACCACTATTTACTTGATATCTTCGATCACCCCCAAAAGATGGATGTCCGGGCCACCCAGGACCTTCATACCAGCCAGTTCCTGAAACCGGATCTCCAGAAACACAATATACTGTTGGCTGCGCAGTGTTTGGATCAAAGATTGTGCTGCCGTCCCAAATCAATCCTTGCATGTTGTTATAAAATTGCAAAGTCCCCGCATAAACACCAAGATCAAGATCACCAAATGTTGGACTTTTATTTATTATTAAATATGATGTCATACCTAAATTCTTAAATTCTCTTATCCAACCATCACTATATCTTGCAGAATCCGTAGCAGTAGATTGAACTCTTGGAGATTGAACAAGCAGATGACCAATTGCTGGAGGAGGTGTACCATAAAAACCTTGGTCAATGTTATCAGCATTGTAAATGTATCCAAGATTTAATGCAGTATCACAACCTACAAAATCGTCACTGGCATCACCCATATCATCATCAGCCCAGTAATCAAAATACATATCCGTAATATCTGTATTACTTTTGTTGACTACTTTATACTTTTTAAAAACTACATCTTTCAAATCTTCTCTGTTAAAGCCAAAAACAGTTGTTTGAAATTCTAATCCAATTGGATCGGAACCATAAGTAGAAAGAGTTGTTGTGGTATCAAGATCATTTGCAACATAGAACAAAGTTTCATCACCAATAAATTTGGGTTTATCAAAACCGGGAGTGTAAACACCATCTTCATTTACATCATCCCACGGTGCCCCGGCATCTATCGGCCAGTGGTTATAATCGTATTCAAGTCTGTCTTTTAAATTACTTTCAGGTAGTGTCTGCCAGTCTTTTTTTATCTTAAATATTTTGCTTTGTGTTGCAAGTGGATCATCAGCAGTTCCATCCTCAAGTACTTTCCCGGGTTGAAGTCCATCTCGCCAAGTATTACCATTAACTCTAATTTCCCCATTAACTTTTCCACCCCAAACTAAACCGTCTACAAAAATTGCAGAGATAGTTGCCGAGTCTCCACCAGGCCAATAAAAACCTGAACCATCAGTTCTTGGATCGTGTGAACCCATTCCATTATTACCAATCCACATAAATATTTCATTTGTAGAGATGTAATCTGTTGGTTGATAAATAGATAAGTAAATAGGATATTCTGAGTAGTTAAAAATATTCGGGTTGTCTGAATCTGAAATTTTTATTTTTATACTATCGCAAAAAAGTAAAGGAACGGACCATTTAAGCTGACCTGAATCAGCTTCAAAATCATCTACGATAAGATTCCAACTGTTTCCATCATCAATTGAATAGAATAGATTTACTCTTTCAACTCCATTGCTATGCCACCCGATTATTAAATCATTAAATGTTAAAACATTTTCACCGCCAATTGGAGTTATGAGGTTTATGGCATTGTAATCACCATTAGAATCAGTTTTGAGAAGCCAGCTACTTTTAAAATATTCATAATAGTAAGAATTGTAAACCATTGGGTCAAGTATTCTATAAGAAGTGCTTAACATTCCGGAAATTAATATGGAGTTATCAGAATTTTGATTTATAGAATATGATTCTCCGAATACAGGTTTTTTCCATAATAAATTTCCGGACTCATCGATTTTAATTATTGAGTCAGGATTTGAATTAACACAAACTACATAATTTCCATCGGAAGTCTGTATTGCCGGACCAGGATCTCGAACGAAGTGCCTTGTCCAAACCACATTTTTACTTGAATCAATTTTGCTTAGTGATTTAGTTCCTGATAAAAGTAAAGAGCCGTCAACCAGTTCTGAAGTAAAATTATGACTTTGACTTGCAATAAAAATACTATCGCCTTGCGAATTTATTTTAAGTATCCCGGATTTATATCCAATAGCATAATTAGTTAATCCCCACCTTTTTATGAAAAATTCTGATTCAGTTATAGTTGGAATTGCTGCATATATTTTTTTTTGCCAAATTATATTGAATTGAGAATCTGTTTTAATAATATTAATTGGTGGAAGTGATCCAAGCTCTATATAAGCAACAAAATATCCATCATCATCAGTCTTGGTAATTGCACAACCAACAATTGAAGAATCTGTTTTTAGAGTTGTGTTAAAAGTTTCGTTGCCATTCTGGTCAAATTTTAAAAGCTTTAGTGCATCATAACTATTTTCATTTTGAACAATTGCTAAAAGGATTTCATTATTGTTTGTGATAAGGATCTGATTAGTTTTTCTGTACTTCGTATACTTTGTTACGGTAGTCTCTATTTCTTTTCTCCATATAGTGTACCCGGCCCAATCTAATTTTGACAAAATGATATTCTCTTTTTTAAGAGTATTACTGCCATTTATATATTCATAATAGTATGAACTACTTAAACAAAGGTACTCATTGTTTGGAAGCTCAATAGTTTTTAGACCAATTGTTTGACCACTCCCAAAACTTGGATAGCTTCTTTCAAAAGTATTTTGTGCAAAAACTATATTTAAAGTAAAACAGATAAATAGAATTATTTTTTTTGGAAAAAATCTATACATAATAATTTCCTTTAAGATTTACTTTAACAAAACCATCTTCCTGGTTTCTAAAAACTCTCCAGCTTTAAGCTGGTAGAAATATACTCCACTGGATAATGTTGATGCATCAAAATCTACCTCATACATTCCTGCATTCTTAAATTCATTTACTAAAGTTGCAACTTCATTACCGAGTACATCATAAACTTTTAATGTTTGATTACCACTAACTGGTGACTGCCAACTGATCTTCGTACTTGGATTAAATGGGTTGGGATAATTTTGTGATAAACTATAAACCTCTGGTACTCCGCTTCCAACTTGTTTAACATCTGAAATTGTTATGCCAAACCATACCAATGCCTGGTATGCAGGACTTTCATTTGTAAATCCTAACCAGTTATAATTTGTTTGCGTTGTGTTTACGGCAATATTCCAATAACTGGCAAAGAATATTTTATTGCCTGCTGGTAATGTTCTATGCATAGCACAAGGTTTGTCTGTTACACTTGGTGCACCGGCAATTCCTCTTGTTTCACTTATTACATCTACTATAACATCAGATTCAACAAAGAATCCGTCCATCCAGTTATTTTCAAAGACCTCATAATTAGGATCATACTGGATTGAATCGGGAATAGGCAAATATGTACTAAATCTATCAATTAGAGGCTGACCAAATAATGTCCCTGCCTGAGGTATAAGTTTAGAAGGTATTGTCTGTCCTGTTGTTCCGTTGTAACTAACATCATTAAAGCTTTCATTAATACCAAGAACATCAAATTCAAAATCACCTGCAACAAAGTTTTTATCTACATAACTATATCTTGCGCCTAACCATTCCTGTCCCTCAAGATAATAATTTCTGTTACTGCCGCCAGCTAACCAGGGACGTATAAGTGAATCAAGATAGTATTCAGGTGCACCATTACATATTTCAATAATGTTTGTATAATTATTAAAAAGATCAGAAGGAGGTTGGCCATAAGCCCAAATATCGTGATCGAAAGATGCAGTACCGCTTTGAATATCAGGACCAAAGAAATAATCCTGCGGATAGCCTTCAGTTTGATTGTAACCGTTCAGCACAACAAGTGTATTTGCACCTGATGGACCAAAAATTGAGTATTCATATGTTACAGACACACTTTGGTTACATCCGTTCGGTAGAGTAGTGTCAAGCGTTGAAATGTAATACTGAACAGTCGTCTGAGTTGGAAATCCGGGTATTATTCCACCATATTGATTGTTGCCCAAAAATTCCATTTCTGTGATCGACCAGGTACTTCCTCCATCTGTGGAGAAATTAACTTTAGCAACTAACTCTTCGGTCAAAAGATACCAAGGTATTAATTCAGCATTTACCGCTCTGGGTTCTGTGCTCATTGTGTTCGATAGTGGTGTGTGAATTATATCGACTAAATATTCAACGTTTGAAAGATCAACAGCTACTCTAACATCAAAAGTAAACTCTCTTGTCCACCAACCTTTATCTACACCAGGAACCAGTCTACCATTTGCATGGAATTTCCACAATCGAGGAAACAGGCATCCTGTGGTTAAAAATCCTATTCGATCGCTGTCCAAGTTTACCGAAGAATTTTTTACAGCAATCCCAAAAATTTCACCACAAACTATTGTGGGTTCGTTACCTAGATTACTCATACTAATCCATTGATAGTTAAGTAAAGCTGGATTTGGAATGAAGGAATATCCCACCCCACTATTACTCCATATATCATGTTCAAAAGGTTCTGTTTCATTCGTATCTATAGAAACCCAATTTCCGGTTCTTTCAGGACTATCTAAAAACGAAGTTATTCCAGTAATACTACCATCTGCCGGGTAATAACCATGAAGCTTTTGAGTTTGTGATATTAATTGGTTTTCATCCCAGTTTAGCCGGACAATTTTTAACTCGGCGGCGGTATTATTGTTATTTTCCATACAATAAACACCAACACTTTTAATGGTTAAATCAGTCGGGGCTTTAAACCATTGAATTATTACATCCTGACCAAATATCCCAAAATTTGATTGACCAGCTAGGCAGAAATACGAAAGCGTATCCAGTGATAGAGGCTCATCTGAAGTACTAATAGGTTTTAAAACTTGTACTGATTTATTGTTTGGAGGGAATTTTATTGGCTTAACTTCTTGTAAGTTATGCGTATCGGTTCTATTCCGGTTTTCTAATACGTATTTTTCTTGCGAAAAACTAACACTCGAAACGGAGAAAACTAAAAGTATAATTAACAATTTCATTTTTTATCGCCTGTATTTATTTAATTAAAATCATTTTCTTAGTTTCAACAAAATTGCCAGCTTGCAGTTTGTAGAAATATACCCCACTAGATATTGTTGATGCATCAAAATCTACTTTATAGTTTCCAACACTTTGTTCTTCATTTACTAAAGTTGCAACTTCACTTCCAAGAATATCATAGACTTTTAGTTGCACTAATTGTCTACTGCTTATTGCATACTGAATACTTGTACTTGGATTAAATGGATTAGGATAATTTTGTGATAAACTATAAACCTCAGGTACTCCGCTGCCAACTTGTTTAACATCTGAAATTGTTATACCAAACCATACTAATGCCTGAAAGCCGCAACTTTCATTTGTATTGCCTAACCAATGATAAGTAGGCATAAGAATGTCAGTAGCTGTATTAACAGCATAAGTCCAGTAACCTGCAAAGAATATTTTATTACCGTTTGGTAAAGTTCTATGTATTACACAAGGAAGATTCTGAACAGAAGGTACTCCTGCAATTCCTCTGCTTTCAGTCAGTACATCAACAACAACATCACTTTCAACATTAAAACCATCAATCCAGTTTAAATCTCCTGATTGACCAAGATACATTGGATTGTACTGAATAGAATCAGGGGCAGGGGAATACGTTGCAAACTTATCTAATAAAGGCTGCCCAAATAAAGTCCCTGCTTGAGGTAATAATTTAGATGGTAATAATTGACCAGTTGAGTTTGCATAACTCACATCATTAAAGCTTGCATTAATTCCAAGAACATCAAATTCAAAATCACCGGCAGCAAAGTTTTTATCTACATAACTATATCTTGCGCCTAACCATTCCTGTCCCTCAAGATAATAATTTCTGTTACTGCCGCCAGTAAGCCAGGGACGAATAAGTGAATCAAGATAATATTCTGGAACTCCGTTACATATTTCAATTATGTTTGTATAATTATTAAAGAGATCAGAAGGAGGCTGTCCGTAAGCCCAAACATCGTGATCGAAAGATGCAGTACCGCTTTGAATATCAGGGCCAAAGAAATAATCCTGCGGATAGCCTTCAGTTTGATTATAACCGTTCAGCACAACAAGTGTATTTGCACCTGATGGTTGGAATAAGTAAAAGGATTTTGAAACACTAACACTTGTTTGGTTTGCAACATCTGTTGCCTCTAAAAAATAAATAACAGTGGAACCAGGAGCTTGTGCAGGGATAACTGCAGAGAAATTTGGTTCAGAACCCGACATAGTAACTTCATTCCAGGTTGCTCCGCCATTACCAGACCAGATTAGTTTTGCTGTAGCAACACCAGAATTAGGAGGATTACCTGGATTTTCATCTGTAATGTTCGCATCAACAGTATAAGGACCGTAATCAACACCACTTGGTAAAGTAGTAAATGAATTAAAATCTGGAGGTGTATCACCAGTTATATCAACAACAACAGGAAAATCGAGAGTATTTTGGTTTGTCCACCATCCAATATCTACTCCCGGATTAATCGGACCATTAGGATAAAATTTCCAGGATGGAGGACCAACCTCGCCAGCTAAAAATCCAATTTGGCCAGAATCACAGATTGCACTGTTTTTTACTGCTACACCAAAAATCTCACCTGCATATACTTGTGGTTCGAATAATATATCCATATTAATCCATTGGTATCCTATATTTGGAGTTGGTGTAAACGGAATCGGATAGCCGCCATCACTCCAAATATCGTAACTAAAAGGTTCTGAATATCCATTTGGTGAAGTCCACTGCCCTGTAGCATCAAAACCAAGAGCAGTTACATCGTAACATCCATTTCCAAGGGCTGGATAGTAACCTATATTGTCAAGTATTGCAAACAAAGAATCATCTGTCCATTCGACTTTTACAATTTTGAATTGAGCTGCATCATTCCGCTGGTTTGAAGTGCAATAGAAACCAATTTTTTTAATAGTCAAATCTGCCGGTGCTTTGTACCATTGCATTAGCCATTCCTGTCCATTGATGACAATGGAAGAATTAAATGTACCATCATTATAAGTAAGTGTATCTACTATGCTTTTAATACCTTTATTATTCACTTTAATATCTTTATCAATCTTTCTTCCGGTAAAGTTCGGTTCATCATATTTTTTCTGGTTGATCTTAACGGTTGTGTTAATTTTATGTGTTAGTTTTAAATCCGGATTCAAAATTACCTTCTGTTGTGAATATCCAATTATTTGAATGCAAAAGGATATTATAAAAAGTATCAAAAAATTTTTCATTTGGTTACTCCAAGTCTAGCTTTATAAATAATAGTTATTTTTCTGTTAAGTAACTTTATTTAATTAAAATCATTTTTTTGCTTTGAATAAATTCGCCAGCTTTTATCTGATAGAAATAAACTCCGCTAGATAAATGTGATGCATTAAAATCTACTTTATAATTTCCAACACTTTGTTCCTGGTTTACAAGTGTAGCAACTTCACTTCCAAGAATATCGTAAACTTTTAACTGCACTAATTGCCTACTGCTTATTGCATACTGAATACTTGTACTTGGATTAAATGGGTTAGGATAGTTTTGCGAAAGTGAAAACTCAGTCGGTAATAAAATATTATTTTCATTTGCATCAGTTATGAAATAATTTATAGTTCCAAATGCAAGGCTGTCATAGGGTAACGAATGTAATAATTGAGCTTTCTCTCTTAGTAATTCTACACTTTCAAGATTATTTCTTCCAAGCGCAGGAATCAATGCAATCATAACCCATTGAGTATCATTTGGTGCTAAGTTAAAGGGGCCTGTGAAAAATACAAATCCAGCTCCTCCTCCTATCATTTGTGGTGAAAATAACCAACCCGAATCAGTAACAGGGTCACCATCAAATGGAAATCTTGTCGGCTGATTTGTAACCGGATTAATAATTACATTTCCATCAGCATCCAATCCATTCGCAAAATTCCAGGCGTCCTCAGTATTCCATGCTGTCTGGGTTAATGGATTTTGAGAACCATCATCAGCAATACCGTGAAATGAATGTAGTGGAAGGTTCTTATAATTCTCAAGTATGGAACCTTTGTAAATTGCAGTGCTTCCAATAGATTCTTCTACTGGCCCATATAATAGTGTGTATCCAACTGCGGGTGGAACAATATCAATATTAAAATCACTCCAACAATATCCTGCTTGATTGATAGAGTCAACACCCGGAAGATTTACAATTGTATTTAAAGATGAGCGAAAATCTATATCTGTCCAAAAACCAATAAAAGTTGAATCAATATTCTCGAGACCTTTATTGATAATTATGTATTCCATAAAAATGGTATTTGAAAACACATCAAGATAATCTGAAAGATTTCCTTTTCTTAAATAAACTAATTGTTGTACTTCAATTGGCATAGAATGAATTGTATCATTCCCTATAAAACTAGTTCTACCTGAAATTGTTGAATCTAAACCATTATATACACACCAATGAGTTTGATCGCCATATATTTTTGGAGTATTATCAATATTAACCGGTGCACCAAAGTTACGTGGCCATTCCGTAAAATCAGGATTAGAAATATCATCACCTTTGTTGATTTTGTAGATTCTATATCTTAACGAATCTTCCGGATGAATTAACATAGCAGATTGACCATTTATTATTGGTCCTGGTGAATACGTTGAACGCCATTGATTAATTGATAATTTTGGTATGCCAGATATTTTGCCCACAACCCAAAGTCCTTGATCGTATACTATTGTTTTATCATCTGAATTTAACTGGTCCCAGAATAGACCAGTAATACCATTTTCTGATTGAGTCGATCCATAGTTATTAAAAAATCCTAGAATGTTATTTGTATCGACCACAGTAGAATTAAGATAATGATCAAATCCATATTGTGCGCTTAATTTGATTGTAAAAAATAAAGCAAATAAAATGATTAAATTTTTCATAGTTATTACCCTTTACTTAATTAAAATCATTTTCTTAGTTGAGATAAATTCTCCAGCTTTAAGTTGGTAGAAATAAACACCGCTTGATAAATGTGATGCATTAAAATCAACTTTATAATTTCCAGCACTTTGTCCCTGGTTAACTAGTGTTGCAACTTCACTTCCAAGAATATCGTAAACTTTTAATTGCACTAATTGCCTACTGCTTATTGCATACTGAATACTTGTAGTTGGATTAAATGGGTTAGGATAGTTTTGAGAAAGTGAAAACTCAGTCGGTAATAAAATATTATTTTCACTTACATCAGTAACAAAATCATTATCGTACCAATGCTGGATTTGAGCAGCATAATCTTTTAGTACCGCTATACTGTTTATATTATCTGTCCCTTTTTTGATTAGAATAGCTATCGCAACTTCCTGAGTGTCATTTGGTGCCATATTAAATTGTCCGGAAGTTAAAGTGAATCTTCTATCATCAGATGTAGGTCCTCCAGGCCAACCATTACCTTCGTACCAACCGGTTCCTGCGACTGGATCACCGGCTAAACAAAAATGCGTTGGCAAATTAGTACTGGGATCTATGATTGGATCCCCATTCCATATTAATCCTTGCATATAATTATAGAATTGAAGTGTTCCAGCATAAACACCTAAATCAGGATCGGCATATGTATTACTTCCACCAATAAACAAAATGAACGAGTTTACTGGAATATTTTTAAATCCTTTTTTCCAACCATCACCATAACGCGCGCTGTCTATTGGTGCCGCAGAAATAATTGGGGGTTGAACAATTAAATGTCCAACCACCGGTGGCGGAGTTCCATAGTAACCTTCATCATTATTGTCTCCGTTATATGTATAACCAAGATTCAGTAGTGTATCGCATCCAACATAATCATCACCTGCATACCCAAGATCCACATCAGCCCAATAACTTAAGTAAACATCAGTAAAATCATTTTCACTTTTATTTATAATTTTGAACTTCTTGAATACAACATCTTTTAACAGTTCAGAATTGTATCCAAAAGTTGTAACCTGGAATTCGAGACCAATTGGATTTGATCCATATGTGGATAAACTTGTTAGAGTATCAAGATCATTAGCCACAAAGAAAAGAGTTTCATCACCAATTATTCTTGGTTCATCAATACCAGGAGTGTAAACACCGTCATCATTATTATCATTCCACGGTGCACCAACATCAACAGGCCAGTTAAGAAAATCAAACTCGTACCGATCTCTTTCAGCACTTGGTGGTAAGTATTGCCAATCTTTCTTCAGCTTAAATATTTTAGATTTCGTTTCAGTCGGATCTGAAGGAAGACCAGAAGGAAGAATATAACCTGGAGTTAATCCATACCTATATGTGTTTCCATTAACTCTAATTTCTCCATTAACTTTACCTCCCCAAACAAGTCCATCTACAAATATTGCTGCTATTGTTGCATCTTCTCCACCTGGCCAAAAGAATCCTGGTCCATCTGTTAATGGGTTGTGTGAGTTCATTCCATTATTGGCTTGCCACATAAAAATTTCATTTGCAGCTATATAATCATTCATCTGATAATAAGTTGTATTCAGTGGTGGATCACTTCTATCATAAATATTTGGATTAAATGAATCACTAATTTTTATATAAAGTTCTCCGGCAGGAATATCGGGAATAGTCCAGTAAAAAGTATCTGCTTCAGCAGGGTAGTAGTGAATGATTGGACTCCAGGTAAGTTGGTTATCTGTTGAGTAATCAATGTTTACAAAGTTAACATTATTAGAATTCCAGGTAATGTTATATGTGCTAAATATTTTTAGCGTTTGAGAATCAAGCGGGGTTCTTAAGTGAACAGCAGAATAGTTCAAATTCTCATCAGTTTTTAGTATAAAAAATGGATAACCATTTAGCTGTCCACTAATAACAAATCCACCATCTGAGCTGGGACTGACATTGTAAGCATCATCTGGGATTTCAGTTTCTGTGATAACATTTCCAGAAGTATCCATAACTCCAAAAGCTGATGAAGTTGGTGTTAATCTTTTTTTTACAAAGACATAATTTCCAAAAGAATCTTCAGTTAAATAGTTAATATTATCTAGAGGTTTTTGCCAAATAAAGTTTCCATTTAAATCTATTTTTTCAAGAGTAGTTCTTGTAATGTATAGAATATGATTGTCACTTGTTAAGTAATTAAAAAATGAATTTGAAGCACTTTTTTCCCAGAGTGTATCTCCTTCTGAATCCATTTTTATAAAACTTTTAGGTTTCCAGTACAGAAAATCACCATTTTCAAGATTCAGCAAATTTGAAGGATGGAAAGACGGAATACCTATAGTTGTTTTATTCCAGATCAATGTTCCATTAATCGCAATTTTTCTTAAAACGTATAACTGTTGTCCCCAGTAGCCAGAAGAAATAATATATGTACTGTCCGGTAACTGTATAATATCCTGTGCTTCTTCTGCCTGAATATTTTTAGGATACGTTTTAGTCCAGCTTGTATCAAGATTCTGATCAAACTTAATCAACACAACCACATTAGTATCAATCAGACTATTACCAACAGCTGCGTAACCACCATCAATTGTCTTAATTAATTTTAATGTTTTGGAAGTGAATTGATTGAACTGTTTTATTTGCTGCAGATATCCATTTTGATCTAAGAAAGTAAATTTAAACTCATTAGAGCAGTAAAAAACAAATCCGCTGTTTGTTTGTAATACATTTGCTCGTGAAATTGAACGATTCACAAATAATCCGGAATTAGGATAACTTTTATAAAAAGTATTTGTCTGGCTAAATAACACTTGAAAAGTAAGAGCAAACAAAACAAAAAATAGTTTTATAATTTTCATAAGATTTTCCTTTTACTTAATTAAAATCATTTTTTTGCTTTGAATAAATTCGCCAGCTTTAAGTTGGTAGAAATAAACTCCGCTAGATAAATGTTTTGCATTAAAATCTACTTTATAATTTCCAGCACTTTGTTCCTGGTTAACGAGTGTTGCAACTTCACTTCCAAGAATATCATAAACTTTTAGCTGCACTAATTGCCTACTGCTTATTGCATACTGAATACTTGTACTTGGATTAAATGGATTAGGATAATTTTGCGAAAGTGAAAACTCAGTCGGTAATAAAATATTATTTTCATTTACGTCAGTAACAAAATCATTATCATACCAATGCTGTATTTGAGCTGCATAGTTTTTTAATTCTGTAATACTATTAATGTTGTCTGTACCTTTTTTTATTAAGAAAGCGATAGCAACTTCCTGGGTATCCCCAACGGCTAAATTGAAAAAGCCTGTAGGTACATGGTAACGACGATCACTTGGTGCAGGGCCTCCCGGCCATCCATCACCCTCAAACCATCCTGTTCCTGCAACGGGATCACCACAAAGCGGCCAAATTGTAGGTTCACCTGAAATAGGATTAATTATTGGATTTCCGTCTGAATTTAATCCTTGCATCATATTGTAAAATTCTAAAGTCCCTTCATAAATTCCAAGATGTGGATCGCTTGGATAGCCATTCATTGTTCCTTTAAAGTTTAAACCTGAAGAAGAAATAGTTAAATTTTTATATCCTTTTTTCCATCCATCTCCGAATCTTGCACTATCACTTTGTGCTGATGTAACTGTTGGCCCTTGCACAATCATATGTGCTAAAACTGGTGGTGGAGTTTCATAAAAGAAATTATCATCATTATCTGCATTGTAGCAATACGCCAGATTTAAAGTGGAATCAAATCCGACATAATCATCACTCGCGTCACCGAGATCATCATCTGCCCAATAAGTAAAGTACATATCGGTTACATCTGCAGAACTTTTATTAATTACTCTAAACTTTTTAAATACAACATCTTTAAGTAGTTCTGTGTTATATCCAAAAGTAGTTACCTGGAATTCGAGACCGATTGGATTTGATCCATAAGTATATAGTGATCTTGCTGTATCAAGATCATTAGCAACAAAGAAAAGAGTTTCATCCCCAATTATTCTTGGTTCATCAATACCAAGAGTATAAACTCCATCATCATTATTATCATTCCACGGTGCTCCAACATCAACGGGCCAGTTAAGAAAGTTAAATTCATATCTATCTCTTTCGGGCCCAATTGGTAACATCTGCCAGTCTTTTTTTAGTTTAAAAATTCTGGCTTTTACATCTGTTGGATCAGAAGGTAAACCGGATGGTAGTATGTAACCTGGTGTTAGTCCATATCTATAAGTTGAACCATTAACTCTAATTTCGCCATTAACTTTTCCACCCCAAACCAATCCATCTGAATAAACTGCTGAGATTGTTGCATTCTCTCCACCCGGCCAATAAAAACCGCTTGCATCAGTTCTCGGATCGTGAGAATTCATACCATTGTTGCCCACCCACATAAATATTTCATTAGCTGCGATGTAGTCATACGCTTTAAAATTAATTACGTTTTGTGGCGGATCACTTCTATCAAAAATATCAGAATTGAAAGAATCACTGATTTTTAGATATAGTTCTACATCGGGAAATAATGGAATATCCCAAATAAAAGTATCTGCGTCAGCAGGATAAAAATCTATAATACTATTCCAGGTATTTTGATTATCTGTTGAGTATTCAATATTAACATAATTAACGTTTTTTGAATTCCATGTTATTGGATACTGGTTAAATAGTGCAGTATTAATTTCTTCAACATCCATCGGATTTGTTAAATTAATAGCGGTATAATTAAATTCAGAATCAGTTTTAACTAAACGACTCAACCAGTTACTGCAAATTGTGTAACCGCCATCTGCAGTTTTTATGATTGTACTGCCGCCACTACCCATTTCAGTATCAAATAAAATATTACCGCTTAAGTCCATTTCCACAAGATTGGACTGAAATGGAGCTTGTGGTGATCGTTGCAATAAAACATAATTGTTTTCTATTGTTTGAACAAAAGACTCAACATTACTGATAGGAACTTGCCATATAAGATTACCACCTGTATCTAGCTTTTGTAAATTAGTTGAAGTTGAAACTAATATATGCTGATCATTTGTAAAAAAACTTTTGTTTGTCGCGATATTATTTTTTACCCAAAGTGTATCAGCTTCTGAATTTAATTTTATAATTTTTCCGCCATTTCCAATTCTGCCAAACAAAAAATTATCATTTTCAAGATTTACCAAATAAGAGGCTCGTCCTGCTAGTGTTACTAAAGTAAAAAGTTTTTTTGTCCAAATGAGATTACCATTCGCATCAGTTTTTCTTAAATAAAAACTATAATCAAATTCATTATAGGAAGAAATAATAAAAGTGCCATCTGATAGCTGGATTAATCCATATCCTTCTTCAGTACTACCATTTCCATTATAAATTTTTGTCCAGGTTGTATCAAAATTTTCATTTGTTTTTATTAGACAAATATTAGTTAATAGTGAATCAAATTTATTTAATATAATTGCGTATCCGCCATCTAATGTTTTAATAGCTCTTGGAGTGTAGAGCGAAGATTGGGATGTGTAAAGGGAATCATCATAACCTTTTTGCCATTCAATAAAACCAAATTGATTAGTTTTTACGATATTAAAAATACGCGAGTTTAAAATGTAACCGCCATCGCTGGTTTGCCAAACCTGGTCTGGTGATATAATATCAATTGACTTATCAAAAGTTATAATCTGAGAATAGCCAACTGTTGAAAACAAAAAGACCAGTGATAAAAAAAGTAATCTATTTTTCATTTTGATACCTTTTAGGATAAATAATAAATTTTTTTTTGCTTAAGGGATAATATTCACCAATCAATAAATCATTTACTGAAATACATATTTCTTCAAATATTTTATATCTATTTTTAAACATAGTTATCCCACTTACCCGCCAGAGGCATATTGCAGGTCTAGTTTTAAAGGAGAGTAATTTACACTTCATAACGCACCCCGTATGATGTGATTAAATTATTGCTTTTCTCAAAAATGCTAATCAAATGTAAACCAAACTGTTGCTAATGTCAAACACCGGAATTTGGGTTTATTATTCTATAACTTCAAGTAAATAAAATATTTATAAAAATGACTAGAACTTAGTTTTATCATTCTATTTATTGGTTTTAGAAATCAATCCTGCTTAGTTTTGTACTAAAATTTTTTACATATCAATTCAGGAGAATTATCTGTGATAATTTCAGTTCCAAAAGAAATAATGCCCGGTGAAAACAGAGTTGCCTGCGTACCGGATGTTGTTTCAAAACTTATAAAAGCCGGATATGAAGTTCAGATTGAAAAAGATGCAGGATTTAATGCCGGTTTTACAAATGAACAGTATCAAAAAGCAGGTGCAAAAATTATTGAAAACTTGTCTGATCTTTATTCCAATGCTGATCTGGTTTTTAAAGTTCAGAGACCTATCGATCATCCAGCCGCAAACAAACACGAAATAGATTTAATGAAGAAAGGAACAATTTTAGTCTCTTTTGTTTACGTTCTTCATTATTCAGATATCGCAAAAAAATGTGCGGAAAAAGGAATTGATCTTGTATCTATGGATATGATTCCAAGAACAACACTTGCACAGAAAATGGATGTTCTTAGTTCTCAGGCAAACATTGCAGGATACAAGAGTGTTTTAATGGCTGCAAACGAACTTGGGAAAATCTTTCCGTTGATGATGACTGCTGCCGGAACAATTTCTCCTGCTAAAGTTGTAATTATGGGTGCTGGTGTTGCCGGATTGCAGGCACTTGGAACAGCAAAAAGATTGGGAGCAGTTGTTGAAGTTTCTGATATCAGAACTGCTGTAAAGGAAGAAGTACAAAGTCTTGGCGGAAAATTTATAGAAGTTGAAGGCGCTGAAGATATGCAGGATGCTGGTGGTTATGCTAAAGAAGCGACTCCGGAATTTTTACAGAAACAAAAAGAAACAATCTTCAAACACGTTACCGAAGCTGATATAGTTATCACTACAGCTCTTGTTCCGGGTAAAAAAGCTCCAATTCTTGTAAGCGAAGAAATGGTTAAACATATGCGTCCGGGCAGCGTGGTTCTTGATATGGCTACTGAATTCGGTGGAAATTGTGAAATTAGTGAGCGTGGAAAAACTGTTAAGAAGCATGGCGTATCAATTATCGGCGAATCAAATCTACCTTCATTAGTTCCAACACACTCCAGCGAAATGTATTCTAAAAATATACTTAGTTTAATTTTGCATATTGGTAAAGAAGGTAAAGTAACGTTAAATCTTAATGATGAAATTGTAAAAGGTTCTTTAATTACTCATAATGGCGAAGTTATAAACCAGAGAGTTAAAGATATTATCAAATAAAGTTTATAAAATATAAAGGTAAATTATGGAAGAATATTTGTTTTTAATGCAGGTGTATGTGTTTGCACTTGCCATATTTGTTGGATTTGAACTTATTACAAAAGTTCCTCCAACATTGCATACTCCGCTTATGTCGGGATCAAATGCTATTTCCGGAATTACAATTGTTGGTGCAATTCTTAGTGCAGGTCTTGAGCAGTTTACAATTAGCACAATACTGGGATTAATTGCTGTAGCATTTGCAATGATAAATGTGGTAGGCGGATTCCTGGTTACTGATCGTATGTTAAAAATGTTTAAAAAGAAGTGAGTTGAAAAATGAAAATAACTATAGAATTAACTTATCTGATTGCTTCAATTCTCTTCATCTTCGGTATCAAGTTTTTAGGATCACCAAAGACTGCAAGAAAAGGAAATCTTTACGCAGCAATAGGAATGTTTCTTGCAATTGCAGCAACTTTATTGGACCAGCAGGTTTTAACATTTGAGTGGATTATTATCGGTGCATTAATAGGTTCAGTAGCTGGTGTTATTATGGCTGTTAAAACTCCTATGACAGGAATGCCGCAGATGGTAGGAATGTTAAATGGATTTGGCGGCGGTGCATCAATTTTAGTTGCTTTATCTGAATACTTTAAAAAGAATCCTAATTATCCCGTTGATACCGGCATGCCTTTCAACTTACCGATAAATGAAGGTATTGCAATTATACTTAGTATTTTAATTGGTGGAATTACATTTACCGGTTCTTTAATTGCATTTGGAAAACTACAAGGAATAGTAACAGGAAAAGTTGTTAAATATCCTATGCAGCATCCATTAAATGCACTGTTAGTTTTAGCTGTTCTTGCTGCAGGAGCTTACGTTGTAATGTTTCCATCAATGATGACTTTGGTGCTGGCAATTACTGCAATTTCATTAATCTTAGGTGTATTACTTGTGCTGCCTATTGGCGGTGCTGATATGCCGGTTGCGATATCATTGCTTAATTCCTATTCAGGTATTGCAGGATCAATGACAGGATTTGTTCTGGGAAACAATGTATTGATTATTGCAGGTGCATTAGTCGGTGCATCAGGAATAATTTTAACGATGATTATGTGTAAAGGTATGAATCGTTCTCTTATGAATGTTGTACTTGGCGGTTGGGCGAATGCTGGTTCAACTACAGCAAGTTCTTCAACATCATCACCCAAAGGTGATGTTAAGTCGATTGATTCTGAAGAGCTTGCAATGTTACTCGATTCTGTTAGCAGTGTTGTTATTGTTCCGGGATATGGAATGGCAGTTGGTCAGGCACAGCATGCAGTTCGTGATCTTATGAATATACTAGAGAAAAAAGGAATTAAAGTTAGATTTGCAATTCATCCTGTTGCCGGCAGAATGCCGGGACATATGAATGTACTTCTTGCAGAAGCACAAGTTCCTTATGACAAATTATTAGCGATGGAAGATATTAATGATGATTTTAATAACACTGATGTTGTTATCGTAATCGGTGCTAATGATGTTGTTAACCCTGCAGCGCGTCACGATCAAAGCAGTCCTATTTTTGGAATGCCGATATTAAATGTTGATTATGCTAAAACTGTAATCATAAATAAACGATCTATGAATGCAGGTTATGCTGGTATTGATAATGAATTGTTCTTCTATCCAAATGCTCTTATGTATTTTGGAGATTCTAAAGATGCGATGACTAAACTTGTTAACGAGATAAAGAATCTTTAGAACAGTTCAGGATAATCTTTTACGGGTTCACCTTTATTTTCTTTCCCCAATCAAAATTATTTGGTTGGGGATTTTTATTTCCACAAACTACTCTGTATAACCTCAATTTTAAGGTTTATATTTGTATCGTTGTTTTCATTCTACAATTAAGGGAATAAACTTTGAAAAAATTATTTGTCCTGTTTCTTTTAGTTCAGAGTTCGTTATTACTTCCTCAAGATGTAATTGTTAAAAGTCTTAAGACTTACACGAGTAGTGATTCAAAATCGATTCCTGTTTTATCAACCCCAAGAGATGTATTAATAATTGATTTTGATGTACAATCCGATTATCCTCCAAATATTAATATCATCTTTAAATTCTGTGATAGAAACTGGAAACCTGTAGATAATATTTTCTTATCTAACCAGGGTAAAAACACTGCTTACTCACTTGATTATTTTTCGCTCCCGACAACTGTTGAAGAAGCGAAATATCATTACAATAATTCTTTTCCTGATAAAAACGGTTATGTAAGTTTTCCGTTTTCTGGGAAGTGGAAGTATTATATTGTTGATTCACAGGATCCATCAATAGTTTTTGCAGAGGATAAATTTGTTGTTGTTAAAGCAGATGTGCCTCTAAGAGTTGAAACAAAACGAGAAACACTTGATGATAAAACTTATTTTCCGCCGCAGCTTGGTCATTCTAACTGGGTTATTGTAGATGCAGCACCCAAAGAAAATTATTTTACATTTCAGGTAGATGAAATAGAAATTATTCAAAATCATTTGGTTGAGAATACGATAAAAGTTTCAAGAAACTCTACAGATCAAAATAGAGCATTTGAATGGGACGGCGCTTCTAAACTTAGATTTACTGCAAAAGATGTTCGTCCCGGTAATGAATATCGACAGGCAAATTTGCAGGATATAAATATTTATAATTCTAAAAATGTTAAAGCTCAGTTTGATGGAATGGAATACAGCAGATTTTTACTGTTAAGTCCAAATGACAATAATGGAAGTTTTATTTTAAAAGCACCAAAAGACATGTATGCCACTTATATGAATGTTCTTTTTCAGGTAAAACCGCCGGCAGAAGTTTATGGTGATGTTTATCTTGTTGGTGCATTTAACGGTTGGAAATTATCGGATAATAATAAAATGAATTTTAATGGTGATCATTTTGAGCTTACAGTTGAATTAAAAAGAGGAGTGTATGATTACCAGTATGTTGTTGTTAACGGTGAATATTCTGATGTAACTAATCAGGATTGGTTTGTGCTTGAAGGAAACGACTGGCAGACAACTAATGATCTGAATATTTTTCTTTGGTATCGTGACCAGGAAAACGGCGGTTACGATCGTATAATTGGTTATTCAAAAATTCAAACGAGATAAAATTATGGAAAAACTTTCTGTTGGTGTTATTGGCGTTGGTCATCTCGGTAAACTGCATACGAAGATGCTTAAACAAATTGAGAATTGTAATTTAGCAGGTGTTTACGACTCAAATTATGATCAGGCTAAATTAGTTGCCGATGAATTTGGAGTTAAATCATTTACAACAATTGATGAATTGCTAACTGTTGTAAAAGCTGTTTCAATTGCGGCTACAACAAGTTCTCATTACGAAGTTGCAAAAAAGTGTTTTGAAAATAACATTCATGTGTTTGTTGAAAAACCAATAACTGCAACAATAGAGCAGGGAGAAGAGTTAGTTAAGATTGCAAAAGAACGAAATTTAAAATTCCAGGTTGGGCATATAGAAAGATTTAACCCAGGGTTACTTTCACTTGAATCATTTATTTCTGATCCGATGTTTATTCAGTCGGATAGACTTTCACAATTTAATCCCCGTGGAACTGATGTTGCTGTAGTTTTGGATTTAATGATTCATGATATAGACATAATTTTAAGTTTTATAAAAAGCGAAGTTAAACAGATTGATGCAAACGGAGTTGCAGTAGTTTCAGATCATATTGATATTGCAAATGCAAGAATACAATTTGAAAATGGTGCTGTTGCTAATGTAACTGCAAGCAGAATTTCGCAAAAGAAAATGCGCAAGATGCGTATCTTCCAAAAAGATCATTATCTTTCACTGGATTTTGTAACCGGTGCATCAGAAGTTTATCGTTTGCAGCCGGTTGATCAACCTGCACTTCCTACTTCAATTTCATTTGGCGAAATTGGCGTTGGCGATAAAAAGAAAAGATTGATTTATGAACAGCCCGAATCTAAAGAAGTAAATGCACTTAATTACGAGTTACAGCTTTTTGTGGATTCTGTTTTATATGATAAAAAAATAATCGTATCCGGTGAAGATGGACTACGCGCACTCAAAGTTGCCGAAATTATAATCCAAAAAATTGAACAATCAAAAGGAGCTTAGTTATGAAAAGATTTTTTTCAATAGTTGTTATACTCGCTGTTGTTATTTCAGGAACACAATGCAGCGTTTATGAATCCTTAACTAATCTTTCAAGATTGCAATTTAAAGTTGGTAATGTTAATGGTTTTGAAATTAATGGTGTTTCACTTTCTGGTAAATCGAAGCTTGGTGATTTTAACGCACTGGATTTATTAAATCTTTCTTCAGCATTTACAAAAGGTTCTTTGCCGGCATCTTTTGTTCTAAATGTTGATGCAAAAAATCCAAATGATGGAACCGGCGGTTATAAAAAATCCGATGCAACTTTACAGAAATTTAAATGGAGATTATTCCTTGATAACAAAGAAACGATTTCCGGTGATATTGATCAGCCAATTACAGTCCCCGGTTCCGGTGATGTTACAACTATTCCTCTTAGAATTAATATTGATCTGATGAAATTCTTTAAAGATAAAGGTTATGAAAGTGTTATTAATCTTGCATTAGCTTTGGGAGGTACACAAGGATCTTCATCAAAAATAGCTTTGTATGCAACGCCAACTGTTAGCTCTCCATTTGGTAATATCACTTATCCCGGTGAGTTAAAATTAATTGATACAGAATTTTCAAAATAATTTTATTGGGTGAATTATGGCCAAGACTGTAAAGTACGCAATCGGTGTTGATTTAGGCGGAACGAATATTAAAATTGGAATCGTTTCTGAAAAAGGTAAACTTGTAAAAAGTATTTCTATCAAAACTGAAGCGGAAGGCGGACCAAAAAAAGTTATTAATAATATCTGCAAAGGTATTGATGAAATTCTTTTAAAAAATAAGTATAAAATTCAGGGCATCGGTGTTGGATGTCCGGGTGTAGTATCAACAAAAAAGGGGATTGTTGAAAATGCACCTAATTTACCCGGCTGGAAGAACATCAAACTCGGTCCGGTTCTTAAAAATAATTTTGGTTACAAAGTACATCTTGAAAATGATGCAAACGCTGCTGCTATCGGAGAATTAATATTTGGTGCAGGTAAGAAATTGGATTCATTTGTAATGGTTACTCTCGGTACAGGTGTTGGCGGCGGTATCGTATTTAATAGAAAAATATTTCGTGGCGAGTTTGGTGCTGCCGGTGAAATTGGCCATATTTCAATTGATGTGAATGGGCCAAAATGTAATTGCGGATCAACAGGTTGTATTGAAGCTTACGCGGGTAATTCTTATTTAAAAGAACAAATCCGATCTGAACTTCACAACTATCCGGATTCAAAAGTCTGGGGATTGATTGAAAACGATCTTGCAAAAGTTTCACCAAGAATTATTCAGGATGCAGCAGAAAAAAAAGACGCGTATGCAAAGTTTGTGATTGAACGAATGGGCAAACAGCTTGGTGCTGCACTTGCTTCATTAAGTAATTTATTGGATATAAGTACCTTTATAGTTGGCGGCGGAGTTGCGGGTTTTGGTAAACCTTTGTTCGACTCAACAAGAACTACAATTGTACAGCGGGTTTTATTACCTTTAAGACAAAGAGTTTTAGTTATTCCTGCAGAACTTAAAAATGAGGCCGGAATAAAAGGCGCATCTTCTTTAGTGTTTTATAATAATTAATTTTGCAGATAAAAGATTTATTTTATTTGCTTTAAATATCCATACTGATGAAAAATATTTCCCGATTTTTAATACTTATCGTTTCTGCTGTTTTATTTTTGCAAGGAATTATTTTCTCTCAGCAAACTGATTCAATTTCCGTTTTTGTAGATTCTTCTTTATCTCTTATCGATTCGCTGCAAATTGAAAAACCTATTGGAAAAACTTACGATGTGGATACAACGGTTTTTGCTTCTTCAAAAGATTCTCTGATCTTTTTTGTGAAAGAAAAGAAAATGAAGATTTATGGTGAAGGAAATATCAACTATAAATCTACTGAAATTAAAAGTGCAAATATTTTTATAGATTTTGATCGAAATGAAATTGATGCTGAAGGAATTTTATCAGACTCAAGTTCTGAGATTATTACCGGAACTCCGATCTTAAAAGAGGGAGCCGAAGTTTATAAAGGCAAAACTATGACTTATAACTTTAAAACCGGTCGTGGTTTGCTGTCTCAGGTAAAAACTGAAATGGATGGTTCATATTATACTGGTGAAAAAATTAATAAGGTTGATAAAGAAACTTATTTTATTGAAGATGGAATTTTTACTACGTGTGATGATACAACTTGTGCACACTATCATTTTACTGCAAGTAAGATGAAAGTGATACACAAAGAACAACTTGTTGCAGAATGGATTTTTATAAACTTTGGCGGAGTTCCTCTACCAATTCCATTACCGTTTGCTGTTTTCCCGATTGAATCAGGCCGGCGATCAGGAATTATTCCACCAACTTTTGGAACCGATGGCAGATTCGGAACTTATTTTTCCGGCGGCGGATATTTTTGGGCAATCAATGACTATATGGATTTAAAATTATCCACTGATTATTATACTCGTGGCAGTTATAAATTTGATACCAGGTTCAGATATTCAAAACGATATAACTACTCAGGTAATCTTGAAGGAAGTTACGGTAATTATATTCAAGGTGAGGAAACAGATGCAGACCGTGTTGAAAATTCTGAGTGGCGTATACGGTGGAATCATAATCAAACTATAACACCGACTTCAAGATTTGATGCAAAGTTGGAATTTTTATCCGGAACAAACATTCAGCGTAACATAAATAATTTTAATGAAATTTTAAGGAACGAAGCGATTTCGAATGCTACATACTTTAAACAATGGGAAGAATCAGGAAATAGTTTATCGTTAAGTTATTCGCGCAATCAAAATTTTGAAACAAATGATATTTCCGAAGTATTACCAAATCTAACTTTTTCGCTTGCTCAAAGTTATCCGTTTAGAGACAATACAGGCAAGCAGGAATGGTATGAAAGTTTTGGCTACAGTTATTCCGGTCAGTTTCAAAACAACAGGAATAAAGTTGATGGAAATTTAAAAGTTAGAGGCGGAATTCAGCATAACATTAATGCTTCTCTTTCACCCAAAATTGGTTTTTTCAGTATCTCTCCAAACTTTAGATATAATGAAAGCTGGTATAATAAAAGTATTAAAAGATACACCGCATTTAATGATACAGGCGGATATTATATTCAAACTGATGACGTAAAAGATATTAATCTTGTAAGATCCTTTTCAATGGGGCTTTCCGCATCAACCAAGTTTTATGGAATGTTTAATGTAAATTCTTTAGGAATAAATGCTATCAGGCATATTGTAACTCCATCATTAAGCTATAATTATTCACCTGATTTTTCAACTCCGTTTTGGGGATATTATGATTCGTACATTGATTCATCCGGAAAAACTGTTGAGTACAGTAAATATGAACGGGAAATTTTTGGCAAACCTTCAAACCAGGAGCAGCAAAGCATTAATTTTTCAATAGGTAATGTTTTTGAGATGAAAACTTTTGCTGATCCAACAGATACAACATCAAAAGAAAATAAATTTCAACTCTTAAATCTAAGCGCATCAATGGGGTACAATTTTGCTGCTGAAACTTTTAAGTTTTCTGATCTTAATTTGAGTTATCGAACCCAGATAGGAAGTTTACTAAGTTTATCAGGCAGTTCAACTTTTTCTCCTTATGACTATAATGAAAATGGGAGGATAGACAGATACCTGATTAGTAATGGCGGTGGGATTTTTAGATTAACAAATACAAATTTTTCTGTTTCACTTTCAATTTCCGGGGATAAAATTCAATCTTCAGAAACTGATAACAGAACCACTGTTCAGCAAGATCAGTATTTACAGGCTTCAGAAAATACTATTTACCAGGGATTGTATAATGATAAAGATGCTGATTTTTCTATTCCGTGGGATTTATCGCTTAACTATAATTTTAGTGAATCAAGACCTATTCCAAGTAAGATTTCTAAAAACTCTAACGTTAGCGGAAGTATTAATTTTAATTTAACTCCCAAATGGAAATTCTCGGTTACAGGTAGTTACGATCTTGAACAAAAAGAATTTGCCGCTCCACAGGTTAGAATATCACGAGATCTTCATTGCTGGACAATGAATTTTACATGGAATCCGATTGGAACATACCGCGGCTACAATTTTGAAATCAGGGTTAAAGCTCCGCAGCTTCAGGATTTAAAGATTACAAAACGCGATCAATTTTACGAAGGAAGATAATTTGCTTAATTACATTATTGATGGAAATAATCTTATCGGTAAAATATCTTCATTAATGCAGCTTCAGAAAAAAGATAAACAAGCATCCAGGGAAAAGCTTGTTAACATTTTAGATCGATTCTTCTCAAGTAAAAAAACACATGTTACTTTGCATTTTGATGGACATTCGGGTTTAGGTATTAATTCAACACGAATGAAAATTGTGTATTCAGAAAATCAAACTGCTGATGAGAGAATAAAAAAACAAATCGCTCAATCAAAATCACCAAGAAACATCATTGTGGTAACCTCAGATTCTAATATTTCACAATTCGCAAAAGTTTGTTCATCAAACGTCATCTTAAGCGAAAACTTTGCCGCTGAAATCAGGAAAAATAATTTTGAGGAAGATGAACAATCAAAAATTAAAGCAATAGATAATGTTGATGAGTTTAAAAAACTTTTTGGCATATAATTATTTTTAAAATTCTTTTAAATATTTCATTGTTATTTGAACTTTTATTCTTATTATTTAATACCAATTCGTATAATTAACTAATCATTTCCTTAGGAGGTACAGTGAATATCATTTCTACTTCTGTTTTTAGCAGACTTATAAGTGGGGCTATTCTATCGTTATTTTTTTCAACGCTTTTATTAGCCCAAATAGATAATCCATTAACTGATCACGTTCCGATTGAATACATTAATCTTATCCGAAGTACACAATCTGATGGTCCGGAAGCAGTTGTTACGGATGTAAATGGATATGACAATTTTAATCTTGGAACTGCTTTTGCAGAACCGCATCTTGTGCAGAATCCAAATAATCCACTTCAGTACTTTACATCTTTTAATACTAACACTGCTTACAGAACTAATGATGCTTTTACCTGGACAATTAGTGCTCCGCCTTTTGGCGCTACCACTTACGGCGATCCGGTAAATGCTTATGATAGTTTAGGAAATCTTTATTATGAAAATATGTCCGGCTCAGGTGGAATTCAGAACTCACGTGTTATCAAATCTACAAATAATGGAACAACCTGGGGTACTTCTGTTATTGCAGTTTTAGGTGGAGATAAAAACTGGATTGCTGCAGATCAAACTGCAGGTCCTTATGCAAATTATATTTATTCAACTATGACAGCTACTTCTTTTGCAGCAGGTAATTTTCATAGAAGTACTGATCTTGGTGCTACCTTTACACAAACAGCAACTTTCGCAACACATAGTTTACCCGGAATGATGGTTGCCGTTGGTCCAAACACAGTTGGCGGCGATGTGCCTGGCGGCTGCGTTTATGTAGTAACAAATTCTGGTAGCTCATTTGCATCTACTTATACCTTTTATGTTTCAACAAATGGCGGTGCTTCTTTTACATTAAAGTCTGCACAAAATTTTTCAAATTATGTTGGAACAAATGTTGGCGGAAGAAATTCAGTTCAAAATATGAGAACTAGACCTTATCCTTTTATTGCTGCTGATAATAGTTATGGACCTAACAGAGGACGTTTATATTTAGTATATGCTTCTAATACTCCTGCTGGCGATGGAAATAAACCTGATGTCTTTTGCAGATATTCAGATAATCAGGGAACATCTTGGTCAACACCTGTAGTAATTAATGATGATGCTAGTACTACTGCTCACAATCAATGGCATCCATCAATCTGGTGTGATAAAACCTCTGGTAGATTATTTGTAAAATGGATGGACACACGCGATACACCAACAAGTGACAGCGCACATATTTATGCAAGTTACTCTGATGACGGCGGTTTAACTTTTGCTCCAAACCAGAGAATAACTACTGCGAAAATGAGAATCAATTGTGCAACTTGCGGCGGCGGCGGAACACCACGATACCAGGGTGATTATGATGCTATTACTGCAATTGATGATCAATCACTTATGGTATGGACTGATTTTAGAGCTGGAACTTTTGGTAGTTACGTAGGTTTCTTTCCTGATTACGCTTTGTTGGTTTCTAATCCTGTTGATACAGTTGCAAATGATCAGGATTCAGTAGATTTTATTTTAGATGTACCAAGCGTAAAACTTTACGATAGTGAAGTTATTTTTTCTGCAACAATTACTCCTGTGCCGGCATCCGGAACCTTAACAGTTGATTTTCCTAATGGAAATAATTTAACAAGTTTTCCTGGTGATGTAGTTGCAAGAGTACACGCAACTGGTAACGTACCGGTTGGTAATTATACTCTTAACATAGTTAGTAATGGACCTAATGGTACTCCGGTTCATAAACGCACTGCAACAATTGTTGTTGGTTTAGCTATTCCTGTTGAGTTAACAGCATTTAATGTAAATGTAAACAAGAACGAAGTTGTACTTGATTGGACAACTGCTACTGAATTAAACAATCTTGGATTTGAAATTCAAAGAAGATCTGTAAACGGAAATTATGAAACACTTGGATTTGTATCCGGCAAAGGTACAACAACGGAAATAAACAATTATACATTTACAGATAAGAGTGTTGACGCAGGTAATTACAGCTACAGACTAATGCAAAAAGATTTCGATGGTACTTTTGCATATTCACCGGAAGTTGAAGTTGAAGTTAGTCTGCCTCTTGAATATTCACTTGAACAGAATTTCCCAAATCCTTTTAACCCGACTACAACTATTCGTTATGCAATACCGGAAGATAATTTTGTAAGCATAAAATTATATGATGTACTTGGTAATGAAGTTATAACACTTGTAAACGAACAACAACAAGCCGGCAGATATGAAATGTTATTTAATGCATCAAGTATAGCCAGCGGAGTTTACTATTATCAGATTACTTCAGGTAATTTTAATCAAACACGTAAACTTGTCTTAATGAAGTAATCAGGTAAAAAGTAAGCAGCAAAAAGCTAGAAGTTAAAGGCACGAGCAATCGTGCCTTTTTTATTTGCTCTGGTATTCTGCTCTGCTCTTTTGCTCTGGCATCGCTCATAAAAAGAATTACAGCCTGTCCCGATCCATCGGGATTAAAAAATTCTGTGTAACGGAGCATTAAAAAAGAAAATCTATTTTTCCTCTGCTCTGTTTTCTTGCTCTGGCATCCGCACATTGAAAGAACTAAAAATATACATAACCAAACGACATCAAATAAATTCCGTTAAAAAAAATTGCGTAACGGAACGTCAACGGAAAAAGCTGTTTGAGCGAATTCTATGAGCGAGTTCTTTCGCCTTAGCGTAATGAAGTAAAATTCTAGCTATTCTTTTACAAGAGCATATTCTTTTGTTACTTTTCTTGTGTCAAGAAAAGTAAAGGATAAATTCTTTTTAAAGTGCATGCTTCTTTTCGTTCTTTTCTGGAGTTTACCCCGATGAAGATCGGGGCTAAGAAAAGAACTTCTAATAAAATTCTTTTGTTACTTTTCTGAAGCCTGCCCCGTTGAAAAAAGGGGTCAAGAAAAGTAAGGGCTAAATTCTTTTTAAAGTGCATATTCTGGCGTCCACCCCAATCAAAATCAAACAGCCCACACCTTGCAACACAATAAAACAATCCAACAATCAAGCAATAATTTTACAATATTTCAATCATCTAATCCATAAAACCTCCAATTTATCACAAAATCAAACAATTCTCTCACAAAAACAAAAAAACTTCTTCCAAAACCAAATATTCTTCTTCCGAAACCAAAAAAGAACCTAACAAAACCAAAAATATTTCTCACAAGACCAAAAAAATTCCTTCCAAGACCAAAAATGCTTCTCACAAAAACAAATAAATTTCTTCTAAGACCAAAAAATTTTCTCACAAAACCAAAAAATATCCTTCCAAAACCGGAAAAATTTCTCACAAAACCATATATTAGTTAAGCAAAAACAAAAACACAGGTAACACAATGCTAAAATACAATATCAAATCACTTTTGCAGGCACGCGGAATAACAAAACCGCTTTCCCACCTTTC